>JAZNGA010000020.1:0-17711 GCA_045576235.1 Clostridia bacterium
CAAGCGTGACGACTTCAACCGTATGATTCAAGATGCGGAAGACGGCAAGCTCGACCTTATCGTTGTAAAATCCATATCAAGATTTGCAAGAAACACCGTTGACTGCATAAGAGCCGTAGAAAAGCTTAACAAGCTTGGTGTAGCAGTAAAATTTGAGGATGGCGGACTAAACACTGCCACCCCGACAGATGCAGCCGCGATAAAGGTTAGTTCGGCACTTGCACAGGAAGAATCACAATCCATTGCACTGAATGTAAGAATCGGCACAAGAAACAAAATGCGAAACGGAACCTACATTCAGGTAAATGCTCCTTATGGTTACACCTATAAGGATAAAAAGCTTGTCATAAACGAAGAACAAGCCGAAGTAGTGAGAAAAATATTCACAGAGTACATTGCAGGAAAAGGCACCACCGAAATTGCAAGTCTCCTGACGGAATTAAAAATACCCAATAAAAACGGAAAAGAAAAATGGTCTCCCTCTGCTATCAGCTACATCATAAGCAATGTACGATACAAGGGTGATGCTCTTTTGCAGAAATCATACACAGACGGATTTCCGTATAAAAAGGTTAAAAACACAGGCGAGCTTGATATGTACTATCTGCATAATGTAAATGAGCCGATAGTATCCGCCGAGGTTTTCGATATGGCATACACTCTCCTTGAAAAAAGGCAGAAAAAGTTTACTCACACAACCTATGGGGATGCCGGAATATTTACTAAAATGATATACTGCAAAAACTGCGGTACACCATACAAGCATAAGGGTGACGGAGTCTGGACCTGCAGAACTCACGATGTAAGTATAGACAAATGCAATGCCCAACCCGTAACCGAAGAGCTTATCAAAAAGGCATACATCCTTATGTACAACAGGCTGAAAGCAAACTACAAACACATACTCACCCTCTTTATCAATCAGATTGAGGCAATGAAAAACAATCAATCTGAAAAGGACGCCATATCTGAACTCAACATACAGATAGCACAGGTCTCCGAAAGGGTTATGATGATAAACAGGCTCAAGGATAACAACCTTGCCGATCCGTCATTTTATATGCAGGAATTAAATGAATGCGACCGCAGAATGATGGAACTAAAGGCAAGGAAAAATAAAATCCTACATGAGAATCGGTACAACAAAATAGTTACTGACACAAAAGGACTTGTAAAGGAGCTTGAAAAAAGTGATTCCATCTGCACCTTCGATACCGAAGGCTTCAAAAGGCACATACAGAAATTATACATAACAGACAATGAAATCACCTTCGTGCTGAAGAACGGAATTGAGCTTGAGATTGAAAAACAGGAGGTGCCTTAAAAATGGCTAACAGATACATACCCTTCGGCTATGAAATACAAAATGCCGAAATCGTTATTGTAAATCAAGAGGCATTGCTTGTGAAATCAGCCTTTGAATTATACATAGCAGGCAAATCCTACAAAACTATAGCTGACAGATTTGAAATGTCAGGAATCTGTTACAACAAGGATTCTGCAAAATGGAATAAAAATATGGTTAAGCGGATGATAGAAAACGAAAAATATACAGGCACAGATGAATATCCGCCTATCATAGACGAAAAGCAATATCACAAGGCAAACCGCATAAGGCTCTCCAAAAACATAAAGGCAGACAGCGATAAGATGGAATATGACAAATTCATAAGAACTCACGCCCAATGCCCTGAATGTGGATTTTCCATCAAAAGACAAAGGCAAGGTCACGACAAGGGTGCATATACGGCTTACAAATGCTCAAATCCGATATGCCCGGCGAAATCAATTCACGAAGACAGATTATATGAATACATAAACGGAATTGTAAACCGACTTATAGATAATATCGAACTTGCAGATGTAGAGGTTAAAAATCAAAGCCGAAATGATGAAAATATTGATGAGCTTACCAATGAAATATATATCAAGACCATAAATGACAACACCGAAAAGGATGAAATCCTAAAGGATATATACAGACTTGCAAAACTAAAATTCAAAAGCTATACCAAAACCGATATGAGCAAGGTGACCGAAAAAATCAAGCAGGAGCTTTGCAAATATGGAATAAGTGAAAAAGCCCCTCTTCCGCTGATGGAGAAAATAATATCAAAATTCTATATAGGCGGAGAAAATGGCTTAAAGATAAAACTGATAAACGATAAAATTTTAGAAAGAGAGGGATGAAAATGTCAGCACCTAATGTTACATTAATTCCGGCAACTAAAAAAATGTATGAACCAAAAATGGGAAGAAAGAAATTGAATGTTGGAGCATATTGCCGAGTTAGCACTGCTGAAGAACAGCATGATAGCTTCGAAAATCAGGTTGATCATTACACAAAAATGATTGAAGGCAAAGACGAATGGAGTTTAGTAGAGATATTCGGTGACGATGGTATTACAGGAACCTCTGCTGAAAAAAGACCGGCGTTTCGCAGAATGATGAAAATGTGTGAGCAAGGAAAAATTGATTTAATAATCACAAAATCAATATCCCGATTCTCAAGAAACACAGCGGTAACCTTGGAATATGCAAGAAAGCTAAAGCTCATGGGAATTGGCATAATATTTGAAAAAGAAAACCTCAACACCCTTGAAGTGTCAAGCGAATTTCTTCTGTCAATGTACAGTACCTTTGCCCAACAAGAAAGCGAAAGCCAGAGTCTGAATGTGAAAATGGGTAAACGCTCCAGATACAGTCAGGGACAAGCTTGCTTTAACTTCAACCGAGTATATGGATACGGGCAGGACAATGAAAAAAACATATACATAGTCCCCGAACAGGCAGCCGCAGTAAAAGTCATATTTACAAGATTCCAAAGAGGACTCAGTATGAGAGAAATTGCAGACTCCCTTATAGAAGAAAAAATACCCTCCCCATCGGGAAAACCTGTATGGAAAACTGAAGCCGTGAAAAGAATTCTTGTAAACGAAAAATATGCAGGAGATGTACTGACACAAAAAACATATGTAGTCGATCCCATCAGCAAAAAGACAAGGAAAAATACAGGAGAACTGCCAAAATTCTATATAAAAGATCATCATATTGCCATCATAGACCGTGAGGTGTTCGATGCTGTACAGATTGAACTTAGCCGAAGAAGTTGCATAAAAAAGAATGAGAATAAAAATGACTATGGTAAATACAGCGGCAAGTATCCCTTCAACAACATAATCGTCTGCGGAGAATGCGGAACCAAGTACCGCCGTACAATGTGGGTAACAAGAGATAAGCAAAAGGAATATGTCTGGAGATGTATGAGCAGGCTCGAACACGGAAAGAAAAAGTGTAAGCACTCCCCAAGCATAAAAGAAGAATTCCTAATATCCGCAGTAACCGAAGCTGCAAACTCTATGATAACGGATATGGTATATGCAAAGGAAATATTAAAAGGCGCTATCGCAGAGGTCATGGGTGACAATGTGCAGAATAAGATGAATGAAAATACTGCAAGGATGAATGAGCTTAACGAAAGATTGAGTCAAACTCTCACTAAAAACTTAGACGGCGAAATCAGCATTGAGGAAATGGACAAAATCTTCTCGGAAATCCGTGATGAGCAACTACGGCTCCGCCACGAAAATGATGCATACGAAAAACGGAGACAAATAGAATCTGCTGACCACGAAAAACTGAAAACAATCTTCAAGACCATCGATGAGATGCCTGAAGAAATTGACAGACTCGAAGATGACTCTATCAGAATGCTGTTCGACAGAATTGAAATCGTATCCAAAAATGAAATGCGAATCTGGTCGGGAGACTACGTCTATACCGTCAATATGTAAAACAGAGAAATTATATAAAAAGACTTGTAAAAGAATTAAAAATATGATACAATAAAACAAACAAAAAGACATAAATTATGCTTTGGTACTGATAAGGGTAAAACCTTTCAAAACCGCATAAATACTGGTAAAAATAGCGGTGACAGTAAAACCGTCACGCTCGTACAGCAAAATCCCCACTTTGGGGTAAGAAATCCCAGAACTATCAAGGTTCTGGGATATTTTTATGACCTAATGTACTACCACAGTTAAACCACAGATGAATAATTTGAAACAAAACTCCTTTCAAACAGAAATTATCTTATTGATAATATTAGAAAGGAGTTTTTTTATGCGAAAAATTGGTACAAAAGCAGATTGTGAAAAATTGTGGGGACTACCTCCGCCTGTCTATCAGAGAATAGAAGAAACTATCGCACTTCTCAACTATCATTACGGCGAAAATCGTAATATTGATAAAGATTTAGGAGGTTACATTCTTGTAATAGAAGATAAACAGGATTTTGCAGAGTTCAAAAAAATCTTTTCGGAAGAAGTAAGTAATATCACAATAGAATATTCCGACATCATATTTTGGAAAGATGAACCTACTCATACAGCCTCATTATTCCTTGTTTCAAGCGATTTTTCTATTCTTATCATCATTCCATATTCTCTCACTCCCACAGCCTTTCTCACAAACAAAAAGCATAGAAATGAGGTGTAAAATGGACAAATGCGTGGACAATGTCTTTTGCTCTGCAAAAAATATTATGGTAAAATCTTTCTGTGAGGTGGTGCTGTTGGATGAAAAAAATATAGAATTACTAAATTCTGTATACAAGGACATAAATGACGAATTTGGGATAGATGTTGCAATGAGAATGTATCAGCTATATAAAGGAACACAGGTTAATTTCCCCATGCGTTTTCTTAATCCTGAGTTGGTTAAAAGAAAAATCCTTGAAGAATTTGACGGCACAAATCTTAAACAATTAGCTGTTAAATACAGTTATTCAGAAAAAACATTAAGAAGGCTGATAAAAGATTCAGTCAAATAAGGAGGTATTTCATAATGGGTTTTTTCAGCGTACTTGGGGAGATAATTTTCGGTGCTATAGAGTCAGGAGCTAAGTCGTCTGCACAGCAACAATACAATACTGCTCGAAAATATGCAAATGACAGTTCTCTTTCACCTGAACAGAGAAAGAAAGCACAGGAAATGGCAATGAAGGCTAAAAGTGACTTGGAACACTTTAACAACACACAGGAAAACCGAGACGAACTCAAGAAAGAGCTTTTTAATAAATAATTTGCAGGAGAGGTGAAACAAGTGGCAGCAACAACTAAAGAACAAATACTCAAAGTCGCTGAAACTAAAGAGAAAATGGCAGCAAGACATTGGGCAAAAGCAAAGAGCGACCCAGAAAAGTATGGTTATGAGTTTGCAAATGCAAGAATGTTGTATGAAACCGCAAAGAAAGCGAGAGAGTCAGCCGCAAAAATGAAATAATCATTGTGAATTACGATAGAGCTATGGCGAATTAAAAGTCATAGCTCTTTTTCTATTTAAAAGGAGATGATAAAAATGCAATATAAACTAATAGGTTTTTGTTTGACATTAGTAATAATGCTGTCAGTGGACAGCTTGTGTAAGAAAGGAGCTTAAAATATGTGCTTTTTAGTTGGAGCAACAACAGGTATATTTAGTGCAATCAGTGAAGGGGCAATGCTCGCTGTAAGCGTGTATCTTGCTACAAAAGGAATTAAAAGAAGATAAAATCGTAAAAGGAGCATAGAAAATGACAACAGAATACGAAACAATACTTAAATTTCTAAAATCAAACGAAGAAAAATTGAAAGTATTTCTGTCTGCAGATGAAAAATCAAAGGAATACAGATACAGGATAAAAGGAAAGAAATCGTCAAGAACTATTTTCATGTCGGAACAACTTCAATTCCTGATGAATGAATTTTGCATTGAGAATGATTTGAAAATAGGTGATTTTGTAGAACTTGCCATAATTGAACACTTAAACAGAAATGGAAAGGAACATAGGATAATAGAAATTTTGTCAAATGTGCCTGTTCCATCAACAGATGAGGGGAAACAGGGGAAAAAGCTCAAAGAGCAGACACAACCAAAGAAAAGTGAAGAGGAAACATAAGGGGATGCACTGGGAATCCCCTCTTTCCCTGTCAGATGAAAGGAGAACAAAAAGGTGCAAAAAGCGGCAATATACGCAAGATTTTCAAGTGAAAATCAGCGTGATGAAAGCATAGATGCTCAAATAAGTGCAATACAAGACTACGCAAGACATAACAACATTGTGATAGTCAAAACATACATAGACCGAGCAAAATCAGCAACAACAGCCGAAAGACCGAGCTTTCAGGAAATGATTAAGGCAAGCGAAACAGGGATGTTTGATACCATAATCGTACATAAGCTTGACCGTTTTGCACGAAGCAAGTATGACAGTGCAATTTATAAGCAGAAGCTAAAAGTTAATAATGTACGACTGGTAAGTGTAACAGAGAATTTAGACGGAACACCTGAATCCATAATACTCGAATCAGTGCTTGAAGCAATGGCTGAATACTATTCCAAAAATCTTGCAAGAGAAATAATGAAAGGCAATATGGAAAATGCAAAAAAGTCTGTTCATTGTGGAGGCATCCCTCCGCTTGGGTTTGATATTGTGGATAAAAAACTCGTCATAAACGAACACGAAGCAGAAGCAGTAAGAATTATATTTGAGATGTACGCAGATGGTGAAGGGTACACATCAATCATAAATACATTAAATGCTAATGGGTATAAAACAAAGGTCGGTCATTCATTCGGTAAAAACAGCCTTTTTGAGATACTCAGGAATGAAAAATACAGAGGGGTCTACACCTACAATAAATCAGCGAGAAAGACCGCAAAAGGCACATATAACAGACACGCATACAAGGATGATAGCGAGGTAATACGGATAGAAAACGGATGTCCTCGCATAGTTTCTGATGACCTGTTCAATCGTGCAAGAAAAAGACAGAGTGAAAACCAAAGAGAAGCCTCCGCCAACAGAAACAGACAGAAATATTTGCTTTCAGGACTTGTGTTCTGTGGTAAATGTGGCTCTCCCATGCACGCAAACAGACGAAGAAAGGATAGTCAGCTAACTTTCAGATGCAACAGAAAAGCTCAAACAATCAAATGCGACTTAAAAGAAATCAATATGTCGTATCTGGAAGAATATGTGCTTAATGAATTACAAAAAAATATTTTTTCTTTTCATAAGGTAAATGCAATAATGCAGGTTATTCGTCAACATACAGAGAATTTGGAAGATGTATCAATGAAAACAGCAAATGAAATTGAAGCCAAACTAACACAGGTACAAAAAAATCAGCATAACATCATTGCCGCTATTGAACAGGGAGCATACAAGGAGTACTTTTCCCAACGGCTGTATGAATTAAAGGAACAGGAAGAAAACCTAAAAGCAAAATTGCTGGTAGCCAATCAGCCAAGGTCATTTGCAGTAACATCTAAAGAAATAATGTTACTCATAAACAATTTTCAAAAAGCAAGGAGTGAGCGAAATTTTAACGAACTGAGAAAAGCTATACTAAACTTTGTGGAAAAAATAATAATAACAGATGAAAATATTGAGGTGATACTAAAAATAACTTTCGGTGATGTTGATATTAAGGGTAAGAATCTATATGCAAAAAGAGAAAAAATAACAGAAGCCAATGAACCCATAACAAAAATGGTTTGAGACCTCTGATAGCCTTCCATCGATGGCTAATTTGAACTTCAAGGCATAATTTCAAGAACTTTCACCTCTGTTTTGATGTTTTTCATCCACTTTTCAATGAAATTAACAGATAAAATAATCTCTTGAAAAAGGGGCACAAGTCTCTCAAACCCTTCCATCCAAGGGTTTGAGAGCTTAAATCATAGAGAGAGTCATCTGTCGATATACAATTCTAAAGTCGGTTTGAACAAATTATTAAGGGCATATAATTTAATTTTTTGCTCAAATAATTAACAGGAGGTATCCAATATGGATTATCAGGAAATCAATTTAGTAAAAATCAAAAGAGATGTTCAAACTGACGAGGTGCAGTTGGTACTGCAAACAACATATCTCGGAAAGAAAGTCGAAATGACTATAACCAGAGATAAACTGACCGTTAAAGGACTTGCAGAACTTACAAAACAAGGCTTTCCGATTCTTTCAAAAGATGAAGCTAATGCGACAATATATGACATAATATCAGTCGAAGAACAATTTCCCATTGAAAACACCTATAAAACAGTGGGATGGCATGAAATAGCTGGAAAACTTTATTTTTTACACTTAAAAGCAATAAAGAATGGAAAGATTAAAAGAGTGTACTACAATGGCAATCTTGATTTATCAAGTAAAGGAGAATATCAGGATTGCTTAGATTTCTTCAACGCTTACATAGCATCAAATACAGGACTTGAAGTTGTATGTGCTGTTTCTCTTTCGGCAGCGATGATTAGTCTATTTGAGGAAAAAGATCTAAGATTCATATTTCACATCGAAGGACTTTCTACATCAGGTAAAACTACAAGCTTGATGTTGGCAGGGTCGCTGTGGGGAAATCCTAAAGTGAAAGCAAACGGAGTAATCAAAAGCTGGAACACAACTGATAATAAGCTAATGAAATCAGCTTGTGGAAATAAAGGAATACCTATCGGACTTGATGAACTTTCAATGTCAGATGCAAATAACACAAAACTCACATACATACTGACGAGCGGAAACGATAAACAGCGAATGACTAATGATGATGAAAGCATAAGTGATTTTAACACGGCTTTCATTTCTACAGGTGAGATAAAATTCAAAGAGTCCAATTACGGCGGTATAGCAGTAAGATTGTTTGAAGTGAAAAACTACAATTTCACCAAAGATAAAGAAACTGCGGACTTAATTTTAGAAAACATACAGGCAAATTACGGACATATAGGGTTCAAGTTTGCGAAGGAGCTCTCAAAGCTTTCTAAAAAGCGTCTTAATAATAGTTTATCTAAAGAAACAGAAAAAGTAATCGAACACATAAAAAATCATTGTGAGGAACGAAACATCAAATTTTCACCGCTGTTTGGAAGAATGGCGGAAAAGATTGCAGTAATCGTTCTGGCTGCTAAAATTGCTAAAAAGAAAATGAATATGAATTTTGATGCCAAAGCAATTAGAGATTTTTTGATTTGCGATACAACTTTGCTTGAAGCAGGGCAAGAGCAATCCGTAGAAGCTATGGATAAATTCCTTGAAGAATACGCAAAGAATAAGACAAAATTCCCTAAAGATAACGTGAATGACTCCAACATCTGGGGCAAGAGCATTTTCAGGAATGGTGAGCTGTACGAAGTTGTTGTATTGTACAATCAATTTGTTAAAATGATGAACAGGTTAGGATTCCCAGATACCACGTCCTTGATTAAAGCCTTGAAAGAGAAGAATTTCATCAAGTGTGAAAAGGATAAAAACTACGCAAGACGAGATGTAGGAAACCTAAAAAAGACAAAAGTAATTGTAGTAAATGTCTTAGCCATCAAAGGCGGTGCTGATGATGAGAATTAAAATCAAAATCAGCAGAGGAGATTTAAAACAAAATGCTTTCTGTAAAGCGACTCAGCGAAAACTGAAAACAAATGATGTTGACAAGGGCAATACTGCTCTTGTCAACACTCTAATCTATAATATGTTGTTGAAGGAGCGAAATCAAAAATGATGTCAGGAGTATTTTACGGTAGATATTCAAGCAAAAACCAAAACGAAACAAGTATCGAGGGGCAACGAATAATTGTTGTCGATTATGCAGATAGAAATGACATAGAAATTACAGATGAATATATCGACAGAGCAAAATCAGGAAAATCAGATAAAAGAGAGAATTTCAAGAGAATGATTGATGACATTGAGAACGGGATACTGGATATAGATGTAGTTGTGGTATATAAACTGGATAGATTTTTCAGAAACGAAAAAATGCACAGAAAATATGAGACTTTTCTTGAGGAGCACGGAGTTAAACTGATAAGTGCAACAGAGCAAGTAAATGATAGTGAAAGCTTCGGGCAAAAAGCGTACAAGTCGTTGGCAATCTTAGTTAATGAAGAAGAGGTTAAGAAGATTTCACAGAACGTTTCAAGAGGAAAACTCGTTGTGGCTAACAAAGGTAAATGGTGCGGAGGAACACCACCTCTTGGGTATGATGTTGATAGATTAACACAGACATTGGTAATCAACAAAGTAGAGGCTAAAGCGGTAAAATTTGCGTTTAAAATGAGGTCTCAGGGAGCATCACTCTCTGCCATCATCGAACAGATGAACAGACGAGGCTACAAGACAAAACTTGGAAATAAATTCGGTAAAAATAGTCTGCACGAAATTTTCAAAAACATCAAATACAAAGGAGTGTATGAATACAACAGAGCAGCTTCAAAATCCCCTGATGGAAAATTCAATCGACACGCTTCAAAACCAGATGAGGAAATCGTTAGAATTGTTGGCGGATGTCCTCGGATTGTTTCTGATGAAATCTGGGATAAGGTAAATGCAATGGGTAAAAAACATAGTAATATCAAGCCGAAGGGAGATTACCTTTTGAGTGGATTGGTAGTTTGTAAATGCGGAACATCAATGCAGGTAAATAGACGAAACAATCACCAAAAGGAATACCTTTCTTTTTTTTGCCCTAAACACAAGAACAAACAAGGCTGTGATGCAAAAGAGATTGACCTAAACAAACTTGAAAATTTTGTGCTTAATAAATTAGCAGAACTCATATTCACACAAGATAACATAAATGGATTCATAAACGATTTCCCAAAGATTTCTAAACAGAAATCAGGTAAAGCTAAGAAAGAAATCAGCGAATTAAAATCAATTCTAAATTCAAACTCAAGAAAAATCAAAAACTGTCTGTCTCAAATTGAAAATGGATGCACAAAAATCGTCAGTGATAAACTCGGGGAACGCATAGAAGAACTCGAAGCAGAAAATAAACGCATAACAAAAAAACTGAAAAGACTTCAAGATGAAGTATCAGAAGTTCCTGAATATGAGGAAATAGAGAGACTAAAAGGCAACTTTGTTGAGTACATGCAAAGTAAAAACAATCTGCCAATCCGAAAGGAATTTTTGCATCAAATGATAGAAGAAATCAAGGTCACTGATGATTCAGTTGAAATCATATTCAAAATCTAATCTTGAGATTTGATAATAAAGTAATGTGATATAATAGAAATAATAAAAGCAAGTGGTTCTGTAAATGGTGGAGACCTCTTTTTTCAAAAAGTGGGGATTTTGATGGTATACGAACCTTCTCCGCCAGAGAAAAACATAGGTGATTTTGCATCTGTGTCTTTTGTTCTTTTTAGAGTTTTGATGTTGCATATGAAATTAAGCCGAAAGAAAATTATAAAAGTAATTTATTGAAAAGTCGCGAAGGCTATGGATAAGAATTTTATTAAAGAAACAGTTTTCAGAACCGTTGGTTTTAGTTATGATGGCAAAATTGAATTTCTTGATTTTGATGGCATTAAGGTGGAATATGACGGGGAAAAAGCAAAAATTGGTGCAAATTCAAAATCGGGTTTTGCCAGGGGTTGTTTTCTCTTTGCATTGAATTTTTATGAAGGTAAAAAAGAATTTGCTTTAGAAGAAAAGAAGCATTTTAAAGATTTAACATTCTTTTTAGACTGCTCAAGAAATGCTGTTATGAAGGTAGATTCTGTTAAAAGATATATAAACATAATTTCTTCTTTGGGTTTTGATTTTACAGAGAAGATACATATTAAATCGAAGGAAGACCTCGTTTTGGATACTTAAGAGGAAGATATTCAAACGAGGAGCTGACAGATATTGTAGCTTATGGCGAAAAGCTTGGAATTGAGCTCATCCCTTGCATACAAACATTAGGTCATATGCGTCAGTATTTAAAATGGTCGGATTCAGGCGGACCTGACTACACAGACGAGAAAATTGGAAACATAAGAGACACGGGCGATGTCTTGCTTTGCGGTGAAGATGAAACTTATAAATTCATCGATGATGCAATAAAAGCGTGCAGAAAGGCATATAAAACAAATAAAATCCACATAGGCATGGATGAGGCCTTCGGCATCGGCAGAGGAAGATATCTGGCAAAACACGGACTTCGCGACAGCTATGACATCATGAAAGAGCATCTTGAAAAAAGTGATGGAAATCTGCAAAAAATATGATTTTGAAATGAAATTTTCTGATGCAAGGCTGATGGGTAATTTTAACTTTGTAAAGCCAAATCCATATTTAAAAGAATGGAGAGCTAAAAATGGAGGCGGGCTTGACCTTTTATTAGGAAAAAGATTGTTCTATTGTGACATTTTGTATGATATGGCAATAAGATATGATTCTTGTGATGAAATAATAGAAAAATATGAAGCATCAGCTAAACGCATGCGTGAACTTTATGAAATTGGCGATGAAAACAAAGAAGATTATCATTACGCCTATCTCATATATGAAATAGGAAAAACAAAAGCAGAGCTTTGCAAAAATCTGCGTGCGCGTTATAAGCAGGGAGACAGAGCATACCTTGAAAAAGCCTCATATGAAATCATCCTCCAGCTTAAAAATGGTATGAGGAATTTAAGATTGTCCATAAAAAACAGTGGATGAGAGACTATAAGCCTTTTGGCTATGAAGTTTTAAGCTGTCGTTTTGGCGGTGTAATCGCAAGAGTGGATGATGCAATTAAAACTTTAGAAGCATATTTAAATGGAGAAATCGCAGAAATATCTGAGATTTGTCAGGAAATTCTTGTTAATGAGGAATTAAATGCATCTACCGTTATTGAGTTAATCACTGCATCAAGTGAAGCGTAGTTTGATGATATACTTCAGTTGTTGTTAAAGATATGATAAAATCAGGTTATATTTTCTTAAAATATGGCAAATAGGCTTGCCTATATTTCAAAATATCATAAGAAATTAATGTGATTTTCAGGAGGGAAATATGTATAACATATTAGATTTCGGCGCAAAAAATGACGGAATAACAAATTCAACTCCGGCTGTGCGCGCGGCGGTGGCAGAGTGCGTTAAAAATGGTGGGGGAGTCGTGTATATCCCCAACGGAAAATATGTTTTGGCGTCTGTTCAGATTTTCAGCAATGTTCATTTCGTTTTTGAACCCGGCGCAAAAATTTTAGGAAGCTTAAATCCTGATGATTTTGATGAAAGAGAGAAAATTGACTATCCCTTATATCAGGACTATTCACATTCGTTTTTTCATAGGTCTATGTTCTGGGGAGAAAATGTTGAAAACATATCTTTCAGCGGTCTTGGAACAATTGATATGCGAGAGGTCTGGGAAAATGTCCCCGCAGATGGCGAAGCCAGCAACCGCAGCCGCAGAGCAATTAAAATTTTCTCATTTAAAGAATGTAAACACATCGACATATCAGACTTAAAGCTTTATAATGCAACGGATTTAGCTGTTTATCTTGCAGGTTGTGAGGATGTTAAAACCACGAAATTGTCAATCCATGTCAACATCGACGGAATAAGTCCTGACTGTTGCAAAAATGTGGTTATTTCTGACTGTAATATCGTTGCGGGAGACGATGCGATTGTCTTAAAAAGCTCCTACACGTTAAACAGAAAACAGCTTTGTGAAAATGTTGTGGTTACAAATTGCAATGTGTCATCAAGAATGTGTGCAATTAAACTTGGAACAGAAACAAACGGAGGCTTTAAAAACATTGCAATATCAAACTGTGCCATATATGACACCTGCTTTACGGGTTTAGCCATAGAAATAGCTGATGGCGGTGAAATTGACGGAATAACAGCTACAGGGCTCGTTATGAAAAATGTCGGCTCGCCGTTTATCATAATCCTGACCGACAGAAGACGCGCACCGATTGATGCTACCATCGGAAGCATAAAGAATGTTATAATCGACAACTTAACTGCAACGGGTCCATATGAACCTGTTTATCCCATACGCTACAGGGCAGTGTCATCTGATGATGAAGTGAATAACAAACCAAGCATAATCGCATCAAGCGTTGTTGGACAGCCTGACTCTAAGCTGGAAAACATCAGCTTATCAAACATATATCTCACAGTGCCGGGAGGACGCGGAAAAGAAGTCAGAGACATTGTTGTCCCTGAAAATCCAAAGGGAACACCGGCTGCATGGACACACGGAGCTGATTTGCCTGCAAGCGGAATCTATTTCCGCCATGTAAAAAATCTTGCGCTTCATAATGTTAATGTTTTCACTTTGGAAGATGATGCAAGAGAAGAAATGATTTTTGATGATGTTGAGGGACTTAAACTCTTAAACTAACGAAAAAACTTTAAATGTTTAACAAAAACCACTTCAATTGAAGTGGTTTTTTGATAAATACTCTTGTTTCTTTTGCTCATTTATGATATACTTACAGAATGGACTTTAGTTTTTATGATTACTATACAGAAGTTTAAGGAGAGAAAAATAGTTATGGTTAATGTTTTTGACACACTTAAAGAGCGTGGATTAATCGCTCAGACCACTCACGAGGATGAAATCAGGGAGCTTTTAGGAAAAGAAAAGGTGACCTTTTATATTGGCTTTGACCCGACGGCAGACAGTCTGCATGTTGGTCATTTTCTCCAGATGGTTGTAATGCGCCATATGCAGCTTGCAGGACATCGTCCAATAGCTTTGGTCGGCGGAGGAACAGGTCACATCGGTGACCCTTCAGGAAGAACTGATATGCGTCAGATGATGACACTCGAGCAAATCAACCACAACTGTGAATGTTTTAAGGCTCAGCTTTCAAAGGTTGTTGATTTTTCAGACGGCAATGCAATTATGGTAAATAATGCTGACTGGCTTTTAGACCTTAACTACATTGAATTTTTAAGAGACATTGGAGCTCATTTCTCTGTTAACAAGATGCTCTCAGCAGAGTGCTTTAAGCAGAGACTTGAGAAAGGGCTTTCTTTCCTTGAATTTAACTATATGCTCATGCAGAGCTATGACTTTTTAATGCTCAGCCGTAAATATGACTGTAAGATGGAGCTTGGTGGCGATGACCAGTGGAGCAACATCTTGGGAGGCATCAATCTTTGCCATAAGAAAGACAAAAAACAGGTTTATGGCATGACCTTCACTCTGTTAACAAACAGCGAAGGCAAAAAAATGGGTAAAACTGCAAATGGTGCAGTCTGGCTTGATAAAACCAAAACATCGCCATATGATTTCTATCAATATTTCAGAAATGTTGATGATGCTGATGTCATCAACTGCTTAAAGCTTTTGACTTTTGTTCCGATGGACGAAATCAGACGCCTGGAAAAATTAGAAGGTCAGGAATTAAACGAAGCTAAAAAGCTTTTAGCTTTTGAAGTGACAAAGCTTGTTCACGGTGAAGATGAAGCAAAAGCCGCAAAGGAAACAGCCGAAGGTCTCTTTGGCGGCGGCGGAACAGCAAATATGCCGCAGACTGTTTTAGAGTCAGCAGAAGAGGAAACGATGCTTCTTGACCTCATGGTTTTAGCAGGGATTGTTCCTTCAAAGAGCGAGGGCAGAAGAAACATAATGCAGGGCGGCGTTTCGGTCAACGATGAAAAAATCACCGACCCGAACATTATGATTAAAAAAGACGCCTTAAAAGAAGGCATTGTTGTTAAAAAAGGAAAGAAAGTGTTCCATAAAATAGTGCTTGCATAAAGGAAATTTTCCCTTTGTGCCAAAATGACAGAAAGGTGAGAATTATGCCGATTAAAATACCAAACGAGCTTCCTGCGACAAAGATTTTAAATGATGAAAACATCTTTGTCATAACAGAAACAAGAGCGCTGACGCAGGACATCAGACCTTTAAAGATTGCAATACTCAATCTGATGCCGACAAAAATTGCGACAGAAACGCAGCTTGCAAGAGTTCTGGGAAACACGCCGCTTCAGGTGGAAATCGAGCTTTTGCATATGAAATCGCATCAGTCGAAAAACACATCAGAAGACCATCTCATAAGCTTTTATAAGACATTTGACGAGGTTAAACACTTAAAGTTTGACGGAATGGTCATAACAGGTGCTCCCGTTGAGAATCTTCCCTTTGAGGAGGTTGACTATTGGAGAGAGCTGACTGAAATCATGGAATGGACAAAAACAAATGTGACAAGCACATTCCACATATGCTGGGGTGCTCAGGCAGCTCTTTATTATCACTACGGAATAAAGAAATATCCTTTGAAAAAAAAGCTTTTTGGTGTGTTTCGCCATAAGGTTGACCATAAAAAATCAATTCTTTTCCGTGGCTCTGACGATGAGTTTTTTGCGCCCCATTCAAGACACACTGAAATCAGGCGCGAGGATGTTGAAAAAGTGCCGGAGCTTAAGGTTTTGTCAAGCTCTGATGAAGCAGGAGTTTATGTCATAAGCACAGCAAAGGGAAGGCAGATTTTTGTGACGGGTCACTCTGAATATGACAGAGAAACCCTCCAGAATGAATATCTCCGTGATGTTAATCTCGGTCTTCCGATTGATGTGCCGAAGAACTATTTTCCTGACGACAACCCTAAAAATAAGCCTCTTATGAACTGGAGAGCTCACGCTAATTTATTATATTCAAACTGGCTTAACTATTTTGTATATCAGACGACTCCGTATGATATCAAGAAAATCAAATAAAGAAGGATAGACTATGTGGATTTGTAGAGACTGGAAGGACTATGAAATTCTTGACATATCATCGGGTGACAAATTAGAGCTTTGGAATGGCTATAAGCTGATTCGTCCCGACCCTCAGGTCATTTGGGATGAAAGACAGTTTCCTGCGCTCTGGAAGGATGCTCATGCCCGATATGAAAGAAGCAATAAAGGCGGAGGAAGCTGGGGCTTTAATAAAAAGCTTCCTGATGAGTGGGAAGTTGCATTTGAGCCGCTTGATCTGAAATTTTTAATAAAACCGATGGGCTTTAAGCACACGGGGCTTTTTCCCGAACAGGCAGCAAACTGGATGTGGTTTTCAGACATAATTAATAAAGCTGTCAAAAAGAGACCTGTACGAGTGCTTAATCTCTTTGCATATACGGGCGGTGCAACTGTTGCTGCAGCAAGTGCGGGCGCAGATGTTGTCCATGTTGATTCATCAAAAGGCATGGTTAACTGGGCAAAGGAAAATTTAGCTTTGTCAGGGCACGCTGACAAGTTTGTTCGCTTTATGGTTGATGATGCAATCAAGTTCACAGAACGCGAAATAAGACGCGGAAATAAATATGATGGAATAATCATGGATCCGCCGTCGTACGGAAGAGGACCTGGCGGGGAAGTGTGGAAGATTGAAGATGAGATTTATCCGCTTGTTAAAAAGTGTGCTTCCCTTCTTTCTGATAAACCACTTTTCTTCTTGATTAATTCATACACAACGGGTCTTGCTCCATCAGTTCTTTCAGACATTCTTTCACTGACAGTCGGGAAACTGCATAAAGGAAAAATTGAAGCTGATGAATTAGGGCTTCCTGTCAGGAATTCAAATCTTGTGCTTCCGTGCGGTGCAAGTGGCAGATGGCAGGTAGAATAGGGAAATTTAAAGCTTGTGAAGGTTTTTGCCTTCACAAGCTTTTTTTCATTCGGGTTAATGTTTTGTTACAAAAAAAAGACAAAAAATGCTTTTTTTGTGTTGACTTTTATGTGTAATTATAATATAATTTATGGTGTATAAGGATATTATTTTTGTGATTATGCGATAAATAATGGTGTAACCACAGCAATTCAAATTTAAGGAGAAGATTAAAATGGCAAAAAAGAGATTTGTTCAGGTTGGAATCGGTGGAAGAGCAAGAATGTATTACAATGCAATTGCAAAGACATTCAGCGAAACATCAGAGCTTGTTGCATTCTGTGACATAAACCGCACAAGA
>JAZNGA010000021.1:0-55348 GCA_045576235.1 Clostridia bacterium
GAAGAATTGAAAAAGTATATAGATTACTACAATAACGAAAGAATTTCTATGAAACTAAAAGGAATGAGTCCGGTACAATACCGAACTCATTCACAAGCAAGTTAATATTTAATTTTGTCTAAACTTTGGGGTTCACTTCAAAAGCCACCGGTTATTTTATTTTTGAGTTTTGGAACGAAATATCCCGTTCCTGAAGAGGAAATTTTAGACAGAGGCTTTGCTCTTGTTACGGTGGATTATCAGGACATTACGCCCGACACTGTTTTCGGTGATTTTACGGGGGGCTTAGCGGGGATGTTTATCGGAGACAGAGAAAGAGAATTAAGCGAGTGGGGATTTGTCGGAATCTGGGCATATGGTGCAAGTCGCATTATGGATTATCTTATGACAAGAGATGATATAAACAAGGAGAGAATAGCAATAGCCGGGCATTCAAGACTCGGGAAAACAGCGCTTTGGTGCAGAGCTCAGGATCCAAGATTTTATATTGCATATGGCAACAACTCCAATTATGGCGGATGCGGTGTTATCCGCGGACACATCGGAGAAGATGTCCCATCGTTTATGAGGATTGGAAGCTATAATTTCTTCTGCGAGAAGTTTAAGTCATTTGAGGGCACAAAGCATTCTGATTTGCCCTATGATATGCACTTTCTGATGGCTGCTCAGGCGCCGGGGCTGGTGTTTGTGACAGGAGCGACAAATGATGGCGGAATGGACCCGTTATCAGAATTTGTTTCCTTGGCAGATGCAAGCCGTGTTTATCAGATGCTTGGCGGAAAGGGTTTAATAACGGATGGGGAAATGCCCGCGCCTGGAAGGCCGTTAATTGATGGCGAAATCGGTTTTTATGTTCGCAAAGGTATGCACTATATGTCAAGAGAAGACTGGAATGTGTTTATGGATTTCTTTGACAGAAATCTTTAAAAAATGGTCTGCGGCACATCATTTTGCTGCAGACTCCTTTTTTTAATTCTATTGGCGTCATCCCATAAAAAATTTTTAATGCATCAAAAAAGTCCGTAGCACTTTATGTTACGGACTTTTTTACAGCCATTCATATATGTTTTCTTATTCATCTATTGTCATTTGTCTTGGTTTTGCGACGCCAAAGTGGTCATAAGCCTTAACAGTTGCCATTCTGCCGCGCGGCGTTCTGTTTAAAAAGCCGAGCTGGAGGAGATATGGCTCATAGACATCTTCGATTGTGTTTGCATCTTCACCGATTGAAGCGGCAAGCGTGTCAAGTCCGACAGGGCCGCCGCCGAAGTTTTCGATGATAAACATCATCATTTTTCTGTCTATCATGTCAAGCCCGACCTTATCAACCTCCATGGTTGAAAGCGCAAGGTCAGCTATGTCTTTTGTGATTTCCCCGTTTGCTCTCACTTGCGCAAAGTCACGGACTCTTCTGAGAAGTCTGTTTGCAATTCTCGGCGTTCCTCGTGAGCGGCGGGCAATTTCCATCGAACCGTCTGCATCAATTTTCGTGTTTAAAATGTCGGCAGAGCGGCGGATGATTTCGTCAAGATGCTCGGGAGAATATAGCTCCAAGCGGCTGATAACGCCGAAACGGTCACGAAGCGGCGCTGTTAAGAGCCCTGTTCTTGTGGTTGCGCCGATTAAAGTGAAGCGCGGAAGGTCAAGGCGCACAGAATGAGCCCCCGGCCCTTTTCCTAAAATTATGTCAAGCGAGAAATCCTCCATTGCAGGATAGAGAATTTCTTCGACGCTCCTGCTTAAGCGGTGGATTTCGTCAATGAAAAGAATGTCACCGGCAGAAAGGCTTGTCAGGATTGCGGCTAAATCTCCCGCACGCTCTATGGAGGGGCCTGATGTTATCCTGATGTTTGAGCCCATCTCGTTTGCTATGATGCCGGCGAGCGTCGTTTTGCCGAGCCCCGGAGGGCCATATAAAAGGACATGGTCGAGCGCTTCTTTTCTTGAAATTGCCGCGTCAATATAGACCTTCATATTTTCTTTGACTTTTGTCTGTCCTATGTATTCCGAAAGCCGTTTCGGGCGCAGACTCAGCTCGTCTTCCGAATCGCCTGAAAGCGACCTTGTTGAAATTATTCTGTCTTCGTCCATGTTTTTCTCCTTACCTTAATGCTAAAATTTTAAGCGCTTCTTTGATTGTGTCTTCCGTTGACAAATCTTTTTTAACTTGTGAGACAGCACGCATTGCCTCTGACTGTGAATAGCCAAGCACGCAGAGTGCGCCTATGGCATCGTTTGCAGATGCGGATTTTGGGCTGATTGAGGCAGCAGAAAAGCTTTCTGTCTCGGTTGGCATGAGGTCTTCGTTTTTGAGCTTATCTTTAAGCTCTAAAGCAATCTTCTGGGCAAGCTTTATGCCAACGCCCTGCGCTTTAGTGATTGCTTTGAAGTCATCTGTCACAACGGCGAGCGCAAACTCTGACGGGCGCATGACAGATAAAATTGCAAGACCAGCTTTGGGGCCTGCGCCTGAAACTGAAATTATCATTTTAAACATCTTAAGCTCGTCTTGAGTTAAGAAACCATAGAGGTCAAATAAATCCTCTGCGACTTTTAAAAATGTGTGAATTTTAACATCCTCGCCTGCTTTTAAAGATGAAAGCGAAAACGGAGACATAAACACTTTATAGCCTATGCCGCCCGAGTCGATTACGGCATAGTTTTCATCAATTTGGTCAACTGTTCCTTTAACGAATGCTATCATAATATCCTCCTTCTGAAACGGAAAAGAGCGCCTTATTCATTTCCACCTCTATCGCCTCATGCCGCGGTCCCATTCCGGAATCCTTCCACCGCAAGCGGTCGCACCTCCCGGAATCCTCCCACCGCAAGCGCGGTCGCACCTCCCAAAATCCTCCCACCGCAAGCGGTCCCCCCTCCTTTAGGCAAGGAGGGCTTTGCAAAGAGGGCTTTTTAGAGAAGGTTTTTTAGTGGTCTGTGTGTGTGTTTTGAAGCATCAAACGCCTTTGTCGTTTATCATATTGCTATATTTTGCTGTGTGTGCGTGGCAGATGGCGACCGCCAAAGCGTCAGCCACATCGTCAGGCTTCGGGACTGCATTTAGACAGAGCAGCGATTTGACCATTCTCTGAATCTGCTGCTTATCGGCTCTGCCATAGCCTGAAACTGCCTGCTTGACCTGAAGCGGAGTATATTCAAAAATCGGCAGATTCTGACTTGATGCGGCAAGCATCGCAACGCCTCTGCCGTGAGCCACGGTTATTGCAGTTTTGACATTTGTGTTAAAGAAAAGCTCCTCAATCGCAAATGCATCGGGCGAAAAACGCTCGATTAAAACATTGATGCTCTCGAAAATGTCGCGCAGTCTGTCGGAGAGCTTTTCTCCTGCTTTTGTCGTGACTGCTCCGTAGTCGATGACTTTAAAATGGTTTCCGTCATATTCCAAAACCCCGTAGCCGACAATGGCAATACCGGGGTCAATTCCCATGATTATCACGAAAATTCCTCCGAAAATTTATTATTTCAAGTTTTTTTAAAAAAAATGTTGAGATTTCTGCACATATAGTATATAATTATAAGGTATATATTCATTTGAAAAAACTATTTCACTTTTATTTTAACATATTGAAAACAGAAAAGCAAGGAGAGAAAATTAAAATGGCGAAATTATGGGGAGGAAGATTTTCTAAAAACACAGATGCTTTGGTTGATGATTTCAATTCGTCAATCAGGTTTGATAAAAGAATGTATGCTCAGGATATTTGCGGCTCTATGGCGCACGCTGAAATGCTCGGCAGACAGGGAATCATCGAAAAGTCAGATGCCGATTTGATTGTCAAGACGCTTGGAGAGATTTTAGAAGACATCGAAAAAGGTAAGGTCGAATTTTTGGTCGAAGCCGAAGACATACATATGAACATCGAAACGATTTTAATTGAGAGAATCGGAGATGTCGGTAAAAAGCTCCACACGGGCAGAAGCAGAAACGACCAGGTTGCTTTGGATATCAGAATGTATCTCCGTGACGCTGTTGATGAGATTATGTCAATGCTTTGCGGTGCGATGGAGGCAATTTTGTCGGTGGCGGAGAATAACACAGACACAATTATGCCGGGCTACACGCATTTGCAAAAAGCCCAGCCTGTGACTCTTAGCCATCACTTCATGGCATATTTTGAAATGTTTAAAAGAGACATAGACAGGCTTTCAGACTGCAGAAGGAGAATGAATGTGATGCCTTTAGGCTCAGGTGCTCTTGCAGGAACGACATATCCTTTAGACAGAGAATTTGTTAAAGAAAAGCTCGGCTTTGAAAGCGTCACTCACAATTCGATGGATGCCGTCAGCGACAGAGATTTCTGCATTGAGCTTGCATCTTGTCTTTCAATTCTGATGATGCACCTTTCGCGCTTTTGCGAGGAGCTGATTTTGTGGTCAACAAATGAGTTTTCGTTTGTCTTGATGGACGACAGCTATTCAACTGGCTCATCAATCATGCCGCAGAAGAAAAATCCTGATGTGGCAGAGCTTATAAGAGGAAAGACAGGCAGAGTCTATGGCAGCCTCACCACGCTTCTTTCAATGATGAAATCGCTCCCGCTCGCATATAACAAAGATATGCAGGAGGATAAGGAAGCAATCTTTGATGCAGTTGACACGGTTGAGCTTTGCCTTCCTGTTTTTGCAAATATGATAAAGACAATGAAAATTAATTCTGAAAATATGTTAATTGGTGCTAAAGGCGGCTTCACGAATGCAACAGACATAGCTGACTATCTCGTTAAGCGCGGTGTTCCGTTCCGCGATTCCCATAAGATTGTCGGGGAAATGGTGGCGCTTGCAGAGAAATTATCAAAAAAGCTTGATGAGTTCACAATGGAAGAATTTAAATCGTGCTCTCCATTCATCGAAGAAGATATCTATGATGCAATCAGCATGGAAACTTGCGTTGAGGGAAGAAACCTGATTGGTGGCCCTGCAAAGATGAGAACAAAAGCCGAAATCGAAGAAGGCTATAAATTTTTAGCGGAGGTTGAAAAAAATGGGAAATAACATAAACAATCAAAAAGAAATTTCTGAAATTGCAACAAGAATTAAGGAATTAAGAGAAGTTTGCGGCTATTCTCAGGAAGAGCTTGCTTTAGAGCTTGGAATTGATATCGAGGTCTATAAAAGCTATGAAGCTGACGGAAGTGACATTCCAATCAGCGTGATTTATGAAATTGCAAATAAGTTCAGCATTGATTTTGCAGAGATTTTAACAGGTGTTGCGGCTAAACTCGACACGCACCACATAGTCAGAAACGGCAAGGGAAAGGATGTTGACCGCTACCCCGGCTACAGATATCAGGACCTCGCTTTTCGCTATGCAAAAAAGATTATGCAGCCGCTGCTTGTGACGCTTGACCCGTCGGATGAGACGCCGAAGCTTGTTTCTCACGCAGGTCAGGAGTTTAACTTGGTTTTAGATGGCAGCATTGAGCTTGTGCTTGAAAATGAGTCATTTGTTTTAGAAAAGGGCGACTCAATTTATTTCAATCCGCTCATTCCCCACGCACAGCGATGTCACGGAGAAAAAAGCGCAAAATTTTTGACAGTTATTTCAGAGTAAAGGAAGAAAGAAAATGCTTTTAAATAAATATTTACCTAGAATTGAATTTGATTCATATGAAGACTTCAAGCAAAACTACAGAGTCAATGTTCCAGATGACTTCAACTTCGGCTTTGATGTTGTCGATGCGTGGGCAGATGCCGAGCCTTTAAAAAAGGCTTTAGTTTGGTGTAATGACAATGGTGAGGAGAAAACTCTGACATTTACAGACATCAAAAAGCTTTCAAACAAGACAGCAAACTTTTTCAAAAGCATAGGCATAAAAAAAGGCTCTGTCGTGCTCTTGATTTTAAGAAGAAGATGGGAATATTGGGTTTGTGCGACAGCACTCCATAAAATCGGCGCAATTTTAATTCCCGGCTCGCTCCAGCTGACTAAAAAGGATGTTGCCTACAGGGCAAATGCCGCAGGAATATGCACTGTTGTGTGCGTCGATGACGATTTCGTTATCACGCAGGTGACAGAGGCAGAAAAAGAGGCTCCCTGCCTTAAAAATAAGATAATTGTGAACGCTCATCTTGACGGATGGGTGAATTTTGAAGATTCAATCGCTCCGTTTTCTGATGTTTTTGAAAGACCTGAGGGCGAAGAAAACACGCTTGTGACAGACCCGATGCTCGTTTTCTTCACATCGGGCACGACGGGCATGCCTAAAATGGTTATGCACAATTTCTCCTATCCTTTAGGCCATATCGTGACTGCGAAATATTGGCATCAGGTTCAGGAAAACAAGCTCCACATGAGCGTTTCTGACTCAGGCTGGGCAAAGTTCGGCTGGGGCAAAATCTACGGACAATGGATTTGCGGAGCTGTCATTTTTGCTTATGACATGGACAAGTTCGTTCCGCTGAAGCTCCTCGAAAAAATCACGGAATATAAAGTCACGACATTCTGCGCGCCTCCGACAATGTTCAGATTTATGCTTCAGGAGGATGTGACAAAATTTGATTTATCTCACATCAAGCATTGCTGCATTGCAGGAGAGCCGCTAAACCCTGAGGTGTTTAAAAAATGGTATGATTTGACGGGGCTTAAGCTCTGCGAAGGCTTTGGTCAGACAGAGTCATCTGTTATGCTTGCAAATTTTCAGTGGTTTGACCCGAAACCCGGCTCAATGGGAAAGCCGTCTCCGCTCTATGACATTGAGCTTGTTGATTCAGACGGAAATCTCTGCGAAGATGGTGACGAGGGAAGAATTGTCGTAAACGGCATAGATAAAAAGATGCCGACAGGTCTCTTTGTCGGATATTATCACGACGAGGAAAGAACGAAGGAAAATCTCGGCGGCAAGTTCTATAACACGGGCGATGTCGCGTGGCGCGACTCTAAAGGCTACTATTGGTTTGTCGGCAGAGATGATGATGTTATCAAATGCTCGGGCTACCGCATAGGGCCTTTCGAGGTTGAAAGTGCGCTCTTAGAGCATCCGTCTGTTGTTGAATGTGCCATAACAGGCGCTCCTGACCCTGTTCGCGGTCAGGTAGTTAAGGCGACTGTTGTTTTAGCGTCAGGCTACACACCATCTGATGAGCTTAAAAAAGAGCTCCAGAACCATGTTAAAAAGGTCACAGCACCATATAAATATCCCAGAATTATCGAATTTGTGGACGAGCTTCCAAAGACTCTGGGCGGAAAAATCAAGCGCGCAGAGCTCAGAAAAAAGGATGCAGAATGATAAATGAAGAAAAAAGAAGAAGCCGAGGGATTGAGAAAGCCTTAACACCGAGGCTTCTTTTAATAGCAGAGGCGGCAAAGGGCGCAAAAAGATTGGCAGACATCGGCACGGACCACGCCTATATTCCTGTCTATATGGTGCTGAAGCAGGGGGCAGAAAGCGCAATCGCCGCTGACATCAACAAAGGACCTTTAATGAGGGCAGAAGAAAACATTAAAAGGTTTGGCTTAGAAGAAAAAATCACGACGAGGCTCTCTGACGGGCTTAAAAATTTTGGCGCGCCTGAAGCGGACACGGTGATTATAGCGGGAATGGGCGGAACGCTCATCTCAAAAATCTTAGACGATTCACCGCAGATGAAAAAAGAAGGCATCCGTTTCGTGCTTCAGCCGATGACGGCAGAAGATGAATTAAGAAGATATCTTGAGAAAAACGGATATAGGATTATAGACGAGCTTATGACTTGTGAAGGAGAAAAGCTCTACACGGTCATTTTGGCAGAAGTGGGCGAGCCTGAAAAAAGCGAAGAAGAATTTTATCATGTTTCCAAAAAGCTTTATGAAAAAAAGCACGAGCTTTTCAAAATCTTTTTAGACAGGAAAATAAACGAGTTTCAAAAGGTTGTAAAAGGGCTTGGCTTGTCAGAAAAAAATGAGGAAAGAATCGAAAAAAGAGAATATTATGAAAATGTTTTGTCAAAGCTTTTAAAGCTTAAAGGAGAGTGTGACAAATGGTGGAATTAAAAGAAATAACTGATTTTTTATTTGATTTAGCACCTGATTATTTAGCGGAAAGCTATGATAATGTCGGGCTTTTGGTTGAAGGAGAAAATGACAAAATCGAAAATGTTTTGGTAGCTCTTGATGTTGATGCTTCCGTTGCAGAAGAGGCGATAAGCAAAAAATGCTCGCTTATTTTAAGCCACCATCCGCTTATCTTTAAGCCGCTCAGTCGCATATCAAAAGATGATGCTGTTTCCTTGCTCATAAAAAATGACATCTCACTCTATAGTATGCACACAAACTTTGACGCGCTAAAAGGCGGTCTTTGTGATGTGCTTTTAGAAAAAATTGCTAAAACAGATGATGCTCTTCCATTATCTGACGGAGAGAGCACAATCGGAAGAATCGCAGAGCTTGAAGAGGAAATGACGCTTTTAAAATTTGCAGAAAATGTCAAATCGACTCTTTGCCTTGACTTTTTGAAAACGGTCGGAGAAAAGGACAGAAAAATCAAAAAAATTGCAATATGCGGAGGCGGAGGGGGAGACTTTGTCTATGATGCATATCATAAAGGCGCAGACCTTTACATTTCGGGCGATTTTAAATATCACCACGCAAGGTTTGCCTTCGAGACAGGCATGGCTTTAATGGAAATTCCTCACTATGACGCAGAAATTCTCTTTATTGATGAAATGGAAGATGTCATTAAAGCGCATTTTGGAGGAAGGCTTAATGTGATAAAGTCAGAAAAAAATGTCAATCCGTGGAATGTGATTTAGGAGCTTTAAAAAACAAACAAAAAAACTGCTTTTTTGTTTGTTTTTTTCTTGAAATGATGTTTTTTTTGTGATATAATATTTTCATATATTGGCAAAATAAAGGAGCGATTTTAAATGAAAAAGATTTACGAAGGCAAAACAAAAGATGTGTTTAGTCTCGATAACGGCAATGTTATGCTGAAATTTAAAGACGACTGCACAGGCAAAGACGGAGTTTTTGACCCGGGTGAAAACTCTGTTGGTCTTAAGATTGACGGCATTGGAAAAGAAAACCTTAAAACATCAGTTTATTATTTTGACCTTTTGAAAAAGGCAGGAATAAAGACTCACTATGTGAGCGCAGATGTGGAAAATGCAACGATGGAGGTTTTGGATGCTAAAGTGTTCGGCCACGGGCTTGAGGTCATTTGCAGACTCGTTGCAACAGGAAGCTTCATCAGAAGATATGGTGAATATATTGAAGACGGAACGCCTCTTTCAGGCGGCTATGTTGAATGCACCTTCAAAAACGACGAAAAGGGCGACCCGCTTGTGACAAGCGAAGGTTTAGCGGCTCTCGGCGTTATGAGTGAAGAGCAGTTTAAAAGCATGAAGGAGCAGACTTTGAAAATCACAAAGATTGTTGCTGATGATTTGAAATCAATCGGTCTTGACCTCTGGGACATCAAGTTTGAGTTTGGCTATAATGGTGGCGAGGTTATCTTGATTGACGAAATTGCATCGGGAAATATGCGTGTTTATAAAGATGGAAAAATTGTTGACCCGATTGAACTTACTAAATATATCTTAAACAGATAGTAAAAGGGGCTGTATAAAAAAAAGAGATGTTTAAAAAGTTTTTTTAAACATCTTCTTTTTGCAAGAAAATAAATTAAAAGTAAAAGGAAGGATAACTATGATTTATGGTGTAGCTTTGCTTTCGGGCTGTATGCTTGTTGGCTCATTTATCGGAAATCTGTTGGGGCTTTTGACAGGTCTTAACTCTGATATTGGCGGCGTTGGTTTTGCGATGCTTCTGCTTCTCGTTTTAACCAACTCAAAAAAGGTTAATGAAATTATGCCTAAGGGCTATGAAAAAGGGCTCAATTTCTGGAAAGAAATGTTCATTCCCGTCATCATTGCGATGTCGGCATCACAGAATGTTATAAGCGCTTTAGACGGTGGTCTTTTAGCTTTAGTTTCAGGGCTTGGTGTTGTTTTAGTAAGCTTTTTGCTCATCCCTGTTTTCAATAAATTCATTGGGGATTCAACAATCGAAGAAGAAACGGAGGAAGAAAAATGAGAGAAATAGGAAATATTTTTGTGGATTTGTTCGTTAAAAATGCGTTTGTTATGTCATTTTTAATAGTTGGAATCATATCGCTTTTTTCAAACTTCGTTGCAGCTAAGGTTACACGCGGAAGAATACATACATCGGCAATCGCAATTTTCATCGGTCTCATTTTAGCATATGTCGGCGGAAAAGTGACAGGCGGATCAAAAGGCTTATCTGATGTGACGATTTTCACGGGACTCGGATTTTTGGGAAGCTCAATGCTTCGCGATTTCACCATTGTTTCAACATCTTTTGGTGCGAAAATTTCTGAAATCAAAAAATGCGGTTTAATCGGCATTATTTCGCTTTTAACAGGCGTTATTTTAACATTTATAGTCGGCGCTTTGATTGCTTATGCCTTTGGCTATAAGGACGCTGCAAGCGTGACAACAATTGCTGCAGGAACTGTCACATTTGTTGTCGGCCCCGTGACGGGAGAAGCAGTCGGCGCAAGCGATGCAGTTATTGCAATTTCAATTGCCGCAGGCGTGTTTAAATCTATCGCTGTTATGATTTTAACTCCGATTGTTGCTAAAAAGATTGGTCTCAAAACCCCGGGCGCTGCGATGGTTTTCGGCGGCCTGATGGGAACAACAAGCGGAACGACTGCAGGACTTGCTGCAACTGACCCGAAATTAGTTCCATATGGCGCAATGACATCAACTTTCTACACGGGACTTGGATGTCTGCTTTGTCCTTCAATTCTTTATTCAATTGTGAAATTGATTTTAGGATAGTTTGATAGAATTGTTTGGAGGAATTTTTGATGGATACGGGAAAGATTTGTTCTCTCATTGAAGAGAGAAAGGATGAGCTGTTTGCTTTGCTATCTGACCTGATAAAAATTAATTCAGAAAGCTTTTCTTCTTATGGAAATGAGGAAGAATGTGCTCGTTTTGTTAAAAGCTACTGTGATGAAATTGGTCTTGAGACTGATTTTTTCTCTCCGATGGAATTAAAAGATTTTGATAAGCATCCTGACTATTTGGACGGAAGAAATTTGGAAAACAGATATAATGTTGTTGCTAAATATTGCGGGGAGACAGATTAAAATGAGCTGATGGTCATGGCTCACACAGACACAGTGCGCATAGGCGATGAAAAAAACTGGGAAAAAGCGCCTTTGGCTGGCGAAATCGCAGATGGCAAAATCTATGGACGCGGTGCGTGTGATGATAAATATGCTGTGGCGACGGCGCTTTTTATCATGAAAATTTTAAAAGAAAACGGATTTAAGCCGAAGAAAAATCTGCTCTTTGCGGCATATTCAGACGAAGAATATGGCGGCTCCCATGGTGCGCTTTCGTCAGTTTTAAAATATCCGACAAAGAGAATTGTCAGCATGGACGGACGCGAAAACCAGATATGGCACTGTGGCTCGGGCGGCGGAGAGATAAAATATTTCTTCCACACGAAAGATGTTGTCGATAGTGCGAAATGCGTCGCAAAGGCTATTTCCGTTGTCATTGACATGATTGAGGAAACCTTTGCTGATGCAAGACGAAGGGAAATGGGGGAAAACAAGTTCTATAAAGGAACGATAATCCCCGAAACCTCGTTAAGATATATGGGTGCGCGCGGTGGAAACAACGGAAGCGACTTAGGAAAAGGCGAGGTCTATTTCGTTTTCTACACGGACAAGACAAAAGACGAAATTGCATCAGAGCTTAAAGAAATTGAGAAGCTTTTAGCTGAAAAGCTCGAGCCGCTCGGCATAGTCGGCGATGGTTTCCGACCTGAAACAAGATTCTTCCACTATGTTTTCTGCGAGCCCGACAGCGAAGATGTTTCTCTTATGTGTGAGGCTTCAAAAGAAGCAACAGGAAGTTCGCCGATTGTTTGCGGTTCTTGCCTTTCTGACCTTTCAGTCATTTCAAAATATGGCTCAAGCCGTGCGTTCGGTTTTGGCGCAGGGCGCGACTTTTCTAAAAAAGGCGGCGCTCATCAGCCTGATGAATTTATCGAATGTGACGCGCTTTTAAACTATGCAAAGACAATCGCAACCTACATTTTAAAGGTTTTGGGATAGCTATTAAATTTAAGAGAGGTTTTTAAAATGATTTTTGATAACATTAAAAACAAGGACTTATATGTTTCATTAAACCCGGGTTTTAAGCCGGCTTTTGACTTCATTGAAAAGGTTATGAAAGACGGCGCTGAGATTGGAAAATATGAGATAGACGGAAAAAATGTCTATGCAATGGTTCAGGAATATGAGGGAAAAGACGACCATCCAAAATTTGAAGGCCACAGAAGATATATTGACATTCAGTTCATTCTTTCGGGAAAAGAGATTATGGACTATGCGCCTGTTTCTGATTGCAAGATAATGACAGAATATAATCCTGAAAAGGATGTTGAGTTCTTCACATGCGATGGCGACAGCGCAAGACTTTACGCTAAAGAAGGCGATTTTGCGATTTTTTATCCCGATGACATTCATAAGCCGGGCTTAAAAGCTAAAGAAGGCGGCGTAATTAAAAAAATCGTTGTTAAGGTTTTAGTTTAAGCTTATAGCGGAAAGGCCACCACCACATAAGGAAGTGTTGGTTTTGAAGCCATTTTTGTTCATTGTCTAATTCTAAAAATATGAAATTCAAAACTGCATTACATCCTAAAATCAAGATTTTTAGATGGAGTTTAAGGTAAAAAAGTCCCATAATCCTGACGGATATGGGACTTTTTCAACGCAGAAATTCGCCAAAAATACGATTTTAGGACAATACTTCCTTATGTGGTGGTGGCCACAGCTCAAAAAGAGCTGTCCATTTTTTAGTTAAAGCCTCACACAAAAAGATAAGTTGACCGCTTGCAGAGAAGGTTAATTTCAGTATATAATATTGATAACATATTCATAATTAAGTGCTTGATAATTTCCTTAATTTATAGTATAATAATTCTGTTAAGGACATAAGAGTATGTTTTTGAACAGGAGGCAGAAAAATGAACCTAAGAACATACACAGTCAGAAGCGGTTTTGATGGAAAAAGTTGTCTTGTTCATGCAAGGTGTTGTCACACGCCTGAATTTATGATTGCGACCTCACAGGGCTTAAATGTTAAAGGGATTGATGCCTTTTCAGGGATTTTGATGAGCCAGAGCTTTGATGACGGAAAAACATGGACAGAATTTAAAGAGCAAAAAGGCCTCGCACCGATTGAAGAGAAAAACTACATAACTGTCGGAAGCGACGCGACCCCGATGCACCATAAAAAAACAGATAAAATTCTTCTTTTAGGGCACACGGCCGAATATGAAAAAGGCGTGCTTCACCCCACGGGCAGAAAAAGGAACACTTTCTACAGCGTTTTTGATAAAGAGAAAAATGAATTTAAAAAAATGAAATTCATAAAAATGCCCGATGGCTTCGAGCGTTGCGGAAACGGAAGCGGGCAGAGTTTAGAGCTTGAAAACGGAGAGCTTTTAATCCCTGTTTATTACAGAAAAGGTGATGAGCCCAATATGTTTGTCAGGGTTTTGCGATGCTCTTTTGACGGAGAAGATGTCAGGCTTATCTGCATGGGTGAGGAGATGACCGTAAAAATTGCAAGAGGTCTCGGCGAACCTTCACTGATTTTCCACGACGGATTTTATTATATGACTTTAAGAAACGATGAGTGTGCTCTCGTTGCAAAAAGCGAGGACGGACTTAATTATCAAAATCTTCAGCTATGGAAATGGGACGACGGAAGCATCGTTCAAAGCTATAACACACAGCAGCATTTTATGAAAATCTCAGGTGAGCTCTATCTTGTTTACACGCGACGGGGAGCTGAAAACGACCATGTTTTCCGTCACAGAGCGCCGCTTTTTGCAGCAAAAGTCGAGAATATGAGGCTTTTAAAGAGCAGTGAATTCGTGGTCGTCGAAGAAAGAGGGGCAAGGCTCGGAAACTTCTGCGCGACTCCTTTTGGCGAGGATAAAGCCTTTGTCATGGCGGCAGAATGGATGCAGCCGGAAGGATGCGAGGCTTATGGGAGCGATAATTCGATTTTTCTTGTAGAGATTGAAAAATAATTGATGGGGAGTTCAACCCTTTATTTGGGGATAGGAAAAAAAGAGTCAGAATAAATAAACCGAGCAAAATCAAGGTTCATCCTTGATTTTGATTGCCCGAAGCTGTATGTTTATACAGCAAGAGGCGAGGTTTATTTATAGCAAAAAGAAATATATTTAAAAGAAAAATCGTTCTTTTGAGATTTTTCTACATTAATTTTCTAAACTCATATATTTAGAAATGTTCTTTTTTAAGCATATTAATTTCTTTTTGCACTCTGGACTTTTTTTACATCCCCTTGAAAAATAAAAAAACAGAATGGAGATAGTTATGGGAGAAATTTTAAGAGCAGTTGACGAGCTTGGAATGATTAAAGTCAGCTTTTTAGATAGTAAAGACATTGTGAACACGGCGCAAAAAATTCATAACACTTCGCCCGTTGCGACAGCGGCGCTCGGCAGAACGCTGACTATGACTGCGTTTTTGGGAAGTATGCTTAAAAGCGAGGATGACAAGGTCACGGTCTACATTAAAGGCGACGGTCCGCTTTCGGGCATAGTTACAACATCTGACGGTTGCGGAATGGTCAAGGGCTATGTCTATAATCCTTTGGTTGACCTTCCTTTAAACAAGCAGGGAAAGCTTGCAGTCGGTGCGGCAATCGGAAAAGGGTATTTGAGCATTTCCAAGGATTTGGGCTTGAAAGAGCCATATCTCGGAAGCGTGCCGCTTGTGACGGGCGAGATTGCAGAGGATTTCACATATTATTTTGCAAAATCGGAGCAGACTCCGACGGCAATTGCGCTTGGCGTTTTAGTTGACACAGACCTTTCTGCAAAAGAAGCAGGCGGATTCATCGTTCAGCTTATGCCAAACGCTGATGATGAGACTGCAAAAATAATTGAAAAAAATGTCAGAAGCCTTCCTCCTGTGACAGAGATGCTCTCAAACGGAATGACGGGCGAGGAAATCGTCAGAAAAGTCGCTAGAGGCTTTGAGATGAAGTTTTTGGATTCGTCTTTTTATGAATATCGTTGCGACTGCAGCCACGAAAAAATTGAAAAGGCGCTGATTTCGCTCGGAAAAACAGAGCTTAAAGACATCATCGAAAAAGAAGGCAAAGCAGAGCTCACTTGTCAGTTTTGCCCGAAGGTCTACAGACTCGGAAAAGAAGAGCTCGAGGAGCTTTTAAAAAAGGCAGAAAACAAATAGGCAGGGAGTGGTTTCGTTGTTAAAATTGTTTATGCCAGACATGGCAGAAGAAAACATTTTCTCTTTAGATTTGGATGCGCTTTTAAAAAAGGGCATAAAAGGTGTCATTTTAGACATTGATAACACATTGGAAAGCCACAAGACGCCAAAGCCGTCGCCAAAAACGCTTGCGTTTTTAAATGAACTGAATGAAAAAGGCTTTAAGGTTTGTCTCATTTCAAACGGAAAAAAGGAAAGAGTGGAGCTTTTTAACTCCGACCTTGGCTATTTTTTCATGGCAAAGGCAGGTAAGCCGAAAAAGAAGGGCTATCTTTCAGCGCAAAAGGAAATGGGGCTTTTAAAGAGTCAGGTTGCGATGATTGGCGACCAGATTTTCACAGATGTTTTCGGAGCTAAAAGATGCGGCTTTTTCTCTGTTTTGGTCGAGCCGATTTGTCCTATTGAAAACGGATTTTTCTACATAAAGAGATTTTTCGAAAAGAAAATCAGACAAAAAGCAAAAGAAAAAAAGAAGAAGTGATTTTATGTTTAAATATCTTGATAAAATTGAATCTCCTTCTGATGTGAAAGGTCTTTCTTCCCGTGAGCTTAAGGCTTTGAGCGGAGAGATAAGGCAATTTCTGATTGAATCTGTTTTAGACTCGGGAGGGCATTTGGCGTCAAATCTCGGTGTTGTTGAGCTGACGCTTGCGATTTTCCGCGCGTTTGATTTGCCTCGCGACAAGGTCATCTGGGATGTCGGACATCAGACATATGTCCATAAAATCCTGACGGGCAGACGAGACAGGTTCTCCAGCTTAAGAAAGCTCGGCGGTCTTTCGGGCTTTCCAAAAACATCTGAAAGCGAGTTTGACGCGTTTAACACGGGCCATTCAAGCACATCGGTTTCCGCGGCGCTCGGCATGATGAAGGCAAAGCGCATAAAAGGCGAAAAAGGATATGTCACTTGTGTCATCGGCGACGGCGCGATGACGGGCGGAATGGCATATGAGGCGCTCGATGCGGCAGGAGATGAAAAAGAAAATTTCATAGTCATTTTAAACGATAATGAGATGTCGATTTCAAAAAATGTAGGCTCTCTTTCAAGATATCTTTCGCGCCTTCGCTCAAAACCTTCATATTTTAAGTTTAAAGCGGAGCTTGAACGCCATTTTATGAAAATTCCGAAGGTCGGAAGAGCGACAGTTAAGTTTTTAAAAAAGATTAAAGACGCTTTGCGCCGCCTTGTTATTCCGAGGAATTTGTTTGAAAACTTAGGGTTTACATATCTCGGCCCCATTGACGGCCACAATGTCAAGCTGGTGGCGCATATTTTAGAGACAGCAAAAATGGTCAAGGGCCCTGTTTTAGTCCATGTTGTGACAAAAAAGGGCAAGGGCTATAGCTTGGCGGAAAATAAGCCTACTGAATATCACGGAGTTTCTGCTGCGCCTAAAAAGCCAGAGCAAAGCCACGCAGGCTACAGGTCATATTCAGAGGCATTTGGAAGCGCGCTCGTGAGTTTGGCAGAAAAAAACGAAAAGCTGTGCGCTGTGACTGCTGCGATGCTTGAGGGAACAGGGCTGAAAGAATTTTCGGCGCTCTTTCCCGAAAGGTTTTTTGATGTGGCAATTGCAGAGCAGCACGCGGTGACTTTTGCGGCAGGGCTTTCCATGGGAGGACTTAAGCCTGTTTTCGTTGTCTATTCATCGTTTCTCCAGAGGGCATATGACCAGATTTTGCACGATGTCTGTCTGCAGAATTTAGATGTTGTTTTCTGCATCGACAGGGCAGGTCTTGTCGGAGAAGATGGAGAGACACATCAGGGCATTTTTGACATATCTTATTTATCTCATATGCCGAACATGACCGTGCTTTCGCCTTGCAATTATAATGAGCTTTTAAAGATGCTTGAGTTTGCAACGCTTGAGCACAAGGGCCCCGTTGCCATAAGATATCCAAGGGGCAACATGGAATTTGTCTATGATAATCCGTCATTATTTTCGCTTTCAAAAGCCGATGTCATCGCAAAGGGCTCTGATGCCGCAATCGTTTTTGCGGGGCATATGGGAAAAATCGCAAAAGAGGCATATGACAAACTGAAAGAAATGGGAAAGGAAATCGCGCTCATCAATTTGAGAACGCTTTTCCCTTTAGATGAAGAACACATTAAAGAAATTTTATGTGATACAGATGTCGTTTTGACTTTGGAAGACGGAGTTTTAAGAGGTGGAATCGGCGAGCTGATTGTTTCCATTTTGAAGGACACGGGAAAGGAAGTTATCATAAAGGCCCACAAAAACGGAATTGTTGAGCACGGGGCTGTAGATGAGCTCTATAAATTATCAGGGCTTGATGCAGAGAGTGTTGTCTCTGCCATATTAAACAAAATCGGAGAATAATATGAAAAACATTGAAATTTTAGCTCCTGCAGGGAGCTTAGACAGACTTAAAACAGCAATAACCTACGGGGCTGACGCAGTTTATGCAGGGGGCGAAGAATTTTCGCTCCGCGCTGCCGCGAAAAACTTTTCAAAAGATGACTTAAAAGAAGGCATTGATTTTGTGAAAAGCCGTGGCAAGAAAATCTACATAACAGCAAACATCATCCCTCATAATGAGGACATTGACGCTTTTCCGCGCTTTTTGGAGGAAATGGAAAGTCTTTCTCCCGACGGACTCATAATTTCTGACCTTGGTGCTTTTATGATGGCTAAAAAATATGCTCCGCACATTCCTATTCATGTCAGCACGCAGGCAAACAATGTAAACTATATGACCGTGAATTCGTGGCACGAGCTTGGCGCAGAGAGAGTTGTTTTAGGGCGCGAGCTTTCGTTTGACGAAATCAGAAAAATCAGGGAGAAAACTGACAGCAGCCTAGAGCTTGAGGCTTTTGTTCACGGAGCGATGTGCATTTCCTATTCGGGAAGATGTTTGCTCTCTAACTATATGATAGAAAGAGATGCAAATAATGGCGAGTGCGCTCATCCGTGCAGATGGAAATATTCCTTGGTCGAAGAGCAGCGCCCGGGAGAATTTATGGATGTTTTTGAAAACGAAAGAGGGACTTTCATTTTCAATTCCAAAGACCTCTGCATGATTGAATATATTCCCGAGCTTGTTAAATCAGGAATTTCGAGCTTTAAAATCGAGGGCAGAGTCAAGACTGAATATTATGTCGCAACTGTCGTTAAAACATATCGCGAGGCGCTTGATGCATATCTTGAAAACCCCGATAAATATGTCTTTAAAGACGAGTGGCTTGAAGAGCTTTTAAAGGTTTCAAACAGACACTACACGACAGGCTTCTTTTTAGGAAAGCCGTCAGAGACTGCGCAGGTCTATGAATCGAGCGCATACATAAGAAATTATAATGTCTGCGCTGTAGCCATAGGCTATGACGAGGAGACGGGCGAGACGATTTTTGAGCAGAGAAACAAATTTTCGCTCTTCGATGAGGTTGAAATCATCATGCCGAAGGAAAAATTTATGACGCATATTGTGACAGAAATGAAAAATGAAGATGGGGAGAAGATTGATTCTGCTCCGCATGCAAAACAGATTGTTAAGATTAATTTGGGAAGAAGATTGCCTGAAATGGCAATGATTAGAAAAAGGAGAGAAGACTGATGGGATTTTTCACACCTGGCTATTTAAAAGACGGAAAGGGAGTTTCAAAAGAGCAGGCTGAAAGAAGAGAATATTTCGGCACGATTTTTGATAAGTTTTTTGATATGTTAAAGGTTAATTTGTTATATTTTGCCTGCAATATTCCGATTTTGATTCTCTGCGCGATGGTTGCAATTCCGCTTTTTGATCTGGAAAGCATAAAATTTTATTTAGAGCAGATTGCAATGGGAAATGTCATCGCAGTTTTCTGGTTGATGCTGCCGCTTTTTCCGCTTGTTCTTTCAGGCCCGTTCACAGCAGGTCTGACATTTATAACAAGGAACTTTGTTAAAAGAGAACATTCATTTTTGCTTTCTGATTTTTTAGAACATTCAAAAAAGAACATAAAGCAGATGATAATTGCAAATATTATATTATATTTTATGTTTTTGATTTATATTTCCGTGACGCTTTTCTATTTCTTTAAGGTCGCAAACATAATCTTGTTTGCGGTTTTGCTTGTTTTTGGTGCGGTGCTTATGATTGTGCCGTCTTATGTCTATCTTATGATAGTTTCTTTTGAGATGAAGCTAAAGGACATTTTCAAAAACTCGTTCATTTTTGCTTTGGCAAAGCTTCCGCAGAATTTGTTCTTTTTAATTTTTGTTTTAGCTGTTCACTATGGCTTGATGAGACTTTACGGAGTTTGGGTGATACTCATGCCTGTCATTTTGATAGTCTGGACATCTTTCACTATGAACTTCTATGCGTGGCACATCATTAAAAAGAATATGCTGCCTGATGAGACAAGCGAAGAAACAAGCGAAGTGATTGAATAATCTTAAGGAGTAATTCTTATGAAAATAACTAAAGAAGAGATTTTGCATATTGCCAATCTTGCGAGGCTCAGTCTGACAGATGAAGAAGCAAATGCCCTGCGCGCTGACATGGAGGGCATCATAGATTTTGCATCTGAGCTTTCCGCGCTTGACACAGAGGGAGTCATTCCGACTGCCCACGCAAGACATATGGCAAATGCTTTCAGAGAAGATGAGATAAAAGAGTCATATGAAAGAGATGACATTTTAAAAAATGCGCCGCAAAAGCAAAGCGGCGGTTTTGCTGTCCCAAAGGTCGTTGAATAATAAAATTGAGGTGACAAATTTTGTTTAGGCTGACTGCTCACGAAATCCGTGATATGATAAAAAATAAAGAGATTTCTTCGGTTGAAGCAACAAAAGCCGCGCTAACGCGAATTGAAGAAGTTGAAAAAGATGTCGGAAGCTTCATAACAATTCTTTCCAGCGAGGCTTTAAAAAGCGCTGAAGCCGTTGACAGAAAAATTTCCAAAGGCGAAAAGGTCGGAAAGTTAGCGGGTGTTCCTATGGCGCTGAAAGACAACATATGCACAAAAGATGTTCTGACAACCTGCGCATCAAAAATGCTCCGCGAGTTTGTGCCGCCCTATGACAGCACAGTTGCAAAAAAACTGAAAAGTGAAGACGCTGTGCTTTTAGGCAAGCTAAACATGGACGAGTTTGCAATGGGCTCATCGACCGAAAACTCATATTTTAAAAAAACTAAAAACCCATATGATTTATCGAGAGTCCCGGGCGGTTCGTCAGGCGGCTCTGCGGCGGCTGTGGCGGCAGATGAGGCTTTTTTTGCGCTCGGCTCTGACACGGGTGGCTCAATCCGTCAGCCTGCGGCTTTCTGCGGCTGCGTAGGCCTAAAGCCGACATATGGCGCAGTTTCGCGTTTTGGACTTGTTGCTTTTGCGTCGTCACTCGACCAGATTGGTCCTGTGACAAAGGATGTTTTAGATTCGGCTATGGTTTTAGATGCGATTTCAGGCTATGACGAAATGGACTCGACAAGCGTCAGCATGGCTTGTTGCGGCTTTGAAAAAAATCTTTCTGAAAATGTTAAAGGACTTAAAATCGGCGTGCCGTCTGAATTTATCAGCGCGGGAATTGATAAGGAGATTTTAGATGCGATTTTTTCTGCTCTCGAATCATTCAAAGCCCTTGGCGCTTCCGTAGCTGATGCAAGCCTTCCTTTGAATAAATATGCTCTCCCTGCATATTATATAATTTCATCAAGCGAAGCAAGCTCAAATCTTTCGCGCTATGACGGAGTTAAATATGGCTTCCGAGCAGATAATCCCTGCGATTTGTCTGACCTCTATTTAAGGTCAAGAAGCGAGGGCTTTGGAAATGAAGTCAAAAGAAGAATTATGCTTGGAACATATGCCTTATCATCAGGCTATTATGATGCATATTACAAGAAGGCTCAGAAGGTGAGAACGAAGATTATGCAGGATTTTTCTGATGCATTTGAGAAGTTTGATGTTTTAGTGACTCCCGTTTCTCCGACTGTTGCCTTTAAGCTCGGCGAGAAAACAGCTGACCCTATGGAGATGTATCTTGCAGACATTTGCACAGTTTCCATTAACATAGCGGGACTCCCCGCAATCGTTATTCCGTGCGGATATGATAAGAACGGGCTTCCAATCGGCATTCAGATTATCGGCAAGCCTTTCGGCGAGCAGACAATTTTAAACGCCGCGCTTTGCTTGGAAAAGACGGTTAAAAGACAAAGACCAAGATTGGAGGAAAAAGATGATGAAATTTGAAACAGTCATTGGTCTTGAAGTTCATGCAGAGCTTTCGACAAAAACCAAGATATATTGCGGATGCAAAAATGAATTCGGCGGAGAGCCGAACACGCATTGCTGCCCTGTCTGTACGGGTATGCCCGGAACGCTTCCCGTTTTGAATAAGTCAGTTTTAGACTATGCAATTAAAGCAGGGCTTGCGATGAACTGTGAAATAGCGCGCTATTCAAAGCAGGACAGAAAAAACTATTTCTATCCTGACCTTCCGAAAGCTTATCAGATTTCGCAGTTTGACCTTCCTGTTTGTAAAAATGGATATATTGACATAACAGTTGACGGCGAAAAGAAAAGAATCGGAATAACAAGAATTCACATAGAAGAAGACGCAGGAAAACTCATCCACGATGAAAAATCAGGCGTTTCCATAGTTGATTATAATCGCTGCGGTGTTCCGCTTATTGAAATCGTGACAGAGCCGGACCTCCGCTCACCTGAAGATGCAAAAATCTTTTTGGAAACTTTAAAATCAATCCTTGAATATACGGAGGTTTCCGACTGCAAGATGCAGGAAGGCTCGCTCCGATGCGATGTCAATGTTTCTTTGAGAGAAGAAGGCGCGAAAGAATATGGAACGCGCTGCGAAATGAAAAATGTCAACTCATTTTCTGCGGCATTAAGAGCAATGCAGTTTGAAGAAAAAAGACAGGCGGAGATTTTAGTTTCAGGCGGAATAGTTGAGCAGGAAACGCGCCGTTGGGACGATGCGAGAGGAATAAGCATAGTTATGAGAACTAAAGAAGACGCTCACGACTACAGATATTTCCCCGAACCTGACCTTCTTCCGATTGAGATTTCAGATGAGTGGATTGAAAGAATTAAAAAGACGCTTCCCGAGCTTCCCGAAGCAAGAAAGGAAAGATATGTTAAAGATTTTGGGCTTCCTGAATATGATGCTTCTGTTTTGACATCACAAAAAAGCATGGCAGACTATTTTGACGAGTGCATCTCGCTCGGAGCCAAAGCGAAAACCGTCAGCAACTGGATGATGGTTGATGTTTCGAGATTTATGAAGGAAAATGAGCTTGAAACCATTCCGTTTGAGCCAAAAAAGCTCGTTTCGCTGATTAGTCTGATTGAAAATGGAACGATTTCAATGAGTGCGGCAAAAAAAGTGCTTTCCGAGATGTTTCTGGGCGAGTCTGAGCCTGATGAAATTGTTAAAAAGCTTGGCCTTGCCCAGCTTTCTGACGAAGGCGAGCTTATAAAGATGATTGAAGATGTCTTAAAGCAAAACCCTAAGTCTGTAGAAGACTTTAAAGCAGGAAAAGAGCAGGCTATGGGCTTTTTGATTGGACAGACAATGAGAGCATCAAAGGGAAAAGCAAATCCCAAGGTGATAAACAAACTGCTTTTTGAGGCTCTTTCAAAAATGTAGGCAGATTATAACAAGATTTAAAAGGATGTTTTGATATGTATGATACGATAGCGGCAATCGCAACGCCAATCGGCACGGGAGGAATAGCTGTCATAAGAGTGTCGGGGAAAGAGGCGTTTGAAATTTGTGATAAAATCTTTAAAAGCCCGAAAAATAAGCGCTTGTCCTGCGCTAAAACCCACACAGCGCTCTATGGCGAAATCTATGATGGAGATGTTTTGATAGACGAATGTTTATGCACGGTCTTTGTCTCTCCTAAAAGCTTCACAGGTGAAAACACGGTTGAAATCAGCTGTCACGGTGGCATTTTGGTCACGAGAAGAATTTTAGACTGCGTCATAAAGAGCGGCGCGAGGCTTGCTTTACCGGGCGAATTCACAAAGCGCGCTTTTTTAAACGGAAGACTTGACATGGCGCAGGCAGAAGCTGTGATTGATGTTATAAACGCTAAATCAAATCAGGCAGCATCCCTTGCCCTTTCCCATATGCAGGGCAGCCTGTCGGCTATGATAAATGAATTAAGAGAAAGCATTTTAGACATCATCGCGGAAATTGATGCTGTTTCAGATTTTCCCGAGGAGGATTTTGAAAAAATCACCTTTGATGAAATTAAAGAAAGGCTTTTTTCCGCATCAGAAAAAATCGAGAGGCTGATTAAAACAGAACAAAGAGGAAAGCTCATTCAAAGCGGAATTGACACGGTCATTGCAGGAAAGCCCAATGTCGGAAAATCCTCGCTTTTAAATGCGATTTTGCTTTCAGACAGAGCAATAGTCACAGACATTCCGGGAACGACCAGAGATGTCATTGAAGAAACTGTTTCTTTAGGAGATGTGACCTTAAACATTTTTGACACGGCAGGCATCAGGGAAACTGACGACAAAATTGAACATATAGGAATTGAAAAATCAAAGGAATATATTGATAGAGCAGAGCTCGTGCTTTTCTTGACAGACGCCGGAACAGGCGTGACAGAGGAGGATGAAATTCTCTTAAAGCTTTTAGATGGCAAAAAGGTGATTCTCGTCATCAATAAAACTGACATAGAGAATAAAAAAGAGATTTCCTTCCACGGCAAAAGCTTTGAAACTGTACATATTTCAGCTAAAACGGGCGAGGGAGTCTCTGAGCTTTTGGAAAAAATTGAAAAAATGTTCCATCTCGGCGAAATCGAAAAAAGTGATTTCCCGATTCTGACAAAGGCAGCTCATAAGCAGGCGCTTTGTAGAGCAAAGGAATTTATCGATTCGGCTAAAGCTGCGCTCGGCATAATGCCTGACGATATGATTTCAATTGATTTGCGTGCGAGCGTGCAGGCTTTGGGCGAGATAACGGGAATTGAGGTCTCTGAAGATGTTGTTGACAGAATTTTTTCAAAGTTTTGTCTTGGAAAATAAGTATATGTAGTGATAAAGATAAATAGACTTAATTATAACAAAAAATAAGGAGAGGTAAATCCTGATGAAGCTTAAAAAACAAACATATTTAGAAGGCGCAATGACCCTGGTTTTAGCAAACCTTGTCGTTAAGGTGATTGGTGCGCTTTTTAAGATTCCTCTTGCAAACATATTAAAAGAAGAGGGCATGGCACTGTTTTCAACTGCCTATAATTTCTACACGGTTTTATTCGTTGTTGCAACGGCAGGTCTTCCTGTTGCCGTTTCAAAAATGGTGTCAGAGAGCCTGGCTAAAAAGAATAATAAAGAAGTTGACAGAATTTTCAAAGCCGCTGTCTCCCTTCTTTCAGTTTTAGGCATAATCGGCGCGCTGATTCTTTTCATAGGCGCTAAAGCTTTTGCTAATCTCACGGGCTCGTCAGGGTCATATCTCGGAATTGTTGCGATTTCACCTGCGATTTTCTTTGTTTCGGTGCTGTCTGCCTTCAGGGGCTATTTTCAGGGAATGTCAAACATGGTGCCGACTGCTTTTTCAGAAGTCATAGAGGCGCTGTCTAAACTCCTTGTCGGTCTCTTTTTGGCATATTTTCTGATGCCGTCAGGGATTGTCAACGCCGCAAGCGGTGCTGTTCTCGGCGTGACATCAGGCGTGCTCTTTGCGGCGCTTTTCATGGTCATAGCCTATGTTTTAAACAGAAAAAAGATGGGCGCGGCAACTCTTTCTTCAGACACTTCAGCAAGAACAACAAAGGAAATTTTTCTGTCGCTACTAAAAATTGCAGTTCCGATAACAATCGGTGCGGCAGTTTCATCTGTCACAAATGTAATTGATATGGTGATGATAAGACAAAGGCTTCAGGAAATCGTCGTGACAGAGGATATGTTTAAAACGCTGACAGAGTTTTACGGACTTTCGCCTGACAGCGTCATAATTGGCAAAAACATCTTGGAAAAGCCTTCGGAAATCCTCTATGGAGCATATTCAGGCTTTGCAGTTCCGCTTTTTAATCTGCCGCCGACAATCGTGACAGCTCTTTCAATGAGCATTGTTCCTGCAATTTCTTCTGCATTTGCAGTTAAGAACTATAGTGAAGCAAAAAAGCTGACAGAGTCAACCGTCAGAATAACTACTCTTTTCTCGCTTCCGTGCGCTGTCGGACTTTCTGTCTTGAGCGCTCCCGTTCTTTTAGTTGTCTATAATAATGTGCGCTCGGAGCATATGCTCTTCATTTTGGCATATGCGGTGATTTTTGTCTGTCTTGTCTCTGTCACAACGGCGACACTTCAGGCAACGGGAAAGGTTATGATTCCTGTTTATAATATGCTCGCAGGCGGAATAGTCAAAATCGTAACAAATTTCATTTTAGTTGGCTCGCACGATTTGAACATCGGCGGAGCACCGATTTCGACGCTTTTATGCTATCTGACAATTGCGACATTGAATATTATTGCTGTTAAAAAAGTGATTTCACCAAGGTTTAATTTGGCTGATAATGTTTTAAAACCGCTCGTCGCTGCTGCCGTAATGGGAGTTTCAGCGTTCTTCAGCTATGATTTTATTGCAGGGCTCATCGGCGCTCCGAAGTTTGATTTCAGTCTTGCTTTCCAATTCACAGAAAGCCTTCCGCCGATAACTCCCGTCGCAGGAGATTTAAGATTAAAAGCAACATTAGCACTCGTGGGAGCAATTATGATAGCTGCTATCGTCTATTTTGTTATGATATTTTTGTTAAAAGCTATTAAAAAAGATGATATTTCTATGATGCCGAAGGGTGAAAAAATTCTTAAATTGTTAACAAAGTGTAAACTCATCTCCTAAAATATGTAAATAAATGTAAAAAAATGTCAATAAAATATAGTTTTTTTGAAAAAAAAAGGAAAAAGTTATGAAAAATAGAAAAAAAGACTTCACATTTGAGGAATTTAATGGTATAATAAAAGTGTTGAGAGGCGAAGGTGGTTGTCCCTGGGACAGAGAGCAGACTCACGAGTCAATCAAAGGCAATCTGATTGAGGAGGCCTATGAGGCTTTAGAGGCGCTTGACTCGGGCGACAAATTGAAATTTGCCGATGAGCTTGGAGATGTTCTTCTTCAGGTCGTGTTCCATTCGACAATCGGAGAAGAAGACGGAACCTTTTCGATTCAGGATGTTTTGAATCTCGTGTCTGAAAAAATGATTTCAAGACACACTCACATTTTTGCTGACGACAAGGCTGAGACAGCGAGCGAGGTTTTAGAGACCTGGGAAAAGAACAAGCTCAAAGAAAAGGGCATCTCGTCTTACACGGAAAGCTTAAAGGATGTTTGCAGATATCTCCCTGCGCTTATCTATGCTGCAAAGGTTCAGAAAAAGGCTTCTAAAGCAGGAATGGACTGGGATTCGGCAAAAGATGCGCTTTCAAAGATAATGGAGGAAGCATCCGAGATTGAAGTAGCCATCAGAAATGATGATGCGGCGGAGCTTGAGGAAGAAATCGGAGACATTCTCTTTTCCTGCGTTAATGTTGCAAGGCTTTCGGGAATTGATGCAGAAAGCGCTCTGAAAAAAGCAACAGAAAAGTTTATCAGAAGATTTTCTTTGGTCGAAGAGGAAGCTAAATGTCAGGGAAAAGATATGGAAAAGATGACGCTTCCAGAGCTTGATGAAATCTGGGACAAGGTCAAGCACAAATGACAAAGTCGAAATATAGCAAGACATTGCTGTATAAAATATTATTATAATTTATTTATAGGAGGAAGAAGAAATGAATAAGGCAGATTTAGTTGCAATCTTAGCTGAAAAAGCAGATGTAACAAAAAAAGATGCAGAGAGAGTTTTAGGCGCTTTTGTTGACTCAGTTAGCGAAGCTTTAAAGAAAGGTGACAAAGTTCAGCTTGTTGGCTTTGGAACATTTGAAGCAAGAAAAAGAGCTGCAAGAGAAGGTAAGAATCCTCAGACGAAAGCTACAATCAAAATCCCTGCAACAACAGTTCCTGCTTTCAAAGCTGGTAAAGCTTTAAAAGATTTCGTTGCTGGCAAATAAGATTATATTCACTTAAAAAGACCGCATTTTAAATGCGGTCTTTTTTGCATATCATCAGTCACTCTCTTTGAAGGAGAAGCCAAGCCATATAGAGTGTTATGGCTATGCCCGAAAAAATGGTCTGCAGCAAATTGCTGCAGACCATTCTGATTTATTCAACTTGAAGGTTTCCGTCAAGGAAGGCTATGTGGTTTGCGACATATTCACTTCCAAGCATCTCATATTTAATCTGAAGGAAAGTGCCTTTTTCAATTAATCTGCCATATTTATCTCTGAAAATCACAATCTCCTCTTTTGCTCTTTCTGATAGGCTAACGGGATATTCCTCGTCTTTAATTATCAAGGTTATCGTGTTTTCGTCAAAGTCTTTCACCATTCCCTCCATGATAGGCGGAGTTGTGTTGTAGAACTGACCTCCCGTGTAGCGTATGGAAGGAGCATCTTCAGCCGCTTTGTCTTTTGAGCATCCTGAAAGGAGAAAAAGAGCAAGAAAAGCAAAAATCAATATTTTTTTCATAATTTAATAAACCCCCTGAGTTTTTTTTGATAGTAACTTATAAAAAAGCTTATGCCGAGGTCGTAAACAACAAAAAAGACCTCAGAAATCGCAATGATTGCAGCAATATATTTAAAAACAAATCCGACAAGGCTTGCATCAAGTGAAGGCAAAAGGAAAATTTTTGCCGCGAAAAAAGAAACAGCCAAAATAATGTTAAAGCATAAAAGCTTAATGACCCACTCCAAAATTAGTTTGCCCGGTCTTTCAATGTAGAGCTTGATTATGGGATAATATCCCAAAAACAAAATGAACCCATAAACCAGCATTTTTTTCGGAATTATGAGAAAAGAAATGAAAGAACAGCCAAAATAGACAAGCCACGCAAATTTATGACCGCACTCTATAACGACAACGGAAATGACCAAAGATGCGGCAAGGCTCATTGCAATTTTAACGGGCCATATGCTTCCGACAAATAATGAGACAACGACGAGCGCCATCAAAACTGAAGAAAGAGCAATTTTTTTAATCATAAAATTCTCCGTTTAATTTTAAAATTTCTAACAGCAGGAAATCAGGTCTCCGCCCATACATTCACAGCAACAGTCTGCGCAAATGAGGCTCTGGCAACACTGACACGCAGAATCGGAGCCCGTTCCCATCTGTGAGCCGACAGTTCTGTATTGCTGTGTTCTCATCGTGTAGTTAGAAAGAGCAGAGCGATATTCGTGGTTTGTCGGGTCCATGCTCACTGCCTGACGGATGAAGTTAATCCCCTGAGTGTGCCATCCGCGTTGCATAAAAACGCTTCCCTTTAAGAAAAACCATTCAGCAGTTCTGTTTGAGATGGCATCTAACGCCGCATCTGCCTCGTTTAAATTTCCGATGTTTATTAAGTTTCTGATTCTTGCAAATTCCCCTGAACCTGCCGATTTTCTCGCGCTTTTCCATGTGCTCTCACTCGCGCCGCTATGTCCCGCGCCACCGCCTGTCAGCATTTCATATGCTTCGTTGATTTCCTTGAATTTTTCTTCGGCTAAATCAGAAAGGGGATTATTCACATAATTATCAGGATGATATTTTTTAGCAAGCGTTCTGTAGGCTTTTTTAATGTCTTCTTGAGAAGCATCCTTGCTTAAGCCAAGCACTTCATACGGGTCTGTCATTATGCTTCGTCTCCTTTTCGTTTTTTTGAGGATTTCTGACCTTTTTTAATGAGTCTGAAAGGCCAAGATATATTATATTATCTAAAATGCTCTTGTTTTTCTTGATTTCTAAAAGATTATAAGCTGATGATATTTCACTCAATGTGAATTCAAGTGAGTCAGAAAGCTCTTCTTTTGAGATGGGGCACCTGCTCTCAAGCAAAACATTAAAAGAGCCTTTTTTCTTGTCTTTTTCATAGTCGTCAATCGCGTCTGCAAGGTAGATAAATCTTCCGATGAGATAGCCCATGCGAGCTAAAATGCGCCTTGTTTTTTCATCATTTTCAACGCCGAATGAAAAAATGCATTCTGTGAGATGGGAAAATTCGTGGGAGAGCTTATCAGGCTCTGCGCATCTTGTTTTTTCTAAGCCCATTAACCTTTTCATCGATTTTTCAGTTTCTTCAAAAAGCTCAGGCGCTCTCTTTTTCGCTTTTCGTTTTGCACTCATCATAAAAAGGAGAGCAAAAGCAGATTTTAAAGAATGGTTGTCTGAAATGTCATCCTTTAGCTTGAAATATGTAAGGATAACATTTGCGCAGGCGGCATATTTTAAGCTGGAGGTCGGAGAAATCACAGGCTTCTTTTTAAAAGGATTTGCAACGCAGGAGTTTAGCTCCACCTTTTCTTCATTATCGGAAAGAGAGGAAATAAGCAAAGAAAGAAATGTCAAATCGTAGCTTAGACCAAACCTTGACGCAAAACCATAATCTTTTTTGAGCGTCTTACAAAGCCCGCAATAATGAGCTTTGAAAAGCTCATATTCTTTCACTTTAAGTTCATCTTTAAAAACTCTGACATATCCAAACAAGAAATCACCTCCGCCATAAAGACGACACATCTTAACATATTATATCATAAATCACGCTATATTAAAATAGGAATTTGTAAAAAAATTTTAAATTATGAGAGGGCGGCAAAAATAAAAAAAGACTGCAGCAAAAACATTTTGCTACAGCACTGTTTATGTAAAGCAAATTTTATTTTTTTAATTCCTCCAAGCAGTGAGGGCAGATGTTTCTTCCTCTGAAAGTGAATACATCTGTGGAACTTCCGCAAAATATGCAAGAGGGCTCATATTTCCTGAGTATGATGCTGTTTCCGTCAACATATATCTCCATGCCGTCTTTTTCGGAAATATCAAGCGTTTTTCTCAGTTCCTTCGGAATGACCACTCGACCTAACTCATCTACTTTTCTGACAATACCTGTTGCTTTCATCTGAACTTCATCCTTCCTGAATATTTAATATTCATATTAACATAAAAGTCGAAAAAGGTCAATATCAGTAATGAAAATGTAATGAAATTGTTTTTTGTGGGAAAGGAGAGGGCAATAGTTGACAAAATAGACAAAAAAAGGTATAATAATTTGTGGAAAAATAAAAGCTTTTTTAGGAGAGGGCAAATATGTTAATTCAGGAACTTGACTTATTTACGATATTTTCTTTTTTTGTGGCATTCATCCTCACATTTGCCGCAACACCCATTGCGAAAAAAATTGCTTTTAAGGTCGGAGCGGTTGATGTTCCGAGAGATAAAAGACGAATGCATAAGGAGCCAAAGGCAAGGCTTGGCGGAATTGCCATTTTCTACGGCTTTGTGGTGAGCGTTTTATGTTTTGGAAACCTCTATCACGGTGTCTATGAAAGACAGCAGCTCGGAATTTTGGCAGGTGCGCTCATCGTTGTCATTTTGGGCGTCTTTGACGACATAAAGCCGAGAAAGGCATGGGTCAAATTCATAATTCAAATTATAGCTGCGACAATTCCCGTTTTGCTCGGAGTCAGAATAACCGTTCTTTCCAATCCGTTTTCAGCAGGCGGATTCATTTTCCTTCCCGAATGGCTTTCAATCATCGGAAGCATTTTCTGGATTGTCGGCGTGACAAATGCCGTGAATTTAATTGACGGGCTTGATGGTCTGGCTGCAGGCGTTTCGTCAATTGCTGCAGTTGCTCTTTTATCAATTCTTATGATAGGGCACACAAACACGGGAACGCTTCTCATTATGGCGGCGGCTCTCGCAGGCGCGTGCTTTGGATTTTTGCCATATAATTTCAATCCCGCAAAAATCTTTATGGGAGACAGCGGAGCGCTCTTTTTAGGCTTCGTTCTTTCGACAGTGTCAATTCAGGGACCGTTTAAAATGTATGTTGCGTTCAGCGTGCCGTTTTTAATTCTGGGGCTTCCCATTTTTGACACGCTCTTTGCAATCGTAAGACGAGTGATTCATCATCAGCCGATTATGGCGCCCGACAGAGGTCATCTCCATCACAGGCTGATTGACAGAGGCTTCAGCCAGAAAACGACAGTCATAATTCTCTATAGCTTAAGCATAATTCTTGCAGTCAGCGCAGTTCTGATTTGTTGCACAGGCCTTTCAGGAGCAATCATTTTAGTTGCATCTGTTCTTCTTTTTGGATTGTTTTCACTTGCGTTCATTGACAAAGAAAAGGTGAAAAGTGATGATAAAGAAGCGGATGATAAGAAAACCCGAGCATCAGCTAAACTCGAAAAGGTTAAGGTTATGACTGTGTTCGGAACAAGACCTGAAGCAATAAAAATGGCTCCGCTCGTTAAAGAGCTTGAAAAAAGAGAAGAGATTGAATCTGTTGTTTGCGTTACAGCGCAACACAGACAGATGCTTGATCAGGTTATGGAGCGTTTTGACATCAAAGCAGACTATGACCTTGATATTATGCAGGAAAAGCAGACCTTATCAACAATCACGGCAAAGGCAACGACTGGCCTTGAAAATGTTATTAAGGAAGTTAAACCCGACATCGTTTTGGTTCACGGTGACACATCAACAACCTTTGCAGGAGCTTTAGCATCGTTTTATTGTCAGGTGAAGGTGGGGCATGTCGAGGCGGGACTCAGGACTTATGATAAATATTCACCATATCCCGAGGAAATGAACAGAAAGCTTGTGACAGCGATTGCCGACCTTTTCTTTGCTCCGACAGATAACAATAAAAACTATCTTTTAAAGGAAGATGTTTCACAGTTTGACATTTATGTCACGGGAAACACAGTTATAGACGCTGTTAAATCGACAGTTAAAGACGATTATGTCTTTGAAAATGAGACGCTTAAAAATCTTGACTTTGAGGAAAACAGAGTCGTTTTAGTGACTGCTCACAGGAGAGAAAATCTCGGCGAGCCCTTAAAGAACATTTGCAGAGCAATTAAAGCCGTGGTTGAAGCCCATAGAGATGTCCGTGTTGTTTATCCCGTTCACTTAAATCCCGCAGTGCGCGAGGTGGCATTTGACATTTTGGGAGGACATGACAGAATTCACCTGATTGACCCGCTTGATGTTGAGGAGCTTCACAATCTCATGGGAAAATGCTATATGGTAATGACCGACTCCGGCGGACTTCAGGAGGAGGCTCCGTCACTTGGCAAGCCTGTCCTGGTTTTAAGAAATGAAACTGAAAGACCTGAAGCTGTGGCAGCAGGAACAGTCAAGCTTGCAGGCGTTGATGAAAAAGTCATCACAAAGCTTGCAAATCAGCTTCTTGATGATAAGAAGGAATATGACAAAATGTCACACGCTGTTAATCCATATGGCGACGGAAAAGCGTCAGAGCGCATAGTCGATGCCATTTTATATCATTTCGGAGTGTGTGATGTTAAGCCAAACGACTTCTCTGCTTGATGATAAAAAAGCCAGAAGAGTAAAAAAGATAAGTTCATTCAAAATTTTAAGTTTAATAAATCGTTGTAGAAAAGCCTCGCAATGCGAGGTTTTTCTTCTTTTAATTTCTTTTTGCTGTGAACAGAGAATTGTTGTGAAATGTTGAAGCATTGAAAATAAAAAGCCTTCTCCTTTGAGGAATAACACATTTATAGCTAGCAGGCAAATAAAAAGCGCACCTCTCCGGCAAGTGAAGTTAAAGGATATGCCCGAAAATAAAAAAGAAAAATTTTAACACTTTTGTTGAATTTTGTCTTTATATATGATATAATGTAATCAGGAGATATGAAAAATATCTAAAAATGTTAAGACATATCCAATATGACTTGACAAATTCTAAAAAAAGGAGTTAAACACATGGAAAAACTGGAAAAAATCTTTAAAATCAAAGAACGCGGAAGCAGCGTGAAAACTGAGATTATTGCCGGTATCACAACATTTTTAGCAATGTCTTACATTCTGGCAGTTAATCCCGGCTATTTAGGAAGCATCCCCGGCGCAACTCCTGCAGGCGTGTTCATGGCAACTGCGATTTCTGCAGCAGTTGCAACATTATGCATGGCATTCTTTGCAAACTATCCTGTGGCTTTGGCATCAGGTATGGGACTTAACGCTTTCTTCGCCTTCACTGTTTGTGGCGCAATGGGCTATTCCTATGAAGTTGCTTTAACTGCAATTTTAATTGAAGGTATTATCTTCATGATACTTTCGATTTTTAAATTCAGAGAAGCTCTTGTGAACAAAATTCCTAAAAACTTAAAGTTTGGCATCACAGCGGGCATTGGCTTGTTTATCACAATTATCGCTCTTATCAACGCTAAAATCGTTGTTGCAGACCCTGCTACAACAGTTGCATTAGGCGATATTTCTTCTGCAGGCGTTGTTTTGGCTTTAGTTGGTCTTTTAGTTATTGGTGTTCTCCAGCATTTCAAGGTTCCGGGCGGAATTTTGCTCGGCATCATCATCACTTGGATTTTAGGCATCATCGCAGAGCTCATTGGCTGGTATGTTCCCAATGTTGAAGCAGGCGTTTATTCAGTTATTCCTAATCTCTCATGGGATGCTATAAAAGCAAACTTTGCAGCTCCTGCAATGTTCAAGTTTGACTTTGCTTTTGTTGCAAAAGATATTATCGGCTTTGCAATCGTTGTGTTCACATTCCTCTACACAGACATTTTCGACACAGTCGGAACTTTAATCGGTGTTGCTCAGAAGGGTGACCTTTTAGACGAAAACGGCGAGCTTCCAAAAGCAGGCGGCGCTTTAATGGCTGACGCTGTCGGCACAGTTGTTGGTGCATGTCTCGGAACATCAACAGTTACAAGCTATGTTGAATCAAGTGCCGGCGTTGCTGCAGGCGGAAAAACAGGCTTGACAGCTGTAACAACAGCAGTTATGTTCATTGTTGCAATCATCTTTGCACCTGTTTTCCTTGCAATCCCCGGCTTTGCAACAACACCTGCTATGCTTTATGTTGGTCTTTTAATGCTTTCAGCAATTAAAAATGTTGACTTTGACGGCGATGCAGCTGACACAATCGGCGCATTCCTTGCTATCGTTATGATGCCGCTCACATATTCAATTGCAAACGGCATAATGTTCGGTATGCTTTCATGGGTTATCTTAAAGCTTGTGACAGGAAAAGCAAAAGACATCAGCGGTGTTATGTGGGTTTCTGTTGTTCTCTTTGCTGCATACATTGTTTTAAAAGTTATGGGACTTGCATAAGATATTTGTGATTTAAATTAAAGGAGAATCTTTTAAAATGGAAAAAAACTATACTATAGATATTGCAGGTGTGAAAAGGGATTTGCCCCTTTGCAGAGTGAATGATGATTTATATATTGCCGCATTCATTATGTTTGGTGATGTGGAAATCACGGTGAATTCAGCTAAGGCTCTTTTAGAAAAAGCTCCTGAATTTGATGTTTTAATAACAGCAGAATCAAAAGGAATTCCGCTTCTTTATGAGATGGCAAGACAGTCGGGCAATAATTATTATATTGTTGCAAGAAAAGGTCCCAAGCTCTACATGAAGAACATAATCACAACACAGGTCGATTCAATCACGACAGACCATGTGCAGACTTTGTGTATTGGAAGCGAAGAAGCTCAGGCGATGAAAGGAAAAAGAGTTTTGATTGTTGACGATGTTATCAGCACGGGAGAATCTCTTGCAGCCTTAGAGACGCTCATAGGCAAGGTCGGAGGCAACATTGTCGGCAGAATGGCGGTTTTAGCAGAGGGAGATGCAATTTCAAGAAAAGATATTACATATCTTGCACCTCTTCCGCTCTTTGACGGAAAAGGCAATCCGATAGAATAGTTTAATTAAGATTTTTCGGGGGCTGTAGCAAAATGCTGCAGCCCTTTTAATTTTTGTTGACAATTAAGTAAGAGGGTGGTAATATTTAACTAAAGAGAAAAAAATTTTAAGGAGAATAGCCATGAAATTTGAAATTATTGACTTCCACACACATCCCTTTATTGATGCGAAAAACAACATATGCAATCACAAGGAAATAATTGAAATGAGCGCAGACAAGACGCTCGAAATGTGCAAAGAGCTCGGCTTTTCAAAAATATGCGGCTCTGTTGTTGAGCTTGGTGCGGCTGATAAATATGAGAAAATAATTGACAAAATCATAGCCTGCAACGATATAGCACTTGAGCTTTCAGATTATTATAAAGGGTTCTATATTCCCGGTTTTCACATTCATCCTGACTTTGTCGAAGAATCACTTAATGAGATAAAGAGAATGGATGAAAAAGGCGTGAAGCTTGTCGGCGAGATTGTGCCATATGGTGATGGCTGGAGCTACGCAAACGAAAATCTTCACGAGCTTTTAGATGAAATCGGAAAGAGAAACATGATTGTCAATTTCCACACAACTCCTCAAGAGAGTGAAGCGATGGACGAGATGGTTAAAAATCACCCTGATGTCATCTTTGTCGCTGCCCATCCGGGAGAAAAGGCAGTTGTGATGGAGCATGCAGAGCGCGGAATGAAATATGAAAACTATTATGTCGATGTGTCGGGAACAGGTATGTTCCGTCACGGTGCTGTCAAAAGGCTGATTGACACAATAGGCGCAGACAGAATTGTTTTCGGTTCCGATTTTCCGACCTGCAACCCTGCAATGTTTGTCGGCGGAATTTTGTTTGACAGCTTGATTAAAGACAGTGAAAAGGAATTGATTTTTTCGGGAAATGCAAAAAGAATCCTTAATTTAAAATAGAGCGCAAGAGAGGTTTTGCTATGGAAGATGTCCGCAAGAAATTAGGGATAATAATTGAATCACCATATTGGGATGAGTCATTTGAAAAGGCGATAGGAGAGATTGATGTCCCCGAGTGGCTGACTGAAGGCTATCTTTTCGAGTTGGAGGAAGAATGTGCCCTTTTTCCGAAAACATTTGATGCTTTGATTTCTGCAGCTAAAAGTGTCCGCAAAAAGCCTGACCTTTGCCTTTTGGCAAAGACTATATATCACATTTTGGAGCATAAAGAAGGATTTTCAAAATCATTTGCAAAGCTACGATGTCCGTCTGCGCCTGAAGATGAGGAAGATAAAACGGGCTATGACTCTGTTTTACTTTTTCCTGTCGTTGCGCATCTCCGCCCAACCTGGAATGAATTAAGTGCTCGCGGAATTGAAGACGAAATCTTATCTGACAGCTTAAGGTGGATAGACTTAATTTTTGATGAAACAATCAAAAGGCTCAAAAAAACAGCCTTTGATGAGACGGCTTTTAAAATGTATGGCGTGGGGATTTATGTCAATCATCTTGTCATTGGTCGTTTGCGTTTTGAAATTCACCAAAACTCAAGCCGTCCCGCAAAGATTTTCCAAAACAAAGAAGGAGACTTTTGTGTGTTGATGGAGAATGTGCGAATTCACAGAAGCGGACTCATTTTAGGAGCATTTGGATGCCAGAATGAAGAAGGCTCATTTGATGCTGAAATTGCCGAGACTGAAGAGTCATATGAAGGCTATGCGGTGGACAACCACACGCGTCTTGTGCAAAACTTTAAAACGGTGCTTTTAAAAAACGAGTGGACTCCTGTTTATTCATCGGGCGACTGCACGCTTAAAGTCCATATCCCAGTCGGTGGCGGACTCCAAAAGGAAAAATGCGAAAGCTCATATCAAAGAGCGCGCGAGCTCTTTAAAAGATGCTACCCTGAATATTGCTTCACGGGATTTCTGATTAACTGCTGGATGCTTTCGCCTGTTTTGAAAAACATTTTGCCGAAAGATTCAAACATCATCTCTTTTCAGGAAAAATATCACTCTTTTCCGTCAAAGGACTCAGCTAAAGACGCTTTTTTATATGTCTACGGAATTAAAGACACGCCTGTAGATGAGATATGTCTTGAAGATCTCCCTGAAGACAATTCCCTGATGCGTGGCATAAAATATGAGTCAATGAAGGGAAATTTCGTTCATCAGTTCAATGGCTTTTTCCCATGGGGCGAAGCTGATTGAATAAAAAAAGTTATTTATCATAAGATAATAATATAAATGAAAAGGAGTTGTTCATAATGAAAAAAATTTTAGCTTGTCTCATTGCAGTTTCCGTCATTTTATGCGGATGCAGTATGCAGAGAATCAAAAACGAAGTTCAGGATGAGATTTCAGATGTTAAGCAAGATGCAACCGAGCTTAAAGAGGATGCAAAAAATGTTTTAAGCGGCAAACCTTCTGAAAAAGAGCTTATCGGCGAGGAAAAGGCTAAAGAAATTGCTTTGGAAAAAGCAGAAGCAACTGCACAGGAAGTGATTTTTGACAGAACAGAGCTTGATGCAGATGACGGCAGATGGATTTATGAAATAGATTTTAAAAAGAACTCAACAGAATATGAAGCAGACATTGATGCAAAAACAGGGGAGATAGTCTCCTTCAGCGTTGATAAGAAATAAGAAATCAAGTGCTTTTTTTCTTTCGGTTTAAAGGAGCTGCGGCAAATTTGCCACAGCCCTTTTTTGTGTTAAAAAATTTTTTAAAAAATTTAAAAAAAGTATTGACAAACGGATATACTGTTGCTATAATAGACTTGCAAACAATAATGATAATGATTATCGATTTAAAAATCGAATGAGAGGCGAGGTGTTGCAATGTTTAAACACAGCAAGCAAAGAGATATGATTTTGGAATATTTGCAGGGCACCAAAGAGCACCCAACTCCCGAGCACATTTTTGATGATTTGAGAAATGACCACCCGGAGCTTGGCATCGCCACAGTTTACAGGAATTTGAAAATGCTTCATTCACAAGGGCTCATAAAAAAGCTCAATGTCGGCGAAGGAGCAGACAGATATGATGCAGACATTACTAACCACTATCATTTTTTGTGTGAGTGCTGCGGGAAGGTTTCAGACCTTTATGAAGATGATTTAGACATTAAGTTTAAAAAAGAAAACGGGATGAAAATCAAAGGTCATGAGCTTTATGTCTATGGGATTTGTCCCGAGTGCAATCAAAATTAGTTTATTAAAAAAATAATATAAAAAATTTAAATTTATTGGAGGAAGTTAATTATGAAAAAATTTGTATGTTCAGTTTGCGGTTATGTTCACGAAGGAGCAGAGGCTCCTGAAAAATGTCCACAGTGCGGCGTTCCTGCTGCTAAATTCAATGAGCAGGCAGGCGAGAAAACTTGGGCAGCAGAGCATGTTGTCGGCGTTGCTAAAGGCGTGAGCGAAGATATTATTAACGATTTAAGAGCAAACTTTGAAGGCGAATGCTGTGAGGTTGGAATGTATCTTGCGATGGCAAGAGTGGCTCACAGAGAGGGCTATCCTGAAATCGGTCTCTATTGGGAAAAGGCAGCTTTTGAAGAAGCAGAGCACGCTGCAAAATTTGCTGAGCTCTTAGGCGAAGTTGTGACAGACTCAACTAAAAAGAACTTGGAGATGAGAGTTGACGCTGAAAACGGCGCAACTGCAGGAAAATTTGACTTGGCAAAACGCGCTAAGGAACAGAACTTAGATGCAATCCATGACACAGTTCACGAAATGGCTAGAGACGAGGCTCGGCACGGGAAAGCATTTGAGGGATTGCTCAAGAGATATTTTGGTTAATAAATAGTTTTGGGCGACCGCTAAATCGGTCGCCCAAAAAGATAGAGGAGTGGATAAAATTGTTAAATTCAAAAGTTTCACAGCTTCTTAATGAACAGATAACAAAAGAATTTTATTCTGCATATATTTATTTTGATTTTTCAGTTTTCTATGAGGCACAGGGCTTAGACGGATATGCCAACTGGTATATGATTCAGGCTCAGGAGGAACGCGACCACGCACTCTTATTTATGAAGTATCTGCAGATGTGCGGAGAAAAGGTGGAGCTCGGGGCCATAGACAAGCCTGACAAGGAGCTTAAAACACTCATGGATCCATTAAAGGCAGGCTTGGAACACGAGCAATATGTGACAGGTCTCATAAACGACATCTATGCTGCAGCTTATGATGTTAAAGACTTCAGAACAATGCAGTTTTTAGACTGGTTCGTCAAAGAACAGCTTGAGGAAGAGAAAAATGCAGAAGATTTAATTAAAAAGATGGAGCTTTTTGGAGGCGATTCAAAAGGACTTTATTCTTTAGACAGTGAATATGCGGCGAGAGTATACACAGCTCCGTCACTCGTTTTAGATTAAAATTAAATTTATGGAAAGTGGTATTTTTTATGGTGAATTATATAATTTGTAATTGCAAACAGGTAAGCTATTTTGATGTGGAGGAAGCACTGAAGAATAAAGATAAATTTGTTGATGTCTTAGACGCATTCCGTGATGTTCAAAAAGTGACTGATTGTTCAACGGGATGTGGTGGATGCTATCAGAAAATCTTAGATGCTATATCTGAAATTATGAGCAATTAACCATAAAAAAAAGATAAGGCTGAAGATAATAGTGCATACAGTAAACTTCATCCAAAAATCTTGATTTTAGGAAGGAATAGCAGTTTTAAATTTCATATTTTTAGAATTAGACAAGGAACAAAAATGGCGTAATGCTGATGCATTTCGCCATTTTTTTGATGCAATATAAACTAAAAATATGGTTTCAAAATCAACACCACCTTATCTGGTTGTGGAGTTCGGTTTGCTCCTTTTTGCGTTATATCAAGTGATAAACAAACGCTCAGGGTCTTGACTAATATTTTCTTTTGTGGTATTATCTAATTCAGACAAAATTTGACAAATTTTTTAAGAAGAAACAAAGTAATTTCCAAATCAATCAAACTGCAGACAGGTAGCAAAAAGAAATCAAAAGATAGGAAGAAAAAGATATGAGAGATATATTTATTAGCTATAATACAAAGGATAAAATCCAAGCTGATATGATTGTGGAGTATCTTGAAAGGAACGGTAAGAGTTGTTTTATCGCTCCTCGCGATATCAGTGGTGGGGCTAATTACGCGACGCGTCTGTCGCAAGCTTTGGAGGAATGTCATCTTGTTATTCTTGTCGTTTCTGAAAAAACAAATGACTCAGAGCATGTTTTGAATGAGGTTGATATTGTAATTAATAAGAAAATCCCAATTCTTCCTGTGTTTATTGAAGATTTTGAGCTGAATGATGAGCTTCGATACTATATCGGCAGAAAGCACCGTATTTTAGCTGTTGATAATGAATTCCCGACATATCTTCCGAACATTCTTTCGACAGTCGAAGAATATCTTCCCCAAAAAGCAACTCAGGTTTCTCTGCCAGTGGAGGAAGAAACAGTCACGCAACATACAAAAACAGTATTTGAATACATACCCGACCGCGGAATTATGATAAATCCTGAGGACCATCAAAGAAATGTAAGCTTCCGCACAGATACCCTCACCAATATGATGGGCGGAATTTATGAGAAAGTCGTCGAGATAACAGGCAACACAGAGACCGCGGAGGAGATATTCTTCTCAAGCGGATATGTCAGCGGCAAAAATTTTGGAGATCGCATAAACAGTCAGTGGGAAATGGGGAACACGCTTGCCGACATCAGTCGTAAACTCAACAAGTGGTGTCAGTTTGACTCTGCTGTAGGCTGGGGAAAATTCTCCGTGAATATTTCCTATGATGAAAATGCTGACACTTTGACAGGAACACTTAGTATTAATGAAGCGTTTATTGTAGATAAGGGACGAAAGAGAAAAGTCTGCGCCTTCATAAGAGGCTATTGTACAGGTGTTATGGAAACGCTTCTTGACTCGGTGAAGGTTGAGCTGGTCTGCAAAGCCTGTCCCTTGAAGAGTCATTTTAAAAACACTTGTGAATTTGAAATTATAGTAAAAGAGGATTGACAACCAATATGAAAATACTTGTTATATTCACGGGAGGAACCATTGGAAGTCTGTTAAGAGACGGTTGGATATCTCCTGACGCGCAGACTAAATCTGAGCTGATTCAACACTACGTGGCAGAACACGGAAGCGACATTGAATTTGTCACCGAAAATCCATATTCAATTTTAAGCGAAAATCTTTCTGCCGAACAGATTAATATTCTTGTAAAAGCAGTATCCGAGGCCGCAGATGGCGACTATGACGGAATCATAGTGACTCACGGCACGGACACTCTCCAATATTCAGCAGCAGCTTTAAGCTACGGTTTGGGGGATAGATGTATTCCTGTTTTGCTCGTGTCGAGCAATTATCCTTTAGGAGATAGCCGAACAAACGGACATATTAATTTCCTTGCGGCAGTTGAGTTTATCAAGCAGAAAAAGGGGAACGGAGTGTTTGTGGTATATCGAAACGATGACAGCCCCGTCTGCTTTCATAAAGGTCTTTCTCTTCTGTGTCACAGGGAGGCAGACGATTCTATATATAGCTTATACAGAAAACCATATGCTGAATATGATAATGGAAAAATCACAGTATTTGACGATGAGAAGAGCGTGTGTGAAAAAAAAGGCGCGTTCATTCTCTGTAATAACCCAGGAATATTGGTGTCAGATGCACGACCGGGAGAATGCTATCAATATGATTTGAAGAACATAAATGCGGTGATTTTTCGCCCATATCACTCGGGCACTTTAAATACTGCAAATGAGGACTTTGTAGGTTTTTGTTCAAATGCAGCAAAACTTAACATTCCCGTTTTTGTAATTAACATTAAAGAGGGCGATGCCTATGCAAGTTCCAAGGAATTTGACAGCCTTAAAATACATCCTATATATGACTCCACTTTTGTCAGCATATATATGAGACTCTGGATAGCAATCAGTCGAGGTGACGACCCGCGGACAATTTTGAAATGGTAAAATTAAAACCCCTTTGCAAAGGGGTTTTTTTAATATAAAAAAAAGGTTTTACATAGGGATGTTAATAGAAGATAGTGATTAAAAACGGAAAAAACTGCAGCAAAAGTTTTCGTTTTGCTGCAGCTTATTTGTTATTTACCCAAAATTTTTCTTAAGCCACTGTTTGTGATATTCAACAGAAATTGTTTCGTTTTTTAAGAACTTAAACATTTCAGCTGTCTGGGAAACTGTTCTCTCACCCATAGCACGCGCAATTCTTTCATTCATTCCTGCGTGGAAATCGCCTTCGTAGGAATTGGGGTAGTTGCCCATCCAGGCAAACGGAGTGTAGATTCCGAGATTATCAAACTCGTCGAAAAGATGAGTGCTTGTTCCGTCAACCTGCTCAGCTCTGTCAAGTCTGACACGCTCCGGCATTATGTCATAAAGCCAGCCTGTTTCCGTGAAGCAGCCGTGACCGCTGTGTTTTGAGCCGTGAGATTTTAAAATGTTGATATCCTCCTCTGTGAGATATGGATATTTTTCAAGCTCAGACAAAATGAGAGATGGAACAGGCATGCTCTGATAATATGAATAAACGAGGAAGTCATAGTTTTTCTGAACTATGCTTCTGACAAAAGTTCCAACAATGTTCTTGTTTCCACCGTGCGCATTGATTATGACGATTTTCTTAAAACCGTTTCTTGCTATCTCAATGCAGGACTGCTCTAAAATGTCCATAATCAGTCTCTGCGGGAAAATGATTGTTCCTTTAAATTCACCTGCGCCGCTTTTTTCACCGAAATACATAGACGGGAAAACGCAGACAGGCTCTCTTTCTGCGGCTCTGACTGTGAATTCTTTAGCTTTTATCGTGTCACATCCGAGCGGGAGATGCTGACCGTGAGCTTCAACGCAGCCCATCGGAATAACGCAAACACCACCGGATTTTTTTACTGCATCATCAAATTCTTCTTCTCTTAAATGAATCCATTCCATTTAAAACACTCCTTTTAAGCTTTGTTTTACCTTAATTACAGCATTTTTTAGCATTTTTGTCAATTTTTTTTTGCGGGGAGTGGACAGATGGCGGGAAATGTGGTAAAATAGGAATATATTTTATGTTATTAAGGTTTTTTAAGTGAGAAATCCGATAGCATAAACAACCTGAAAAAACTATATTTTAATTTAACAGGAGGCTTTATAATGAATAATGTTATAATGCATGTGAATTTTGGTGAACTGAGATGGAACTACTATGGCAGAAAATCAATTGAGGACATTGTTAAAATGGCGGCAAAAATCGGCTTTGACGGAATTGAATTCAGAGACAATCCTCCCGTTGAGCTCAGCCATTTATCCTATGAAGAATATGTGACGGAAATTGCAAGATGCAAAGAGAAATATGGTCTTAAACAAATTCTCATGGCGGCAAATCTGGCGGAGGCAACAGGAAAGCCGAAGGATGAGAGAGATAAGGAAATTGAAAGAGTCTTAAAATGTGTTGAGTTTGCAAACAAGACTTGCGGAACAACTGTTTTCAATGCTTTTGCTAAGGCGTTTGTTTCAGACAAAGGCGCAAATCTCAGCGTTGATTATCACGGAAGCGCAGCAGCAACGGAGAAAGACTGGGAAGAAACAGTTGAGGTCTTTAAAATTGCGGCTAAAAGACTTGAAGAGCTCGGCGTTAAGTTTGCTTTTGAAACTCATATGCGCTATCTCCACGACACGCCTGCGGCTTCGAAAAAGCTTGTTGATTTAATCGATTCTCCTTCAGTCGGAATTAACATGGATTATGGCAACACAGTTTATTTTAAAGAATATCCGACCGTTGAAGAAACAATTGACCTCTATGGCGATAAGCTTTTCTACACTCATTTGAAAAATTCCGTGCCGAAGGATGAGCTTAAAAGGACTGCAACAGCTCTGTCATCGGGCGAAATCAACCATAGAAATTATATCCGTAAGTTAAAGGAAACAGGCTTTAACGGACCGATTGGAATTGAAGCTCCGAGAGTTGGAGACAGAGAATGGTATGCAATGGAAGATTTTACATATTTTAAAATGATAGACAAGGCGACTGACTAAGGGGAATTCCTTGTCTGGCAGGCAGATAAAAAAAGGAGCTTAAGCAAAATGAAACCATTTTGCTTAAGCTTTTTTTGTTGGACGGAAAATAGCATTTTGCTTAAGGCTTTTTTATTATTCCGGCTTAAACGAGCTTTTAAGCGGTGCAGTTCTGTTAAAGACAGCATCGTTTTTACTGTCGCGCGTGAAATATCCCATGCGGACAAACTGGAATTTTTCATCAACCTTAGCATCCTTTAACGAAGGCTCACATTTTGCATCGCCATATATAATAACCGACTCGGGATTTATAAACTCTTCAAAAGTGTCCTCTTCAAGAAGAGTTGCAACATTTTCCTTGTTAAAGATGTTGTCATAATAGCGAACTTCGAAATCAATTGCAGAGTCCTGACTGAGCCAGTGAATGTTTCCCTTGACCTTTCTGCCATCGACAGGATTTTTGTTTCCTGTTTCAATGTCAACTGTGCAGAGAAGCTCCGTGACATTACCTTCTTCGTCGTGGACAACCTCGTTGCACTTCATAATATATGCTCCCATCAGACGAACCTCGCCATCGGGACGCAACCTTTTAAATCCGGGAACAGGCTCTTCCATGAAATCGCTTTTTTCAATGTAGAGCTTATTTGAAAACGGAAGCAAGCGACATCCAAGTTCAGGTTTTTTAGGATGATTGGGAAGCTCAAAATATTCAATATGGTTATCGGGGAGATTTGTTATAGTGACCTTAAGAGGCTCTATAACTGCAACACGACGGAGAGCATTTTCGTTAAGCTCTTCACATATGCAATATTCAAGCAAGCGTATGTCTGCCATGCTGTTTGCCTTTGCAACTCCGCTGCGCTCAATAAAATCAAAAATGGCAGATGGTGTGTAGCCTCTGCGGCGAAGTCCCTGAAGCGTTGGCATTCTGGGGTCGTCCCATCCGTCAACATATCCCATTTCAACAAGCTTTCTTAAATAGCGCTTGCTCATAACAGTGTATGTCATGTTAAGACGGGCGAATTCCCACTGATGCGGCTTGTGCTCAAAGCCTATGTTATCGACAACCCAATTATATAGCGGGCGGTGATTTTCAAATTCGATGGAACAGAGAGAATGTGTGATTCCCTCAAGCGCGTCCTGAATAGGGTGAGCAAAGTCATACATAGGATAGATGCACCACTTGTTTCCCTGACGATGATGGTCCATATGAAGTATTCTGTATATTACAGGGTCGCGCATATTCATATTAGGTGATGACATATCTATTTTAGCGCGCAATGTTCTTTCGCCATTTTTAAATTCACCATTTCTCATGCGCTCAAATAAATCAAGGTTTTCTTCAATGCTTCTGTTTCTGTAGGGGCTTTCTTTGCCCGGCTCTGTCAGCGTGCCGCGATACTTTGTCATTTCCTCTTGTGAAAGGTCGCAGACAAAAGCCTTTCCGTCACGAATGAGCTTTTGTGCAAACTCATAGCATTTATCAAAGTAGTCACTGCCATAGTAGATGCCACCTGTCGGGTCAGCACCAAGCCAGTGAAGGTCCTCTTCAATCGCTTTGACAAATTCGTCATCCTCTTTAACGGGATTTGTGTCATCATAACGAAGGTTGAAAAGACCCTTATATTTTTTTGCAGTGTGAAAATTTATCCAGATAGCCTTGGCGCTGCCAATGTGAAGATATCCGTTAGGCTCCGGTGGGAAACGAGTGTGAACACTGTTTTCGCGCCCTTCGGCTAAATCAGAATCAATGATGTCGTGAATAAAATTTGAATGCTTCTCTTCCATTGTGAATTCTCCTTTTATCTGTTATTTGTCGATTATACCACAAAACAGCCTTTATTACAACAAAAAATCTAAAAAATTTTTAAGAAATCATGAGTCGGTGCTTTGTTATTTTTTCGTTTCTTTTCTGTATTTAAGTGGCGATTTCCCGATTTTCTCCTTAAAAATCTTGCCAAAGTAGGAAACACCTGAAAAACCTGTCAATTGTGAAATGTTTTCAACTGAAAAATCTGTTGAAAGGAGAAGCTGTTCTGCCTTTTTAATCCTTTTTTCATTTATGTAGTCTTTCACCGTGGTGCCATAAGCCTCGTGAAACAGAGTGTATAGCACGCTTTTTGAAATGTTTGTGTGAGATGAAAGCAGCGAAACGGTGATGTTTGTTCCAAGATTTTCATCAATGAAGCTATTAATTTCAGAAAGTCTTTCATCAGTTTTTAGCGTGAGGGTTTTTTCTAAAAGAATGTGTTTAGCAATGATTTCGGCGATGTGCGATATGCTTTCAATTTTTTCAATGCCCAAAGGATTAATTTCATTAAAAAACTTTTCCGCCTCGGCACCATCTATGCCAAGGCTCATTACATGGTCTCTGACAGCAGCAAAAGACAGCTTTGCGCGGATTTGACCGAACATAATGTATCCGATGACAAAATCATCGAAAATTATCGGAATAGCAACATCATAAAGCCCCGCATGGCAAAGGTGAGGAACTGTCTTTTTCGTCTTCTGGCACTCTTCTAAAAGGTGGCTGTCAGATTTCAAGCACATCTTCCTTCCGTCATTTGTTTTCTGTATTGCCCTGCAGTAGGGATTTTTCTCCCAGTGCAATCTGTCGGAAAGGGGAGTGAAGTCATTTTTTAAAAGCACCATATAAATTCCTGTGGCATTATAGAAATCATTGAGAATTTTATTTGCTTTAGAAGCATCATAGTTAATAATCATATCAATCACCAACTTTATTTATAGCACAAAGTAGTTTTTTGTCAATAAATTATCTTGGCGCAGAAAATAGTTATAAAAATCGGGAAATATACACCTTTTTTTTAAGCCATCACTATGATAAGATGTAAATATAAGAAAAGGAGGAATGGACATGGGAAAATCAACAGATTTCCGCTATAACACAGGCGAGACTAAAGTGCCGTGGGCGGCAGTTGGCGAAAACTATAATGTAAACGATTTAATAGAAATTATAAAGTTTTTAATGCAGGGAGAAGGAAAAGAATATGAGATGGCAATAGAAGCTGTCAGAGCTCAGGTTGAAAAGCTTGACAAGATTTCAACTCCTCCCGGAAAGCTTTCACTCGGAAGTAAGGTTGAAGAGGCAGAGGAAGCTTGTAATGAATATCTCGGCACAAAAAGCTCAACTTTTGTCACAAATGCAACAGCAGGCTTTGAAATTGCATATAAATATGCGAACTTAAAAGAAGGCGACGAGGTTATCGTTCCTGCAATCACTTTTGTTGCCACAATGGCATATCCATTAGCTGTTGGCGCTAAACTTGTTTTTGCTGATGTTGACGAAAGGACAATTAACATGGACCCACGCGATGTGGCAAGAAAAATCACAGATAAGACAAAGATGATTGTCCCTGTTCACATTGGCGGCTATCCCGTTGACCTTGACCCGATTATGGAGCTTGCGAAAGAGCGCAGCATTTTAGTGCTTGAAGATGCGGCTCACGCGTTCGGTGCGATGTATAAAGGCAAAAAGATTGGAACAATCGGCGATTTTGCAGCTTTTTCAATGCACGAGGTTAAAAACATCACATCATTTGGCGAGGGCGGAATCTTAACGACAAATGTTTCAGGATTTGAAAATGAAATGAAGAGAGCAAGATTTTTAGGGCTTGATTTCACTTGCCCCATAAAAGACTGGCTCTATAACATAACACCAATTCAAGGCAAAGAGCATCCGTTTGTTCCCGGAAATGCTTCCACAACGGAAATTCAGGGCCTTGGGCTGACGCTTCAGGTTGCAAGAAATGAAGCAATCATAGCGGAAAGAAGAGCAGCTGCAGAATATCTAAATAAGCGTTTTGCGGAAAATGATGCAATAATTACGCAGGATTTGGGAAATGATGAAATCAAGCCGACATTCCATCTTTATCTTTTGCAGATTGACCCGAAAAAGGCAGGCGGAGATGTTCAGGTTCTCAAGAAAAAGCTTGAAGAAAAGGGCGTCACTCAGATTGCTCACTTCGGTCCGTTATACAGGTTTAAGATAGTTCAGGACATGGGCTATGATTCAGACGAGATTGCTAAAACATGTCCCAACTGCGAAGAGGTGTTCTATAAGAGATACACTCATCTTCCGCTTTACGGCTTAAGTGAAGAACAACTTACATATATGGCTGATGCAGTGCTTGAAGCGGTTAGCGAGATGCAGGCAGGAAAACAAAAAAGAAAATAGGCTGCAATAAAATGAATTTATTTTGCTGCAGCCTTGTTTTGTTATTGACATCAGCATAAATTTAGACTAAAATTAATTTAGCAAGATATGGTGGTGAAATTCGGAGAAAAGGGGAAGCCTTTAAAAGCGCCGCCTATGCTTTATAATTAAACATAAGAGGATGCAGAAAAATGGATTATTTATTACTTATAACCTCTTCAGTTGGTCTTGGTTTCAAGAGCATATTTGCCAAAAAAGGAAATGCCCATCTGACAGAAAAACATAACATCTACACATATAATTTCTTCATGTTTGTGATTGCTTTTATCGCAACGGTTTCAGCCGGAATCTGGTCGTTTAATGGAATTAGTGCTTTTTCCGTTATGTTGGCGGCTTTTTATGGCGTGTTTTTAGTTTTCGGACAAATGTTTCTCATCAAGGCTATGGATGTCGGAAGTGTTTCACTAAGCTCTCTTTTTTATTCATTCGGTTTTCTTTTACCGACTTTAGCAGGCGTTTTGCTTTATAAAGAGACCGTGTCGCTGTCGCAGATAATCAGCGTTTTGCTAATCGTTTTATCGCTTGTTATAACGACAGAAAGGGACGGAAAAGTGTCGGGGAAATGGTTTTCTCTGATTCTCATTGCTTTTTTGTGTAATGGCTCCGTTGGAGTTGTTCAAAAGATATTCAGAATGTCAGAGTTTGGTCACGAGCAGAGCGGATTTATGATGCTTTCGTTCTTATTTGGTGCAGTTGTTTCGTTCATCTTTATGCCTAAAAAGAACTTTTCCTTTCCGTCGAAAGATTTTTTAAAGGTTGTTTCAGGCTCGGGAATCACTTTGGGACTTGTCAATGTCATTAATGTTTACATATCGGGAGTGCTCCCTTCAATCATTGTTTTCCCGGGAGTCAATGGAGGAGGAATTATTGCCTCATCTGTTCTTGCGAGGATTTTCATAGGGGAGAAATTGTCGCTAAGGAAAAAGATTGGCATTGCAGTCGGGATTGTCGCAGTTTGCCTGTTTGCACTCTAGTGGCATAATTTTGCAGAAAACTGTTGGATATTATCAGACGGGAAGGATATTAACTGATGGAATATGTGACTCAGATAATCGGCTATGTTTCGGGAATAATATCAGGCGTTTTGCTTAATATTTAGATATAAGAATTTTTTTAAAAGTATATTAATTCACTATTGTGATATAATATAAAAAAGAAAATGATAATAGGGAGGAATTTATGATGAAAAAATTTGCTTGTCCTTGCGGATATGTTTATGACCCCGAGGTTGGTGACCCTGATAACGGCGTTAGTGCAGGAACAGCTTGGGAAGATGTTCCTGAGGATTGGGTTTGCCCAGTTTGCGGACTCGGTAAAGATGCTTTTGAAGAAGAATAAGCTTAAAATAAAGGAGCAGTAGCAAAATCAGTTCGTTTTGCTACTGCTCTTTTATTTTATCCCGTTCATTTATTTGAATTAGATAAGTGCTCATCAAATGTCTCTGCAAACCTGTGCACACCGCTTGAATCAAGCACAAAGAAAAGATAATTCGTCTCGGCGGGGTAGAGCGCTGACAAGATTGCTTTTTCTCCGGGCGAAGAGATTGGACCAATCGGGAGTCCGGGGTTTTTATATGTGTTATAGGGTGAATCAATCTTCGTGTCAGCAACAGAGAGAACAGTTTTTCTTTCTTTTAAAATGTATTGCACGGTCGCGCAGGACTCTAAATATGGATAGTCCTTGCTTTTTAAACGATTGTGGAAAACAGAGGAAACATTATCGCGGTCATGATCTCCCTGAGCCTCTCGCTCAATCACGGAGGCAAGCGTGATAACCTCGTCTAAAGTCATGTTAAGTTCGTTTGCCCGAAGGCGTAGGTCGTCCGCGACAATCTCATCAAAACGAGAAAGCATAGTGTTTAAAATGCTTTCTTCTGTGCTTTGAGAATCGAAAATGTATGTGTCGGGGAAGAGATATCCTTCAAGCCTTGTCTCGCGATTTGGGATGTTTTCCAAAAAGCTGAAGCCAAAATCGTGGTTTTGCGCTAAGGAATAAAATTTTTCGCGGTCAATCAGCCCGTTTTTTTCTAAAATGTCAGCAATCTGTCTGAATTCATAGCCTTCAGGAATTGTGACAGTCACAGCACCGACAGAATCGGGAAGAGAAGATAGCTTTTTAAAAATCTCGCCATAGCTCATGCTGTTTTTTAGTGAGAAATCTCCGACCATATATTTTCCGTCAAAGCCCGAAATCTTCGACATAATCCTGAAAAACAGAGGATATTCAATGACTCCGCTTTTTTTAAGGTCTTCTGCAATCCGGGCAGTTGATTCTCCGCTTTTAATGCTGAAGGAAACCTTTTCGTCACTTCCTGTTCCGATGTAGTCAAGCGCAAACGGAAGCGATATTGCGATTATTAAAATGAGAAAAAGAGTTAAAACAAATGATGGTTTTTTCTTTTTTTTCATAAAAGCCCCCTTAAAGCTTTAAATTTGCAACAGCATTAAGCGTGCTTGATGCTGTTTCTCCCGCTGAAAATTTATGATAGCCTGCGCATGCAATCATTGCGGCGTTATCTGTGCATAGCACGGGGGGCGGGAAATATAGCCTCAGCCCGTTTTCTGATGCCGCCTTTTCAAAGGAGTTTTTGAGTGCTGTGTTTGCGCTGACACCGCCTGCTAAAACAACTTTGTCCATCTTAAAATCAAGCGCAGCCTTAATCGTGTTTTTTGTTAAAACATCGGTGACCGCTTTTTGAAAGGATGCGGCAATGTCTGCTGAATTAATAGTCTCACCTTTTTGCTCGCACTTATGCAGGTGATTTATGACAGCAGTCTTAACGCCTGAAAAGCTGAAATCATAGGGGTTATCAGAAAACTCAACTCTCGGAAAGGAAAAAGAATTTTCATCTCCTTCTTTAGCAAGCTTTTCAAGCTTCGGGCCACCGGGATAGCCAAGACCGATGACACGGGCAATTTTGTCAAACGCCTCGCCTGCAGCATCGTCACGCGTTCTGCCGAGAATTTTAAATTTCATATAGTCCTCAACTAAAACAATGTGGCTGTGTCCTCCTGATGCAACAAGGCAAACAAACGGGGGATTTAGCTCCGGATGCGCTATGTAGTTTGCGGCAATGTGACCGTGAATGTGATTGACAGCGATTAGCGGCTTATCCTTAGCGCTTGCTATGGCTTTGGCATAAGAGACGCCGACAAGGAGCGCGCCAATGAGTCCGGGGCCATATGTCACAGCAATTGCTGAAATGTCATCAAGCGTGACAGAGGCATTTGAGAGAGCCTCGTCAATGACAGCCGATATGTTTAATATGTGGTTTCGCGATGCTATTTCAGGAACAACACCGCCATATTTTTCGTGGATGTCAATCTGGGATGAAATCACATTTGAAAGAACAGTTCGTCCGTCTTTGACAACAGATGCTGCTGTCTCATCGCAGGATGATTCGATTCCTAAAATCAGATTACTCATTAGTTTCCTCCTTTGTCTGAGTCAAGGTCATCATTTAAAAACAATGTCATTATAATTGCATTTTCTTTGTTTTCATAATATTTTTTTCTTAATCCAACCTCTTTAAAGCCAAGCTTTTTATAACACTCGATGGCAGGAAGATTGCTTTCCCTGACTTCTAATGTTAAAAATTCAAAGCTGTTTTTTTCAGCTGTGTCGATGAAATGCCGTATGAGAAGCGAGGCAATGCCCTGTCTCCTGAAATCGGGATGAACTGCGATGTTTGTGATGTGGCCCTCACCTGACACACAATGCATTCCCATGTAGGCAACAGCTTTTTTCTCTGCCATCACCACGCGATACATAGCAACGCCCGTCTTAAGCTCCTCTAAAAACATATTTCTGCTCCATGGAGATTTCATAGACAGATTTTCAAGCTCTGAAATGTCGTCTATGTGGTTTTCTGTCATTTTTTCAATCAGCATAAGATAACCTTTCCTCCTGCCGATTTATAAATTCTGTTTTTGATGGCGGCTTTTAAGCCGTCTGTCTCTTTGAAGGTTTCTGCCAGAATGACATCAACGCCCGATGCGTCAAACTGCCTTAAGGCATCAAACATTCCTGCGGCATATGATGCGGCATCAGATGAGAGCCTGATGACATGGTCGGCTTTATAATCTTTGTCACTCATTGCAATGACGCCCGTTTTCTTATTTTCAGCCTTTAACTTTAAAAGCTCTTCTTCAATCTTTTCATAAGCACCTTCACCCTCAAAGATAAACATTTCCGCTTTTGGTGCATAGTGTTTATATTTCATGCCCGGGCTTTTCGGTTTAACGCTATCTTTAATGAGCCCCTCGTCATATCTGACATCGCCAAAAACCTCCTTCAGCTCTTCAAAAGAAACGCCGCCGGGACGGAGAATTGTTGGAACATCGGCAGTCAGGTCAAGAACTGTCGATTCAAGCCCGATGGCAGATGCGCCGCCGTCTATGATATATGGAATTTTTCCATCAAAATCTTCAAAAACATGCTCCGCGCGGGTTGGACTTGGTCTGCCTGAAAGATTAGCGCTCGGCGCAACAACGGGAACACCTGCTAAGGTTATGAAAAAGCGAGCAATTTTATGAGATGGCATTCTGACAGCAACTGTGTCAAGCCCTGCTGTGACATTAGACGGAAGCTCGGGATTTTTTTTCATAATCAAGGTCAGCGGACCGGGCCAGAATTTTTCCATGGCGGAAACTGCGATGTCTGGAACCTCGCTCACAACAGAAGGGAGCATATCGAGATTATCAATGTGGACAATCAGCGGATTGTCCTGCGGTCTTCCCTTAACCTTGAAAATCTCATCAACAGCTTCAGGGATAAACGCGTTTGCGCCAAGCCCGTAAACAGTCTCTGTCGGAATGGCAACCAAAGCACCGTCAGCTAAAGCCTTTGCTGCGCAATTCAGAGAGTCAAAATCAGGCTCACCCGTCATTTTAATTATTTCAGTCAAAATAAGTCACTTCCTAATAAACATAATACGCTGATTATATTTTATCACAAAATTTTGATAATTTCCAGTGTTTTAACAAACCTTCGCAATATTTTTTTTATTTTGTTTAAAAAATTGTTGACATATAAAATGGTCAGGTGTTATAGTGAAGAAGTAAAAATTATGTAAATTTGGGAGGCTAAAAATGAATAATCTTAAAGCAGGATTCAGTCGCGCAAACATTAATCCGCCTATGGGGATCAAAGTTGTTGGCTATTTTAAACCGCGTTTTGCCGAAGCAATTTTAGATGATATTGAGGTGAATGCGCTCGCCATAGAGTGTGGTGATGTTAAAACTATTTTTATGACTGTTGACCATTGTGGTTTGGTGCAGGAAGTTACTGATTTGTTCAGAAAAGTTGCAAGTGAGAAGACGGGAGTTCCCGCAGAAAACATTTTCATTTCTGCAACACATACACACACCGCTCCTGACATCAGTCTTTCAACAGATGATGTTCTTGTAAAAGAATATACAAAATTTGTAGAAAGAAGAATTGCTGATGCTGCAAAATTTGCTTTAGATGACCTTAAGGAAGCAAAAATGGGCTTTGGACAGGGAAGTGCGAAAAATGTTGCATTTGTCCGCCGCTATCTCATGAAAGACGGAAGCATAAAGACAAACCCGGGTGTTAACAATCCGGACATCGTGCGCCCTGTTGGAGAAATTGATGACAGCGTTAATGTGATGCGATTTGACAGAGACGGTGCAGACACCATTGTTTTTGTCAACTTTGCAAACCATCCTGATGTTGTCGGCGGAAGCAAAATTTCTGCTGACTGGCCCGGTATGCTCAGAAAAGATGTGGAAAAAATTCTTGACGGAACAAAATGCATTTTCTTTAATGGTGCGCAGGGCGACATAAACCATGTTAATGTTCATCCTAAAGGCGGTGACTTTAACGGAATGTTTAATGATTTTGACGGAGTGTCAAGAGGATATGCACACGCAGAATATATAGCTCGTGTTGTGACAGGCGGCGTGCTTCAGGTTTATGACAAAGTGAAATATATAGATGTTGACACATTAATCAGCAAACAGAAGGTTATTAATGTGCCTTCAAACAGACCAGCTCCTGATGAACTCCCCGAAGCATATCGCATTAAAGCGCTTCATGATGCAGGTAAAGACGATGAAATCCCATATGATGGAATGATGCTCACAACAGTTGTTGCAGAAGCTGAAAGAATGGTGAAGCTTGAAAATGGGCCTGATGCTTTTGATATGCGTCTTTCTGCAATTGCGATAGGACCTGTTGCCATTATCGGAATTCCCGGCGAACCATTTAACGGCATCGGTAAGGGCATCAAGGAAACAAAGGGCTATGAAATGATTATGCCATGTTGTCTCACAAATGGAAGCGAAGGATATTTCCCGATGCAGGATTCATATGATGAGGGTGGCTATGAGGCAAGAAGCTCACGATTTAAAGCAGGTGTTGCTGAATTCATCATCAAAGAGGGACAAGACCTTTTAAAAAGCCTTAAATAAACATTTTTTGTTCCGGGCTTGACAAAATCAATTGCATTGCAAAGCAATGCAATGAATTGCCTGACGGAATGAATTGAAATCTACGATTTCGTGAATTGAGTCTACGACTCATGAATTGCACCTTCGGTGCATCAAAAGGCAATTCAATTCATGGAGCGGAGCGAGAATTCATGGCAGAGCCAATTCATGACAACTTCGTTGTCAATTCATTTAAAATGGTTTGCATCTAAACCTTATGTGTCGCAATATGGATGCGTCGAAAGATGACGAAAATAGAAAGCCTTCCCCTTGAGGGGCGATGCTTGCCGGTGGCAAGCGTTTATCGCCGACCGAACCGACAGGTGAGACAGGTGTCAGCGTAAGCAACTCGGATGAGGTGGAGGAAGTAACGATTGCTTCGCAATCTACACCTCACCACCGCCTACGGCGGAGCCTCTCGAAAAGAGAAAAGCCTTTGATGCGTTGCATCCAAACCTTAATAAAAAAAGAACAGCTCTTGAAGTGAACCCCAAAGTTTAGACAAAATTAAATATTAACTTGCTTGTGAATGAGTTCGGTATTGTACCGGACTCATTCCTTTTAGTTTCATAGAAATTCTTTCGTTATTGTAGTAATCTATATACTTTTTCAATTCTTC
>JAZNGA010000022.1:0-5886 GCA_045576235.1 Clostridia bacterium
CCAATTTAGTCAAGCTCAAATGCTCCGGTATAAAGCTGATAATATGTTCCTTTATCAGCAATCAGTTTTTCGTGATTTCCACGTTCGATAATTCTTCCTTTGTCAAGCACCATAATAACATCAGAATTTTTAACCGTTGACAGTCTGTGCGCAATCACAAAAACCGTTCTGCCTTTCATAAGCTTATCCATACCTTCCTGAACTAACTTTTCTGTTCGTGTATCAATGGAGGATGTTGCTTCGTCCAAAATCATAACCGGCGGATTTGAAACTGCGGCACGCGCAATAGATATAAGCTGTCTTTGTCCTTGTGAAAGTCCACTGCCGTCGCCTTTTAAAACAGTATTATACCCTTGGGGGAGCATACGGATAAATCCGTCAGCATTAGCAAGTTTTGCGGCAGCAATGCACTCATCATCAGTTGCATATGGGTTACCGTATCTTATATTATCCATGACAGTCCCCGTAAACAGATTTACGTCTTGCAGAACAACACCGAGAGAACGGCGAAGGTCTGCTTTTTTAATTTTATTAATATTAATACCGTCATAACGTATCTTACCGTCGGCAATATCATAAAAACGATTAATCAGATTGGTGATTGTGGTTTTTCCTGCACCCGTTGCACCTACAAAGGCAATCTTTTGTCCGGGTTCGGCATAAAGTGAAATATCGTGTAAAACTTGTTTTTCAGGAACATATCCAAAATCCACTTTGTCAAGAACAACGCTTCCTTCAAGCTTTGTATAAGTAACAGTTCCGTCGTGATGAGGATGTTTCCATGCCCACATTCCGGTTCTGTTTTTAACTTCGCTTATTACTCCGTTTTCTTCTTTGACATTAACAAGTGTTACATACCCCTCATCTGTTTCAGGTATCTCGTCCATAAAAGCAAATATACGGGAAGCTCCGGCAAGTGCTGTGACGATAGAATTAAATTGATTTGAAATCTGCGAAACAGGACCGGTAAAGTTTCTTGACAGCGTAAGGAAAGAAGCAATCATACCGAGAGTAAGCGGACCTGTTCCTGTAAGTCCAAGATTTGTTACCCCTGCGATTGCCATATACGCACCGAGAATTGCAATTATTATATATTGAACATATCCAAGCGCATTCATCATAGGCATCATAGAGTGTGCATAACCATTTGCGCTTGCTGCACTGGTTGCCCAGGCTTTGTTTTTCTTCCGCAATTCTTCCTTTGCTTTTTCCTCATGGCAAAATACCTTGATAACCTTTTGTCCGTTTACCATTTCTTCCACATAGCCGTTTACATCTGCAAGTGTTTTTTGCTGCATCATAAAGAATACGCCTATTTTACCTGTTATCGCTTTCACTATCTGCAAAACCAAAAATATAACAACAACTGCAACAATGGTCAGCCATACGCTGATACCGAGCATGCTTACAAATACCGCAACTATTGTAAATACCGAAGATACAAGCTGTGCCATAGCGATTGCAATCATTTGACGAAGGGTGTCGGTATCGTTGGTGTATAAGCTCATAATGTCCCCGTGTGTACGAGTGTCAAATGCACGAATTGGAAGCCGCTGCATTTTTTCAAACATTTCATCACGGATTTTTTTAAGTGTGCCTTGCGCTATCGTAACCATAACTCGATTGTAAAACAAAGTTGAAAGTACACCTATCAGATAAAATATACCTATCACAACCAAAGCTTTCAAAAGCCCCGAAAAGACAGGGGCGGAACTGCCGAGTAAAGGTGTAATATAATCATCAATAAGTGATTGCAAAAAAAGTGAAGAAGCGGCAGAGGCAATGGCGCTTAGTAATATGCAAATCACAACAAAAATAAGCTGACCCTTATAGTCTTTCATATAGGAAAGCAATCTTCCGAAAGATTTTAAATCGAAATGGGCTTTAGGTGGCATACCTTCGGAAATTTTCCCCATAGGAGGCATTTTTTCTTTCTTATTCATTATCTCCGTCTCCTTTCTTCTGTGATTCATATACCTCACGGTAAATATTGCAATTTTCCAGTAGCTCTGTATGATTTCCGACAGCAGCTATTTTGCCGTCGTCCAAAACAACAATCTGGTCTGCGTGTTGCACTGAGCTTACACGTTGAGCAATAATAATTTTAGTAGTATCAGGAATATACTCTGCAAAAGATTTCTGAATAGTCGCATCGGTTTTGGTATCTACTGCACTTGTTGAATCGTCCAATATCAAAACCTTTGGCTTTTTCAGGAGTGCCCTGGCAATGCAAAGTCGCTGTTTTTGTCCGCCCGATACATTTGTTCCGCCTTGCTCGATATAAGTATCATACTTATCGGGAAAACTTTGTATAAATTCGTCAGCACAAGCAAGTTTGCAAGCGGTTTCTATTTCTTCATCAGTAGCGTTTTCGTTGCCCCAACGCAGATTTTCTTTAATTGTTCCTGAAAACAGTTCATTCTTCTGAAGTACCATAGCAACAGCATTACGAAGTACATCCAGATCATATTTTCTCACATCGATGCCGCCCAGGGTGAGCCGTCCTCCCGTTACATCATAAAGGCGGGGAATTAATTGAACAAGACTTGATTTTGATGAACCGGTACCGCCTATTATGCCCACAGTTTCTCCTGAAGATATAGAAAGATTTATATTATCAAGTACCTTTTTGTCGGCTTTGGAAGCATAAATAAAATCAACGTCCTCAAAACAGATAGAGCCGTCTTCTACCATCATTTCAGGATTAGAGGGATTTGCTATATCGGTTTTCTCGTCCAATATTTCTGCAACACGACGCATGGAGGCGATGGATATGGTCATCATAGCGAAAATCATTGAGAGCATCATAAGGCTCATAAGAATTTGAATTGCATAGGAAAACAAAGCGGTCAAATCGCCCGTTGTCATTCCCAAAGCAGGATTGTTTCCGCTTGCAATAATCGCCTTTGCACCAATCCAGGAAATAAGTATCATACATGCATACATAAAAAACTGCATAATGGGAGAGTTAAAAGCAAGCAATCTTTCGCCCTTTGCAAAATCATTATAAATACTCTTTGATATTCCCTTGAACTTATCGATTTCGTAATCTTCACGATTGAATGACTTTACAACGCGGATTCCACGCACGTTTTCCTGCACCACGTTGTTCAGTTCATCATAGGTATGAAAAACACGGTTGAAAATCGGATTTACTTTTTTGATAATCAGCAGTAGCAATAGCGACATCAAAGGAATAACCGCAAGAAAAATAAATGATACCGTGCTGTTTATGCGAAAGGATACGATCATTGAAAATAAAAGCATAACCGGACCGCGAATTGCCATACGGATAAGCATTTGATATGCATTTTGAATGTTTGTAACGTCGGTGGTTAAACGGGTTACGATAGAAGCAGTTGAAAACTTATCTATGTTTGAGAAAGCAAAAGTCTGAACATTATCGTACATATCTTGTCGCAAGTTTGCAGAAAAGCCTACCGATGTTTTAGCTGCGATATGTGCCGAAAGCACTCCGGTAAAAAGCTGAAACGCTGCAAATAACAACAGTGCAATACCGTATTTCCAAACAGCACTCATATTACCCAGGTCAATACCCTTGTCAATTACCTCTGCCATACAAAGCGGTATTAAAATCTCAAAAGCCGCTTCAAGTATGGATAAAAGAATGGTGTAAACAGAGCCTTTTTTATGTTCACGCAGGCTCCTTGCTAATGTTTTAATCATAATGTCCTCCTTCTTAGTGTAGCACGCTACATATTAAATTTAAGTAAAAGCCGATATACTACCGGCTTACTTATTCAAGATTTTTATAAACTATTAGCAGCATTTTCCTCAATCGTTCAATATCTTTATCGGAAAGAGAGGCCAACATTTTTTGTTCATTTGCCAAAATATTATGCTCCATATTCATTCCCAGAGCTTCTGCCTGATTGGTTAATTTAACAATTTTATTTCGCTTATCATGATTGTCTGTCTGGCTTACAACATGACCGTTTTGTTCCATCCTTGAAACAATGCCTACCACGGTTGGATGCGATACCTCCAAAAATACCTCGATTTCTTTTTGTGTTGCTTGTCCTCCGCATTTATGTAAAAATGCAAACACACGGCTTTGTGCCAAAGTGAGATTATAATGCTTCAAATCTGCATCAGCTTTAACTTTTAACTTATCATTTATGTTTTTGATAAGATAACCGATATCTTTCTTAGGCACGGCATATACCCCCCTTTTTTTTATAAATGTAGCACGCTACATATTGTATCAAAGAAAATACGCAATGTCAATGGATTTTATAAATTTCATACCTATATGAACTGTTTCGTTTTGATATCGATTGAATGTATCATGAACATATCAAAAAAGTGAGTCCACATTGAGATTCGGGCAGTTCACGTAAATTTTCTCAATGCGGCATCAAAGTTGGCATTAGGGTAATTTTTTGCATCATCCAAGATGCAAAACCCCTTATATTTCAAGGGAATTTTGATATATTCAAATTGATATGAAGTACACCGAAGCTCGTCACACCTTAAATATTATAAAAATGTTTGGTTTTCTTGTAATTTAAGATATAATATGATATAATTAATGAAGCAAAAGAGGTGAGATTATGCGACTTTTGGTTGTTGAAGATGAAAAGCATCTTAATAAAACACTAACGGAAAGACTGACAAAAATCGGTTATACAGTTGACAGTTGCTTTGATGGCGAAGATGCTTTATATTATATAGAGAACACACAATATGACGGAATTATACTTGATGTTATGATGCCGAAGATTAATGGTTTTGATGTTCTTCGTATTATGCGTGATAAGAAAATATTAACTCCTGTTTTGATGCTCACGGCGAAGGATTCGGATGAAGATATAATAATGGGACTTGATACCGGAGCAAATGATTATCTTACAAAACCATTTTCTTTTGATGTTCTCTCAGCAAGAATAAGAGCAATGCTTCGCATAAAAGAGAACGTAACGAGCACCGTGCTTGAAATCGCAGATTTAAGCATAGATACAACAACAAGAGTTGTAATGCGTGGAGATACAGTAATTGAGCTTTCGTCAAAGGAGTACTCTGTACTTGAATACCTTATGCGAAATAAAGGCATTATCGTATCAAAAGAAAAGATTGAAGAAAATATTTGGAACTATGAATACGAGGGTTCGAGCGATGTTATAAAGGTATATATACACCATCTGCGTAAAAAGATTGATGATAACTACGAGAAAAAACTGCTCCATACTATAAAAAATGTGGGGTACGTGATAAAGGGAGATTGAGATGAAAAAGCCTACTTCTATAAAAACAAGAATAACAATATGGTACACAACACTTATGTTTGTTTTAATTGTTGTAGTGCTGTCACTTGTTGGCGGACTTTCCTATCAGCTTTCGATAGACAGTATAGAAAAAAATGTTGTTCTTCAGGTAACACAAGTAACTGAAAAACTGTCAAAAAGACAGCCTGATGTGTTCGAAATAGTTGAAAGCAAAGAAGAGTTTAAAAATGTTTCTATTTACGAAATGAATGGAAAGTATATCGTGGGACAGTATAATTATGATGTTGTAAACATTCCCTTTGAAGAAGGTATTCCTCGGAGAGAAAGCATAGATGGAAAAGATTATATCGTTTATGACACACGCACTCATGGACCTCCGGGCAGACACGGAGGTTTTTGGATAAGAGGTGTGGAATCTGTTAGCTCTACAACTCTTTTAGGACGGTCTGCAATTATAATCATGCTGATTTTGATACCGCTTATCTTGCTTTTAACAGCACTGGGTGGATATTACATCACAAAAAAAGCATTCAATCCCGTAAATAACATAGTAAAAACCGCAAATGATATTTCTGCTCAAAAAGATATTTCAAAAAGAATTGAAATTGCACCGGGCAGCAAAGAAGATGAGCTTCATCAT
>JAZNGA010000023.1:0-13073 GCA_045576235.1 Clostridia bacterium
ATTGATTTCCTATTTCTCTTTCTGTTAATCCCTGCGATTTTAGTTCTAATATCTCTTTTTCATATTCTTTTATGTGTATGTAACTTCTGGGCATAAAAAATACCTCCTATGGTTTTGGTTTCATTATACCATAGGAGGCTCATTTTTTCTATTGTCTGTTTTTACTGGTTCTGTTCAAAATGAGTTCATTTTGCCACAGCTCCTTTTTTTTAATATATTAGTTTGTTTTTTTGAGAATCAGGCTTTTTCAAAAGCCCGTTTTTTAACCTAAGTAAAAATCCATTATAAGCATCAGCGCAAATCCTGCAAGCAGGGCATAGGTTGCTCCGCGAGTGCCTTCGTGGTGAGTTTCAGGAATCATCTCATCACTTATGACATAGAGCATCGTGCCGCCTGCAAAAGCAAGGGCAAATGGCAAAACAGAATTTGAAATACTGACTGCAAAATAGCCAATAAATGTTCCGACGACTTCGACGAGACCTGTCATGAGCGCCGCAAAAAGAGTTCTCTTTTTTGTCATACCGGCAGATAGCATTGGTGCAATAATGACCATGCCTTCAGGGATGTTCTGGGCTGCAATGCCGCCTGCGATTGTCAGAGCCTCGCCAATATTATCCGTTCCGAATCCAACGCCTGCCGCAATTCCTTCGGGAAAATTGTGGATTGCAATAGCCATAACAAAAAGCAAAACCTTGCTGAGCTTTTCGTTTTTTTCAGAATGATTTTCAATGTCAATTCCTGAAAGCCTGTGAAGATGAGGAATTGTCTTGTCGAGCAAGTTTAAAATGAGTGCTCCGCAAAAAATGCCGATGATTGTGACATAAACAGAAAACGCGTTTCCTTCGTCAAGTGAAGGCATAATCAGTCCGAAAACAGCGGCGCAAAGCATAACGCCCGCGGCAAACGATAAAATTATGTCGCTGAACTTATGGGAAATTTTCTTAAATGAAAACCCGATTATAGAACCAACCACAGTTGACATGCCAACTCCTAAAGCTGTCAGCAAAACAATTGTCATTTAAAAAACCTCGCTTATAGTTTATTTCAGCTTTTCTTCAAGCAGAGTTTTTATCATAGCAGGGTCGCCCGCGCCTTTTAGCTCTTTCATGCAAGCACCGAAAAGAGCCTGGAGAGCTTTGACTTTTCCGTTTTTAAAGTCGCTCACAGCCTGAGTATTTTCGCTGATTACTTTGTCTATCACTGCAAGAATTGCAGAGTCGTCAAATTTCTTGTCAAGACCGTTTTCCTTGCAGAAAGCAACAGGGTCAACATCATCTTCAACGACAGCTATGAGGATTTTCTTTCCTGCATTTCGATTAATATCACCGCTATCGACCATTTTAATGACAGCATAGAGCTTTTCTGCTGTGATTGCAAGGTCATTTAAGGTCTTTCCGTCTTTTCGCAAAATTCCTGCGCAGTCGGTGAGAATCCACGCCGCGCCGTCTTTTGCATTTGCGCCCATAGCGACAATATCATCTAAAAGCTTGCTCACATTATGGTTTGAAATGAGCATGTCGATTTCTTTGTCGGAAATTCCTGCAGCTCTGTAGTCTTCTGCCTTTTCATCAACTGCGGCAGGCTTTTCAGCCTTGATTTTTTCGAGCCACTCATCATCAATTATAATCGGCATTAGGTTTGCGTCAGGGAAATAGCGGTAGTCTGCTTCTGTTTCTTTATTACGCATCGCAAAGGTCTTGCCGCTTGCATCATCAAATCTTCTTGTTTCCTGAACGAGCTCCTCCGTCTCAAATTCCAAAGCATCAATGTGGCGCTGGGCTTCATAGCGGATTGCACGGTCAATAGCTTCAAAAGAGCTCATGTTTTTGATTTCGGTTCTGACTCCGAATTCTTCGCTTCCCTCAGGTCTCACGGAAATGTTGACATCGCATCTCATTGCGCCTTCTTCACATTCTGAAATGCCGCCTGAACGGAACATTGATTTGAGCTTGTTTAAATAGGAAACGACCTCTTCTGCGCTTCTGAAATCAGGCTGAGTGACAATCTCGATAAGCGGAACGCTTGTTCTGTTGAAGTCAACATAAGAAACTTTTCCGCCGTGAACGAGCTTTCCTGCATCTTCTTCCATATGAATCTGCTTTATGCGGATGTTTCTTTCGCCTGATGATGTCTTTAATGTGACACAGCCGTTTGTGCAGATTGGGTGGTTTAACTGCGTTATCTGATATGCACACGGAAGGTCGGGATAGTAGTAGTTCTTTTTGTCAAAGGTCGTATATCTGCTGATGTCGCAATTGAGCATAAGACCTGCTGTGACAGCAAGCTCAATAACTCTTTTGTTCATAATGGGGAGCATTCCCGGCATGCCGCTGCAGGCAGGGCAGACACAGTCGTTTGGTTCTTTTGGGGAAGAATGACCGCCGCACGAACAGAATATTTTTGAGTTTGTGCTGAGCTCAACATGAGTTTCAAGTCCGATAACAAGTTCGTAGTTCATATTATTCACCCTTCCTTTCAACTGAGTTTGCAAGGCTTAAAAGCGTGCTCTCGCCAAAATGCTTTCCTAAAAGCTGAACTCCGCAAGTCGTGAGAGCTGGGATTCCGATGAGATTTGCAAGCGATGTGAAAACGCTCTCGGAGAAAACTTTGCCGAATGCTTCGCTTATATCATAGCTTTCAAATGATGACTTGCTACAAACGGGAGTTAAGACTGCATCATAATTTTCCACGAGCTTTTCAAATTTTTCTTTAATCACACGGCGCACCTTTAAAGACTTGTCGTAGCAGTCTTCATAGCGGTTTTTCGATAAAACATCAGAGCCATATAAAATGACAGCTTTTGTCAGGAAGTTAAAGCCTTCCGTTCTTGAGTTGACATAGAGCTCATCGATGTTTTTATATTCTTTAGCGCGATGACCGAATTTAACTCCGTCATAGCGGGAAATGTTGTTGCATGTTTCTGCTGTCATAAGAATCTGCCATGCTGTGTTTGCTGCGTCAAACATATCTAAGGAAATTTCGCTGACGATTGCTCCGTTTTCTCGGAGGGCGTCAGAAAAGGCAACAATTTTTTCTTTTGTCTGGCTGTCTGCTGCATCAAAAAGCTCTTTTATGATGCAAACATTTTTTCCTTTAACATCTGAAAGAGAGTAGTCATATGTTTCGTTTTTAAGGCTTGTTCCGTCTTTTTCATCGTGACCTGAAATGATTTCCATGATTTCTTTAATGCCTTGGGCGTCTTTGGCATAAACGCCGACTTGCTCTCCAGATGCGGCGCAGGATATCACTCCATAGCGTGAAACTGTTCCATAGGTTGGCTTTAAAAAGTCAACACCGGATATTGAAGCAGCACGCCTTGGAGCACCGTTTAAATCAACGCCCAAAGCAGCTTTAACGCTACCGCTTGAGACGAGCTCCGCTGCGGCGCCCTTCAAAGAGCTTTCCTTTTCCGCAAAGAAAGAAAACTCGCCGACAAGGTCGAGACCAAATTCGCCCACATGGGTCTTTCCTGAAACCTTGTAGCCCTTGCTCTCTAATCTTTCGACAGCTTCTGCGCTGAAAAGCGGCTTAAATCCGCTGAGCATTTTAGAGCCCGCACAAGCTAAAATATCTTTAACAAGAATAGTGTCGTCAACAGCGATGTTTCCGCTGTCGCATTTAACTGCATAATATTTCATTTCACACACCTCACTTCACAAGTCTTGGCACCTGCCAGCTGTCTTCGCTTCGTTCAGGAGCGCCTTCTAAGAGGCTCTCTCTTGAAAACGGCTGACTGCGCACATCTTCACGCAAAACATTGGTCATCGGCATCACATGCACCATCGGCTCAACATTTTCTGTGTCAATATCTTTTAAACTCTGTTCTTTTTCTTTCATTCCGGCAAAGATGTTTTCCATGACCTTTTCTTCTTCGTCTGTCAGCGATAATTGATTGAGCTGCTGAGCGTTTGAAAAGGTCGAGCGCTTGCCTGCTGCCTGCTTTGATGAGGTGACAGTGCCTGACTGACGCTGCGCTAAAGCGCTTCCGCTTCCCAGAAGGTGAACATCTTCAAGCTGCTGATTTGTGACATCGCTTGGAGCGCCGAGCAAAAGGTCCTGAGCGTTTCCGTTCAAAGGGAAGGCTATGACATCAAGAATTTTTTCCTCATCTGTTAAGAGCATAACCATTCGGTCGATGCCGGGCGCCATGCCTGCGTGAGGCGGAGCGCCATATTGGAACGCTGTGTAGAGCGCGTTAAAGCGTTTTTTGAGCTCATCTTCAGAATAGCCCGCAATCTCAAATGCCTTTTTCATGATGTCAATGTCGTGGTTTCTGACTGCACCTGAAGCAAGCTCGATTCCGTTTCCGACAAGGTCATATTGATATGCTAAAATTTCAGTTGGAGCTTTGTTTAAAAGAGAGTCCATTCCGCCCTGCGGCATTGAGAACGGATTGTGAGTGAAGATTGTTTCGCCTGTTTCCTCGTCAATTTCATACATCGGGAAATCAACAATGAAGCAGAATTCAAAAGCATCTTCGTCAATCAAGTCGAGCTGTTCTGGTTTGGCAAGCCATGTTCTTATCATGCCGGCTTTTTTCTCTGTGTCGTTTTTCTTGTCGTCGCAGATGAAAAAGAGCGTTTCCCCTTCTTTAACTCCTGTGAGGCTCACAATTTCAGCCTTTTTCTCATCGCTTAAGAATTTAGCAATAGGTCCTGCGAAAACACCGTCTTTTAAAGTGATATATCCAAGACCGCCGAGACCAACTTCTGCCGATGTCGCAAACTTGAGTGAATCTTCAAAGAATTTTTTTGATTTTCCCTGACAATCTGCCACAATGCCGCGGACAGGCTTATCTTTAAAGGCAGGGAAGTCAACATCAGCGAAAAATGCTGTTAAGTCACAGATGATAAGCGGATTGCGAAGGTCAGGCTTATCGGAGCCATATTTCATCATGCTTTCTTCATATGTTATGCGGCGGAAAGGCTTTGGAGTTATTTTCTTATCTGAAAATGTTTTAAATGTGTCGTAAATCACATCTTCACAAACATCCAAAACTTCTTCCTGAGTTGCAAAAGCCATCTCAAAGTCGAGCTGGTAAAACTCACCGGGAGAACGGTCAGCGCGCGCGTCTTCATCACGGAAACAAGGAGCAACCTGAAAATATCTGTCAAAGCCCGACACCATCAGAAGCTGTTTAAACTGCTGCGGAGCCTGAGGCAGAGCGTAGAATTTTCCGGGGTGCTTTCTGCTGGGAACAAGGAAGTCTCTTGCGCCTTCAGGCGATGATGCAGTCAGGATGGGAGTCTGCATATCGAGAAAGCCCTTTTCTTCCATTTTATTTCTCAGATGACGGATAATCTGCGAGCGTTTGACAAGATTATCGTGGTTTTTCGGATTACGAAGGTCAAGATAGCGATATTTCAAACGAAGCTCATCCTTGCTCGTTCTTGACGAACGGACATCAAACGGGAGCATGTTGAGGCTTTTTCCCAAAATGCTCAGAGTGTCAGCATAAAGCTCGACGCTTCCCGTGTCGATTTTTTCGTTGACAGTTTCGCTGTCACGCTTTCCAACAACACCGCTGACTGAAATAACTGTTTCGCGGTTGACATTTTTAATGAGATTTTCGTCGTGAATGACAACCTGTGTCACGCCTGTGTAGTCGCGAAGGTCGATAAATATAACGCCGCCGTGGTCACGAATGACATCAACCCAGCCTGCAAGCTGGACTGTTTTGCCGATGTGTTCGTCACGGATGTCGTTACACATTAGAGTTCTATACATAATATATACCTCCTGAAATTATAGTTTAAAATAGAAAAAGCCCCGGAAATATTAAAATATTTCCGGGACGAGTAAACAAAAATTTAACCCGCGGTGCCACCCGCATTGACATTTTTTTAAAATGTCCGCTTTTATGATATTAAACTGTGTTAAGCGGAGTGTTCCCAAGCTTACTACTCATCTCAAATGCGCTTCCAGTCGATGACGCATTCTCCCTGGCAGACTTTCCACAAAAGCCGAGTCTCCGTTAATCATTATAGCAAATCAGAAATTGTTTGTCAATAATATTTTATCCGTAAATTTCAAGATTATGTTAAAGTGTCTATTGAAAAAATGCCGAAAAGTAGTATAATTAAATTGGGGGAAGAACTTTTCCTATATCGTTTGGAGAAATAGTCAGACCGACCTGCTATGGCCTGAAAGTGATGAGATGGAAATAATCGACGTCTCAAATGGTGGATTTACAGTTCAGGGAGAAGGAATTTTCGGAAGATTGTTTCAAGGAAATTAAATTTTAATGATAAAAGGATGAAGCTTAAAATGAAAATAGTGTTAAAAGATGGTAAAAGAAAAGTCTTAACTTTGAGCTATGATGACGGAGTTGTTCAGGATATTAGACTGATTGATATCATGAACAAACATGGTCTTAAAGGAACGTTCAACATCAATTCATGCGGTTATTTTCCTGAAGATGCTGTTCGTGATGATTTCCGTGGGAGATTGAAGCTTTCGGAAGCAAAAGAACTATATATAAATTCCGGTCATGAGGTTGCCATTCACGCTTTTAGTCATCCTTATCTTGATAAGCTTGATTCTGCCGAGGTTATATATGAAATAACGGAGGACAGGAGAAATATTGAGAGTCAGTTTGGAATGATAGCAAGAGGCATGGCATATCCTTTTGGTGCTTATAATGATGAAGTCGCTGACATATTGGAAAAATGCCATGTCGCATATGCAAGAACAACAAAATCGACATATCATTTTGGTTTTCCTGAAAATTGGCTTAAGCTTCACCCGACATGCCATCATAATTATGATGGGCTCAATGAATTGATTGAAAAATTTGTTAAAAAAGCTCATAAATGGGGAAATGCAGAGATGTTTTATCTGTGGGGCCATAGCTATGAGTTTGACAATAATGATAATTGGGATGTTATTGAAAAATTTGCCGAATATGCCGGAGGTCATGAACACATTTGGTATGCCACAAACATTGAAATATATGATTATGTCAAGGCATATGAAAGATTGCAGACAAGCTATGACAAAAAAATCATACACAATCCATCGAGCATTGATGTCTGGGCTGAAATTAGTGGTGAGACATATTGTATAAAAGCGGGAGAAACTTTAAAATTATAATGATTAGTGGAGCATTTATATGATAAATATTTTGTTTATATGTCACGGAAATATATGCCGTAGCCCTTTGGCAGAATTCATTTTCAAAGATATGGTAGAAAAAATCGGAAGAGGAGATGAATTTAATATTGCTTCTGTTGCTACAAGCTATGAAGAAATCGGACGACCTGTAGATTATCGCGTTGCGAAATATTTAGACAGGCTTGGCATTTCATATGGCTCAAAGCGCGCCACGCATTTAGAAAAAACAGACTATGGAAAATATGACTATTTAATATGTATGGATAGCGCGAATGTCCGAAACACCTTGCGGATTATAGGGGAGGACAAGGAAAGAAAAATATATAAATTGCTTGAGTTTGTCGGCTCTGACAAGGATGTCGCAGACCCGTGGTACACAGGGGATTTCAGCATAACCTATAAAGATGTGCTCACGGGGTGCGAAGGGCTTTTAGAGCATATAAAGAGAAATCATCAGTAAGCTTTTTAAAATATTTAAATAGATATCTGACAATAAAAAATTCAAAAAAGACTCCTTATGATATAATAAATATCATAGAAGTCTTTTTTTATAAACAAAAGGGGTTTCGGTTTAGTATATTGGTGTGTCGGGATCGTCTATGATGAGATCAAGACTATATTTTGTTTTAATCGGCGCTTCTCTTCGAATCCATTTTCCGCGGGTGAAGTCAGGAATGTGCACCGGGGCACCTCCGACTGCGATTGACTGTTCGGAAAGTGGAGTGATTGCCATCCATGATGCTGTGTCGTAGGTGTCTATCGGGGTGGGGATTCCGCGCTTGACGCTTTCAACAAATGCTCTTCCAACAAGCCAGTCTTTTCCACCGTGACCTGATTTTGTGCTGATTTTTGAAAATTCAGCATATAACGGGTGGTCATATTTTTCAAAGAATTCTTCCTTGTTTTCTTTAATACCGTCTTCCATTCCATCCAAAAAAACGACCTCGTGAGCTTCGTCATATGCTCCTCTTGTTCCGCGCACGGATAAATCTCGGCTGTAGTATGCACGGGGAAGGCTTGTGTCGAGACGGAGCATAATTGTTTCGCCTCCTGCGCACATAATGTTAGTTACAACAATGTCGCCCTGCTTGATTTTCGTTCCATATCTGGGATTATTATCTTCTCTGTGGCGCTCCCAATAATCTTTGATGCCGGCTGCTTTGCTTGCCATAGAGGTCAGGTAGAGCATTCTGTTGCCACGATTGATGTCAAGCACCTTGCAAATCGGGCCGAGAGCGTGAGTGGGGTAATTATCACAGTTTCGTGCCGCATATTCATCTATGCGATATGTGTTTGATTTGTCTCCCTCGACATATGTGCCCGACAAATTGGTTGAACGGAGGTCGTGCATATATGCACCTGTGCAATGCACAATTTCGCCAAAAAGACCTTCTTTCACCATGCGAAGAGCCATAAGTTCTTCTCTGCCATAGTTTGCGTTTTCAAGCATCATGCAGTGCATACCTGTTTTTTCGTGTGCATCAACAAGTTTGAAACAGTCGCTCACATCATATGCACCACCCACTTCAATCGCCGCATATTTTCCCGCGCGCATCGCCGCGACTGCAACATCAATATGTATAGCCCATGACGCTGAAACAACAACCGCATCAATCTCCTTGCAATTTATTACATCGTGCCAATCTGTTGTTGTCTTGACGGAATGGCCTTTTTGCTCTTTAAAATAATTCTGGCTTGCTGATAATCTGTCGGGATCCTTATCGCAGACGATTGTTATCTCAACATCAGACATTTCACCAAAAATATTATGAGCCATAGTTGTTCCTCTGTTTCCGAGCCCTACAACACCAAGCTTGATTTTTTTCTTCATTTCTTATCGCTACCTTTACAAAAGCTAAATTTTGTGTTATCATCATAATATCACAAATAAGAAAATAAAACCATATGAGTTCAGATAAATTTTTTATGAATTTAGACAAATTTTTTATGTTTTTGGGTTAAATTTTAAAAGTCTATCATGATTTGCTTTAAGTTAAGCGATTGTTACTTATGAATTCTAAAAGGGGAAGAGCATTATGAAACTGAGTTTTAATCAGATTAAGGAAATTTCCACAGGGTGTGCTCGAGTTGAAGAAGAAAACGGATTTGTTAATTTTTATAGATTTACAAAAGAACAAGAAGAGCTATATAAAATGGCAGAGGAGAGATTTTACGACAGAACATTTACAACAGCTGGGGTGAAGCTCTTTTTTAAAACGGACACTAAAAAGCTGTCTTTAAAGATAGCGGCACAGGCAGTCAGCACGCGTAAATTCTTCTCGGTTGATGTTTTTGTTGATGGAAAAATAAATGGGTGTATTGATAATTTTTCTGACACGGAATTGCCGCTTGACTACACGCTGGTGGAATTCCCACTCGGAAGTTTCCGCAAAGAGTTTCATCTTGGTGAAGGAATAAAAACAGTGTGCATTCATTTTCCATGGTCAATGAGGACATCAGTTGAGGCAGTTGAAATAGATGATGGTTCGTTTGTTGAGGCAGTGAAACCGCCAAAAAAATTGCTTGCATTCGGAGACTCAATAACGCAGGGGCATGATGCATTGCGTCCGTCAAACCGCTATGTTGCGCTTCTTGCAGAAAAACTTGGGGCAGAAGAGTTTAACAAGGGAATAGGTGGTGAAAAATTTTTTCCACCGCTTGCAAAAACGAAAGACTCATTTGTGCCTGACTATATAACAGTTGCATACGGAACGAATGACTGGAATGCTTTTGACAAGGAAACCTTTAAAGAAAGATGTAAAGGATTTTATGATAATTTGACGAAAACATATCCTGAGTCGAAAATTTTTGCAATCACGCCAATCTGGAGAAAGGATATTAGCGAGGAAAAACCATTTGGTGCTTTTTCAGACATTGAAAGATTAATCAGAGAATGTGTTAAAGAATATGAAAATATAACTTTAATTTCAGGAATCGGGCTTGTTCCTGAAAGTGAAAAATTTTACGGAGACCTGTGGTTGTATCCAAATGATGCGGGGTTTGAACATTATGCAGAAAATCTATATGGCATAATTAAAGAGGAAATATGAGACTAAATAAACACGCAAGGAGCAAATGTTATGATTATTAAAAACGGAATGATTTTTTCAAAAGATTGTGAGTTTGAAAAAGCTGATATAAAATTCAGTGATAAAATTGAAAAAACGGGTGAAATCGGTGATTGTGACGAAACCTTTGACGCGAGCGGATGCTATGTCATACCGGGGTTAGTGGACATACATACTCACGGAGCTGTCGGAATTGATGCATCCGATGAAACGGTTGATTTTGAAAAGTGGAAGAGCTTTTTGCTCAAAAACGGCGTCACGACCTTTCTGCCAACAACAGTTACGGAAACAAAAGAGGCACTTTTAAAGGCTGTTAAAAATCTTGAAAATTCTGACGGAATAAATTTAGAAGGACCCTTTTTGTCGCCTGCAAAAAAGGGTGCCCACGACGAGACAAAAATTTGCCCTGTAGATTTAGATTTTCTTTCAAAAATAAAGCATAAAGTGAAAATCACGACGATAGCACCGGAAATTTATGGCAATATTGAAAAAATTCCTGACATTGTGAAAATGGGAATAAAGGTTTCAATTGGACACACGACAGCTGATTATGAAACATCTAAAAAGGCTTTTGAGAAAGGCGCTTCGCACATAACACATTCGTTTAACGCTATGCCTGCATATCTCCACAGAGACCCTGGTGTTTTAGGTGCGGCGTTTGATGATGAATCAGTTTTTTGCGAGGTTATTTCAGACGGTGTTCACCTTCATCCGTCGGTTGTCAGAATGATTTATAATGTGGTTGGAGCCGACAGAATGATTTTAATAAGCGATGCAATGCGTGCAACGGGAATAGATGACGGAGAATATGTTTTGGGAGGTCTTGAAGTTATTGTTAAAAACAGAAAAGCAACCTTAAAGGACGGGACAATAGCGGGAGGCACCTCAACATTATATGATGTTTTGAAGAGTGCAGTGTCATTTGGAATTCCGCTTGTTGATGCTGTTAAAATGGCAACCGCCACTCCGAGCCGTGCTGTCGGACTTTGCGATAATGTTGGCAGTCTGGAAACGGGCAAAGATGCAGACATTCTTGTTTTGGATAAAGAACTTAACATTGTTAAGGTATTTTATAAGGGAAAAAGCCAGATTTAGAGAAGAGCGCATTTGCGCATCTGATAAATTTGTCGCACAAAAGAATCTCTAAAGCAATTTTATTGTTGATTTCAGAAATGTGTAAAAATTTGGTCGGAAATTATAAAATTTTTTAAAACAATGTTGTCAGGCACATTCTTTTGCTTGACTTTAGCAGATAGATATTATAAAATAAAAATAAGCAGAATGATTAAATATTTTAGGAGGAATTTGTTATGTCAAGCAATGTAAGGCCTGAAACAATGGCAAGAATTAACACTAAAGAGCTTGCTGATGCATTCATCGAGGAGCAGGTGGCTGCCATAAGAGAGCAGGTTGGAGATAAAAAGGTGCTTCTTGCTCTTTCGGGAGGTGTGGATTCTTCTGTAGTTGCAGCACTTTTAATTAAAGCAATCGGCAAACAACTTGTATGTGTTCATGTTAATCATGGACTTATGCGTAAGGGCGAAAGCGAACAAGTAGTTGAAATTTTTGGTAAAGAACTTGATGCTAATTTGGTTTATATAGACGCTACTGACCGTTTTCTTGATTTGCTTAAAGGTGTTAGCGCACCCGAGCAAAAAAGAAAAATTATCGGCGGTGAATTTATAAAAGTTTTTGACGAAGAAGCAAGTAAACTTGAAGGTATTTCCTTTTTGGCTCAAGGTACAATTTATCCCGATATTTTGGAATCTGACGGCGTAAAGGCTCACCACAATGTTGGCGGTTTGCCCGAAGATATGCAGTTTGAGTTGGTAGAACCCGTAAAACTTCTCTACAAAGACGAAGTTCGCGTTGTGGGCGAAGCGTTAGGTCTTCCACACGCTATGGTTTACCGTCAACCATTCCCAGGTCCCGGCCTTGGTGTTAGGTGCTTGGGTGCAATCACGCGTGACCGCTTACACGCTTTGCGTGAAGCAGACGCAATTTTGCGTGAAGAATTCGACAAATGTGGCCTTGCTGAAAAGGTTTGGCAATATTTTATCGCAGTACCTGATATGAAGAGTGTTGGGGTTCGTGATGATAAGCGTTATGAAGGTTGGCCTGCAATTATTCGTGCAGTAAATACCAACGACGCTATGACCGCTACTATTGAAGAAATTCCTTATTCGGTATTGCATCACATTACCGATAGAATTACCCACGAAGTTGAAGGCATCAATCGAGTGCTTTTAGATTTAACACCAAAGCCAATCGGCACTATCGAGTGGGAATAATTTTGAGGTATTTCGGCTATCCGTTTCTATTATCAAAAAATAAAATTGTCGAAATAGTTAATATATAAAATCGATTACGAGGAGGTTTAGCGTAGACATGAAAGAACAAATAAGTGTTAGTGTAATAGTACCGGTGTATAATGCAGAAAGGACACTAAAAGATTGTGTTCTTTCAATTTTGGCTCAAAAACTGATAAATATAGAAGTGTTGCTGATCAACGATGGCTCCAAGGATCGCAGCGGTGAAATTTGTGAACAATTTGCAAAAGCAGACAAACGAGTGAAGGTTTATCACATCTCCAATTCCGGCCCTGCTGCTGCCAGAAATGTCGGCATCAATCATGCATCCGGAAAATATATAGGGTTTGTAGATGCGGATGATATTATTGAACATCAAATGTACGATACGATGTTTCATACAGCAGTAACCAACGATGCAGATGTTGTTATGTGTAATTATAATGCCGTCAACACCAATGGAGAACGAAGGAAGGTTCGGGCAAAACCCTGCGAAGTACTGCGAGAAAATGTTGCAATAAGAGAACAGATAATCAAACGGTATTACACCGGAGAAATAATTGGAATTCCCAGCTTATGGAAT
>JAZNGA010000024.1:0-4193 GCA_045576235.1 Clostridia bacterium
ATAATATTTTTTAAAATAATAAATCCTGTATCAGTAACCGAATTCTGTGTTATCGCCTTATCGATTTTAACAACAGAAATATCAAGGTTTTGCAAATCTCCGAAGGTTGTATATCCGCTTCCAAAATCATCAAGCAAGATAGATATACCTTTTTCCTTAAGAGCTGATAGATTATCTATCATTTGTTTCCTTGCTTCTCCGGTTATGTTTTTATCCTCTAATATTTCAACCGCCAAACAAGAAAACTTCAAATCGTATTTTTGCGCAATAGCTATTATCTTCTCGGCAAACTGTGGTTCACACAAAGTTGTTCTTGAAAAATTGATGGTATATTTATATGATTCCCTTCGTTTTTTATCGTTGGAAATCCATTTGCAGTTTTTTTCAAAAATGTAATAATCAAATTTATCATTGATTCCTACAGAATCCACAGCAGACAAAAAGCTACCCGGAGATAATACCCCCTCGCTTTCCGAATTTAAACGAGATAAAACTTCCGCACCTATTATTTTCTTTGTTTTTGCATCTAAAACAGGTTGATACTCAAGGAAGAAACGATTGTTATCAATTTCTTTTTCTATGTTATTTTCTATTTTAATTTTTTTCTCAAGAGCCTTTCCGCCTGAAACATTCCACTCGGCATAGGATATGTTTTCATTCTTTGCAAGCAAATATGCTTGCTTGGCACGACCTATAGCATCATCTAATGACACCTGTGTGCCAAAGGCAAAATACAATCCGATTCTGATGTCAATAATATTAAGTGCACTGTGTTTTAAGAGACACTTATTCATTTCTGCAAAGCAAATTTCTATTTTCTTGCGTGCAGTTTCCATATTCCATTTTGAGAAAACAACAAAGTTTTTTTCTCCATACATAGCAATATTACTGTCATCACCGTTTGAAAAGACTTCCAGCAAGACTCCCTTTATTTCAGAAAAAACATTTGAAGTTTGGTGTGCAGAATAAAGACTTCTGAAATTATCCAAAGAAACTTTAGCATAGAAGATGCATCTATCCTCATGCAATTTGCCGGATTTTTCAAAAGCGGCTTCTAATTTACTTATATTTATAAAGTCCTTTTCTTCGCTACCTTTCGCAGTTTTCGCTCCTCTTACAGCAAAATATATGCCAATAGCAGTAAGAACAATAAAGCATAAAACCAAAATGGTTATAATTATATATGGGTATTCAAATATATGCATACTTCAAGCTCCTATTTTTTCATTTTGAAAAAGTCGGAAATTCCAAGCTTCCACCCGAATGTTTAAGTCCTATTTTTTTTGCACTTTCAATGCAGTTGCGTCCATCTATGCGAGCTCTTTTCTTACGCCCGGGAATTTCCGATGCAAGATACGGTATTCCAAATAAAAGCATTGCTTTTATTAGTTCAGTCTTTGTAATACCTTTTCTTTTATATTCTGCCAGGATTTCAAACATGGCATAGTTTAACGCATCTTTATTAAATGCTTTTGTTTTGCGATTAACAGCCTTTAGCCATTTATAAAATTCGCAAAACTTATTTATATCTGTATATTCCCTAAAATAAATTCCTTTGATATAAAACTCCTCTTGATCCGAATCCATAACATCAAGGAGCTTGCCACAATAGTTTTTTTGGATGGCAACAACTTCTTTGTGTTGTTTTTCAAGAGTTGTTTCTGTAATCTGCTTATCGTGAAGTCTGTATATCATAAGATATTCAGGCATAATCTCTATATCATAGCCCGCAATTACAAATCTCGTCCAAAGTTCCATATCTTCGGTACAGGTGAAATTTTTATCATAACCCAAACTTTTGATTGCATCAGCTTTTGCAATAATTCCGGGATGCAAAATCGGATTTGTAACCAAAAGCAAAGCTTTTATAGACTCATTGTCGCTTTTTCCTCCACATCCGCCTGAAGATATTACTCCGTTTTTAAGTGTCATAAATCTGCAAGATGACAGAGCTACACTCGGATTATTCTCCATAAATTGATACTGCTTCTCAAGACGTTCAGGGAGGCATATATCATCTGCATCCATTCTTGCAATATATTTACCTTGTGCATATGATATAGCTTTGTTAAGGGATGACGGAAGTCTTAAATTCACTTCATTGGTATGTACTTTTACGCGCTTGTCAAGCTCTGCAAATCTTTTTAATATTTCATATGTTTTGTCGGTGGAGCAATCGTTAATAACAATAAGCTCAAAATCTTTAAAAGTTTGATTTAAGACGCTTTCAATCGCTTCGGACAAATAATCTTCGCCATTATACACGCTCATGATTAAAGATATTTTAGGTGCTGTATTCATTTTTTGTCCCCCTTTCTCATGCGCTTTAACTCTTTACATAAATACAAAAAGTAAAATGCCAATCCAATTCTTTGTTTTTTCATTAAATATATGGCGATTCGGCTTTTTGTAGTGATTTTTTCAAAATGTGCCTTTTTGATTTCCTCTCTATGTAGGGACCCTAATATAAGTTCCTTTAACTTTTTGATAGCATTAAAATGATTCCCTTCCGCCGCTGCTGCCAAAATTGCAAAACACATAAAACAAGAATAACGTGAAATCTGCTGGTCAAAGTCTTTTGGTTTCTCTATGTTTAAACTGCGAAGTCCTGTAATTACATCTGCTATCTGCAAGATCTGATGCGTTTTAAAATCTGTTGAAATGGAATCATTTCTTATGGTATAAAGATATATAGCTTTTTTGCTCATATAAACTGTTTCTGCCTCCAAAAAGCAAGGCACAATACAGCTTAAATCCTCACCTAAAGAAATAGCAGGATTAACAACCAACTGATGTTTTGTGGCAAGTTCTCGTTTTATTGCTTTTCCCCATAAAAAATAAAATATATGATTCATATTTTTATCTGACAAAAGCTTTGGGGAAATATGTTGCTCGATTTCCTTTTTGTGATACAAGCCCTCATCGACCAAGTCTTCAACACTATCTCCAATTCTACCATTGATACTGCACTTATAAGAAAAAGAAACAATATCCGCATCGGTATCACAAATTATTTTATATGCACTTTCCAGCGCATCAGGAAGAACTGCATCATCACCATCAAGATGAAAGATATAATCTCCGCTTGCCACTTTGATTCCTGCTTGTCTTGCACTTACCAAACCGCCGTTTTCTTTGTGTATTACTTTTATTCTTTCGTCTTTTTTCGCATATTCATCACAAATTGCTCCGCATCTGTCAGGTGAACCATCATCAACCAATATAAGCTCAAAATCGGTAAATGATTGCAAAAGCACACTGTCAATGCATCTTCTTATGTATTTTTCAATATTATAAATCGGAACAATTACTGAAAAAAGCATTGTAAAAACTCCTATCTGTCTCTTAATATCACCATTAACCTTTGAAGCAAAAACAATTGATGCTTCATAGCAAAAGCAAATGCCGCTTGTTTTACGGGCAATCTGTACCAAGGATATGATTTTAATACATTTTGAATTTTGTCCTGGGTGCAAATTTCTTTTAATCTTTTCTTAAGATGAGAAAACTTTATTTTTTCATCCCTTGCGTGCATAATCTCTTGCGAACACAAAATCCTTCCAAAGCCTTGTATCAATCTATCTAAATAAATTTTATATTCTTCTTTTTCTATAGTATCTGCAATTCGTTTTTCAAGTTCATCTAAAAATACGATGCTTTTCTCAAAACGATCTTTCTTATATGCTTTTGAAAGAGAATCTTCATTACGACAATAGCAGTAGTATGCCCCGGACACACCAACTGCACATTCTGCCGATTTTATGTAGTCAACCATAAACAAGGTATCCTCGGAAAGTATTGCTCTTTCGGACAAGAATCTGATTCCTTTTTCACGAATCACAGAAGTTTTAAATATGTTTTTACATACGCTCACACCATAACGGCTGTCATCAGGCTCGTGAGGTAATGCACCGATGGCACCTAAAAGAAGATTTTTCATATCTTCTTTTTCAAACACTGTTTCTTCTTCAAAATACACTTTTCTTGAATCTGTGCCGGACTCCGAAAACATATTTCCACCAACAAAACAAATACCTGATAAACATAAGTCAGCATTATGTTTTTTTGCTGCATTATATAATGTTTCGCACATTAACGGCTCTATATAATCATCAGAATCGACAAAACCTATATATTCACCTGTTGCTGCTTCAAGTCCCGTATTTCTTGCAAACCCAAGACCGCCGTTTTTC
>JAZNGA010000025.1:0-1687 GCA_045576235.1 Clostridia bacterium
AGACGACAACATAGACACTGACGGCTTGGAAGATGTTTATGCTGAAATGGTCGGCAAAGAATTTGCAACAGCAAACGATGCAATCAAAGCGTTTAAAGAAGCAGTTTATTTTGATGTTTTAGTTAAGACAGAAGAAGCTGAGACAATCAAAGAAGTTTTAGATGACCCGTTAAAAGCTGCAGTCATTGAAGACTTTAATGCTCCTTTATGGAATGCGCTTGAAGATGGTGGAAAAGAAGCTGTCGCAGAAGACGCTCTCAGCTTGACACCTTCTGATTTAGATGAGCTTGCAGGAAGCTTGAATGAAGCTGTTAAAGATGCGCTCATCGCTCAGTTTAGCATAGCAGAATCAGAGATTTCGTTCTCATCGAGCGAAGTTTTGGCAGGTGAGAATGTTGAAATCGCTTTATCATTAGACGAAGCAATCGAAGATGTTTCAAAAATGTATTTTGAAGTTGCATACGAAGAAGAAGCTGCAGCTCTCTTCGAAGGAAACAGAATGGAAATTTCTGTTCCTGATGGTATGCAATATGAAAAGAGCGCGTGTGACGGAGTTATGACAATTGAGCTCATAGCTGAAAATGTTGTTGATGTTGCAGCAGGTGAATTTATGACAATCACCCTTCCTGCATCAAATAATGCAATAGGAACACACGCTTTGTCAGTTTCGGGCGATATCACATATCATCCTGAAGAAATTTCTGATTTAGATGAAACATTCACGATAGAGTTCACAGTGGAAAGCGCTCCTCAAATCACAGTTAATATGATAAGGTCGCTCACAATTGCCGGCACAGATATTATAAACAATATTCATGACGACGGTTTCCATGATGAAACACAAAACACAAACCCTCCTGGTGATCCGACTATAGAAACATCTGGCTCGTCTGTTGCATATAGACAGGGCGACTGGGCAAAATATGACATTTCTGCTTTGAGCGCAGGAAGATATGAGATTTCAGGTAAGTTCGCATCGAGAGATTTGACGACTCATGTTGTTGAAGCTGATGGCAAAAAACTTGAAATAACAGCTGAAGCTACAAGTGCTAACTATGAAACGAGTGCTATTGTTGTTTATGGAATAATTGATTTGAGTGGAAATCAGGATAATCTTAAATTCCTTAATAAATCTTCAAAGACAATCTTGTTGGGTGAGCTCTACATTGTCAGAGTTGATGCTCCTGAAATGACAGAATGGAGCGCAAATGCAGGCGTTTCAAGAGGCGTTGTGCCGAGAGGAACAGACCGCTTCACGATTGTCTATAACAACGAATTAAATGCGCAGAGCATAACTGATGAAACTGTTTCAGTTAGAGCTAAAGACGGAGCAATCGTTCCTTCAAAAGTTGCTGTTTCAGGAAGCGTGCTCACAATTGACTTAAAAGAAACTCTTGACTATAGCAAAGAATATGAAATTGCAATTAACGCTATAGATAAATATGAACAGGCGATTGCAGAAACAGTTGCATTTAAAACAGCAGCTGCAAGCAACACAGCAGGCTCATCATCAATCGTTGTTGACACATTCAAGGTTGACGGAAACGAGTTCATAGCAGAAGGAACCGTTCTCTCTTCAGGCGGCGTTGGAATTAAAGGAAGAACTGTTAAATTAAGCGCAAAAGCTCCAAACGGAAGCACATATGATGTCTGGGCAGAAGGCGTGAGCGGAGAAGACGGTGCGTTC
>JAZNGA010000026.1:0-46669 GCA_045576235.1 Clostridia bacterium
AGCTGCAGGCTCTTCTGTAGCTGCAGGCTTTTCTGTAGCTGCAGGCTCTTCTGTAGCTGCAGGCTCTTCTGTAGCTGCAGGCTCTTCTGTAGCTGCAGGCTCTTCTGTAGCTGCAGGCTCTTCTGTAGCTGCAGGCTCTTCTGAAGCTTCAGGAGCTACAGAATCATCTTCACCAGGAACATTGTAAGCATCGTCGTCAACATTAGCGAATTCAATAGCATCAACGATTTCACCGTCAACAAGTCTAGCTACCATGATGTAGTAAACACGGAATGATTCTGATGCGTTGAAGTTTGTATATTTGAATGATGATGTTGAAGAGAGAGCTTTAACGAAGCTGTTTGTGCCTTCCTTAGCAACATCAACCATTGCTAATGTGCAACCTGTCTCGTAGTTGAATGGATATTCTTCGCCTGCGCCTTCAGCAGCTTCATCAGCGATTCTAACTTCACCATTTGCACGGTCTGTTACATAACCAGCAACGAATGTGATGTCTCCTTCGCCGTCTTCAACAAGTGTGCATGTAGCATAATCATAAATCTTCTGAAGGTCAGCAATTTCATCAGCACCGTTAACTACGAACTGGATGATATCGCCTTCAGCGAGTTCTGTCTCAACATCTTCATCAAGGATGTAAGCTGCTTTTGCACCGCTCTGGAATACTGTGATTTCAGTAGCTACTTCGTTCTCAGCGTTTAATCCTGTAGCAACGCTTGTTACGATAGCAAGAGCTGAAGCTCTGCCAGCGAATGCAAGTTCGTTGTAAACAAGAGCTGCACCAAAGTATCTGTCTTCGATAGCATAAACATATGCATCGTAGTCAGCTTCTTCGTCGAGTGCTTTGTAGCTCATGAGAGCAACATCGTCAGCGTCAACAGTAAATTTACCAGCATCCTCTTCACCAGATGCAATCACTGTAACAGGAGCATAGAAGAATGTTGCTGTGTCTTCGAAGTAGTAGCCAGCGAACTTAGATGTTGAAGCTTTGTATGTGCCGTTAGCTGTTTCATAGTTGAAGTCTTCACCATCATCACCGTTTGCAGCTGCAAATGAAATCTTGTTGATTTCGTCGCCGCTTAATGAGAATGTGATAAGTCTTCTAGCAACATTAGCTTTAGCAGCAACTTCTGTTGCAGGAGCATAGTTATCCTGGATTGCTGTGATAAGATCAGCCTGATCATATTCAGCGTTTTCTGTGTTCTTATATGTTCTTGTTGAAACTGTTCCAGCTGTGAATTCGTCTGTAACCTTAACTGAATCAGCTAAGTTGTATGTTGCAACAGAACCATCTTTCTGGAAGAGTCTTAACTGATATACATTATCAAATCCACCAGAGTTTACACCAGCTTTTAAGATGAATGCATAGTTGTCAGAAAGTGATGAAACTGCTTTTGAATCATAGATTTTGCCATCAGCTGTGAGGAAGAACACGCCTTCGTCACCAACTCTTAATGTTCTGCCATAAACAGGTGTATATTCAACTTTGTCGATGTAGTAAACGCCTGATTTAGCACCTGTTACAGTACCTGTTACTGTTGCATCAGAAACATAGATGTCAACATAGAGAGCGCCCTCTTTTTCACCAGCAGGCCATACGAATGTTAATACATCGTCAGCTTTGATGTCTTTGAGTTCGATAGCTTCGCCATTCTTGAAGATGCTGTATGTGAAGTTATCACCTCTAATGTCTTTGCTGAGTTCAATGTAGTCATCTTCTGTTAATTCGATAGCTTCTTCTTCAAGGTTAACTTCTTTAACCATCTTATATTCATACTTTGTGATGAATACATTTGTGAAATCTCCTGATTTAGGACCAACAAATTCAACATAACCTTCAAATGAAGCATCAACAAGTCCGTTGAATGCTGCTCTTGCATCAGCTGATGCATTGATCTTACCGATTGCTGTGCCGTTTACATAAACAACAGCGTTTACATCAATGTCAAGTTCTTCAGGTTTAGAATCGTTTTCGATATCTTCCCAATATTTGAATGTTACATCTGAAGCTGTAGCTGTAGCTGTTTCAATGTCTTTTTCAACTTTTAATGTTGTTGTTGTTTTTGTGTTGCCGATAACAGCTTTTAATTCGAGCTCTTCATCTTCGTTATAGAACATGTAAGCATCAACTTCTGCTGCTAAATAATCGTTAGCGTCTGTTTCGCCAACATAAACTTCAAGGCTGTCTACTAAATAACCATCTGCATCATAAAGTTCATCTTCATAAACTTCTTTGTCTGATACATTGTAAACCTTTGTGAGTTTGAGTTCAACTTTCTGTCTGCCGTCTTTTGTTAAGAGGTCAGCGTCTGATCTGTAGTTGTTAACAACTTCAGCTCTAACTTTGATGATGTCAAAGTACTGGCTTAAGAGTGTTCTTTCTTCGTAGTCAGCAGCTTTCTTACCATCGTAAACGATGTAAGCTTCGCCATATGCTGTGTAGCTCTTAGCTACGAGCGGAGCTTCTAAAGCATTCTCAACGAGCAATGCAATGAGTGATCTAGGAGCTGCAGCTGTCGGGTTAGCTGATAAACCAGCTGTTACGCCGTATGTTCCAGCGAGTGAAAGGTAGCCATAAGGATATCCACCAAATGCAGCACTTTCAGCCATAGGACCATAACCTAAAGCGCACATAACCATCTTAACTGCTTCCTGATATGTAACAGCATTGTCAGGTTTGAATGTTCCGTCTTCGTAACCGTTAACGATTCCTTTGCCAGCTGCCCAGCCAATGTAACCTACTGCCCAGTGGTTAGAAGCTACATCCGGGAATGTGCTAACTGTGCTTGTTGCAGCACTTTCCTGTCCGAGTGCTCTACAAACAACTGCTGCGAATTCAGATCTTTTGATTTCTGCATCCGGGTTGAAGTTACCGTTCTCGTCACCTTTTAAGATGTCGAGAGCTGAAAGTAATTCAACAGCTGTGTAGTAGCTCTTTGTTTCATCGACATCTCCGTAGCTTGCAGCGCCTGTGCCAACTACCATGAAGCTAGCCATCATTGCTACACATAAAACTACCGAGATAAGTTTTTTGAGATTTTTCATAGTTTCTCAAATCCTCCCTTATAATAATTTTTTATTTTCTACGAAAGAGTTTGTTTTGGCGTGTTAGTCGTTCCTCTTTCAAAAACAGAAAAACACGACTTGCGATGGAAATCCTCCATCTTGATTATGCATTGATTATATCACTTGTTTTGCCGATAGTCAATGCCTAATTTGCAGTTGTAATAAAAATGTAAAACAACTGTCTTGCAAATCTATATCCAAACGCACAAATTGTGCATTATTGCCAAATTCCATCCGCTTGTTTTGAGCAGCTTTCATAGTTTACGGGGCTTGCATTAACAAAATCCGCAATCTGACGATAATTTTTGATAACATAAGATGGGCTGGTGTTATTCCCCTGTGCAATGCAGGTTCTCACGGCCAAGGACCTCCACAAAACCAACTCCGCACAAAAAATCACTCTTATTATTTTAATATTAATTTTTCAAGTTGTCAAGTAAAATTTGTTACATTAATAAAAAAATTCTTTTGACATCCATTTTTTATGTTTTATAATAAATTTATTGATATTTCTTTTCACATATGTTATTATATGTATTACTTTATATTATATTAGGAAGGAAGTCCTTATGAAGACAAACATTTTGCTCGTAAACGGTCCGAACCTTAATATGCTCGGAATACGCAAGCCTGAAATATATGGAAAGACAACCCTTTCCGAAATTGAAGAAGAGCTTTGCTCCTATGCTGAAAAAAAAGGCTGCCACCTTTCTGCCTTTCAGTCAAATCACGAAGGGGCAATCATCGATGCACTTCATTCCGCCTATGGCAAAATCCACGGAATTATTATTAATCCAGGAGCATACACGCACTATAGCTATGCAATCCGCGATGCAATTGAAGCTATTATGATTCCGACCATTGAAGTTCATCTTTCTGACATTCATAGCCGCGAAGCTTTCAGAAGCGTCAGTGTCATAGAACCTGCCTGTATATGTCAGATTTCAGGTCACGGCAAGGATGGTTATTTCATGGCTCTTGACCGCCTTTTAGAATACTTACGCAGCAAATAATGGAGTTTATTATGAAGATTATGAAAAAACTTCTTTCTGTCATTTCTGACTGCACCGAATTTATTCTTGAGCTTTTCTTCCCGCCGAGATGTCTGCTTTGCTCAGAAATATTTCCTAAGAAAAATCTCAAAACAGAGCTTTATCTATGCGACACCTGCAGGAAAGAGATCAGTTTTCTGAGCGGATACCGTTCTATATGCATAAAATGCTCGCGCCCCATAGATGACGACAACATCCTTTGTCCTCTCTGCCAGGTCTGTGGCTATCACTTTGACAGCGCGCTTTCTTGCTGCATATATGAAAAGGATGTGAGGAAAGCGCTCCTTTCATATAAATTTGGCGATGCACGATATAAATACAGATCTTTTGCAGAAATGATGCTCCCTGTTTTAACAGAATCACCATACTACAGCTATGCAGATGTGATATGCTCTGTTCCCGTTAGCAAAAGCCGAAGGAAAGAACGCGGATTTGACCATATGCATCCCATTTCAAAATATATTTCTGCAAAAACTAAAATACCATATGCAAAAGATGCCATAATCAAGGTTAAGGATGTTCCCCCGCAAAGCAAGCTTTCCTTTTCAGAAAGAAAGAGTTCTGTAAAGGGTGCTTTTAAAGTTGCGCGCGCATCGAGCATACGAGGCAAGACAGTAATCTTAATCGATGACATACTGACAACAGGCGCAACCGTGTCAGAAATCTCTAAAGTTTTAAAACAGGCCGGTGCTGAAAGAGTCATTGTTTTAACAATATGTATAACAAAAATAAAATAAACAGGAGATGAATAGCCCTCATGAACGAAAAGAAGAGTGTTTTATCTTTTTTGGCTGACAATCGCGAATTTCAATTCTTCACAATACTTTTTGCGGCCTTCATTTTAAAATATCTCATTTACGGATTCTGCTATTATCCCGCCCTTGACGATTATATACAATATGGTGGATATCCTCTTTATGAAAATCCCTCTTTTGTCCTTTTTGAAATCGGCACCATCACATCAAGACCGCTCAGCGCCTTGTTTGACCTTTTTCTATGGGGCTCCTTGTGGAACATTCCGCAGCTTTTTCTGATTTTATCATCAGCTTTCCATTTTTTCTCGTGCGTGTTCCTATATAAGACGGCAAAAGAAAACGACATAGCCTTGTCTCCGCTTTTTGCAATATTTTTTCTGTTTTTTCCTTTAGGTTCGGAAGGAGCATATTGGGTTTCAGCATCTTCTCGCATTGTTTGCGGTGTTTTTTTCAGCGCTCTTTCCCTTTTTACCCTTACGAAATATTTAAAAAACAGAAAGGTTTTGTTTTTTATTTTATTTTTCCTGTGTTCTGCTTGTGCTTTTGCATTATATGAGTCGTGCGCTGTTTTCTGTTTTGTCGCATGTGCATTTATTCTGATAAAAAATAAAAATATCAAGCAAATGATTTTGCCTCTTTCCGCTCTTTGTCTGCTTCTTTTGTCGCTCTTTGCATATATGAAGCTTATGCAAAATGTCGGAATGATAGGCTCAAGAGCGACCGAGAGTTCATTTTCCCTCATATTCACTCAGTTTAAGGATTTTCTCACTCAATTAATGGAAATTCTGACAAAAGGCAGCTTCAATGTCACTATCCGCGGCTTTTCAAGCGGCTTAAAGCTCATTTTATCAAAAGGATTTTTTGGTTTAGTATATTTTATCCTTATCCTCTGTGTATGTATTTTTTTGGGAAGATTCACAGCAGGCTCCGAAAGCAAACTACCTAGCGGAAAAAGAGCTTTTTTTCAGATTGCATCAGGCTTCATTTTGTTTTTTTCAGCATTTGCACCAAATCTGATTGTCTCTCCCGTCTGGATAACATACAGAACAATGTTCATTCCACTTATTGGTCTCTATATGATATTTGACATAATATTCTTCAAAATAAAAGCAAAGTCGGTGCAGACTGTTCTTTTAACATCGCTGATGTTTATCTTTATTGTCTCAGGCATAAACGAATATGACACCTACAAAAGAAATGCAGAGCTTGATGACGCGCTTGTTAAAAAGGTGTGCTACGCTATAGATGACGATGTTAAATGTGGAAAACGCGAAGCTGTCGTTTTGCTTGACTTCCTCCCCGAAGTGCCGCAGGTCAGCTTTTACAAAGACCATGTCAAGAGCGTTTTCTATTCCGACTGGTCACTTACAGGCGCAGTCAGAGAGGAATTAAAAAACATAAACATAAAAAAAGTCACGCCCGTTTTCCCCGACATGACATTCGATTATTTTGATTGCTTCATCGTGGATTTACGAAGCAAGAATTAATTTCAGTCCCGTAAATCTGTAACATATTTGGCAACAAGGCTATATCCGTATGTGTAATCGGGCGCCCATTTCGTTCCAAGCTCTTCAGCATATCTGACAGTCCCCGCCCACACCAGATTTTTAACTATATCATATCGCGCGTGGGTGGTGCCTATGGGGGCCACTCCAACATATGCGCACATATGATTGAAATGTGCTCTGACCCCGTCTTCTGCAGTTTCAAAGGTTTCGTGGTCTTCCGGTCTGTCTCCGACGGGTGCGTATATTTTTATTCCTGCCCAATTGTTTTGCTCAGGTCTGACATTTCCTGTGTATTTACCAAAGTTTGTTTCTTTTGCCGCCTGAGCATACATAATTTCCGGATTAATCCCTGTTAAATCTCCATATTTCCAATAAAGCGGTGCAACTTCTATAAAACGCTCGTGGGCACCTCTTTCCCTTGCCCAGCTTTGCGCTTTTTCTACAGTTATGTGTGCAGCATCAATCAGCGGCGTGTTAGTCAGCGTCACAGCATCGCCTTTTCCTTCTTTAGCCATAAGCGCCCTATAAACAATCACAGTCGCTTCCGCTCTTGTCACAAAACTTCCCGGTCTTAAATAGCCATCATTTCCTTTTATTATTCCGCGCTCTGCCGCTACTGCGACAAGAGAAAACAAGGAAGATGATATTTCAGAGTGGTCATAAAAGCTTTTGGAGAGTATGTCCATATCTAAGATGTCAGATTCTGAAAGACCCATCGCTCTGACAACCGATGCTAAGAGCTCTTCTCTTTTGAATGGACTCTCAGGGGCAAATTGGTTTATGTCAAGCCCTTCTGATTTTGCGAGCACATTTTTTGTTCCTTCAATAAATTTAAATGACCATCTGTCAGGCGGAACATCAACATATGTCTGCACGCCTGAAGAATCCTCCATCTCAAATGCTTTTGAAATCATAGCTGCAACCTGCTCTTTAGTCACGAGTGATGCAGGTAAAAAAAGATTTTCTCCCGCTCCCGAAATAACACCCCTTGAAGAAAGATATGAAATTGCATCTTTAGCCCAACTATATTCTTCCGTGATATCCGCAAAATTTATTTCTCCGTTTTGCTCCATCTTTTTTATCGCCCCCGTGTTGACCGCTATAAAAACTATTGTAACCACAACTAAAAAAGTCATTCTCTTAAGCATACCTCTACCTCCGCTTTTGTCTCTTAAAAAAATGAAAAGGTATATGAAAAACAGGTTTCATATACCTTATTTATATTAGAGCAAGCTATAAAATATGACTTTTATTTTTCGTTCAGAGTTCCTAAATTTGCTCCTTTTAAATATGCATTGATAAATCCGTCAAGGTCTCCGTCCATAACGGCTCCAATGTTACCCACTTCATAATTTGTTCTGTGGTCTTTAACCATATTATACGGGTGGAAAACATATGACCTTATCTGGCTTCCCCATGCAATATCCTTCATGTCTCCCTTCAGGTCCTCAATTTTTTCCTTATGTTCTCTTTCAGCCATTTCAACGAGCTTTGCTTTAAGCATTTTCATGGCTGTGTCCTTATTTTGATGCTGCGAACGCTCACTCTGACACGAAACAACAACACCTGTCGGAAGGTGCGTTATTCTGATTGCAGAATCAGTTTTGTTGACATGCTGACCACCTGCGCCACCAGAACGGAATGTGTCAATCTTGAGGTCATCGGGAGAAATGTTAATTTCAATGTCGTCATCTATTTCAGGCATAACATCGCAAGATGCAAAGGATGTGTGTCTTCTCCCTGATGCGTCAAACGGTGAAATTCTGACAAGTCGATGAACTCCCTTCTCGCTTTTTGAATATCCATATGCGTTGTCACCTTTAATCAAGATGGTAACACTTTTAATGCCTGCTTCATCACCCGGAAGATAGTCAAGCGTTTCAACCTCAAAACCTCTGCGCTCTGCCCATCTCTGATACATCCTGAAAAGCATCATTGCCCAGTCCTGAGCCTCTGTTCCTCCTGCACCCGGGTGAAGAGAAATGATTGCATTGTTTTTATCATATTTCCCCGAAAGAAGCGTTTCAAGTTTCATGACAGAAAGCTCTTCTGAAAGGTTTTCAAACTCTGCAGTTATTTCCCCAAGAAGCGACTCATCATCTTCTTCAATTGCGAGCTCAACAAGCGTCAGCGTGTCTTCCCAATGAGTTTTTAATTTTTCATATTTTTCAACTTTTGCTTTTAATCTCTTTATCTGTTGCAGAATTTTCTGAGAATTTTGTGCATCATCCCAGAAGCCCGGAGCCTGCGTTTCCTCAGAAAGCCTTTCTGCATCTTCCGCCGCTTTAGCGACGTCAAAGTGAATCCCTCATTTCAATGATGTCCGATTCCATAGCCTGAAGGTCTAATCTGTATCTGTCATATTCGACTACCATCAATTTCACATCCTTAATTATAAAATTTTTAAAATTTATTCTGCCGCACCGCAGCATTTTTTATATTTTTTACCTGAACCACACGGGCACAAATCGTTTCTTCCCACTTTTTCTCCGCTTCTTACAGGCTTTTTCTCCTGCTCTCCATCAAGAATCGCCTTTTGCGGAACTGCTTGCTGAACTTTCTCCACAGGCTTTCCCATTGTCACACGGAAAAGATGCTTAAGCGTTTCTTCTCTGATGTTTGCAATCATTTCCTCAAACATATTATAGCCTTCAAACTTAAACTCTATGACCGGATCTCTTTGAGCATATGCACGAAGATTAATTCCGTGACGGAGCTGGTCCATAGCATCAATGTGGTCCATCCACTTTCTGTCAACCGCCTGAAGAAGAAGAATTCTTTCAATGTCTCGCAAAGTCTTTTCGCCAAAATCAGCTTCGAGCTTATCATATTTTTTCATGCCAATTTCTGAAAATTTCTCTGTGAGCTCTTCTTTTGTTATATATTCCATATCTTCACGCGAAAGGCTTATCTCGTCTTCAGCACAGAAAACTTCTTCAAGATATTCAACCATACCGCGGATGTTCCAGTCATCGGGAATGTCTGAACCTCCCGAGAATCTGTCAACAGTTTCCGCTGAAATGTCTCCTATCATTTTGATGATATTGTTTTTAACATTTTCTCCGTTTAAAACCTGCTGTCTCTGTCCGTAGATAACCTCTCTTTGCTGGTTCATGACATCGTCATATTGCAAAACATGCTTTCTCATCTGGAAGTGGTTCCCCTCCACTTTTTTCTGAGCATTTTCAATCGCACCTGACAGCATCTTATGCTCAATCGGCTGGTCTTCCTCTAATCCTAAAGCTCCGACAATTGTCTGCATTCTCTCCGAGCCGAAAAGGCGCATAAGGTCATCTTCTAAAGATATATAAAATCTTGATTTTCCCGGGTCTCCCTGACGACCTGCACGACCTCTTAACTGATTGTCAATTCGTCTTGACTCGTGGCGCTCTGTTCCGATGATGAAGAGTCCTCCGGCAGCTTTCACTTTTTCTGCTTCAGGCTTAATTTCTTCTTTATATTTTTCCAAAAGGGAAGCAAACTTTTCTCGTGCCTCATTTATTTCCTCGTCATCAGTTTCGCCAAAGCCTGCCCCTTCAACAATCAATTCATCAGAATAGCCGAGCTTTTTCATTTCGTGCTTTGCCATAAACTCAGCATTTCCGCCAAGCATAATGTCTGTTCCTCTTCCTGCCATGTTTGTCGCAATCGTGACCGCACCAAATTTTCCTGCCTGGGCGACAATTTCAGCTTCTTTTTCGTGGTGTTTAGCGTTTAAAACCTCGTGTTTTATTCCGTTTCGTTTGAGCATAGCTGAAAGCTGTTCTGATTTTTCAATCGTCACCGTTCCCACCAAAACAGGCTGACCTGCCTCATGGCAAGCCTTAACCTGATTCACAACTGCCTCAAATTTTCCTTTTTCTGTTTTATAGATAACATCAGGTAAATCTTCTCTTGCCAAACCCTTATTTGTCGGGATAACAACAACATCAAGCTTATATATTTCCTGAAATTCTGTTTCTTCTGTCTGCGCCGTTCCAGTCATGCCTGAAAGCTTTTCATATAGTCTGAAATAGTTCTGGAAGGTTATTGTGGCAAGCGTTCTGCTTTCGCGCTCAACCTTAACTCCCTCTTTTGCCTCAATCGCCTGATGAAGACCATCACTATATCTTCTTCCGTGCATAAGACGCCCTGTGAACTCATCAACTATGATAATCTGACCATCTTTTAAAACATAGTCTTTGTCTCGTTTCATAATTCCGTTAGCCCTTATGGCTTGGTTTATATGATGAGAAATGGTGAGATTTTCAGGGTCAGAAAGGTTTTCAATGTTAAAGGCTTTCTCGGCTTTTTTGACACCGTTTTTCGTGAGTGTTGCCGTGTTTGCCTTTTCGTCAACAATATAGTCTTCTGAAATTTCGTCATCAAGCTGTTTTGAATCAGCCTCTTTTATCACAAGACATTTAAGCTGCTTTGCAAACCTGTCTGCTATCTGATAAAGCTCTGTTGACTTATCGCCTGCACCTGATATAATGAGCGGCGTTCTTGCCTCATCCACCAAAATTGAGTCAACCTCATCGACAATGGCGAACTTATGTCCACGCTGAACCATCTGCTCTTTATAAATTACCATATTGTCACGAAGATAGTCAAAGCCAAATTCGTTGTTTGTTCCATATGTTATGTCGGCATTATATGCAGCCTTCTTCTGTTCCTGACTCACATCATGGACAACAAGGCCGACAGAAAGACCTAAAAACCTGAAAATCTTGCCCATCCATTCACTGTCACGGCGCGCCAAATAATCATTCACGGTGATAATGTGAACCCCACAGCCCGTGATTGCGTTTAAATATGCAGGAAGGGTGGAAACAAGAGTTTTACCTTCACCTGTTTTCATTTCGGCAATTCTTCCCTGATGAAGGACAATTCCGCCTAGAATCTGAACATAAAAATGGCGCATACCAAGCACTCGCCAGGCAGTTTCCCTGACCGTTGCAAATGCTTCGGGAAGCATCTCTATCAGCTCTTCACCTTTTGCATATCTCTCTTTAAATTCGACTGTTTTTGCCTTTAATTCATCATCTGAAAGCCTTTGAAATTCATCCTCTAAAGCCATAACTTTATCTGCCAAAGGAACAATCCTTTTAAGTTCTCTGTCACTGTAATTTCCTAAAATTTTCTCAAAGAGTTTTCTCAATTCTTTTCACCTCAATTAATATATTCCCCCAAAAAAATAAAATAACTTTAGTTATTGTAGAATGCGTAAACAATTAGATGTTACAAAATCATTTTACCAGGAGTAAAAATGCTTGCTTGCAAGGACGTTTTTGCGACGCCGTCAATTGATGTAGCGGTCGAAAGACCGCAGAAAGTCATAAGAATTTCAAGAATTTTGTAAAACAAAATTCTGTATGCATCAATTATAACATATTTTCCATATAAAAGCAAAGTTTATTTGCCTTTGTTAATAATTTATTTGCTAAAATCCTTGATTTTATATGAAAATTAAGGTAAAATGTTTTAAGAACATACGAAATATGAGAGGAGAACGGCATGAGCAAAATCAGAACACGCTTTGCACCAAGCCCCACAGGCTATATGCATATAGGAAATCTCCGCACCGCTCTTTACGCTTACCTTTTAGCCAAGCACGATGACGGCGATTTCATTTTAAGAATTGAAGACACAGACCAAGAGCGCTATGTTGAAGGCGCAACAGATTTAATCTACAGAACAATAAAGGACACGGGACTCATTCACGACGAAGGACCGGACATAGGTGGCGCTTTCGGACCATATATTCAGAGTGAAAGACGCGGCATCTACGCAGAATATGCAAAAAAACTCGTTGAACTCGGCGGAGCATATTATTGCTTTTGTGATAAAGAGCGTTTAGACGATTTGCGCGAACGCCAGCAAGCAGAAAACATCACTCCTAAATATGACGGTCACTGCTCTAAATTGCCGAAAGAGGAAGTGGAAAAACTTCTTGCTGAAGGTGTGCCTTATGTTATCCGTCAAAAGATTCCGCAAAGCGGGACAACAACCTTCCATGATGAAATTTATGGTGAAATCACAGTTGATAACACAACCTTAGATGATAATGTTCTCTTAAAGTCTGATGGACTTCCAACATATAATTTTGCCAATGTAATTGACGACCATCTTATGAACATCACTCATGTTATCAGAGGAAGTGAATATTTATCATCAACACCTAAATATAATCTTCTCTATGAAGCTTTCGGCTGGGAAATCCCAACATATATTCATGTTTCCCCCGTTATGCGCGACGCTCACAAAAAGCTTTCAAAACGCGAAGGTGATGCATCTTATGAAGACTTTATCAACAAAGGCTATTTAAAAGAAGCAATCGTTAACTACATTGCACTTTTAGGCTGGAGCCCCGGTGGCGAGCAGGAAATCTTCACGATGGACGAGCTTTGCAAAGCTTTTTCGCTTGAAGGCATAAGCAAATCTCCCGCTATTTTTGATGTTCAGAAGCTCAACTGGCTCAATGGTGAATATATCAAAAAGCTTTCAGAAGACGAATTTCACGAAATGGCTCTTCCGTGGTACGACAAAGCTTTAACAAATAAAAACATTGACCTAAAAAAAGTGAGCGCTCTTTTGCAGTCAAGATGTGACAAGCTTTCAGACATTCCAGAGCACATTGACTTTTTAGAAAAACTTCCTGAATATCTTCCCGAGCTCTATTGTCATAAGAAAATGAAGACTAACGAGGAAAATTCGCTCGCAAGCTTAAAGGAAATTCTTCCCGTTTTAGAATCACTTGATGACTGGAGCTTCGACTCAATCCACAATGCTCTCTTTTCATTGATTGAAAAGCTTGAGGTCAAGAACGGAATCATTCTCTGGCCGCTAAGAGTTGCTGTTTCAGGCAAGCCCTCCACCCCTGGTGGTGGCGTTGAGCTTGCTGATATCTTAGGCAAGGATGAAACTATTTTGAGAATCAAAAAAGGTATTGAGCTTTTAACCAAATAAATTTATAGGCTGTAGCAAAATATTTAATTTTGCTGCAGCTTTTTTATTCACTTATAGAGTTTTTCTGAATATTATAATATTAAAGTTTTATTTGGGGAGGCTTTATATGGGGCTCACAAACAGCTCTGTTGCACACAAAGCAACAGAAGCTCTTAAAATAAAAAAACATCCAGGTGAAAAGATAGTCGCTTTAGCAGGCAATCCCAATGTCGGTAAAAGCACGGTTTTTAATGCTCTTACAGGCATGAAACAACACACGGGCAACTGGCCCGGAAAAACTGTGGCATCTGCAAGCGGCAGCTTCAACACAGAAAACAGTTCAAATGTTTTAGTTGACCTACCCGGTACATATTCTCTTTTATCACATTCAGAAGAGGAAGAAATCGCAAGAGACTTTTTATGCTTTTCGCCGCCTGATTTGACAATCGTTGTCTGTGATGCAACATGCCTGGAGCGAAATTTAAATCTCGTCCTTCAGATTATGGAGATTTGCGATAATGTTATTGTTTGTATAAATATGATGGATGAAGCAAAACGAAAAAAAATTCATCTTGACTTAAATGCAATAGAAAAAAGGCTTGGTGTCCCCGTTTTAGGAATTTGCGCCCACAAAAAGAAAAGTCTGACAGCATTATTAAGCTGCATCGAAAAGACTTTAACAGAAAAAAACTACAAAACCTCAAAAAAAATCGAATATGGTGAAAAGATAGAAGAAGCAATCTCCATGCTTTCGCCTTTAATCACAAAAAAAACAGGTAGCGCTGGCATCAGCCGTTGGCTCAGTCTGAGGCTTCTTGAGAGCAATAAAGATATTTCTCAAAAAATCGTCTCAGTCTTTGGAGAAAGTTTTTTTGACGACAAGCTTGTTGTTGCTTTAGAAAACGCAAAAAATTTTCTTGAGAAAAACGGCATTTTTGAAAATGAACTAAAGGACATTTTCGTTTCAGCTTTCATAAAGAAAGCAGAAGAAATCTGCAAAAATGCTGTTGAATATGAAAGCAAGGGATATAATTCTTTCGACAGAAAAGCAGACAAAATTTTAACCGGCAAATTCACCGCATATCCTATTATGGTGCTTTTTCTTATGCTTATATTCTGGATAACAATCACCGGAGCAAACTATCCGTCAGAAATTTTATCTGACCTTTTTTCAAAAGCCGAGACAGTTTTTAACGATTTCCTTTTAAGGATAGGCGCTCCCCACTTTCTCAGACTATGCCTTATAGAAGGAGTGTGGCGCGTGCTTTCGTGGGTAATCTCTGTGATGCTGCCACCGATGGCAATTTTTTTCCCGCTATTCACCCTTTTAGAAGATGTGGGATATCTGCCGAGGATTGCCTATAACCTTGATAATCCCTTCAGGTGTTGCAATGCGTGTGGAAAACAGGCTCTGACTATGTGCATGGGCTTTGGCTGTAATGCTGCAGGAGTTGTCGGCTGTCGCATTATCGACTCAAAACGCGAACGCCTGCTCGCAATTTTAACAAACAACTTCGTTCCCTGCAATGGTCGCTTTCCGACATTAATTGCACTTATTACGATGTTCTTTGTCGGAACGGCAGAAGGCGTTGTCTCATCTGCAATCTCTGCTCTGTTGTTAACTTTAATAATAGTGATAGGCATTTTTTCAACATTTATTGCCACATGGATTTTGTCTAAAACCTTTTTAAAGGGTGAGCCTTCCTCATTTGCACTGGAATTGCCACCCTATAGAAAGCCGCAGATTGTTAAGGTCTTAATTCGTTCAATTTTTGACAGAACCCTTTTCGTTTTAGGACGCGCCGTCGCCGGCGCCATTCCCGCAGGACTCATAATCTGGGTTATGGCAAATGTGACTATCCGCGATGTTACGCTTTTAAATCACGCATCATCATTTTTAAACCCATTTGCTGAAATCATAGGGCTTGACGGTGTTATTCTATTTTCGTTCATATTAGGACTTCCCGCAAATGAAATAGTTCTCCCAATCGCACTGATGGCATATATGGCTGAAGGTTCGATTGCTGAAATTCCAAATCTTATGCTTTTGAAGAAGATTCTGATTGAAAATGGATGGACTGTGTTAACAGCTGTTAACACAATGTTGTTTTCTCTTATGCACTGGCCATGTTCCACAACCATTCTTACCATAAAAAAAGAAACCGGTAGCATGAAATGGACCTTATTTTCAGTTATTCTTCCAACTCTTTTTGGAATTTTGCTATGTGCTTTAACCACATTGATATATAATATGATTCTATAAATAAAAAAAAGGATTAGTCTCCAACGAAAATGAACTAATCCTTTTTTATTTTCATTTATCCAAAATATCACTCACTGCGCACAAAACAGCAATTTTTCCGCTCTCATAAGTGAGTCCGCCCTGCATATATGCAATAAAAGGCTCTTTTATCGGGGCATCTGCTGAAATCTCTATGCTCGCACCTGACACAAAAGCCCCAGCCGCCATTATAACCTGCTCGTTATAACCCGGCATATCCCAGGGAACAGGGGTCACAAATGAATCAATCGGCGCCCCCCGCTGAATTCCGGCACAGAAGGCACAAAGCCTTTCTTTATCAAAAAGCTTCACCGCCTGAATTATGTCGTGTCTTGATTCCTGCGAGCCCGGGCACACAGGATAGCCTGCAAGCTCAAGCATTCGTGCAGCTAAAATTGAAGTCTTAACGCTTTGTGCAACCGTGTGCGGAGCCATAAAAAAGCCCTGATACATACCTCTGTTCATGCCGAGCGTTGCACCAACCTCGCCTCCAATTCCCGGAGCTGTTAAGCTATATGATATTTTTTCTATTGCATCCTTTTTGCCTGCAACATAACCTCCAGAAAGGCTAAGTCCACCGCCTGGATTTTTAATGAGCGAGCCCGCTACAACATCTGCTCCCACATGCGTAGGCTCAATTTTTTCAACAAACTCACCATAGCAATTATCAACCATGCAGATAACTTCAGGATTTTTCTCTTTAACGCAAGCAATGATTTCGGCAATGTCTGAAACAGACAATGACTTTCTCCAGGCATAGCCTTTAGAGCGCTGAATTGCAACAAGCTTAACATCATCTGTCACTTCTTTTGCAATTTCATCAAGGTCGGCAGAGCCATCGGGCAAGAGGTCAACCTGACGATAATTAACGCCCCAGTCTTTTAAAGAGCCGCTCGCATTTCCACGGATTCCGATTACCTCTTCTAAAGTGTCATAAGGTTTTCCCGTCACTGCCAAAAGAGTGTCGCCCGGTCTTAAAAGTCCGAAAAAGCAAGCTGAAAGAGCGTGCGTTCCTGAAACTATATTATGTCGCACCAGCGCACTTTCTGCACCGAAAACTTCGGCATATATTCTGTCAAGCGCATCGCGCCCAACATCATCATAGCCATAGCCCGTTGTTGAGCCGAGATGCATTTCACTTACGCCCTCACGCTTAAAAGCTGAAAGCACGCGCAAAGTGTTAGCCGATGCAATTTCATCAATTTCTTCAAATCTGTCTTTAATGTCATTTTCTGCCTGTTGCATAAGGCAAATAGCTGAGTCTTTTATGTTATATTCGCTTTTGAGTAAATCAGAGTTCATATACATCATCCGAGGATAAAACCTTTACGCCTCCTGCCTGAAGTGAGATGAGTGCCGCCTGAGGATTATCTGTTTTAACAATTACATAAGCTTCCGAGTCCGAGCGGCAAACAAAAGCATACATATATTCAACCGTCACATCAGCATCACGCAAAACTGTTAAAGCGTTGTGAAGTCCTGATGGCTTGTCATTTATTGCAATCGCAATAACATCAGTCGATTTGACAGCAATATCATTATCCTTTAAAACTGCCACAGCCGTGTAAGGGTCTTGAACTATCAATCTCAAAATGCCGAAATCTGTTGTGTCTGCGATTGAAAGTGCACGGATGTTTATTCCATTTTTAGCTAAAATATCAGTAACCTTTGAAAGAGCACCTTTTGTGTTTTCTACAAAAACGGAAATTTGTTTAACAAACATAGCTTTTCCTCCTATTTCTTTCTCTTATCAATAACTCTGACAGCTTTTCCTTCACTTCTTGCAATAGATTTCGGAGCAACGAGCTTAACTTTAGGTGAAATTCCAAGCACGCTCTGGAGTCTGCCCCTGATTTCATTTTCCAATTTCTCAAGCTGCTTCACTTCATCAGAGAAGAATTCATCAAGCATTTCAACATGCACCTCAAATGTGTCCAAAACGCCCTGACGGTCAACTATAATCATATAATATGGAGCAGTTTTGCCAAGGTCTAAAAGGACCCCCTCAATCTGCGACGGGAACACATTCACCCCGCGGATGATAAGCATATCATCTGTCCTTCCCTGAACCTTATTCATGCGGACAAGTGTTCTGCCACACGCACATTTTTCATAGTTAAGACTCGTGATGTCACGCGTTCTGTAGCGAAGAAGAGGCATGCCCTCTTTTGTAATACAAGAGAACACTAACTCACCGACAGCACCGGGAGGAAGAACATCGCCTGTGACAGGGTCAATGATTTCAGGAACGAAATGGTCCTCGTTGACATGGAGTCCCGAACGGTCATGACATTCAAACGAAACACCGGGCCCCGTAATTTCTGTGAGACCATATATGTCAACAGCTGTGATTCCAAGTCTTCTCTCAATTTCATCACGCATCTCATCGCTCCATGGCTCTGCTCCGAAAACGCCTGCTTTAAGAGAAAGCTCGCTTTTATCAATGCCCATTTCCTCAAGCGTTTCTGCTATGTAGAGTGCATAAGATGGAGTGCACGCTAAAATTGTTGTTCCAAAATCCTTTAAAACAGTTATCTGTCTTGAGGTGTTGCCTGAAGAAATCGGAATTGCTGTTGCTCCGATTTTCTGTGCCCCGTGATGAGCACCAAAGCCGCCTGTGAAAAGGCCATATCCATAAGCAACCTGAACAAATGAATCCTTGTCTGCCCCTGCTGATGTGAGCGTTCTTGCCATTGCCTCTGCCCAGATGTCAATATCTTTTCTTGTGTAGCCTGCAACAACCTGTTTTCCTGTTGTTCCGCTTGATGCGTGAAGCTCAATTATATCTTTTGTGTCTGCCGCAAAAAGCCCGTAAGGATATGTGTCTCTTAAGTCCTGCTTCGTTAAAAATGGAAGATGCTTTAAGTCCTCTATGTGCTTAATGTCTCCGGGAAGAACTCCTTTTTTGTCCATTAAATCTTTGTAATATGGAACATTCTCATAAATATATTTCACCTGATTAATCAGACGCTCAGACTGAAGCGCTGTCATTTCATCACGGCTCATACACTCATATTTTTCATTCCAGATTGCCATTTTCGTCCATCTCCTTATAATTCATATCCCAAGCAGAATGCTTTCTCATTAACCTCCAAGAACTGAGGCTTAACCGTTTTTGAAAGAGCATCAAGCCAAATGTTTTTTTCAATGTTTGAGTGCTTTGCAAGCACACCAATCAAAGCAACATTAACAGATTTTAAGTTTCCCGCTTCTTTTGCAAGAGCTAAAGCATCGCATGCAATAATATTAACTCCCATAGCCTCTATTTTTTCAATAATGTTTTCAGGATAAACTGCTGCACCTGTGATGACAGGCATAGGGTTTGTTTCCTGAGTGTTTACAATTAATGTTCCGCCCTTTTTTAAAAACGGCACGCTTCTTAAGGCTTCCAATTTTTCAAAAGCCAGGATAACATCTGCCTCCCCTTTATCAATTACGGGAGATGCAATATCTTCACCATATTTAACATAGGTCACAACGCTTCCGCCTCTCTGGCTCATGCCGTGAACCTCAGAAAGCTTAACATCTGCGCCTGTGGCGAGTGTTGCAGCACCGATGATTCTGCTGGCAAGCAATGTTCCCTGGCCGCCAACGCCTACTATCATTATATTCATGGTTTCTTCTGTCCTTTCAATTAATTTCTGAAATTTACTTAACTCTTTCAATTGCACCAAACGGGCAAACATTCGGACAAAGTCCGCATCCCACGCAAAGCGTCTCATCAACCTGCGGTTTTCCGCCTGCAAGAGAAATTGCAGGGCATCCCAGCTTCATACACATCTTACAGTTTTTGCACTTATCATTAATTGCATAAAGACCGCTGTAGCCTGCCTTCTTAATAAGAGCGCATGGACGCTGTGCTATGATAACGGAGGGCTCGTCAGCTTCTAATTCCTCTTTTAAAACTTCTTCAAATTTCTTGACATCAAACGGGTCTGCTATGACAACTCTCTCTATTCCGATAGCATCACAGAGCTTAACCAAATCTACCTGTTTTGCAGGCTCGCCTTTAATTGTAAAGCCTGTTGACGGGTTTTGCTGATGTCCCGTCATGCCTGTGATGGAGTTATCTAAAATGATAACTGTTGATGTTCCTTTATTATAAACAATGTCAATTAAGCCTGTTATGCCTGAATGAATAAAGGTTGAATCACCTAAAACCGCAACAGACTTTTTAGCAAATTCTCTTCCTCTTGCCTTTTCCATTCCGTGAAGCGCTGAGATGCTTGCACCCATGCAGATGATTGAGTCAATACTGTCGAGCGGCTGCATGCAACCGAGCGAATAACAACCGATGTCACCGCTTACTGAAATTCCAAGCTTTTTCAAAACATAGAAAACGCCTCTGTGAGAGCATCCGGGACACATAACGGGCGGACGAACAGGAACGGCTTCTGTTTCTAAAGTTTTAACAGGCGCCTCGCCGAGAATTTTCTCTTTTAAAAGCTGAGCGCTGTATTCCCCGCAAAGCGGAAGAATGTCTTTTCCGATAACTTCAATTCCCGCTGCCTTTATCTGTCTTTCGAAAACAGGGTCAAGCTCTTCGATGATATAGCATTTCTCAACAGTTTTTGCAAACTCTTCAATCAAAGCCATAGGAAGCGGATTGATAAGACCGAGCTTTAAAAATGATGCCTCAGGCATAGCCTCTTTTGCATATTGATATGATATGCCTGCAGCAATCACACCAATTTTGTCAGAGCCTTTTATAATCTTATTTATTTCTGTCTTGCAGCTATATTCTTCCAAAGCTTCTGTTCTCTTTTCAACAGCAATATGTTTAGGACGGGCATATCCCGGAATCATAGCATATTTCGGAGAATTCTTTTTATAGTCAGGGAGTTCCCTTTGAGCGCGGTCTGAAAGCTCAACCAGGCTCTGAGAATGTGCAACTCTTGTTGTGAGTCTTAAGAAAACAGGAGTGTCAAATTCCTCGCTTATGTCATATGCAAGCTTTAAAAACTCTTTACACTCGCCGCTGTCAGAAGGCTCAATCATCGGGAGCTTCGCTGCAATTGCATAGTTTCTGCTGTCCTGTTCGTTTTGCGAGCTGTGCATTCCTGGGTCATCTGCAACACATATCACAAGACCTCCTTCGACGCCCGTGTAGGACGCTGTAAAGAGCGGGTCAGCCGCAACATTGACACCAACATGCTTCATAGCAGAAAGAGCCCTCGCTCCTGCTATCGCAGCGCCGACAGCAACCTCTGTCGCAACCTTTTCGTTAGGCGCCCATTCTGAATATATTTCATCATATTTAGAGATAAATTCCGTTATCTCCGTGCTTGGAGTGCCGGGATATGAAGAAGCAACTGTCACGCCTGCTTCATATGCACCGCGAGCCACAGCTTCGTTGCCGAGCATTAATTTTTTCATAATGTATGTTCCTTTCCGTTTTATAATATGTCTAAATAAATAATGCCTGTCAAACGCATTACAATACACCATTATAATTTTATATTTTTTTATTAAAAAAGTCAACTAAAAGTGAGAGAATATTAAAAAAATATACATTTTTTTGACAAAAAAACAACCGCCGATATACGGCGGCTAAACTCTTACGCTTTTTTGCCTTTATTTCTGTCAAATCTGAGCATTCCAATAAGAATCGAAATTATAATGTAAAGCTCTGTGATAATTCCCGGAATTGAGCCGCGAACTGCATTATATATAATCCAGCAGGGCGACGACGGGAAAGACAAAAGTCTCACCATCTTTGATGTCTTCATTCTGAAGCTTAATGTGTAACAAAGCGAACCGAACACAGGGAGCATACTCACCCAGCCTTCCCAGAGGAAAACTGCAATCAGAATTGAAATTATGACAAAAACCGCGGTCCAAGCAGGATGCATAGCCCACTTTTTGTCAGTCTGTGAGTAAATGAGCGAGCGCAAAGCGCTCATAAGATTAATCGCAGCACCAACCACAGCTCCGAGCATAAAAAAATGGACAACAAACAGACAATTTGCTATTAGCTGACAAACCACCATTTTTTTAGGCACATTCTGCTGAAACGAAACAATCGCTGCAACCAAGGCAACAACACCGACCAACCCCGCAGGGGTAAACATCCCTCTTATGTAATCACCAAGAAAATCCATCAGTCCATTTTCCCCCACGAAAATTTCTGTCCCGCAAGAAGATGATAGTGCATATGCATCACGGTCTGACCTGCGTTCTCACCGCAATTATTTATGATTCTGTAGCCATCTTCTGCAAAGCCCTGCTCCTCTGCAATTTTATGTGCAACAAACAGAATGTGACCAACAAGCTTTTCGTGCTTTTCTTCCATTTCACACATTGACTTTATATGTTCTTTCGGAATTATCAGGATGTGGACAGGTGCGATGGGGTTAATGTCATAAAAGGCATACACCGTCTCATCCTCATAAACCTTCCTTGACGGAATTTCTCCTGCAATTATTTTACAAAAAATGCACTCCATTTTCTCTCGTTCCCTTCTATTTTTTTCTTTTATTATATTCAGAAGCTATTATGTCAGCAACATCATCCACTTCAAGCTCATCCACATCAATAACAATGTCGCAGTTTTCATAGAACTTTGCTTTCTGGTTTAAAAGAGCTTCAATGTCTTCAAGGCTCGCTCCTGATATTTCGGGGCGTTTGTTTCTTGAGTTCTTTGTGTTTTCATAAACAGTTTCCGCTTTGGCACGAAGCCATACAACAAGCGAATTCTTGCAAAGAAGCTCCATATTATATTCATCACAGACCGTGTTCCCGCCTGTCGAAATGAGGCAGTTTCTATTATCCACAATGTTTGTTACAGCAAACCTCTGTGCTCCTTGAAAATATTTCTCTCCCTTCTTTTTAAGAAGCTCTCCTGCCGGCATTTTCTCACATTTTTTAATATATTCATCAGTGTCATAAAAATCCATTCCCAGCTTTCCTGCCGTTCGTCTGCCAATTGTGGTTTTTCCAACTCCCATAAAGCCGATTAAAACAATATTCAACCCGATATCTGACATTTCCAGCACCAATTTTAACCTTTCATTTTATTTTAGTCTCTTATAAGGATGAATCCCCAAAGCTACAACACAGTCTTTTAAAATCTCCTCACGAATACAGACCGCATCAATATAATAATATATTCTAAAAAATTTATATTGACAATGTTTCAACACATTTTTTTATCGAAAGAATAGCTTTTACCACTTCATCCTCACTTGTAAATAAACTCATGCTCAGCCTGATTGCTGAATCTATTCTCTTCTTGTCGTGTCCCATAGCTAAAAGCACATGGCTAAGCTCAGGATGATTTGATGAACATGCAGAACCTGTTGAAACATAAACACCTTCTGCTTCTAAAGCATGAAGAAGCGTCTCTGACCTTATCCCCATGAAAGACGCGTTTACAATATTTGGGGCAAAATCCTCACCGTCTCCACTGTTTATTCGACATGAATCAATCGACGAAAGCTCGGATATTATCATCTTTTTCAGTTCATTTATCTTCAGGACTTTTTCGTCAAAGTTTTCCATGTTAATTTCTATTGCCTTTTTGAGTCCTGAAATGGCAGGCGGATTTTCTGTTCCCGAACGCAGATTTTTCTGCTGATGTCCGCCAAACATAAACGGCTTAAGCGTCACACCTTTTTTGACATAAAGCCCGCCTACACCTTTAGGTGCATGGATTTTATGTCCGCTTATGCTGAGCATATCTATCCCGCTTTTTTTAACATTTATAGGTATTTTGCAAAAAGCCTGAACCGCATCTGCATGAATTTTAATCCTAGAATTTTTTTCTCGCGCAATTTTAACAATCTCTTCAATCGGCTGAACAGAGCCCACTTCATTGTTGACAAGCATCACACTTAAAAGCTCTGTTTTTTCATTTAAAACAGATGAAAGCTCCTCTAAATCAACTATTCCGTTTTCATCCACACCAACATAAGAACAAACTGCTCCTTCTTCTTCAAGAGCTTTAAAAACCTCCAAAACAGAAGGGTGCTCTATTTTAGTTGTCACAATATGAGGCTTTCGTGAAAGCTTCGGTCTCACATAGCCTAAAATTGCAAGATTGTTTGCCTCCGTGCCACCTGATGTGAAGATGAAATCATCACCTGCTTCAGCTTTGATGGATTGAAGCACGGTGCTTTTAGAACTTTTTATAATCTTTTCAGCATCAATCCCGATTCCATGAAGAGAAGATGGATTTCCAAAGACTGTGCGGCATAAATCCGACACCGTTTCCGTCACTTCATCGAGCTGTCTTGTCGTGGAGCTGTTGTCTAAATATGCTATATTATTAATTTCCATAGTCTATTCCTTCTTAATAGGCAGAATAATAGTAAATGTGCTTCCGAGCTCAACCTCGCTCTGAACTTCTATGTTTCCGCCATGAAGCTTAACTGCATCAAGCGCAATCGCAAGTCCAAGCCCTGTGCCGCCCGTGTCACGAGCACGCGCCTTATCGACTCGGTAGAATCTGTCAAAAATTTTATCTATCTCGTCTTTTGGAATTCCAATTCCTGAGTCTCGAACAGTTATATATACATTATCTGCATCGTGAGTTAAGTCAATAGAAACACTGCCGCCGCTTTCCGTATATTTTATGCTGTTATCCGTGATATTATAAATAGCTTCTGTCAAACTGTCTCTTTCAATCGGATAAAAAACATCATCAACTGCTAAATTCATTGAAAGTGCAATGTTTTTGTTTTCTGCAAGCGGTGTGAGCTTTTTATATATTTCATTTAAAATTTCTTTCACATCCGTGTGAACAAACAGAGCGTTTTTAGATGATGTGTCAAGTTGAGTCATGTCAAGAAGTCTTTCAACAATCCTTGTCAGACGCTCAACCTCCCCCATCATATCATTTAAAAATTCCTTGACAAATTCAGGGTCGGGATTATCTGTCTGAATGAGAGAATCGGAAAGGAGCTTTATGATTGAAAGCGGTGTTTTGAGCTCGTGAGAAGCATCAGAAACAAACGCCTTTCTTTTGTCCTCCATTTCATCAATTCTGTCAATTAAACTGTTAAATGCTATTGCAAGCTGACCGATTTCATCTTTTGATTTAATTTCCGTCTTTTCAAGCTTATCCTGCGGCATGTTGTTGATAAACCCTGTGAACTGTTCTATCGGCAAGGTCAGAATTTTTGCCATTGACAAGCTGAAAACACCAACAAAGATGATAATCAGAATGCCGAGAAGAAACATCGAATTAGTTATGTCTTTAATAATCTTTTCCGTTGAATCTCCTGAAACAAGAAGATAGACAGCGCCTATCGTCTGTGAGTTCTTAACAACGGGAACAGCCGCAGATATATACCACTTTCCGTCTTCCTTATAAGACTCTGATGAACCTTTGGCATCAATCGAAAGTGCATTTGTTATTGATGGCTGAATGAAATATTTTCCCTTCTGGCTTGCTAAATTATATGAATCATAAATCACGGAGCTTTCCACATCAACTGCTATTGCTCTCGTGTTTTTCTCAAGCTGCAATTGCGGAAGTTTTCTTGTAATAAATTCAGGAGTATAATCTTCTGAAACAACGCTTGCCATTATGTTTGCACTTGTTAAAAGCTCCATTTTGCGTTGGTTAAAAAGATATGTGTGAAGCGTGTTTATCAAAAAAAGCCCCAGTGCTAAAAGCACAACGAAAATGATTATAATATATGTAGATACGATTTTAGAGCGTATCGTGACAAACTTAAAGCTCTTTAAAATAATAACCAACTCCCCACTTGGTATGGATATATTTAGGTTCGGCAGGATTAGGCTCAACCTTTTCACGAAGTCTTCTGACATGAACATCAACCGTTCTGACATCTCCGGGATATTCATAGCCCCAGACAATGTCTAACAGGTTTTCTCTTGAATAGACCTTTCCCGCATTTGTGATGAAAAGGTCCATCAGGTCAAACTCTTTTGATGTTAAATCGATTATTCTGCCCTCAATTTCCAGTCTTCTTAAATTATAGTCAAGCTTAACGCTTCCAATTGTCGTAACAGACTTTTCACGATTTGCATCATTCGGTGTCACTCTTCTTAAAATAGCCTTCACTCTTGCTTTGAGCTCTAAAATGTTAAATGGCTTCGTAAGATAATCATCAGCACCATATTCAAGGCCTAAAATCTTATCCATATCTTCCGTTTTTGCTGTCAACATAATAATCGGCACATTTGAAAATTCACGAATTTTCTGACAAACAGTGAGTCCATCAATTTTTGGAAGCATAAGATCAAGTATGATTAAATCTATACTTTTGTCGTTTGCCATTTTAAGTGCCTCTTCTCCGTCATAGGCAGCAACTATGGTAAACCCGTCCTGTTCAAAATTATATCTGATTCCCTTTACAAGTAACTTCTCATCATCAACAATAAGCACTTTCATACCCTTATGTCTCCTTTAAAATAATCTTTTGCTAATTTAATGCTTTTTTCAGGATTTCAGCCTTGTCTGTTCTTTCCCACGGAAGATCTAAATCATTTCTTCCAAAATGCCCGTATGACGCAGTTTGTTTATAGATAGGTCTTCGGAGCTCAAGCTTATTTATAATAGCTGCAGGTCTCAAGTCAAAATGCTCATCTATGAGAGCAGCAATTTTGTCTTCATCAATTTTAGCAGTCCCGAAAGTGTCAACCATAACAGAGACAGGCTTTGCAACGCCGATTGCATAGGCAATCTGGATTTCACACTTTTCTGCAAGCCCTGCCGCAACTATGTTTTTGGCAACATATCTGCCTGCATAAGCTGCACTTCTGTCAACTTTTGTCGGGTCTTTTCCCGAGAACGCACCGCCGCCGTGACGGGCATAGCCGCCATATGTATCAACAATGATTTTTCTGCCCGTGTGACCAGAGTCTCCCTGAGGACCTCCCGTCACAAATTTTCCTGTGGGATTTATGTAATATTTTGTGTCCTCTGTTATGAGATGTGCAGGAATGACAGGAAGAATCACCTTTTCCATTATGTCCTTTTTAATCTGTTCTAAAGTCACATCATCGCTGTGCTGCGTTGAAACAACGACTGTATCAACCGAAACAGGCTTGTCATTTTCATAAACAACAGTAACCTGAGATTTTCCGTCAGGACGGATGTATGCAATTTCACCGTTTTTTCTGACTTCGGAAAGCTTTCTTGTGAGTTTATGTGCCAGACTTATTGCAAGCGGCATATATTCTTCAGTTTCGCTGCAGGCATATCCAAACATCATACCCTGATCTCCTGCCCCGATTGAACCGATTTCGTCTTTTCCCTCTTTTGCTTCAAGAGAATTGTCAACACCTAAAGCAATATCGGGCGACTGCTTATCAAGCGCCGTTATAACTGCGCATGTGTCACAGTCAAAACCATATTTTGCTCTGTCATAGCCAATTTCTCTGACTGTGTCTCTCACAATTTTCTGAATGTCTATCTGCGCAGTCGTGGTGATTTCTCCCACCACAGTTACAAGCCCCGTTGTAGCAGTGACCTCGCAGGCTACTCTTCCGTTTGGATCCTGAGCTATAATTTCGTCTAAAACAGCATCCGACAAAATGTCGCATATTTTATCGGGATGCCCCTCTGTCACTGATTCAGATGTAAATAAAGTTCTCTTTTGCTTATTCAAATCAATCTCACCCTTTTATTTAAATTTTCTCTTTTGCATTATTTTTTTAAACTTCCATGATAACAGGAAGTATCATAGGCTTTCTCTTCGTTTTCGCATACACAAAATCACCGAGAGAGCTCTTAAGCGCTCCCTTGAAGCTGTTCCAGTCAGTCGTTCCGCTCGAAACACATTTGTTTAAAGCTTCTAAAGCTATGGCTTTTGATTCCTCCATCAAGTCCTCAGACTCTCTGACATACACAAAACCCCTTGATAAAACATCAGGACCTGCCAGAATTGACTTGTTGTTTTTATCAATGGTCACAACGACAATAATAATTCCGTCCTGTGCCAGATGCTTTCTGTCACGCAGGACAATGTTGCCGACATCTCCAACTCCCAGTCCGTCAATCAGGACAGCTCCCGAAGGAACACTGCCGCTGATTTTTATGCTGTTTGCGGTAAGCTCAATAACCTTTCCTATTTCGCCGACAATTATGTTTTTATGGTTTATTCCAATGCTTTCTGCAAGCAATGCGTGAAGCTTCAAATGTCTGAATTCGCCGTGAACGGGAATAAAGAACTTAGGCTTTGTCAGAGTCAGCATAAGTTTCAGCTCTTCCTGACACGCGTGACCCGAAACATGAATGTTTTCAAGAGATTTATAAACAACCTCGGCGCCTTTTTTGAAAAGCTCATTTATGACATTTGAAATCGCCTTTTCATTTCCCGGAATCGGCGATGCCGAAACAATGACAAGGTCACCCTTTGAGATTTCCACTTTCTTGTGGTCAGAATATGCCATTCGCGAAAGAGCACTCATGGCCTCTCCCTGACTTCCCGTTGTGATGATAACCACCTGATTTGCCCTGTATTTTTTAATATCATCGATGCTTATGATAACATTTTCAGGCACAGTCATATATCCAAGCAGCATGGCAACCTCGACAACATTTTCCATGCTTCGCCCCGAAAAAGCAACTTTCCTTCCGTGTCTGTATGCAGCGTTTATAATCTGCTGAACACGGTGCACATTAGATGCAAATGTGGCAACAAAAATTCTTCTGTCGCATCCTCTGAAAAGCTCGTCAAAGGTCTCTCCGACCGTGCTTTCAGACATAGTGTAGCCCGGACGCTCAACATTTGTGCTGTCTGAAAGAAGAGCCAAAACCCCTTTTTTCCCAAGCTCACCGAGCCGCGCAATATCCATCATGCTCCCCTCAATCGGCGTGCTGTCAAGCTTGAAATCTCCCGAATGGACAATGACGCCTGCGGGCGTGTGGAATGCAACAGCGACAGAATCAGCAATTGAATGATTGTTATGAATGAATTCAACCTTCATATCTCCAAGCTTGATTGTCTCTCCCGCCGTCACTCTGACAAGCTTTGTTTTAGAAAGCAGATTATGCTCTTTGAGCTTAACCTCAACAAGCCCCAAAGTCAGTCTCGTTCCGTAAATCGGCACATTGAGCTTTTTTAAGAGAAAAGGAATTCCTCCTATGTGATCCTCATGACCGTGAGTCAATACAACGCCTCTTATTTTTGACGCGTTCTTTTCAAGATATGTCATATCAGGTATGACCATATCTATTCCCGGCATATCCTCATCGGGAAAGGCTATTCCGCAGTCTAAAATTATGAGGTCTTTTCCGCACTCAAACACAGTCAGGTTTTTTCCGATCTCGTTAAGTCCCCCAAGCGGAATAATTTTAACTTTTTGATTTTTTGACACAATTAAACCTCCGTATTTCATTTATTTTCCGTTCTTTATTTTTTTACATTTGTAAAATCATTGATAATGTTATGTATTCATCAGAGACTTCTCCGATATTATTTCCGCACAGTTGTTTTATTATGTGTTTTTATTTTAAAATATATTCAAAAGCACAAAAAAAGAAAACACTAAAACATTATTATTAATATTATAACACATATGATATAAAAAGTAAATCATTTAGTAGGAAATATTTTAATTAAAAAAATGTAAACTTTTACGAAAGCCTCTCGCCTGTTTGTTGCGAAACGACCTTCGATGTGTTAAAATGTTAGATGGTATATTTTCATTTTTAGAGGAGGTCTTAAAATGAAACACATTTTAAAGCATTTAAAACCATATGTGCTTTTTATCATATCTGCAATTATTTGTACTTTATGCAGAGTTTTTTCAGAGCTCAGCCTGCCTAACCTCATGTCGGAGATTGTAGATGAAGGTATTCTGACAGGAAATATGGGGTTGATTTATAAGACAGGCGCCCTCATGCTCCTGATTGCACTTTTTTCAGCATCAGCGTCAGTCTTTTCAAACTTTTTCGGCGCAAAAATCGGCTCATCCTTTTCCCGTGACTTAAGAAAAAGCGTTTACATAAAGGTGCAGAGTTTTTCAAACTCCGAATTCGATAAATTCGGCTCTGCTTCGCTCATCACAAGAACCATTAATGACATAACCCAGCTTCAGCATTTTATTGTTATGTTTATCAGAATGATTATCATGGCGCCCATGATGCTCATCGGGTCAATTGTTATGGCCTTTTCAAAAAATATGGCTCTTGCTTTAATCTTCTTGGCTCTAATACTCCCGCTGTCTTTAATTATCATTTTAATTTCCAGAAAAACCGTTCCTCTTTCTGTCACGATGCAGAAAAAAATAGATAAAATCAATCTCATTCTTCGCGAAAAGCTTACGGGGATGCGTGTTATCCGCGCATTCACAATGGATAAGCACGAAGAGGAGCGTTTTGACGACGCAAACAAATCTCTCACCGACACAGCAATAAGGCTCCAGCTGACTTCTGCTGCAATGATGCCGTCATTATCTCTTGTTTTAAACTCAGCAATAATACTCATCGTCTGGATTGGCGCTAAAAACATAGCTTCCGGAAATCTTATGGTTGGCGACCTTATGGCAGTTCTGCAGTATGTGACACACATAATGATGTCTCTGATGGCTATGTCGATGATATTTATTTCCCTGCCGAGAGCAGGCGCATCAATCAAGAGAATAGCAGAAATTCTCGCCTCCGAACCGACCATAAAAGACAAAGAAGACGCTTCTGACTCAATCCCTGACAGCCTGATAGAATTTAAAAATGTCAGCTTTAAATATCACGAATCAGGAGACTATGTCTTAAACGATATTTCATTTACTGCAGAACCCGGCCAAACAACTGCAATCATAGGAAGCACAGGAAGCGGCAAATCCACCATAATCTCGCTGATTCCAAGGCTTTATGATGTGACTGAAGGTGCAATTTTAATCGGAGGGAAGGATGTTCGCTCTCTATCTCAGGAAGCCCTTCGTTTAAAAATTGGTTTTGTTCCGCAGAAAGCAACCTTGTTTTCAGGAACTATTGAAGAAAATATTAAATATGCAAATCCCGATATGTCAGACGAGCTCGCTGAAAAAGCAGCTGAAATTTCTCAAAGCAAGTCCTTCATCGACAAAAAAGATGGTGGTATGAAGGCTTTGGTTGCGCAGGGCGCACAAAACTTTTCAGGAGGGCAGAAACAGCGCCTTTCCATAGCGAGAGCCATTGCCAAAAACCCTGATATTTTCATATTTGACGACAGCTTCTCTGCTCTCGATTTCAAGACTGATGCAGCGCTGAGAAAAGCTCTTGCAAGCTCGATGCAAAACAAAACAGTCATCATAGTTGCCCAGCGCGTTTCAACCATTATGAACGCGGACAAAATACTTGTCCTGAATGAAGGCAGACTCGTTGGTGACGGCACGCATAGAGAGCTTTATGAAAACTGTGAGGTTTATCGTGAAATTGTGCTTTCACAGCTGTCAAAGGAGGAAGCGATATGAGTGAAAACAAACAAATCAGAAATATGCCTCCAAAAGAAAATATGCCTCCTGCCGGAGCTATGCGCGGCCCCGGTGGCAGAGGGCACCATATGATGAGAGTCGTTGAAAAGCCGAAAAATTTCAAAAGCGGCCTTTTGCGCCTGATGAAATATATGAAGCCCTACAGACTCATGACCGTTTGTCTTATTATATGCATAGTTTTAGAAACATTTTTCCACACACTCTCTCCCAAGCTTTTAGGAGATGTGACAACAACAATATTTGACGGTATTCAATCAAGCATGGGCATTGATTTTTCAAAAATATTTTACATACTCATAGCTTTAGGCTCGACATATCTTTTAAATATTGCATTTTCATATCTGCAGCAGGTTTTCATGTCTAACATTTCGCAGAAAATGATGTATTCTTTAAGGCGCGAAATAGATTTAAAGCTTGCTAAGCTTCCGCTTAAATATTTTGACAACCAGACCTTTGGCGAAGTTTTGAGCAGGGCAACAAACGATGTTGACACAATTTCAAGCTCTCTGCAACAAACATTGACGCAGATTATTTCATCACTGGGAACATTTATAATGATTCTCGTGATGATGCTCATAATCAGTCCTACATTAACCCTTGTTGCATCGCTTATGCTTCCGTTTTCCTTTTTCCTTTCTGCTTTAGTCGTAAAAAAATCGCAGAAATATTTCAGAGGTCAGCAGAAAGCCACAGGTAGAATGAGCGGACACATCGAAGAAATGTATTCAGGACACACGATAATCAAGCTGTTTGGCAGAGAAAAATCAGCTAAAGCTGAATTTGACAAGCTGAACAAAGACCTTTGTGCAAATAATTTCAAAGCGACCTTTGCCTCATCTGTCATGATGCCAATCACAGGACTCATCGGAAACCTTGGCTATGTCGCAATTTGTGTCATCGGCGGACTCTTAGCATCAGGCGGTGCTTTAGCAGTCGGCGGAATTCAGGCTTTCATACAATATCTCAGGCAGTTCAATATGCCCATTTCACAAATTGCAAACATTGCAAATGTCCTCCAGTCAACGGTTGCAGCGGCAGAAAGAATTTTTGAACTTTGTGACGAAGAGGAAGAGCCCTCTTTATCAGAATACAGAAAAATTCCCGACACAGTTTACGGAGATGTTGAATTTAAGGATGTTTATTTTGGATACGCGGGCAAAAAACAGCTTATTAAAAACCTAAATCTGAAAATCGACCGTGGCGAAAAAATTGCAATAGTCGGACCTACAGGTGCAGGAAAAACCACGCTTGTAAACCTCCTCATGAGATTTTATGACCTAAACTCCGGACATATCCTAATAGACGGGATTCCTTGCGACTCCGTTTCAAGAGAAGATTTAAGAAAAATCTTTGGCATGGTCCTGCAGGACACATGGCTTTTCAACGGAACAGTCAGAGAAAACCTTGCATATGGAAACCCAAGTGCAACCGATGATGAAATCGTTTCAGCCGCAAAGCGCGCCCATATCCACAACTTCATCATGGCTCTTCCTGGCGGATATGACTTTGTTTTAAATGAGGATGCAACAAACATCTCACAAGGACAAAAGCAACTGCTCACGATAGCAAGAGCCTTTCTCAAAAACCCAAAAATTCTCATTTTAGACGAGGCGACAAGCTCCGTTGACACGAGAACAGAGGTGCTGATTCAGAAAGCTATGGCAGATTTAACAGAAGGAAGAACGAGCTTTATCATAGCACACAGACTTTCAACAATCCGTGATGCCGATAAAATTCTTGTTATGAATGACGGAGCCATAGTTGAACGGGGAAATCACGATTCCTTAATGAAGCAAAACGGCTTTTATGCAGAGCTTTATAATAGTCAGTTCACAGAAAGCAATGCAGTTTAAAGTGTCGCTTATTTGCTTGCAAGCGCAAATTATAGCATATGCGCTTTAAATTTCAGCAAAAATTTTAATTTGTGCTTTACCTTTTTAAACCATTATGTTATAATTATGAGTGCAAAAATAATTCAGACAGGAAGGTATGATTATGAGCTTTATAAATGACAGCTTTATGCTGAAAAACAAAACCGCAAAAAAACTTTATGAAAAAGTAAAAGACTTACCGATCATCGACTATCATTGCCACATTTCGCCGAAAATGATTGCCGAAAACTATAAGTTTAAAAATGCTTTTGAGCTGTTTTTAGGCGGAGACCACTACAAATGGCGTCAGATGCGCACAAATGGAATAGATGAATATTACATAACAGGTGATGCGGACGACTATGAAAAATGGTTGAAGTTTGCAGAAACTATGCCTCTTTTAATCGGAAATCCTCTCTATCATTGGACTCATCTTGAGCTCAAGCACTATTTTAACATCGATGAAACTCTTTCAGAAAAGACTGCAAAGTCTATCTGGGACAAGGTTAATGCTTGTCTTGCTAAGGATGAATATCGCGTTCAGGGTCTCATTAAAATGTCAAATGTTGAAACAATCTGCACAACAGATGCACCATATGACACATTGGAATATCACAGACAGCTTAAGGACTTCTCGACAAAAGTTGTCCCTGCTTTCCGTCCTGACCTTGATGACATCAGACGCGACATCGGAAGCAGACTCGATTTCTTCCACGAAAACGGTTGCCGTCTTTCAGACCACGCAGTTGACAAAATGGATGACGAAATCATAGAAAAGCTCGTCTTCCTGGGCGAAGAATATGCTAAGCGTGGCTGGGTTTGGCAGCTCCATATCGGCGCACTCAGAAACAACAACTCAAAAATGTTTGAAAAGTTAGGTCCTGACACAGGCTTTGACTCAGTAAATGATTTCCAGATTGCTGAAGGCTTGTCTAAAATTCTTGACAGTTTAGAAAAAAAGGATTGTCTCCCGAAAACAATTCTATACACATTAAATCCTAAAGATAACTATGTCTTAGGCACAATGCTCGGCAACTTCCAGGGTGGCGGCATTCCAGGAAAAATCCAGTTTGGTTCAGGCTGGTGGTTTAATGACCAGAGAGACGGAATGGAAAGCCAGATGAGAGCACTTTCAAACCTCGGAATGCTTTCTCGCTTCGTTGGTATGCTCACAGATTCAAGAAGCTTCGTTTCATACACAAGACACGACTACTTCAGAAGAATTCTTTGCAATCTCTTAGGCAAATGGGTTGAAGAAGGCGAATATCCACGCGATATGGAGACTTTAGAGAAAATCGCAAAAGGCATTTGCTATGGTAATGCCAAGGAATATTTTGGTTTCTAATTCAAAATAACAGCTTTTTTGTTAAGATTATCGGGGCTGTAGCAAAATAAATTCATTTTGCTACAGCTCCTTCTTTTTTATTTTGCATTTCAAAAAGTTGACATAAATGCTTTGCTGTGTTAAAATGTTTCTGAAGATTTTAATGCCGAAAGGATGACATAAAATGAAATTAGAAACAAAATGCCTGCATTCAGGCTATTCTCCAAAAAACACTGAGCCGAGAGTTGTGCCTATCGTTCAGAGCACAACATATGTTTATGATTCAACAGAAGAAGTAGCATCAGTTTTTGATGAACCAACAAAATCTTTAATATATTCAAGATTTGCAAATCCGACAGTTATGGCAGTCGAAAATAAAATTGCCGAACTCGAAGGTGGTGTCGGTGCAATGTGCACATCATCAGGTCAGGCGGCATCTCTTCTTTCGATTTTAAACATTTGTCAGGCAGGAGACAGCTTCATAAGCACAACTGAAATCTATGGCGGAACTGTCAACCTGTTTTCATACACGCTTAAAAAGCTTGGCATTGAATGTATTTTCATTGACAAAAACGCAAGCGACGAGGAAATTATGAAAGCCTTTAAGCCAAACACGAAGGCAGTTTTCGGCGAAACTATTGCAAACCCTGCTTTAACAGTTTTTGACATCAGCCGATTTGCAGATATTGCTCACAAAAATAATGTTCCGTTAATCGTTGATAACACATTTGCAACCCCTGCACTTTGCAGACCTATTGATTTCGGTGCTGATATTGTTATCCATTCAACATCTAAATATATGGACGGACACGCAGTTCAGGTAGGTGGTGTCATTGTTGACAGCGGTAACTTCGACTGGACCTGCGGCAAGTTCCCCGAGCTCGTCGAGCCTGATGAATCATACCACGGTATTTCCTATGTTGAAACATATGGCAAAGCTGCCTACATTATCAAGGCGAGAATGCAGCTTATGAGAGACTTTGGAGTTTATCCCGCAGCACATTCTGCTTTTCTCTTAAATCTTGGTCTTGAGACTCTTGCTGTCAGAATGAAGCAATATTGTGAAAACGCACTCATAGTCGCTAAATATTTTGAAGGTCACGAAATGATAGAGAGCGTTAAATATCCCGGTCTTGAGTCTGATAGCGACTATCCTCTTTGCCAGAAATATTTAAAAGGAGCAAGCGGCGTTATTTCAATCGTCATCAAGGGCGGAAAAGAAAACGCCATGAAATTTATGAATGCTTTAGAGCTTGCTTCAAATGAAGTTCATGTGGCTGACATCCGCACCTGCGTTCTTCATCCGGCAAGCGAGACTCACCGTCAGCTCACTGATGAACAGCTTGTTGCGGCAGGCATCGAGGCAGGTATGATAAGATTCTCTGTCGGACTTGAAAATGTTGAAGACATTTTGGCAGACATTGAAAAAGCTTTTGCAGCAATTAAATAACTATGAATGAAATAAGCAGTTTCAGGCAGGGAATAAAAGACGGAATTCCTGTTTGTCTTGGCTACCTTTCCGTTTCCTTTGCCTTTGGAATTTTTGCAACAGAGAGCGGTCTTTCCGTTTTGCAGACGCTTCTTGTTTCGATGATGAATGTGACATCAGCAGGACAGCTCGCAGGCGTTCCGATAATCATTGCGGGCGGCGGATATATGGAGCTTGCTATATCGCAACTCGTTATAAATCTGCGCTATGCCTTAATGTCTGTTTCTCTTTCCCAGAAGCTTGGGAAAAGTGTGCAACTTTCTGACAGATTTCTTGTTTCTTTTGTAAACACAGATGAAGTTTTTGCAATCGCATCAGGAAAGAAAAATGCAGTTGGAAGAAAATATTTATATGGACTGATTTTAACTCCATATCTCGGCTGGAGTCTTGGCACTCTGCTTGGCGCTTTAGCAGGAAATGTTCTCCCGGAAAGCATTGTTTCATCTCTTGGAATAGCAATCTACGGAATGTTTATTGCCATAGTCATTCCCGAGGCAAAAAAATGCAGAGCCACAGCCCTTTGTGCGGCTTTTGCTGTTATGATGAGCTGTGTGCTTGAATATGTTCCGCTTTTAAGCAGAATCCCCTCAGGCTTTGCCGTCATAATTTGTGCTGTTTTTTCTTCAGCTCTGTTTGCCTTTTTGGCTCCGCTAAAAGAAGGAGGCAATGCAAATGAGTAACCTCTCTTTTCTGCCATATCTTCTCGTTATGGCAGGTGTAACATACCTTATAAGAATGCTTCCTTTAGTGTTTATGAAGAAGAAAATTGAAAACAGATTTTTGCTTTCTTTTCTTCACTATGTGCCATATGCAGTTTTAAGCGCAATGACAATTCCTGCAATTTTCTCATCAACATCATATGTTTTTTCTGCAACAATCGGACTAATTACGGCGCTGATTCTTTCCTATAAGGAAAAAAGTCTTTTGACAGTTGCGGCATTTTCATGCCTTTCTGTTTTTATCTTTGAATTAATAATGAGATATATGTAAAAAAAGGGCTGTAGCAAAATTTTGCTACAGCCCTTTAGGCTGGACGGAAAATAGTGTAGATTGAACAAACTGAACCCATAGGGGGGGTACCCGAAGCTGTGCGTGTGCACAGCGAGAGGTGAAGTTTGTTCAAAACACAAGGCATTTTAAAAAAAAGGAATTCGCTAAATAGCGAATTCCTTCCTTGACCTTACTGCTTCATTGATTTTCAGTAAATAACCAAATGTTTTTTAAGCCTTTTCTTTGCCGTGTGTGTTATACACATTTTGCTACAGCCTTCTTTATTCAACCGTGTTCATCGGCTCTATTCCAAGATTCATTGAAGGAGGAACAATCTGAATCCATGTCTGCCCCGGATTCAATCTGATCTCTTCTCCGCTTTCAAACCTATATGTCGTCTTCGATTTTCTGTCGGGCTTTGACCAGGTTATTTTCGCAATTTTGCCACCGGTTATGAAAAATCCCTCGCCTGTGCCAACAGTCTGAATCTCCTGTCTTCCTGATGTGTCGCCCGCTATTGTGTAGTTCGTTGCTTTCTGAATTATTATGTTCTTCGGCGCTAAATGAACGCCTCCCTGTGTGATGTGTCCTGCACCATTAATATATCTTCTATATGTGTTTGAGGCTTCGTCATATTCATATGATGCCTTGTAAAAACCAGCGTAAGGAAGAGTTATTTTTGTCAGGCTGTCTCCTGCAATCTCTTTATCAACAGCATTCTTTTTAAAATTTGACACCTCTGATGTGTTTCTGTATTTTTTCGTTCCGTCAGAGAATTTCATAATCTTTTCAATGCTTGAATATGCGGTGTGCCACGATTTTGTGTAGGTTGAATCACGCCAGAAAACATCGTTTCCTTCAACCACACCATTTATGTTGTTAATTCCATATGTGCTGATATCTCTTGATGCCTGCGGACTCCAGCCATAATGCACATAAATTGCATCGTGCTCCATCACATAGTCAAGAAAATAGTGTCTCGAAGAACGGATTGGTCCGATTTTTTCTGTTTCGGCATCTTTAAAAAGTGCCATCATTCTTGTTGCGCTTCCTTCAACATAAGCCTCGTAAATCAGAAATGCATCATCAACTCCCGCGTGAGGTCGCGCATCACCATTATCATTATCTATCATAATTGCAACAATTCTCGAATCAGATTCAGGCGGAAGCGTCGGCTCCGGCGTGGCTGTTGGCTCTGTTGTCGTGACAACCTCTGCAGGTCCTGTCGCACTACAACCTGAAAGCACCATAACGAAAACCAGAAGTAGCAAAAATAATTTTTTCATTTGTAACACCTCTCAATTTAATTATTTTCTGTCCATAAGCTTCTTTGTTACATAAGTCACTTCGTCTGACTCAACAGTGATAACAAAATATTCAACATCAAAAATTGAACTGTCCTCTGAGTTCACTCCCAAATCAGACGGAAAACCTGAAACCTCAACATATCTTACTCCGTCCTGCATAATAGTGGAATTTTTATCTCCTGCCCCGAAAACATAGACAGTTTTTCCGTTTGATGACGCTTCTGAAAGAATTTCCATTAAAATTTGCTTTTCAGCAGCGATTTTTGAAAGCGATATGCTGTCTAAAAAAACGAAAAGATTCTTTTCTTCTGTTTCTTTGATATCTTTTTCTATGCTTTCCCACTGCGACTTATCTGTAGCAAAAATGCCTCCAGAGCTGTTTTTAATTGTCAGAAATGCGCTACCCTTGTGAGTGAAAACAGAATATTTTTTTGCAGAAAAACTGTCTTCCATAATTTCTTCTAAAAGCTCTGTGTCAACATCGCCTAAGACAAAGTGCTTCTCCCCTGAATTTTTCAAAACATCCGACGCTCTGTTTGCTGCATACAGGTCAAACAGTGTCTTAGGTTTTGCCATATTTCCGAAAACAGTAAAGCTGAACGAATTGTCGTCATCCTTTTCAGCCTCTCTGTTGCTCTCATCTTTTATCCATATGTCTTCAGGTATGTTTAAAAGTTCTCCTTCTCCGACCTGTATGTGAGCAAAGGCTGAAACATCTCCGATTCTCGCTTCAATCAGCGATGCACCGTTTTTTTCAGCATCAATCTCGTCTCCATCTATGCGCACTCCGTCTCCTGAAACAGAAATCTCAACATCTTTAAGACTCACTTTTGCAGAATATCCATTTTTGTCATATCCCGTAAGCTCAAGACTTGACTTTTCTCCCAAATTAAGCGTGATATCTCTTTTATTAAATTCAAGTCTGTGAATATCTTCCAAAACATTAATTGTTATGCTGCTTTTCCATTTACCGAATCTTCCTGAAATGACAACCTCTCCCGTACCTTCAGCACAGAAAACATTGCCGATGACAGAGCCCTTGCCTTCTTCTATTTCATATGTCATTTTGCTTGGTGCAATTTCTTCTGTCATTCTTAAATAGTTGTCATAGCCAAAAGCCTTGATTTCCACGCTATGCCCTGAGAAAACCGTTGTTTGTCCGCGAAGCTCAATTGAGTCCGTCTTTCCCATCGGCACATCAGTTGTTATCGCAACCGAATTTATCACAGGGCGCTTATAGCTATCATATGGCTTGTTCATGACCTCGTGACCGTTTTCGCCTTTAGCAACAAGCAAGGTTGAGCCTCCACCATCAAAATTGAGCGCATAAAAACAGCCTAAAGATTCCATAAATTTAGCAAGTTCTGCCTGGGTCATTCCTGCAGCTCCCGTTCTTCTTCCGTCAACTGCAACAAGCGTCACCTTTTTTCCTGATTCGTCAATCCCGATGGCAGAACGGGGATTAAGTCCACCAATGTTATGAGAAAAGACAGTTTGCGCCTTTCCTTCTGCAACTAAAACGCCTCCGCCCGAGACAGCTTTTTCGATAAGCTCAAAATCAGGCGTGCTTTTAATATCTATTTGAGCTTCGTCTCCGTAGTTGAAGTTAACATCAATGAAGTCGTTTTTTGTCACATTTGATGCAATCACATATCCGTTTTCAGGAATTTTTGCAGGCTCGTGCTCCCATAGCTTTTCTGTTATTTTTCCATCCTCAACAACAAGCTCTACAACACCATTTCCAGACCCTGGAGAAAACTCTCCCCACTCTGGAGTGTAGATGCAGATTCCTGTCAGGTCATCATATTTGTTTATATGCCTTATCTTCTCCTGCTCTCCGTTTGGCGCAGTTATTGTTATGTCAAACTGAAAGCTGTTTAAAAAGAGTTTCTCATCGTCCTTCAGCTGATATAAAACATTCATGTCCTCATCAACAGACGGTGTCGAAATGAGCTCTCCGTTTATCATCTCCATGCCGACAGCGCTTCCTCTTCCTGCCTGCCCCTTTTTTGCTGCAAAAAAGTCTGCATTAATCGCAGCTACAGCATCAGCTTTCTTTGCCATTTCCAAAGGATTTAAAAGATAGCTCGCCCCGCGCGAATCAGAAAGCACATCAAACGCAAGATGAGGCTCTGAAATATCAGCGGTTATTATATGTATATCCTGCCAGCCATTTTCTGTCAGCGTCTGTGTCCTTTTATAATAAACTCCCTTCATTACGGTCTTTTCCTCTGTTATAGAGCGGCTTAAAGCGCTTGCTTCTGCCACAAAGGAAGCCACCAAGGCAAACATAATGAAGATAGCGGATAAACTTTTCCTGATAGCCATTTCTCCTCCTATTTTATAACTTTTCTTAAATATTTTTCAAACTCGTCTCTCAAATCGTCTCTCTTTAGCGCAAAATCAACAGTAGCCTCTAAATATCCTTGCTTTGAGCCGACATCATATCTTCTGCCAATAAAGTCATAGGCATAGACATTTCCTTCCATTGCCATTTTCTTAAGTGCATCTGTGAGCTGAATTTCTCCGCCTGCACCCGGCGTCGTGTGTTCTAAATATGAGAAAACCTCAGGTTCAATGATATATCTGCCCAAAACAGCAACATTCGACGGAGGATTTTCCTTCGGTTTTTCTACCATATCCTCAACCTCATAAATTCTGTCAGCAATTTTTGTGCCCTTGATGATACCATATTTTGAAGTTTCACTTTCAGGCACTGTCTGCACCCCGAGAATGCTTCCGCCATATTTTTCATATTGTTCAATCATCTGCTTAAGGCACGGAACATCGCTATCTACAACATCATCGCCCAATAAAACTGCAAAAGGCTCTCCTGATGCAAAAAATTTAGCACATAAAATGGCATGACCTAAGCCCTTTGCCTCTTTTTGTCTCACATAATGTATGTTTGCGAGGTTTGAGATTTTCTGAATTTCTTCTAAATATTCAGTTTTTCCGCTTTTTTCAAGCTCCGTCTCAAGCTCATAGGATTTATCGAAGTGGTCCTCAACTGCTCTCTTTGTTCTTCCTGTTATAATTAATATTTCTTCGATGCCTGATGCAACTGCCTCTTCAACGATATATTGAAGCGTTGGCTTATCAACGATTGGAACCATTTCTTTTGGAACTGCCTTTGTTGCAGGCAGAAATCTTGTTCCAAGTCCGGCTGCGGGAATAACCGCTTTTGTTATTTTCATTCATTATTCTCCTCTCTCTTGGTAAAATATATTTTTAGTTTATCTTGTTTGCTTCCCAGCCATTCACTGAATTTCTCATTGCTGTAAAAAGTCTTTTTTTTACATCAGGAGCTTCTCTGTCTATGCCCGAAAGCAAATCTTTTATATATTGTCTTTTAGTGTTCCCGTCAGCTCTACATGTGCTTTTAACAACGGGAAGACTGTTTTTTTCAGCATAATTTTTTATGTCATTTTCTTCAACATAGATGAGCGGTCTGATTAATGTCACATCTCTTCTGTCAAGATATGTCTTCGGGGAAAAACCGCCCACTCTCCCTTCATAGATAAGGCTCAGCATAAATGTGTCAACAGCATCATCAAAATGATGCCCGAGCGCAATTTTGCTTATTCCTCTCTCTTTGGCTGCACTGTGGAGAGCACCCCTTCTTAAATTAGCGCAGAGCGCACAAGGATTTTTTTCCTCCCGAATGTCAAACACAATTTTTTTAATGTCAGTTTTAACAATGTGATATTCCACATTGAGCTCTTTGCAAAGCTTTGAAATGGGCGAAAAATCCATTCCGTCAAAACCCATATCAAGAGTGATTGCAGCTATCTCAAATTTTTTGGGATAAAATTCAGACAGCTTTGAAAGAGCGCATAAAAGCATGAGTGAGTCCTTGCCGCCGGAAACCCCGACTGCAATTTTCTCCCCTTCTTCTATCATATTATAATCCTCTACGGCACGCCGCATCAAGCCCACTATTCTCTTCAAGTTAAAACCCTCCGCAAAAACTTTCGTCATTTTATGACTATTGGAGATTTTGTGTAATCAAGTCCTGCTTTTCTGTTTTCCTTTTCCATGCAAAGCATGGAGTAAATGTCGGTTGCATAAATGTCTTTTTCGAGCATCTTCTCGCCTTCTTCCGAAAGAGAAGCATCTGCAGTTTTTGTTATTATCTGAAGTGTTGATTTTTTCTTTATTTCAGACAATATTTTCTTCCCCTTCTCATTAAACCCAAGCACGCGTACATATTCAGGCTCTCTGTTTAAATCTTCTTTTTTTATGGAAAGAAGTATGTTTATGATAAGTCTGTCTACTCTTGTTTTCGTATATCTTTTTGTTTTCACAAACTCGGCTATTTCCTCTACCGTGTTAAAGCGGCATCCGGCTTCTATGAGCCTGTTTTCTATGCCTTCTGTCATATCTGCAAGACAAGACAGCTCTTTCGCTGATTTCGTTCGCAAAAGATAGGTTATGACAGAGTCAAGCTTTTTGCTGTCTCTGTAAATGTCGGCTTCTTTTAAAGTCTCTGCACACTCCTTGGGAACAAACTCAGCATAATCCATCCCTTCTGCAATGCATCTTCGAATAAAGCTTGCGCTTGCAAAATCTCCATCAGGCTTATCTGCATCATGTTCGCAGCCTTTTCTCAAAACAGGCGAAGGCTTGATGCTGCTTTTTAGCTCCGAAAGTGCTTTTAAATATTCAATCGCCAAAATATTATTCGACTTGGACAAAAGCTCTGAAAATTCTTCTCCGCAGGCAGCCATTCTGGCAGAAGGATAGTTCATTCCAGCTTTTAAAAGTCGTTTAATCTTTTCTTTTGTCTCTTGCTGATTAACACACTTTGCCGCTTCATTTAAAAGGGCAATGTCATCACATTCACAACCAAAAGAAAGATAGTCGATGACCCCGAGACCATCAGCTAACCAGACTGCGCCTTTTGCAAAACGCTCTGCTGACTGTGTTGCAAAAACTGTCGGCAGCTCAAGGACTAAATCCGCCCCTGACAAAAGCGCCATTTTTGCTCTGCTCCACTTATCGCATATTGCAGGCGCACCCCTTTGCACAAAATTGCCGCTCATTATTGCGACAACCCCTGCATTATCAAATTGTTTTTTTTGAGTGTCAATCTGAAATTTATGTCCATTGTGGAACGGATTATATTCACAGATTATCGCAACCGTTTTCACAGCTCTCTCCTTTCAGTCTTATGTAAAGCCCATTTATGATTTTGTCAAGTCAGGGACAAAAAATTAGATATTTTCAATTTCACTTTCTTCAATATCTTTCAATGTGATTCCGTCTTTGTTTCTCCACTCTGTTCTGCCGTTCGCATTTCTTCCCATAACAATAGCCGCAGCTAAAGAAGGGCTGGTAAAAACATAATCTTTTACAAAAGTTTCACTCACAACTGTACCACTTTCGATCAACTTATTTCTAAGTTTAATTAAATATTCTGACATACTAGGTGTAGTCGAAGTCGCAATTTTAGAATTTCTCAACACTGCAAAGCCATCAGATGTAACAAACCCTAATGCTTCTGCACCACGAGCTGCTTTAATATGAAAAATTTCTTTTTCATCATTTAATCCATCTTCTGCATTTGCTGTAAGAACATCAAAAGATTTATATCCCAATGTATTAACTAATAATCTAGCATTTTCAATAAATTCGTCAAGCATAGCAACATCGTATTCAGAAATAGAGGGACAGGTTGGTATTGTACTATTTATAACATCTGTTCTATTTGCATCTTTTGCCAACTGATAAAATTTATTTTCAAGGAATTTTACATGAGCTTTGTTCAACAAATTGTCTTTACTGATTACCGCAATACAATCATTCCAATACTCTTTATCTTTTAAGTGTTGCTTTAATCGTGTAACAATTCTTTCTGCCTCACCAATATAAATCGTATCATTGCCATCCGTACTCTTACCGAATAAGAAATACACGCCGGTATTATCTGCATCCTCTCTCTGTGCAAATTCAGAAATATCACTACGAGAAATTTTATATACTCTTCCATTCCAATTTGAAAGTTCACACATAATTCTTCCATTTGGATTTCCCTCAAATATGTACATTTGAATTGTTTTATCAAAATTTTTCATATAACTCATTCCCCTTTATGATTCTTTTTGCTTACAGAAAGCACAAAATCCGCCATAGTCATCGAACTATTAACAAACAAGCGAGCATGATGCTCTGCTATGTTAATTCTTTTTGTACCAACACCGTGAGAATCGCTACCTTTATTGCGCATTTCAGAAATTGCAGTTAAAATCTTTTCTAACCCAGAAAGCAGTCCGTTTATTCTCTTATCGATATCTTTGTTTTGGTGCATATTATATAGTGTTTTTACTTGGTTATATAACTTTCCGATATCTCCGCTCTCGGATGGTTGTTCCCCTTTTTTCTCTATTACATAACAAAAAACCTCTTCAAGTAGTGTTCTAGATTTAGTTATTGCACTATCAAAAAAACCATCAGTTACATCCTTCATAGCACGATCCGACAATCCTACTATGTATGATCTATCTATTTTTTTAACAGATGGTGCAACAATTTTTACTGTCTCTCCTTTTTTATTTATAACAAAACGACCATCAACAGTTCCAAGTTCAAAACCGCTAAAATACAACACTCCATTAATTTGATCAATTATTGTTGAAATAATTCTTTTGTGGGCATAATCAATATCTTTTGGAGTGCATCCTCTAAGTTTATTTGCAAACTGTTCTTTAGAAAACAAAAACGACAACAGATCAGAAACTCTATTATTATCAATACAAAACTTCAGTAAATCATCAAGATATTCCCAGCGGCTTTTTGCCCCACCACTCCACTTGTAAGCAACCGGCAGTCCAAAATTCGTTGATATTTCGCATAAATCCGGTCCATTTAAGTATGGAAGAGAAAGCTTAATAGTATCTTCAATGGATTCAACTTTAAATTCACCGAAATCGGTATCGCCATCCAAAATCGCTATTATTGCTTTTGTTCTTAATAACCCAAAATTGTTATCAAATTTTTTCATTATCAATCCTTCTTTTTGTTTTTCAATATTATTTCACATCAAAATATTTATGATTATCTCAAAGGAGTCCCATGCGTGTTATTTTTTGTCCCTTGTATATCAAAGCTTATAAAGACTGTATAATCTAGATGACATTATTTTTTCGCAACTACAATTGGTTGATAAAATTCCGTTTCTTCAGGGAACTTCCATACCACACTACTACAACCATTAGAGAGAAGTAAGTTCGTAAGTTCTTCCCTGCGGACCGCCCTGTATTCACATTCAAATTTACTTGTTTTTAAAGATATATCATCTTCAATAATATATTGAGTAAGTTTGTAATTGTCGCCATTCCAATTCCAAGTTTGAAAAGATACCCTCTGCCCTTTTTCAGTTTTATGTATATATGGCGCAGAATATGGTGGCTTATCATTAAGCAATGCATCATAATCTCTGATACTCGCAACAAACATACCGCCTGATGCCATTTGGCTTGTTATACTTTTGATTGCCATTTCCATATCATTTTTTGTAAGCATATGCGGAAGAGCGTTATCCATTGCAATAACAATGTCAAATTTCTTCGAAAAGGTTGTCGATAATGTGCGAAAGTCGGCATTCTTAAAACAAATCTTTACATTGTTTTCTATAGCTCTTTGTCTTGCTTCCACAAGCTCTCCATCACTTATATCAGAAGCTGTTACATTATATCCCAAAGCGGCAAGTCCTAATGATTGTGTTCCAATACCACAGGCACAGTCAAGAAGTTTAGATTTTTCATCATACCCATTATCTTTAAATAACTTATCTAAAATCATGGATTGTTCTTTTATTGTGGCGTTCCAATCAAGAAAAAGTTTATCATATTGCGAAGCCAAATTATCATAAAAGTTCTGTATGATATCCATATAGATATTCCCCTTCAGCATTTCAGTTTATTTTTAGACAATATTCGACAATCTTACTATAAAGACTGTATAATCTGGATGACAAGCATCAAAGCCTCCCTTGCCTAAAGGGAGGTGTCAGTCGCAGACTGACGGAGGGATTCTTTTACGGCATTATCAATTTACTGGCATACTCCCTCAAAATTTCTATTAACTTCGTTATTAGGTATTCTAATAACCGTTAAGTTCCTTTTCTCAATTTTTTCTGTCCTGATGTTATCTTTTAATAACCCTTTTTCCTCGTAATGTTGTGAGCCATCAAGTTCGATAATCAATCTTGCACTATGGCAATAAAAATCTACTATATAATTATCAATTACTTTTTGTCTTAAAAATCTAACGGGATAACTTTTCAAAAAATCATACCAAAGATGTCGCTCTTCTTTTGTCATATTCTTACGCAAAGTTCTTGCATTACTTGTTAAATCCGTATTATGTTTTCTATCCATATATCCCTCCACCACCTTCGGTGGTCCCCCTCCCTTTTGGCAAGGGAGGCTTTTTTGATTTCGTCAAATTTCGACAGTCTTTATATGATTTTGTCAAGTTAGGGACAAAAAAATTTAATGGTTTGTCGGCACATTTTATCGGCACTTTTCAAAACCGCCGATAAATTCATACGATTAAAATGCCTTTCCAAAGCGGCAGATTGTCAAGCAAGTGCAACATAAATTTCTTTAGGCGATTTCCAACCAAGACATTTACGAGGGCGGTTGTTAATCAAATCAACAACCACGTCCAATTGTGCTTGTGTTAATTGGCGAAAATCATAACCTTTTGGAA
>JAZNGA010000027.1:0-50235 GCA_045576235.1 Clostridia bacterium
CAGTCTTTATCGCGGATGCGAAATCCAAGGGGCTGTACGTCAGACCATTTCATCTCTTATTATAAAAAAATAAGTGCAAGCAATCAACTACATCAATAGTTAATTTACTTACACTTTTATTGTACCAGGGGCTGTAGCAAATGACATCATTTGTTAAAGCCCCTTTTTTGTAAAAAAAGAATATATAAAAAATGAATAAATATACTTGCAAAATTTAAATTTATGCGTTATAATAGGATAGTCAATAAAATTTACTTTGATGGAGGAAAACAAAATGAAAAAATTATTAGCACTTACATTAGCAGTTTTGACAATGTTTGCTTTAGTAGCTTGTAGCGGTGAAACAGCAACAGACGGTGGCGAGGCAAAAGCTAAGCTTACTATGGCAACAAATGCAGAGTTCCCACCTTTTGAATATCTCGAAGGTGAAGAAATCGTTGGCGCAGATGTTGACATTGCAAAAGCTATCGCTGAAAAGCTTGGTATGGAATTAGAAATCACAAACATCGACTTCGATGCTGCACTCACAGGTGCTGCAACAGGCAAGTATGATATGGCTGTCGCAGGTATTACAGCAAACGAAGAGAGAAGAAAGAACATGAACTTCACTGACGATTACTATATAGCTTCTCAGGCTATTATAGTTGCGGCAGACAGCGAAATTAAAGCTGCAGCTGATTTGGAAGGAAAGAAAGTGTCATGTCAGGAAGGCACAACAGGCGAACAGTATTTATTAGATAACGGTTATGAAATCCAGTCATTTAAGACAGGTGCTGAAGCTATCTCAGCTTTAACAGCAGGAAAAGTTGATGCAGTTGTTATTGACGATGCTGTTGCTAAAGCTCTTTCAGAAAAACAGGAAGGCAAAACAGTTGTGTTAGACGAAGCTTTGACTCAGGAATGTTATGCAATTGCTTTAAAGCTTGGCAACGATGAATTAACTGAAAAAATTAATGGCGCATTGGCAGAATTAAAAGAGAGCGGAGATTTAGCTGCAATCTTTGCAAAATATGAATTACCATATGATGCTGAATAATTAAAATTTTGATTTGTAAACGGCGCATATATCTGCGCCGTTTTTTCATCTATGGAGGATATAATGGAAAAATGGCTTGACACATTATATAATACATTTATTGTTTCGGACAGATATAAAATTTTAATAGATGGATTAATAAAAACGCTTCAGATAACAATATTTTCTTTGATTATTGGTGTTATTATCGGAACTATTGTTGCAATTATTAAGGTTTTTGCGGCAGAAAGCAAAAATTTTCCATCGAAAATTTTAGATAAAATCTGTGATATATATCTGACGGTTATCAGGGGAACTCCTGTGGTTGTTCAGCTTTTGATTTCGTTTTTCATTATTTTTGCAAACGCAGAAGACGGAACATGGGTTGCAATTATAACCTTTGGTGTTAATTCAGGTGCATATGTTGCTGAAGTGATACGCTCGGGAATTATGGCAATCGACCGTGGACAGACAGAAGCAGGGCGCTCATTGGGTTTTTCAAAAGTGAGAACAATGTGGCTGATTGTTTTGCCGCAGGCATTTAAAAACATTTTGCCTGCAATCGGTAATGAGATGATTGCTCTTTTAAAAGAAACATCTGTTGCAGGATATGTTGCAGTAATTGAATTGACAAAAGCAGGAAATCAGATAAAAAACACGACCTATGACCAAATAAACCCGATTTTGCTTGTTGCTCTTGTTTATTTGATTCTGGTTGTCGGTCTGACTAAGCTTTTAGGAATTCTGGAAAGGAGGCTGCGTAAGAGTGAACGATAAACATCTGATTGAAACAAAGGGACTTTGCAAATTCTATAATGACGGAGAAATTCGTGCTTTAGACAATGTTGATGTTGAGATTGAAAAAGGTGAAGTTGTTGTTATCATCGGACCTTCAGGAAGCGGTAAATCAACTCTTCTTCGTTCGCTTAACAGACTCGAAGAGCCAACAGGCGGTCATATATATTTTGAAGGAACTGACATCTGCGACCCTAAAACAGACATTAATCTGATGCGACAGAAAATGGGAATGGTTTTCCAGCAGTTTAATCTTTTCCCTCATATGACAGTTTTAAAGAATATGACTTTAGCACCCATTAAGCTTTTAAAAAAGCAAAAGGAAGAAGCTGAAAAAAAGGCAAGAGAGCTTTTAGAGCGTGTCGGGCTATCTGACAGAGCAGAAAGCTATCCGTCGCAACTTTCAGGTGGACAAAAGCAGCGTGTTGCAATCGTCAGAGCTCTTGCAATGTCGCCTGATGTTATGCTTTTTGATGAACCAACCTCGGCGCTTGACCCTGAAATGGTAGGCGAGGTTTTGGATGTTATGAAAAGCCTTGCTGAAGAAGGAATGACCATGGTGGTTGTGACTCACGAAATGGGCTTTGCAAGAGAAGTTGCAAGCCGTGTGATTTTTATGGATGAAGGAAAAATTATGGAGACGGGAACGCCCGACGAAATTTTCACAAATCCGCAGAACGAAAGAACAAAAGCATTTTTATCTAAAGTGCTCTGATAAAGAAAAACTCCTTTGCTAAAAGCAAAGGAGTTTTATTTTATGCTTATGTTTTATCTGACACTACCTAAGAAGAAAATAGCGAGCGTTCCGGGACCTGAATGAGCACCGATAACGGGGTCGATATAGTTAATCACGATATCATCTATTCCAAATTTTTCCTTTATTGCTTTTGCCACATATTCTGCATCTTCTATGCAGTCACCGTGAGAAATGAACACCGTCTGCTTTTCAGGTTCAATCGCGGTTTCGACAAACTTATCAACTAATGCGTTTAAAGACTGCTTTCTTCCTCTCACCTTTGAAACAGAAATGAGCTTTCCCTTATCATCAACATGTAAAACGGGCTTGATGCCAAGAGCTGAGCCGATGACAGCTGTTGCGCCTGAAATTCTGCCACCGCGTTTTAAGAAGAAAAGGTCATCAACTGTGAACCAATGGCAAAGCTTTAGTTTGTTTTCTTCAAGCCATGCAAGAATTTCATCTAACGATTTGCCTTCTTCCTTCATTTTTGCAGCATAGTAAACCAAAAGACCTTCGCCCATTGAAGCGCAAAGTGAGTCCCAAGTGATGATTTTTCTTTCGGGATATTCCTCTCTGAGCATTTCAGCAGCAAGCACTGATGATTGATATGTTCCGCTCAAGCCGCTTGAGAAGGCTATGTATAAAATGTCCTGACCGTTTTCTAGGAAAGGCTTGAAAGCTTCAACATAGATTTCAGGGGAGAGAAGCGATGTTTTGATATGCTCTTTATTTCTCATCATATCATAGTATTGCTTTATGTCAACATTTTCTCCTTTTTTATAGCTTCTGTGTTCAACATCGTTTACTAAGAATATCATAGGAATAACTTCAATGCCGAATTTTTCAATGATATCAGTTGTGAGATTCGCAGAGGAATCTGTCATAAGAACAAAACTCATTTTTTAACTCTCCTATTATTAAAATTTTTAGTATACATAATAATTATATATAATTTTGTTAAAAAAGTCAAGAAAAGAGGCTGTAACCTATAACTTTATTTTTTGTGGAATAATTTTTTTTGTTGAGATTTCGCAGAAAAAACGTTTTTTGACATATAAGAAATGGGCAAAGTTTACAACTTTGCCCATTCAATATTATAAATGCTTATTAATCATAATAACCCAAAAAATATTCTTTTGTATCCTCTAATTGATTTTGTTCCACATTTCCTATATATCTACTGCCTTCTTGGGTTTCAATTTCTCCTCTTTTATTATGCAGAATTAGTATTTTAGTAAAGTCGGAACTTATATGAACTAAAAGAGGTTCAAACCCAACAGGCATTTTTGAAACTGTACCATTCTCATATTTTTTCATATACATGGTTTCGTTGTAATACCATCCGCTGAAGTCGTGTGCTCGGTCATTTGCGTTGTTGACGGATGGTGTTTGCCCTGAATAATGCAAATGCTCTCCATAGGCAAATGTTTCAGTTTCAGTTTTAACTGTGATTGTTCCATATATTTTGTCATTCAAAAACAGAAATCTTAAATATTTCATATCAAGGGCAATATCAACCTTTTCTCCATTTTCTGTATTTACTCCATAGTATGTTCTATCAATGTTTTGCGGAAAAGGTAATAAAGAAATCAAAAGAAATACTACAACAAAACCAATTATTAATTTCTTTTTCATAATATCCCTCCTATCAACAATTCACTCCATTTCCTATATTCTACCTAAATTATAGCAAAAACACACCCAAAAGTCAATCATTTTGCCATTTTTCGGCATAGTGCCCTGTTGTGGCAATATCCTTCTGGTGGATATCCCCGAAGAAGGAAAAAACCGACACTTTTGACTATTTACCCCTTTATGCCTATTAATTTTTTTAAAAAACAATGCTCTTTAAGGGGTAAAATCAACAAAAATAGTGCGGTCGGAAAATCTTCCGCAATTTTCCGACACTTATGAATGACACTTATAAAAAGGCTCCCTTGTGTAAAGGGAGCTGTCAACGAAGTTGACTGAGGGATTGTTTAATTTCATTATCAATAAACAAACATACTCCCTCAAAGTTTTTGTTTATATCAAGATTTGATATTCTTATAACTTTTAATCCATATTGTTCTAAAAACTCAGTTCTCAAAGCATCTTTTTCCATTCCTTTATCATCATAATGCTGTGAGCCATCCAATTCAATGACAAATTTTGCTTTGGCACAATAAAAATCAACAATATATTTTCCTATTACTTTCTGCCTTATAAACTTGATAGGGTATTCTCTCAAATAATCATACCAAAGATGTTTTTCTTCTTTTGTCATATTCTTTCTTAATACTTTTGCAAGTGGTACGATTTCTTTATTGTGTTTGTAGTCCATTACAATCCCTCCGAGTTGCTACGCAACCCACCTCCCTTTGCACAAGGGAGGCTTTCTTGTAGATTATATTATCATTTTTAATACTTTTAGTCAACACAATCAACTTTTCGTAAATAATTACATATTAACCTTAAAATCTTTTTGAGATTTCAACGGAAAGTCCGTTTCACAGAAAATTGAGTTATAGGGGCTGTAACAAATAAGTTTATTTGCCACAGCCCGTTTGTAATTGTTGTTATAATGTGAATATTCCGCCTGCTTCGTGAAGGAAGTCTCCTGATTTATAAAGCTCCTTTAAAGCCTTTTTAAGAGAAGAATCTTCGGGAAGCGAATCTAAATCTATTTCTGAAAGGCTTGATATAGGTCTTTGGAAAACAAAGTTAAAAATATCAAGCCCACCACAAACGATAGGGAATTTAACATATCTGTTTTGGAATGAGATGATGTTTGATGTTGGCTTCAGTAGTTGTTTTAAGTCGGCAGAAAGAAGCCATGAAACGCACATGCCCGCCTTGAAATCTGCGTCAGGATAAAGTCCTTTTAAGAAGCTTATTCCTTCGTTTAAGGAATTTTCCACAATATCAGGAGCGAATGAGCCATCAGCTCCAATGTGTATGTTAATGAAGTTATCTCCGGGGGCACACAAAATGCTCCATTCATTTTTGTTTAATCTTGTTTTTTCTTTTTCTATGAGCACTGTTTCATCGCAGACTAAATTGCCTTCATAATATTCATCTGTCTGAGAATATTCGGTCACAAAGGAACCTTCTTCATCATCTGCACCTGCTGAACCTAACATTAAACCACTTTTATGAACCTTGATTCCGTCAGACATGAGAACTTTGACTTCATTATTTTTATTTATGAAAGCTGTCATTTTCAAATCACAGTTTTTTCTAATTTCAAAAATAAATCTGCCTATTGAGAAAATATCTGCATTTTTATATGAAGTTGTCCAGAGGAAATAAAGCGTTGGGAAACATACTCTCCCTGTTCTTTCTTCAGAGACCGTAATAAATCCACCGACAGAGCTGTATGTATTTTTAAGAAGTTCTCCATCAACGCCCTTATCTTTTAAGTCTAAAAATGCATAATGCACTCTTTCGAGAATGGGGAAAAATGAAAACAAATCATAGGGAAGTGGATTTTCACCTTCGGGCGCTTCGGGAAATTTCAGTCCCACGAAAACTTCCTCGTGGTGCTTGGGAATTTTAAGCATTTCGTGGAGCACTTTAGAAAACAGAACAAGGTCAGGGTTTTCCTTAATAAGCGGGAGAGCGGGGAGAGAAAGTTTTAAAACCTCCTCTGATATGTAGCAGTCGCTTGCAGCTTTTAAGATATATTCTTCAGACAGCCAAAAGGGCATTTCATTATCGTTTAAAACTTTTTCGTAAGTCTCATCAAACAAATCGGAAATGTTTTCCATGTTAAGTCTTTTAAGTAAATCATTCATAGTTATTCACTCCTGGTAATTATTAGTTTTCCTCTTTTTCCAAACGCTCTAAAATTTTGGTGTATGCTCCTGAGCCATATTGAAGAGACCTGTTGACTCGCGATATGGTTGCTGTGGAAGCTCCTGTGATCTTTACGATTTCATTAAATGTTGCGCCTTTTTTCAAAAGCTTTGCAACATGCAGACGCTGTGAAATGAGCTTGAGTTCATTGATTGTACAGATGTCCTCAAAGAAATCGTCGCAATCTTCTATTGTTTCCAGCAGAAGAACAGCTTTATAAAATTCTTCTTTGTTGATAATATCAGGGGAAAGGCCTTTTGCATTATGATTCATAAAAAAGCATCCTTTCTTTATAAAAATTAATCTTTAAGCTGAGACAAAAAGGCTTTTGTTCGTTCGTTTTGCGGATTATCTATAACCTGCTCGGGCGTTCCTTCTTCGGCAACAACACCTGAGTCCATAAACAGAATTCTGTCAGAAACATTTTTTGCAAAATTTATCTCATGAGTCACGATAACCATCGTTATATTTTCCTTTGCGAGCTGTTTTATAACTCTTAATATTTCGCCTGTCAGCTCCGGGTCAAGAGCTGATGTCGGCTCGTCAAAGAAAAGAATTTTTGGTTTTAAGGCGAGCGCTCTTGCAATAGAGACACGCTGTTGCTGACCGCCAGAAAGCTCACATGGATAGTTTGCAAGCTTTTCTGAAAGGCCTACACGATTTAAAATGTCTTTTGCATTTTTATCAATTTCATCTAAAATTGCGTTTTTGTTTTCCTTATAGTCTGGTCTTTCTTTTGCCAAAAGCTTTGGAGCAAGAGTCACATTTTCCAAAACATTATATTGTGGAAAAAGGTTAAATGATTGAAAAACAAGTCCAAAATTAAGCTGTGATTTTCGGATTTGTTTTTGCGTGTATGTGGCATCCTTTGCATCAAAGACCACTTCACCATTCACGGTGATAATGCCCTCATCTGCGCGTTCCAAAAAGTTGATACAACGGAGAAGCGTGGTTTTTCCGCTACCTGACGAGCCGAGAATCGATAAGACCTCTCCTTCTTTCATTGAAAAGCTGACACCTTCTAAAACCTTTGTGCGTCCGAAGCTTTTATGTATGTTTTTAACTTCAAGAATGTTCATCATTTCACCTCTTAACCTTTATAGTAGTCAAGTTTCTTTTCTGCATATGAAAGGAGCACAGACAGAACGCCCGTGAACACAAGGAAGTAAATTCCTGTTGCAAAGAGAGGCCATATTATGCCTCGCGCAGAAAAACGCTCCGCATTCTGCAGAATTTCAACGACACCGATTACTCGAGCCAGCGATGTGTCTTTAACAAGTGTTATCAGCTCGTTTCCCATAGGAGGGGTGATGCGCTTGACAACCTGAAAAAGAACAATTTTGAAGAAAATTTGCACTTTAGTAAGACCGAGCACCTGACCCGCTTCATACTGACCTTTGGAAATGCTCTCAATTCCGCCGCGATATATTTCTGAAAAATATGCTGCGTAGTTTACAACGAAGGCAAAGATTGCAGCTGTCATTCGCGATGAGATTGGATAGTCAAAAAGGAGACCGGGAGCATAAAGGACAACCATGAGCTGAAGCATCAGGGGAGTTCCTCTTATGATCCAGACAAAAGTTTTTGAGATGGCTCTGATTGGCTTGAAATTTGTAGCCCATACTATGAGCCATTTTTTAGTTGTGAATTTTGCAAGCGGCTTAAACGGAGCCCATTTTGACATAGAGCATAGTGTTATTAAGAGTCCGAGCGGAAGCGATAACACTATGGTTACGACAAAAAGCATAAAGTTTGTGCCGAAGCCTTCAAGAAGCTGTTGCCATGCGTTCATATTTTATCTCCTCCAAAAATTTTTTCCATTTTGATTATTGCGTCAAATATCATTTCTTTTGTGATTTTATATGGTACAACCAGCATATCAGGGTCTTTTAAAGCTGCCTCCAAGACTTTGTCGAGGTTATCTAAAGTCGCATCGATTCCTCTTTGCTTTAAAGTGGTCTCAACACCCATCTTGCTGATTAGATTTCCGATTTTTTTTGCTTCTTCTTCCTTATCATCAAGCATAAGCTGAACAGCTAAAGTGTAGCCTATGACATCTCCGTGAAGAAATTTTTCCTCAAATCCGTTGATTTCAGTCAGACCATAGAAAAGAGCGTGCGCCAAGGCGCCGTTAAACTCGGGATTTATCAACATGCTGACCATTCCCGTGCTGACTAAAATAATAAGTGCAACCTCGCTGAATTTTTCTGATGGAACATTATTTCTGCAATCGTTTAAAGCTTCGATTGCTGACTCAATTAAAGGAGTGTTGCACATTCTGCTGATTGAAAGTGCCATTTCATCGTTATAAGTCTTTTCTCTGCCTCGTGCAGAAAATTCAACCTCATAGAATTTTGCCAGAGTGTCACCTATTCCTGCTCTGAAATATTTGTCAGGGGCGCATGCTATGATTTCGGTGTCAATAAAAGTGTGATATGCAGGGGATTTGAAATACCAAAATCCATCAAATGTGTGATTTTCTGTGTACACAACCGATAAAGCAGAGGATGCCGCACAGGTTGATGCAATCGTCGGAACGGTCACAACCTTAACACCGAGCATATCTGCAAGGCATTTAGATGTGTCTATGGCTTTTCCGCCCCCAACCCCTACAACAAAATTAACACAGGAATTTTTGTAAGTCTCATAAAGCTCTACCACGCGCTTTTTATAACATTCCTTACCATAGATAACTGTGTCAACAATGTCAAAAGCCTGCATATTTTCTTTTAGTTTAGCTTCTGATTTTGAAAGGGCAGTTTCGCCACCGATGATGAGAGCTCTTTTTCCAAGCGCAGAGCAGACATCTTCTATGTTTTTATAAGCATCCGTGCCGATGGTGTAATCGGCGAAATAACATTGTTTCATAAGTTGTGTAATATCCTTTCGTTTTCCAATGACTAAACAGCAAAACAGAGGTTTCCGCACTGAAGCGGAAACCTCTCAATCTTACCCGTCAAAAATTACTGAGCATTTGCAGCAGCGGCTACGCCATCTGCTAAACCATATGTTGTAGCAATTTCATTTAACTTGCCATTTTCGCGGAGAGTTGCGATTGCTTCCTCAACCTTAGCACAAGCATCGCTGTCTTTTCTGAATGCAATACCGAAATACTGGTCGCCGAATTTGTTGTCAAGGTTGATTACAAGGTCGCCAAACTGTGAGCCTTCGCTTTCAATCATGCCCTGAGCAATGACAGAGTCAACAACAGCAACATCTGCTACGCCCATCTGAACATCCTGAAGAGCAATAGCCATTGATTTAACGCCTGTGTATTCAGCGTTTGCAAAATAGTCCTTAGCAACAACTTCAACTGTTGCATCTGCTGAATCATCAATCACGCCTGTGATTTTTTCTTCACCTGTAGAACCGGCTTCAGCAACAACTTTCTTTGCTGTGATGTCAGCCATGATTTCTTCCTGCTTGTCAGCTTTCATAACCATTGCCTGAGTGTTATACATATAAGGTGCTGTGACTTCCCACATCTCTTTTCTGTCTTCTGTGATACACATTCCGTTCCAGAGACAGTCGATGTTCTTTGAAGCAAGCTCAACTTCTTTTGCTTCCCAGCTGATTTCGATGAACTCAACATTAACGCCTAAGATTTCGCCGACAGCTTCAGCAAATTCTGTGTCAAAACCTGTCCATTTGTTGTTTTCGTCAAGATAGTTCATCGGGGGATAGTTTGTAACACCGATTGTTAAAACACCTTTGTCCTGTATGTATTCCCAGTCAGTTGCCTCCGTTGTAGCGGCGTTGTTGCCTGAGCAAGCAGCTAAAGAAAATAACATAACTCCTACTAAAATTAATCCTAAAATTCTTTTCATTTTTTTGTTCCTCCTAAATTTGTTTTTTTAATTTTTTTAATCTTAAGATTTATTATGTTACCAATTTACCACTTTAATTTGCTAAAGTCAAGTGTGTTTTTTAAAAAAATTAAAAATTTTTCAAAAAAAAAACAGACGCCTTAAAAAGCGTCTGTTAAAAAGGGGGGTTAGATTTTGAAAAAATGGCTTTATAAAGCCTTTTTTCAAGCTGTGGGCATATTGTTAAAATATGCTCACCGTATTTTGTGAGGTCATTAATATTATTGACCTTTTAAAAATTTTTATACATTTTTTTATTGGTTTGGAGCTTCTTCACTTGCCTCAGGCTGTGCATCATTTAATGAAGAGACTGTTTCATAACCTGATTTGTCAAGCTTTGTAAGATGCATATCTCCCTCGTAGGAGAGATAGTAAACCAAATCCTCGCTCACATTCATAAGGTAAACCTGTTCTGCCTCAACTGCTTTTTCCCCGCCTGCGACAAATTTATTCATCACGCCCTGATTATTGTTATCCATATAATATATTGCTTCGCTTCCAACACTGAAGGATGTTATAACTGCATCTTCAATAAGAGTTTTTCTTCCTCTGCCATTCAAATTTGCAACCTCCAAAGTGAGCTTTGGAACATTTGTTGTAGCATTTTCAGGGAGTGTTCCATCTGTGAAATAGATTTTATTATTTCTGATATCTAATTTATAAATGGGAGTGTCAATAATCTTTTTAGCACCTTTCCCTGAAAGATTCATTGAATAGAGAGTGTTGTTATCAGCATAATTTATATAGTAGATTTTATTTTTGTAAATCGTGAAGAAGGATATTGTAGTTTCGGAGACAAGCTCAGGGTTTTCATCGCCTGCTTTTAAAACATAGAGCGGAGTAGTTGTTTTTTCCACTGCAGGTTCTTCCTCTATTGGCTCCATAGTCTCTTCGCCTTCCTGCTCCAATGGGTCTGACACGAAGTAGATATCATTTCCGACAGTTGTGAAATAGTAAACAGATGAATCATATATTACTTCACAAGATGAGCCATCCGGAGTCATTTTATAGATTTTAGAATTATCCTTTACATTAATGAAGTAAAGAGAGCCGCCTGACGCATTAAGCGACAAGCCTGAGTAGTCAGTTTTTGTTACTTCGCCTGTTTCCTTATTTTTTATATTAATACCATAGTAGGCATCAAGATAATAAACATTTTCATCATCCTGAGCAAGAATACCCATATCAATAAGGTTTGTCGGAGTGTTTCCGTAAAGTCTGTTTGCAATTTTATCTGTTTTATCAAAAACTGATATATTATACATCTGTGCGGCTTTTTCATAATTACCGCCCGATGCGAAAGAGTCGCCGATTAACATTGTTACAAGACTGAAAAGTAAAACAAGCAATATAATCGCTGCAACTGAAATTCCTGCAATGATTCCCGATTTCTTTATCTTTTTAATAAGGATGGATTTTTTTTCTGCCTTGATTTTTTCTTCTTCTAAAGCTATGCGTCGAGCTTCCAGTGCATCACTTTCTTCCCTTTTTAATATAGCAGAAGCTAAACCCTGCTCTGTTGAAAAGTCTCTCATGACATCTTCTTTAGAGCGCTGACAAATAACACAGTTTTCCGAACTTAACTGATTAGGTCTTGAGCAAACACAGAGCCAATAGGAGTCTTCCTCCTTCGCAAAGCATTTTGCATCAAAAATGCCTGCTCTGTTAAAATGAGCTATGTTTGTTTCCGTGAGTTCATCAAAAGAAACATCAACTGTCTCGCCTGTCGGCACGAAAACAGTTCCGTCTTCAAATGTGAATTCAGAAAATGAAACATCTGCATTTTCTGCGTTTTCTGCTGAAAAAGAAATTGAGAAATTTTCGCGTGACGGGAAAGAAATGTCTTCAAGCTCCGCTGGCGTTTTTGAAATCACTTCGCCGTTTTCATCAAGCAGAACAATTTCATATTTGATAGAAGTGATATTCTGTGCGCTTAAGTTGAATAATGTTGCCTCTGCTTCTTTTGTTTCTTTGTCAATTATAACTGAAACAAGGTCAACAGGGCAGGATAAATCAAATTTCATGATAGTCCTCCTAATGTATGTAATGTTTTGTTTTACGAAAAGATTATATCATATTAAAAGAGCAGATGACAACTTTTTTTAAAAATTTTTATTAAATTTAATTTTTATTCACATTATTTATTAAAAAAAGCTTGACAACCCACTAATTGTAGGATATAATGACATAGAATGTGTTAAATGTAAATAATATGGCGATTTGCCGTTATCAGATAACAGGAGGTGTAGCATATGCTGAGAACATTTCAACCGAACAAACGCAAAAGAAAAAAGGATCATGGTTTCAGAAACAGAATGAGTTCTCGTTCCGGCAGAAAGGTTTTGGCCAGAAGAAGACTAAAGGGCAGAAAGGTTTTGTCCGCATAGTTTGTATTTATGAAATAGTGGTCGCTGAGAGCTCTTGCTTTTAGCGACTTTATTCATAAATCATAAGTGCCGGGGGTAACATGAAAAACACAGTCAGCTTAAAGAAAAATGAGCTTTTCCTGCGTGCATATAAAAAAGGCAGAAAAGCACATGGAAGATTTTTTACTATGCACTATATCAATAATGGACTGGATTTTAACAGACTTGGAATAAAGACGGGAAAAAAGCTCGCAGGGGCAGTGAGACGCAACAGAATGAAAAGACTGATTCGCGAAAGCTACCGCTTAGCTGAGCCGTGCATAAAGAGAGGCTTTGACATTGTGTTTGTTGCTAAAGATGAGGCATTAACTATTGATTCATATTTTGAAACATCGCACGCTATAAGAAAACTTATGAAAAAAGCAGAGCTTTTTAAAGAGGAAGCTTAATATGAGCGGCTGTTCTTATAGAGTGCTTGCATAACTTGGGTTTATGTGATTTTTGCTCTGCACATATGCGGGCAGGAGGCTTTGAATTGAAAAAAATTTTAATCGGATTAATCCGTTTTTACAGAAAATATATTTCTCCCTTGAAGGCTCCGTCGTGCAAATTTTATCCGACTTGTTCACAATATGCCATTGATGCGATTGAGAAGAAAGGTGTTTTTTTAGGCGTTCTTCTTGCTATATGGCGTGTTTTAAGATGCAATCCGTTTTCGCACGGAGGATATGACCCCGTTAAATAACAAATTATAATTCTGAGGGAGGTAAAACCTTTGGGCGGTATATTTGATATTATTAATGTGCCACTTGGTTACCTTTTTAAAGGTATCTATTTTATTGTTGGAAATAACTATGGTTGGGCGCTTGTCCTTTTCACAATAGTGACAAAGCTTCTTTTGACTCCTCTAATGGTTAAGCAACAGAAGTCAACTATGAAAATGCAGAAGGTTCAGCCGAAGCTCAGTGAGCTTCAGAAAAAATATCAGTATGATAAGGATAAACTTAATCAGGAAACTCTCAAGCTTTATAAAGAGAATGACATAAGTCCTATGGGTGGTTGTCTTCCGCTTTTAATTCAGTTTCCGGTTTTAATCAGTCTTTACAGCATAATAAGAAGTCCGCTGACCTATATATTCCAGTTAGGACCAAAGCTCACAGAACTTGAGACGGCTTTGAATGCGTTAGGCGCTGAAGTTACCGTTAAAGATGAAATTGGAATGGCAGCAGTTTTGGAAAAATATAGTTCTAAGCTTACGGGAGATTTAGCAAATCTTCCCACTGTTAATTTTGATTTCTTTGGGCTTGATTTGTCGCAGGTTCCCGGTTTTGTGTGGCCGCTTGTTATGATTCCCGTAGTTGCTGGTGTGACAACTTGGATGCTTTCGTGGATAACTCAGAAAACAACAGGTCTTCAGCAAGGTGCTGATTCTGCCAGTGGCGGATCAATGAAGATGATGAACTATATGTTCCCTGTTATGACATTTATGTTCTCTGTTTCTCTTCCTGCAGGTCTGGGATTTTACTGGATTATGTCAAACATATACCAGATGATACAGTCATTAATTATGCCGAAACTTATTAAATTGGACGATGAAGTTGAAGAAAAAAAGCTACATTTTAGGGAACGCGAAAACAGGAGGAAGAAAAAATGAGCAAATTAATAGAAAAATCTGCAAAAACTGTTCAGGACGCATTAAAGCTTGCACTTGAGGAATTGAAACTAACAGAGGCAGAAGTTGAATATGAAGTTATAGACGAGGGAAGCAAAGGTATTTTTGGCATCGGTGCTAAAGATGCAGTTATAAGAGTTAGTCCTAAAATAGATTTTGAATCGCGTGCATATAATTTCCTGACAGATATCTTTGTGGGAATGGGAATCAGAGTTAACATAGATATCACTTTTGAAGAAAAACGCATGAACATCAATCTTTCAGGCGATAATATGGGAATTATAATTGGAAAACGCGGAGACACTTTAGATGCTTTAGAGCATTTGGTGAGCCTTTGTGTTAATCGTGGCGATGGCGAATATATCAGAGTTACTCTTGACACGGAAAACTATCGTGAAAAGAGAAAGGCAACGCTGATTAATCTTGCTGAAAATCTTGCAAATTCTGTTGTGAAGAACAAGAAGAAGGTAACACTTGAGCCGATGAGTTCAAATGAAAGAAGAATTATTCATTCTACTCTTCAGAACAATAAATATGTTGACACATATAGCATCGGCGATGAACCAAACCGAAAGGTTGTAATTGCATTAAAGCGTAATAAATAACAAAATTATAAAAGCGAAAAAGATGAAACTTTTTCGCTTTTTTTACCTAATAGACAAACATTTTAAACACAGATGGGAGTGAGATATCATGAAAAAACCTTTAGCTGACAGAATTAGACCTGAGTCCCTTTCTGATGTAGTTGGTCAAAAACACATATTGGGACAGGGCAAGACATTGCAAAAACTGATTTTGTCGGGAAATTTTCCGAATATGATATTTTACGGTCCATCGGGAACGGGAAAGACAACCGTTGCAAACATAGCGGCGAAGCTTTCAAATAAAAAGCTTTTTAAGCTTAATGCGACAACAGCATCAGTTGCAGACATAAAGGAAATAGCATCTGAAGTAGGGACACTAGATGCTTCAAACGGAATTTTGTTATATCTTGATGAGATACAGAATTTTAATAAAAAGCAGCAGCAATCACTGCTTGAGTTTATAGAAAACGGCTCTATAACCTTGATTGCAAGCACAACTGAAAACCCCTATTTTTACATATATAACGCAATATTGTCGCGGGCGACTGTGTTTGAATTTAAACCTGTTTCGGCCGGAGACATAAAAGCAGCTATTCTCCGCGGCGCCAGTATTCTTGCCGAAGAACTTGGGATGGATGTTAAAATCACACCTGATGCACTTTCTCATTTAGCTTCTGTTTCGTCAGGAGATGTGAGAAAAGCGTTAAATGCTTTGGAGGTTTGTTCCCTTTCTGTGCCTGCAACAAGTAGTGATGAAATTAATATAACTTTAGAGCTTGCAGAACAATGCACACAGAAAAAAGCATTTCGTCACGATCGTGACGGAGACAGTCATTATGATGTTTTAAGTGCTTTGCAGAAATCTGTGAGGGGAAGTGACCCTGATGCCGCAATCCATTATCTTGCAAGATTGCTTTCAGGCGGCGATATGCTTTCTGCCTGTCGCAGACTGATGGTTATAGCGGCTGAAGATGTTGGTCTTGCATATCCGCAGGCCATTTCAATGGTCAAGTCTTGCGTTGATGCGGCTTTGCAGCTCGGAATGCCGGAGGCAAGAATTCCACTTGCTGAGGCCGTGCTTATTTTAGCAACTGCACCTAAGTCAAACAGCGTTATTTGCGCAATTGATGCGGCTATGGCAGACATAGAAAAAGGTGACACGGGAGACATTCCGCTTCACCTTAAGGATGCGCATTATAAAGGCGCACAGATGCTCGGAAGGGGATTGGAATATAAATATCCTCACAACTTTCCGAACAGCTATGTAAATCAACAGTATTTGCCTGATAATATCAAAGACAAGAAGTATTACAATCCAGGAAAGAATAAAAATGAAACAGTTATTAAGAATTATTGGGAACAGGTCAAAGGGGGTAAATGATGGAAAAAAGCTACGGGAAATTTGCTGAGCTTTACGACAGACTGACTTTTGATGTGCCCTATAAAGAATATGCTGATTTGGTTGAATTGCAGATTAAAAAGCATAATATTAAACCGGAGCTTGTTTTTGACCTTGCCTGTGGCACGGGAACGCTTGCAGGAGAGCTTTCTGCACGGGGATATGATGTGATAGCGGCTGATGCTTCAGAAGAAATGCTCGATTGCGCCATCAGAAAGTTTGGTCAGGGGAAAATCCTGTTTTTAAATCAGCCGATGCAGGATTTTGAGCTTTTTGGCACAGTTGATGTCATTATATGTATGCTCGACAGCATTAATTATCTCACAGAAAGAGAAGATTTAGACAGGACCTTTGCTCTTTGCAACAATTATCTGAATGATGGAGGCCTTTTCCTCTTCGATGTTAATTCAGAATATAAATTTAAAAACATATTTAAAGACAATATATACACATATGAGACAGAAGATATTTTTTATGTCTGGGAAAACAGCTACAATGAAGAAGAAAAACTCTGTGACTTCTTTTTGACATTTTTCAAGGAAAACGACAACGGACTTTATGAAAGAATAGACGAGCATCACTTCGAAAGATGCTACAGTGATGAAGAGATAACAAAGCTCCTTGAAACAAACGGTTTTGAGATAACGGGCAGGTTTGACGGATATTCTGAAGAAGTGGCAAAAAGTGAATCAGAGCGAATTTTATATAGTGCTGTTAAAAGGAGAAAAAGCTGATGACAGAACAAATAATACTTGTAAAATACGGAGAAATAATTTTAAAAGGATTAAACAGACCTTTTTTTGAGGCAGCTTTAGTAAAAAATATTAAGGCGGCGCTTAAAAATTTTGAAATTGAGGTTTGGTGGGCGCAGGCAACTGTTTACATTAAAACGCCTTTTGCAGATAAGATTGATGACATAATAGAAATTTTGAAAAAGGTCTTTGGAATAACCTCAATTACGAGAGCATATGTTTTGCCGAAAGACATTGAAGGAATTAAAAAAGGTGCTAAAGAAGCTCTTGAAGAGGAATTGAAAAAAGCTAAAACATTTAAGGTAGAGGCAAAAAGAGCAGATAAGAAATTTCCTCTTAAATCGCCTGAAATCTGCCGTGAGGTCGGAGGCTACCTCTATGAAAGTTTTGAAAACCTCAGTGTCGATGTGAGTGACCCTGATAAAATTGTTATGGTTGAGGTTCGAGAGCAGAATGCTTATGTTTACTGCGAAAGAGAAAAGGGCAGAGGAGGAATGCCCGTTGGAACAAATTCAAAAGCGGCTCTTCTTCTTTCGGGCGGAATAGACAGTCCCGTTGCGGGATATATGGTCGCAAAACGCGGTGTTGCGCTTGAGTCAATTCACTTTTTTTCACATCCTTACACGAGTGAGAGAGCGAAAGAAAAGGTCTTGGAGCTTGCTGATTTGCTTTCTGTTTATACAGGCGGGATGAAGGTTCATATTGTTCCTTTCACAAACATTCAGCTTGAAATCAGAAAAAAATGCCCTGAGGAATATCTCACAATCATTATGAGACGATTTATGATGAGGATTGCAGAAAAAATCGCAAGGAAAAACAAGCTTTCCGCTCTGGTTACGGGGGAAAGCATTGGTCAGGTTGCGAGCCAGACGGTTGAGGCATTGGGAGTCACAAATGATGCAGTTTCCATGCCTGTTTTCAGACCTGTAATCGGAATGGACAAGGAAGAGATTGTGACTATTGCAAGAGACATAGGAACATTTGACACTTCAATACTTCCGTATGAGGATTGTTGTACAGTGTTCACTCCAAAGCACCCTCAGACGAAACCAAAGCTTGAAAAGGTTATAGAATATGAAAGAGTGCTTGATATAGAGAAATTGGTCAATGAGGCCGTGGAAGGCGTTGAAATCGTGGCGCTTTAACATTTTGAAAGCAAAAGGAGAAAAATCATGACAGATTCAATAATCAGTTTTTTTCAGGAATCTTCCATGTGGATTAAAGAGGCAATAACCTTTGTTATATCAATGCTTCCCATTATTGAATTAAGAGGTGCCATACCTGTAGGCGTGGCGTTTGGCATAGAATCATGGAAGCTCTACATCATATCTGTTTTAGGAAATATGCTTCCCATTCCGTTTGTGCTATGGCTTGCACGACCGATTATCAACTTCTGTTTAAACAGCCGTTTCTTGAAGAGAATAGGAACTTGGCTTCAGAATAAGGTTGATAAAAACGCTGATGAAATTGTTAAATATGGAACATGGGGTCTGATGATTTTCGTCGCTATCCCATTGCCGGGAACAGGGGCGTGGACAGGGGCGCTTGTTGCTGCTCTTTTAGACCTCCGCATAAAAAAAGCAGTTCCGTCAATATTTCTTGGCGTTGTAATAGCTGGAATCATAATGCTTTTTGGAAGCAATATCGTTAAGTTTATAATAGGTTTGTTTTAGGGCTTTTATGATAAGGATAAGATGCCTTTAAAAATCGGAAAAACATTGACATTAATGGGATGTTATACTATAATATATTAAGTAAGATAATAAATTTTTAGTTATGGAGTGAAAAGATATGGAAATAATTCGTTTGGAAAGCTGTGACAATGAGATTTTCCCGAAATTAGTTGAGTGGAACTATAATTGGTGGGGAAAAAAGACAGGAAAAAGCTATGAGGCAGTCAGCTATTTTCTTAAGAATTCATTATGTAAGGGAAATGCGCTTCCTCAGACTTTCGTTGCTTTAGTTGACGGGAAGCCTGCGGGAATGTATCAATTATCAATGTTTGATGATTTGTTTGGAAGACCTGACATATATCCTTGGATTGGTAATGTGTATGTAGATGAAAACTTCAGAGGCTTGGGAATTTGCGGAAAATTGATGGAAACAGTTCCGGAAAAGGCAAAGGCGGCAGGTCTTAAAGAGATATATTTATACACAAATCATGTTGGCTTGTATGAGAAATATGGATGGGAATTCATAGAAATCATTCCGACTTTTGATGGTTCAACACAGGAAGAAAGACTATATAAGCTTACAATATGATAGTGAGTGTGGTGAAAGCCTGATGAGTGATGGCGGGGAGAAAATTGCAGTAGCGCTCGCATCTGCCGTTAAAGAAAAAGGCGGAACTGCCTATTATGTCGGTGGATATGTCCGTGATGAGCTTATGCAAATGGAAAATAAGGACATTGACCTTGAAATACATGGAATTGAATGCACAGAGCTTGAAGAAATTTTAGATTCATTCGGTGAACGGATTGAAATTGGAAACAGCTTTGGAATTTACAATTTGAAAGGTCACTCTGTAGATATTGCCATGCCGAGACAGGAAAGAGCAGTTGGCAGGGGACATAAGGATTTTAAAGTTGATGTGGCACCGTTTATAGGCACGGAAAAGGCAGCAAAACGAAGAGATTTCACTGTTAATGCGATTATGAAAAATGTTTTAACAGGAGAAATCATTGACCATTTTGGTGGTTTGGAAGACCTGAAAAAAGGCATTATACGCCATGTCAATAGTCAGTCTTTTGCAGAGGACCCGCTCAGAGTTTTGCGCGGAGCACAGTTTGCCGCGCGATTTGAATTTGAAATAGCTGAAGAAACCGTGAATCTTTGCAAGACGATGGATTTAATGCAGCTTTCTAAAGAGAGAGTTTTTGATGAAATGAAGAAGGCTCTTTTAAAGGCTGAAAGACCATCATTGTTTTTTGAAAACTTAAGAAAAATGGATGCGCTTGGTTTTTGGTTTCTTGAAGTTGAAAGAACAATAGGAGTAGAGCAGAACAAGAATGCGCACAAAGAAGGAGATGTCTGGAATCATACCATGATGGTTCTTGACGAAGCGGCAAAGAGACGCGAAAAGGCAGAAAAGCCGCTCTGGTTTATGATTTCTGCGCTTTGTCACGATTTCGGCAAGATTGTCACAACGAAAGAGCGGGATGGAAACTTTCATTCAACCGACCACGACATAGGCGGAGTTCCGCTTGCAAGAGATTTTTTGCAGAGAATAACATCTGAAAAAAATCTTATTAAATATGTTCTGAATTTAACTGAACTTCATATGCGACCGAACAAACTTGCAGGAAATAAAGCGCCGGTTTTTGAAACAAACAGCTTGTTTGATAGCGCGGTTGTTCCGATTGATCTGATTCAGCTTGCCCTTGCGGATAAAGCGGGCAAGCTTCCAAGCCCTTCAACTTTTGAAAACGAATGTTTTTTGATTGACAGGCTTGAGGTTTTTAATGAATATATGTCAAGACCATGTGTCGAGGGCAAGGATTTGATAGGTGCGAAAATTGAGCAGGGAAAAAACTATAAGAAATTGCTTGATTATGCACATAGACTTCATTTGGCGGGAGAACCGAAAGAAGAAGCACTTAAGAAAATAATTGATTTAAGCAAGACAATATGAGCGAAACTTGCGCATATTATAAGGTAAATAGGTTATTTAAAAGGGAATTCATCATTGATGAATTCCCTTTTAATTTAATTTATACTTCTTCTCGCAATGTCTTCGTAGGAAAAGTTTTTCATTCCATTTTCCTCTGAAATTCGGATCATTTTACGATATAATGCACTGTCGTTATATATGCACTGAATGACTTTTTTTAGAGTTTCGGATTCAGCGTCGTCTATGAAGACACAGTTTCCACCTATGTCAACATGAGAAAAACCATCAAACCTTCTGAATATGCATGGAAGTCCCATGCCTACAGCTTGTTCCCAGATTACTGAATGCTTACCAGGGAAAACACCAAGGTCTGATGAGGCAAAATATTTATATATATCTGATGAATTAATCCAACCTATATATATTATGTTTTCATTTTTTATAAGCTCATCAAATTCCTTCTTAAGAGAAGGGATAACTGAACCAAAAACAAGTAGTTTGACTTTTTTGTCAAGAGTTGAAACAGCCTTCATAAGATTAAGCGTTTCAGGCTTGTTGCCGTCAATCTTGCCGCCTGTGATGAGAAGAAAATCGTCATCATCTATTCCATATTTCTCTCGGATGCTTTTTCTAAAGTCTCCGTTTTTTGCTTCGTAAACCTTTTCGTCATCTGCTCCCATTACCAAAAGCTCAACTTTTTCATGTGGCACGCCATATACATTTCGCAAAAAATCAACTCTTGCAGGCAAAACTCCGTAGAATTTTGTTACATAAGGCTCAATTTTTTTTGCGCAAAGCTTCCAGATGATTTTGTGGAGAATGTTTTTTGAGAGCCAGTTTGAAGCGCTGTTAATAAAATCAGAATGATTATCAGCATAAACTTTGACATCAGGGTGCTTTTTTAAATATTTTACAACCTGCTTAATATCCATGAATTGTATGCCGTGGATAAAAATTATGTCAGGGGCACATTTTTCAATTGCTTTATATACGCCCTTATAATAAGATAATTTTTTTGCAATTTTGCTATCATTCTTGTAAGGAAGCCTTGTAACCTCTATGCCATATTCGTTTTTATATGTTGTTGCCACGGGGAGATATGATATTTTTCCGTTTTCATCAAATGTGAAGAGAGAAGAGATTATAAAAACATCATTCCCGTCTTTTTTATGGTATTTAGGAAGCATATTTTCCTGATAAGCATAATTATCAATGTAGAAATTAGCTAAACAAAGATGTAAAATTTTCATACAAAACTCCTTATTAAAATATGTTTGTTTAATTATAGTTCTTTCGGTGTGTTCGTTGTCACATATATATTTTCGTTCTTTAATACAGTGGAAACTGTTTTAAAAATAATTTTAACATCAAAAAGAAAAGACATATTTCTTACATAATATATATCATTGTGAAGTTTTTCTTCTGCTGTGACAGAGTTGCGGAAATATGCCTGATTATAGCCTGTTATTCCCGGCTTTACGGAATTTCTGCATTTTTTGTCATCATCTAAAAATTCATAGCCTTTAAAATTTGTGGTAAGTGTCGCTCTCGGGCCGATCAGGCTCATATCACCCTTTAACAAATTCAAAAACTGCGGAATTTCATCTATGCTTGTTTTTCTCATAAAACGACCTATTTTTGTGACACGCGGATCATCTGCGCTGTTGTAGGTTGAACCATCTTTGGTTAAAAGATGGGGGGAATTGATCTTCATCGAACGGAATTTATACATTTTGAAAATCTTTCCGTTTTTGCCTACGCGTTCTGCATTATAAAAAACAGGACCATGGTCAGTAAAATAAATTATAGGTGCAAACACAATGATGAATAAAAGGACAAATGGTAGTGCTATAAGTCCTGCAAGAAAGTCAATTATGTTTTTGAAAAATTTTCTATACATAATAAGCCTCCATAATATCAAACTCCACGTTTCATAATAACATTTTTACAAAAAAAAGTCAACTCGTTTTATTTTTTTCGTGAAAATATTTGCAAATAAAGCTGAAAAAGGGTTAAAAACCGAGAAAAAGAATAGCTTGCAAATTTGAGATAAATATGATAAAATTAAATGGATTGAATTTATCGGGAAAATCCTTGAAAAATTTCGAAGGGAAAGATGAAAAAATGAATGCAAATGTTAAAAAAATAAGTGCATTTTTAATGATATTTTTTGTGCTTTCATTAACTGCCTGCTCAAGCTATGGCGTTAAAAAAGAGGAGGAGAACTATCAAAAAACACACATAGCATATTATTACACAAGACGCGGGGAGAGCGGAGTTGAATATTGTCTGTCGATGTTAAAGGCAGAAGAAGAGCTTGATATGGTGGCAGAGCCCAATGTTTACATATCGGATAAAGAGTTTGACTTTGAGTGGGGCGCAGATTTGCTTGCTGTTTTTTTAGATGAAGACGCCGAGCCTAAAGAGCCGACTGAAATTGATGGATATTTAATTGCCTATGGATATTTAGCATAGAAAACTTTTGAGAAAAGGAAAGGAGGAAGCCCAATGCAGTTGAAAAAGTGGATAATGCGTGAAAAAAATCATTCGGCTGACGAAGCACTAAAGCTTGCTGAAAAGCTTGGGCTTCCGCCTATAGTTGTTTCAATTCTGCTTTCGAGGGGAGCAGATGATGTTGAGAGATTTTTAGATGCCGGTGTTTCGGATTTTTACAGCCCGTTTCTTATGAAGGATGTAGAGGGTGCGGTAGACAGAATTATCAGCGCAATCAAAAATAAAGAAAAAATCACGGTTTATGGTGACTATGATGTTGATGGCATAACATCAACTGTTATGCTTGTTCGTTTTTTAAAGTCTCATGGAGCGGAGGTCAGCTATTATATTCCTGACAGACTTGAAGAGGGATATGGCATAAATCATGATGCGATTGATGTTATACGCAACGGGAAAACGGAACTTTTAATAACTGTTGATTGCGGGATCACTGCAGTAGCGGAGATTGAATATGCAAAAGAAAAGGGTATGACCGTCATAGTCACAGACCACCACGAATGTAAGGAAGATATTCCGAAGGCTGATTTTGTCATCAATCCCAAACAGCCTGACTGCAAATATCCTTTCAAAAAGCTTGCAGGGGTGGGCGTTGTTTTCAAGCTCATTCAGGCAATCACAATCAGACTGAAATTTCACATGCAGGAGCTGATTGATGAATATATTGATTTAGTGGCTATCGGGACTGTCGCAGATGTTATGCCGCTTGAAGACGAAAACAGAATTATCGTTAAAGAAGGGCTCAGTCATATTGCCTACACCTCAAACCACGGAATTAAAGCCCTTATTAAGCTTGCTGACATAAAGACATCTGCAATATCAACAAGCACAATAGGATTTGGTATTGCCCCGAGAATAAATGCGGCAGGAAGAATGGGAACCTCTGATTGTGCTGCGGCGCTTCTTTTAGCAACAGACGAACTTGACGCCGAAAAATATGCTCACCTTTTAGAAGAAGAAAACAAAAGAAGACAATCACTTGAAAACGACATTTTTAGCGAAGCAATAGAAATAATAGAAAAAAGCAGAGAAATGGTTGATGACTATGTTCTTGTTTTAGACCATGATGGTTGGCATCACGGGATAGTGGGAATTGTGGCATCAAGGATTTCTGAAAAATATAATAAGCCTTGTATCCTTATAAGCACAGATTCACAAGGAAACGGGAAGGGCTCGGGAAGGAGCATAAAAGGCTTTAACCTCTTTGAAGCGCTTTGCGAGAGCAGAGAGTATCTCGTTAAGTTCGGAGGACATGAACTTGCGGCAGGATTAAGCTGTGAGAAAAGCAAAATTGGTGATTTTAGAAAAGCAATAAATAAATATGCAAAGAGCGTTTTAAAGCCCGAAGATTTTATCCCTGTGATTTACATTGACGCTATTTTACCGATTGAATATTTAAACATAAACACTGCAGAAAAGCTTTCCGTAATGCAACCATATGGCATGGGAAATCCTGCTCCTGTTTTCTGCACAAGCGACTTGACTGTCACATCCTGCAGAGCATTAAGCGATGGAAAACACTTAAGACTGACGCTCGAAAAAAACAACCTTTATGTTGATGCAATAGGTTTTGGCATGGGTGAAAGGGCAGGAAGCATAAAGACAGGAGACAGACTTGATGTTGTGTATAATCTTGACATAAATGTTTTCAGGGGAGAAAAACACACCCAACTCCATCTTCGTGATTTAAGATTCAGCAAGGGGAAAGAATAAAGTGGAAAAAAATATTTTTGAAATGTTTGAGACATTAAAGCAAAAAGCTTTGTCATATAATCCTGACCTTTGTGTTGAGCGTCTGACGCGTGCTTTTGAAATAGCCCGCACGGCTCACGAAGGTCAGCTCAGGCAAACAGGTGAACCATATTTGATTCACCCTTTGGCTGTTGCGCAAATTCTGGCTGAAATGGAGCTTGATTGTGATTCATTAATAAGTGCGCTTCTTCATGATGTTGTTGAAGACACGGAGATGACAACTAAAGATGTAGCAGAAGAGTTTGGCGAAAGCGTTGCAACAATTGTTGACGGTGTTACTAAGCTCGGTAAAATTCAATATACTACAAAAGAAGAGCAGCAGGTTGAAAATTTAAGAAAAATGTTCCTTGCGATGGCAAAGGATGTTAGAGTTATCTTGATAAAGCTTGCCGACAGACTTCATAACATGAGAACCCTTAAGTTTATGTCAGAGGAAAAACAAAGAGAAAAAGCAAGGGAAACTTTAGAGGTCTATGCGGCGCTTGCTCACAGACTTGGCATGTCAAGAATCAAATGGGAGCTTGAAGACATTTCACTCAGATATATTGACCCGATTGCATATAAGGAGATCACGGAGTCAATAAGTCAGAAGCGAAAAGAGCGCGAAGAATATATTGAAGATATTATGGAAAATATCAGCTCAAAGCTTGAAGAGCTTGGTGTCAAGGCGCATCTGACAGGAAGGGCAAAACATTTTTACAGCATTTTCAGGAAAATGTATGCGCAGAACAAAACCATAGATGAAATTTATGATTTGTTTGCTGTTCGCGCAATAGTTGACACAGTTAAGGATTGCTATGCTGTTTTAGGTCTTGTTCACGAGCTTTATCTTCCTATTCCGGGAAGGTTTAAAGACTATATTGCCATGCCCAAGCCTAATATGTATCAATCGCTTCACACTACGGTTATGGGGCCTAACGGAACTCCATTTGAAATTCAGATAAGGACATGGGAAATGCATCATGTTGCAGAGCATGGTATCGCAGCTCACTGGAAATATAAAGAAGGAATAAATGGCTCAACCGAAATTGATGATAAGCTTGAATGGATAAGCAAAATTCTTGAAATCCAGAACAATGTTGTTGATTCTGATGATTTCATGCGAACCTTAAAAATAGATTTGTTTGCTGATGAGGTTTTTGTGTTCACGCCTAAAGGCGATGTTATAAACCTTCCTGCAGGTTCGACGCCCATTGACTTCGCTTTTGCGATTCATAGCGCTGTTGGATGCAAAATGTCGGGAGCTAAGGTGAACGGGAAAATTGCAACGCTTGACTATGTTCTTCAGAATGGTGACATAGTTGAGGTTATGACATCATCTTCTGTTCATGGGCCGTCGCGCGACTGGTTGAAGATTTGCAAAACATCTCAGGCGCGAAGCAAAATCAACGGTTGGTTTAAGCGCGAAAGGCGCGATGAAAACATTGTGCGTGGCAGAGAAACCTTAGAGCGTGAGCTGAAAAGGAATAATTTCACATTGGAAGAATTTTTAAAGCCTGAATGGATAAACATTTTGCTTAAAAGATATTCTTTTAATTCGGAAGACGATTTATATGCTGCTATTGGCTATGGTGCTCTTGCAGTCAGCAAGGTTATGGCGCGTCTTCGTGAGGAATATAGGCTGACTCATAAGAATGATTCGCAGAACATCTGGAATTCTGTGACGGAAAAACAGACAAAATGTGATTCGACGGGAGTTGTTGTCAAGGGAATTGATAATTGTCTTGTGAGGCTTTCGAGATGCTGTAGCCCTGTTCCCGGTGATGATATTGTCGGATATATAACAAAAGGAAGAGGAGTTTCTGTTCACAGAAGGGACTGCACGAATGTTGATGTTGAAAGGGATAGAGACAGGTTAATCACTGTAGGCTGGGCAAGCAGCGACTATGGAAAATCCTCCTACATTACAAACATTATTATTTCAGCATATGACAGGCGCGGTCTCGTCATGGAAATAACAAGTCTTCTCTATGAGATGAAAATTCCAATCACATCAATTAACACGAAAATCACAAAAGACCAGATAGCACTCATCGGACTTTCTCTTGAGATTAATTCAAAGGATGGTCTTAACCTTATAAAAAAGAGACTTTTAGAAATTGATGGTGTGTTTGATGTTTCGAGAAACATTCCGGGAAATTCGCTTGAGAATAGTGAACATAAGCACTCTCATTAGTTTTAAATCTTGAACAGGAGAAAATTATGGTTTTTAAGAAAATAGAGGTCGGCAGGCTTAAGACAAATTGCTATTTAGCAGGCGATAAAGACAATTTGCTCGTTATTGACCCGGGTGCAAATGCTGACAAAATAATTAAAGAGATAGAAGAAAATGGCTACACAGTTAAATATATTGTTCTGACACATTGTCATTTTGACCATTTCGGAGTTGTCGGGGATATAAAGGAAAAAACAGGAGCGTTGGTGCTCATTTCGGAAAATGAAAAGGAAAACTATTTAAAAGACACGATTAATTTAAGTTTCCATTTCAGGAACTCTTCCGCACCCTGCGCGCCCGATATTCTTTTAAAAGAGGGAGACAAGATTAAGTCAGGAGAGTTTGAGTTTGAAGTCATTGAAACTCCGGGACACACAAGCGGTGGAATTTGTCTTCTGTGCGGCAACATTTTGTTTTCGGGAGACACGCTGTTTTATGAAAGCGTAGGCAGGACTGATTTCCCAACGGGAAATATGGAGCAGCTTTTAGCAAATATCAGAGCAAAAATATTTGTTTTGCCGCCTGAAACTGAAGTTTATCCAGGTCATGGAGAAAAGACAACTGTGGGACATGAAATGAAAAACAATATGTTTTTTTAGTAGGTGTTTGAAAAATAATGGAAAGCTTAAAAGTGGAGAAACCATGGGGAAGGATTGAAGGCGTCAGACCTGTCAAGCATGTCTTAAGAATGAGACAGGAAGGTGTGTCTGATGAGGAAATCAGGAAAAGCCTCAAAAAAGAATATGAAATTTCTGACAAGAAACTTGACATAATGTTCTCTGTCGCTGACCGCGAGGAAGAAGTCATTAAGACATTAAAACCTGACTCTGTCGGGCTTTATGTTGACATTCCTTTCTGCCCGTCAAAATGCATTTATTGCTCATTTGCTTCAATGAGCACACAAAAGATGGGGAGATATGTTGAGCCATATTTAAATGCCTTATTTGATGAGATTGATAAGGCAAAGAAAATTGTTGGAGATTTAGGGTTGAAAATCGAGAGCGTTTATTTCGGCGGCGGAACTCCGACGACACTTCTTTCACTTGAGCTTGACAGCTTAATCAGGAAACTGAAGGAAAGCTTCGATTTTTCTCATTTAAGGGAATTTACCATTGAGGCAGGCAGACCTGACACAATAACAGAAGAAAAGCTTAAGGTGCTTAAAAAACATGGGGTTGACAGAATCAGCGTTAATCCTCAGAGCATGAATGATAAAACGCTTAAGGTAATTGGCAGAAACCATAGCACAGATGATTTCAAAAGGGCTTTTGAGCTTGTTAGAAGCTATGGATTTAGGTGCATAAACACAGATTTGATAGCGGGGCTTCCGGGAGAAACTGCAGATGATTTTAAATATAGTCTTGATGAGGTTTTGAAGCTCTCACCTGAAAATATAACGGTGCACACGATGAGCATTAAAAGAGCGGCAAACATAAACATCTTCGGCTGTGACACCAAATCGGCATCTGATGAGGAAATTGCCGAAATGATAGATTATTCTTATAATACACTATCCGAAGAAGGATATTTTCCATATTATCTCTACAGGCAGAAAAATATATTGGGAGGCATGGAAAACACGGGCTTTTCAAAAACAGGCATGAGCGGAATTTACAACATTGTTATGATGGAAGAAATCAGCACTGTTGTCTCGCTTGGAGTCGGAGCTGTGACGAAGCTCGTCAGACCCGATTTGATAGAAAGAATATTTAATTTTAAAGATGTTATTGAATATATAAACAGAATTGAAGAAATTAAAGAACGCAAAAATTATATATATGAATTTTATAATTTTAAGGAGGAACAGCAATGAAATGTCCCTATTGCGAATATGGAGAAAGCAAGGTTATTGACTCAAGACCCACAGATGAAGGTGAAGCTATCAGAAGAAGGAGAGAATGCTTAAATTGCGGGAAAAGATTCACCACATATGAAAAAGTTGAAAACATTCAGCTTATGGTAATAAAAAAAGACGGTTCAAGAGAACAGTTTGACAGAGAAAAGGTTTTAAGAGGAATTCAGCGTTCGTGCGAAAAGAGACCTGTTCCTGTGAGTGAAATGGAAAAAATAGTGAGCGAAATAGAAAATGCTGTTCAGAATCTTCTTGAAAGAGAAGTCAAAACTGTTCAGATTGGCGAAATGATTATGGATAAGCTCAAGACTGTTGATGAGGTTGCATATGTGCGTTTTGCTTCCGTTTACAGACAGTTCACCGATGTCAACACTTTTATTGAAGAGGTTAACAGGCTTTTGAAGAAATGATAGAGGTTAGTTATGATAAAAACAGGAAATGACTGGGAAGAAATTTTAAAAGAAGAAACGGAGAAGGAATATTTCAAGGAGCTTTGCAAAAAGGTTGAAGAGGAATATGAAAACTTCACGGTTTATCCCGCAAAAGAAAACATTTTTGCAAGCCTTAAATATACTGCCTATAAAGATGTCAAGGTGCTTCTTTTGGGACAAGACCCATATCACGGAGAAAATCAGGCTCACGGACTTTGCTTCAGTGTTTTGGATGGCGTTTTAAAGCCGCCTTCACTTTTAAACATGATGAAGGAGCTAAAAAGCGATTTGGGAATTGAAATTCCCGACACGGGCTGTCTCATCCCTTGGGCAGAGCAGGGAGTTCTGCTTTTAAACACAGTTCTGACTGTTCGCGAGGGTCAGCCTAATTCCCATAAAAATCTTGGTTGGACAAGGTTTACTGATAAAATCATCTCCGCACTTAATGAAAGACACGACCCCGTGATTTTCATTTTGTGGGGAGCAAATGCAAAGGAGAAGCTTGGGCTGATCACAAATCCCAACCATTTTGTTCTTGAAGCACCGCATCCAAGCCCTCTTTCAGCATCTAAAGGCTTCTTTGGCTCGCGTCACTACAGTAAGGTGAATTTAATTCTTGAAAGGCTTGGTAAAACTCCGATAGACTGGAGCTTAAAAAGATAAAAAGTTAAAATTGTGGGGAAAAATATGGATTATGTTATTTTTGACCTTGAATGGAACAGGTATGCTAAAAAAGTCAAGCTTAAATGTCCTGACGAAATAATACAGATTGGCGCTGTTAAATATGATGAAGACTTAAACTATGTCGGCAGCTTTAATTGCTTTATAAGACCTGCGCTATATAACAGAATTGAGCCTATGGTGCAGGAGATAACGGGAATTACAATGGATATGCTTGACAAAGAAGGAGTTCCTTTTTCCAAGGCATTTAAATGCTTTCGTGAGTTTATGGGGCGTGATAGTATCTTAATGTCATGGGGAGTTCAGGATGCAGCGATTTTAAGAGAAAACGGCGTCTATTATAATCGTGACATTAATATCTCGTTTCTCAAAAATTTTGTTGATTTGCAAAGCTATGTTGCAGGAGACAAGAGAATAGTGAGTGAGCAGAATCAACCGGGACTAAAAAATGCGGTCATAAGCCTCGGAATTGAATATGATGAGAAAACGCTTCATAATGCACTCGTTGATGCAACACTTTCGGGCGAGGTTTTTGCTGAAACATTTGATAAGGAACGATTTGAAAAATATGTTTTTGATGCAAGGAAGCTTGAGCTTCACCATAAAGGAATTCATATCACGGACTTAAAGAGCGGTTTAATCAACAAGAGAGAATTCTTAATAAGATGCCCGAGATGTGGAAAATTTGCATCAAAGACATCAGGCTGGTATAGAAGAGCAAAGAGCTTTTTCGCCATTCACAGATGTCGTGCTTGTAAATGTGATATGCTTTCAATGGTGGAAGTGTTGCTGTTTGCTGACGATAAGATAAAATATAAAAAGAAAACAAACATAATTGAAAAGGTTGAACTATAAAAGGAAGGGTTAAGATGCAGAGGTTTACAGCTTATTTAGACAAACAGACAAAAGAAGAAAGAATTGAGGCTCTTTCCAAGATGATTGAAGACGGTATTTTGGGAAAACCTGAGATTACGGAAGAGGTTAATAATCACATTCACACAAAATATTCATTCTCTCCATATACGCCGACTATGGCAGTTGTTATGGCATATAGTGCAGGGCTTTCGACAGCAGGCATAATGGACCACGACTCAATCAGCGGTGCGGAGGAATTTATTGAAGCGGGAAAGCTTGTGGGAATGAGCACGACTATCGGAATTGAGTGCAGAGCAAATGTTTCTCAGACTGCACTAAACGGAAGAAGAATAAACAATCCCGACCAGAATTCTGTGATATATATGGCGCTTCACGGAGTTCCCCACACGCAGATAGGGAAGGTTTCGGAATTTTTTGCGCCTTTCATCGAAAAGAGAAACGAAAGAAACAGAAAGATGGTTGAAAACATAAACAAGCTTTTTGAACAATATGGCATTTCTGTTGACTTTGAAAATGATGTCGTTCCGCTTTCTGAATATAAAAACGGAGGAAGCATCACAGAAAGACATCTTCTTTATGCACTTGCAAATAAGGTCATAGAAAAGTTTGGAAAAGGCAAGGCTTGTGCTGATTTTTTTAAAAATGACATGAAGTTGACGCTTTCTGAAAAATTGGAAAAATTCCTTTCAGACGAAGAAAATATTCACTATTCATATGATGTTTTAGGGCTTTTAAAAAGTGACTTAATCAGCAAAATTTACATTGATGCAACAGAAGAATGTCCTGATGTTAAGGATGTTATTGCGTTTTCAAAGGAAATCGGTGCGATTTCTGCATATGCATATTTAGGTGATGTCGGAAACAGCGTGACAGGAGACAAAAAAGCACAGAAATTTGAAGATGATTATATTGACCTTCTGTTCGAGACGATAAGTGAGCTTGGCTTTGATGCTGTGACATATATGCCATCAAGAAACACAAAAGAGCAGCTTGCAAAAATTATGGAGCTATGTGATAAATTTAATCTTTTCCAGATAAGCGGAGAAGACATTAATTCGTCAAGACAGGCATTCATCTGCGAAAAGCTCAGAGAACCGGAATTTAAGCATCTGATAGATTCAACATGGGCGCTCATAGGTCATGAAAAAGCGGCGACAGAGGACTTAAAGGGCGGCATGTTTGCTGAAAAAGCTAAAACTGACTATCCTGACATTGCGACAAGAGTTGCTTATTATAAAAGTCTCGGGATGGGAAAATAATTAAAATAGTTTCGGTGCCGTGAAAAAATCATGGCACCTTTTTTATAGTGGAGGAAAAATGAACATAATCAAAGAAAAAGCGTTTTATAAAAATGTGCTTGCCATAGTAATTCCGATAGCTATGCAGAATTTTATATCGGTTGCGCTTTCCATGATGGACACGATAATGCTTGGTCGTGCTGATGATGTCGGAATTTTGCTTTCGGCCTCATCTCTTGCAAATCAGCCTTTTTTTCTTTTGAATGTAATCACATTCGGCATAGCAGGAGCATCGACAGTTCTGCTTTCACAATATTGGGGAAAAAGGGACATGGCATCTATCCGTTCTGTCTTGTCGATAATCATAAAGATTTCCTTTGTGTTTTCGCTTGTGGCAGGCCTCGTTGTGCTGATTTTTCCCGAGTGGGTTTTAAGTCTTTATTCAAATAACGAACAGATTATCGAAAGCGGTGTTAAATATTTAAGGATAATAGGCTATGCTTATTTTATTTACGGCGTGACAAACACGGTGATTTGTGCTATCAGAAATGTTGAAATTGTTAAAGTTTCAGTTGTTGTAAACATATCATCGTTTACAATTAATGTTTTTTTGAACTGGGTACTGATTTTTGGTAATTTAGGGGCACCGCGTATGGGGATTGAAGGAGCTGCTATTGCCACGCTAATTGCAAGAATTGTAGAATTCTGCGTGATGTGTGTTTATCTTTTTGTCGTTGACAAAAGAATTAAATTCAGGTTTAAAAACCTTTTTGAATTCAACAAGGTGCTTTTTAAAGATTTATTAAAGCATGGCGCACCTTTTGCCCTGGTTGAAGTTTTATGGTCGTTTGGAATAACGGTGCAAAATGCCGTCATAGGTCACATTGATTATTGCGTAGGCGACCCCGTTGCCGCAAATGCTATAATGGGCGTTGTCCAGCAACTTTCAACAATAGTGATGTTCGGTGTGGCAAATGCTGCGGCTGTGCTCGTGGGAAAAGCGATAGGTGAAAACGATTTTGACACAGCAGTTTTAAGAGCAAACACATTTAAATATTTATTTGTGCTTATGGGAATTTTATCGTGTCTTGTGATTCTGGCGGTTAAAGACATTGCAGTTGAGTTTTACACCGTTCCTTTAGAGACAAAAATTCTTGCAAAGCAGCTTATGGTCGTAATGGCAGTTCAGTCGATTTTTATTTCAATTTCAAACGGAGCGTTGGTTGGCACTTTAAGGGGAGCGGGAGACACGAAATTTTGTCTTTATTCCGATATGGTGACAATCTGGGGCTTTTCTGTTCCTGTTGCTTTTATAAGCGCTTTCTGGCTTAAGCTTCCTGTTCCTTGGGTGCTCTTTCTTATGAAGTCAGACGAAACAATCAAAACAGTTTTGTGCTGGATAAGAATGGGCGGAAGAAAGTGGCTGAACTCGGTGACGCGCGATTTTGACGAAAACGGAGAGGCTTTTTAAGAGGCTTTTAAAGTCACATAAAAGTATAAGAATTAATACTATATACTGAGGTGACAAAGTGATATGAGAAAATGTTCGTGTGATATTTTAGAAATTATTTGCAGGCTTGAGAGAGAACTGAATCATCTCATAAGAAAAAAATGTTTTTGCCATGAAAAAACATTTAAAGACTGTTGCTGTGAGAGAAAATCATGCGAATGCAAGATAAAAATAAACGAGCAGGTGCATTAAGCACCTGCTCATTTTTTTCTATCTTCTGTTTGAGGAATATCCACCATTTGCATATCTTCCGTTTTGTGTGTTTCTGCTTCCGGTCATAGCGTTTGTTGTTCTGAAAGTGTTGCCTATTGGGGGAGTGTTATAGATTGTGACAAACTTGATGGAATAAAGGTCGCATACGACATATCTGTCATCAAGCGGTTCGTAGATTGTGACAAAATTTACGCCTGACGCAAAAAGATAACCCTCCTTTTCTACTATTGAGGTTGAGCCTATGAGAAACTGAACAAGAACATAGGCACCAATGTTTGCCTGCAGGATTTCGGCGTATGTGTCCTGGTCTTCAGGGTTTGGCGTGGTTTCAGGTCTTGTGCCTGAATTTTGCATATCCTGCATTTCTGTCGTTATATCATTGTTTGAGCGCATCGTATAATCATTTCCGTTTGCCATATTTTTTCAAAGCCTTTCTGCCCACATAATATAAATTTCAAACTAACTTATCGTGGGCGGATAAGGTGTGTGGTTTGGCGTGTGTTGAAAATCATTAGATTCTTTATGTGTTAAAATATGCACTGGTCGGGTTATAAAAACAATGCTGTGCTATTCTGACGATGAAATATCCGACTCTTGTGGGGAAATTAGATGGACAAGTCGATGAATATGGATTAAAAAACCACAGAGCTTCACCTAAATTATACAGTCGGTTACCGGCTATTGCCCAGTCTGCTATGTAGTAATGCTCATCTGTCGGATTCATGTTATAGATGTTCTGTGCATTATATACGCCGTTTATATATTCTTTTACGCAAGTGAACTGATTGGGCTGAAAGATTATGTTTCTTATGCTTCCGCCCTGACTGACTCTTGCATATTCTCCTCCTGTGGCATAGACTCTGTTCATTACAACACTTGCAACACCTCTCATCCCGTTGTCACCCTCTCCGCCTGCTTCACATTGAATAAGGCGTGCTAAAAGCTCCCTGTCTGAATATGCCAAAATATCACCTCAATTTCATAAACCGATATTAAAGCATATGAGCCGAATCTGAAAATAATTACAAAAACTTAGTCGTCAAAGAGTCGAACTGATTGTGCCTTATACTTGCCAAATTTTCCTTTCTAAACCATAATTACTTTGAATCTCCGATGACTAACTGACTTTAGAAACAAGGACAGTCATATCATCTCTTATTTCATCTTGAGAAAGTGCTAAAGCATTCATTATGATTTCATCAGCCAAGTCCTGAGGTGAGCCACCTTTGAAATTTTCTATGATGCGCTTTAAATGGTTTTTGTCTTCTTTGAGCAAAACATCGCTTATTCCGTCTGTTGCCATTATAATATAGTCACCAACGCTTGCATATTCAAGCTCGCAGTCGGCGTTTAAAGCAGAGAAAGCTCCTGCAGGGAGTGAGGAACATTTTATTTCTTTTATTTCGTTGGCGGTCTTTATAAATGAGGAAACAGCTCCTGATTTAATAAATTCCAAAGCGCCGCTATAGAGATTAACAACGCAGATGTCTGCTGTTGCGAAGGTTTCTTTTTTTGAGCTGAAAAGCAAAAATGTGTTTATGATTTTTAATGCTGTTTCTTTATCAAAGCCAAGGGTGAGAAGTCTTTTTATAAGCTCTGTTGTTGTCCTGCTCTGGCGCGAAGCCTCTTTTCCGTGGCCCATTCCGTCTGATAAGCATAAGATATATTTTCCATCTTCAAGAGGAAGAAAAGCATGACTGTCACCGCTTTTGGTGTTTCCATCGGGGGAGGTTTTTGCAAATCCGACATCTAAAGAAAAGTTTGCCTTTTCTCTGAATTTTAAAACACATTCATCTTTTGAACAGTTTCTTCCCACGGAAAAGACAGGAGTTTCAAGGCAGGCGCCGACAGTTGATGCAATCACTGATGAGCATAAGCGGTTTCCTTTGCAGGAGGGAGCTTTGATTATCACTTCATAGCAATCCGTTAAGCTCACTCTGACAAAAGAGACGGAAATTCCTTTTTTATCAAGAGCTGCACGAATTTTTGTTTCTAGCATTTCATCATAGTCAAACCCTTTTTGAAATTGTTTTCTTATTCCGTTTAAAATGAGGGAAATATTTTCAAATTGTTGTGCGACCAAGGTCTTGCTTTCGTTCACTTTAGATGCCCATCCGAGATTTATTTTATGTATTTCATAGTTTTTGTTCAGCGCTTCTAAAAAATCATCAAATTTGACACATTCTGAACGAAAACTGCACGGGGCATCAAATTCTATGGCATAGCCCCTGTCGGTCATAGAGTTATATAGCTCTGAAATGTCTGATGCGGTTTTGTCATAGTTTTTATACCAGCAATATGTGCATAGGCTACAGTTTCTGCAAACGGCATCATAAACTGAGTCAAACACGGAGGTTGGGGAGAGTATGTCGGATTTTGCAGCGTTTTCGGTCATCTGGGAAAAAATTGATGAGAGCTCGCCAAAGGATTCGGAGATGTGCGATAGCTTGTCTGTTATTGTTTCAAGAGCTCTGCTTTCTCCACTCGAACGGAATGAAATTCTGCTGCAGTTTAAAAGTTCAGAAAGATGTGAAAAAAAGCTCTTTGGAATGAGAAAAATGATTAAAGCAGCGGAAAACGAGCAGAAAACATCTATTATTGTAAGCGAGGAGGCGTTAATATAAATTGTGGTCATGGCGTTGGTGAAAATAAATGCAAAGCTAACACCAAGTTTTCCGTAGCGCTTAAAAAGTCCTGCTACAAAAGCGCTGAGCGTATATGTGCATATGAGCTGTGCAGGCAGGACAGAGGAAAAAGACATAACCACGCCTAAGATGGCTCCCGTTATGGTAGAAAGCTGAAAATCTGACGATAAGCTCACGATTAAAATGGCGCAGACAGAAAGGATGTGTCCTGCCTCTTCTAAGCCGGAGACGGTTGAAACTGAAAGAATTAAGGCTGAATATAGAAAAACAAGGCTTAAAACTTCTTTTGGCTCAAAAAATTTTCTGCTTTTAATTGTTCTTATGAGTTGTGATGCGTTTGAGAACGCAAAAAATGACAAAAAAGAAATAATCGTTTCAAGGCATAATAGAAGAGTGTCATAAAGAAGAAGCCCTTCAGAAATGACAAAGAGCATTCCGACTGAAAAAAGCGAGAGTGAGCCCGCCAGCGCAGATATCCATTTCTTTTCTGAAATGTCTTTGTTATAGAGCATCATAAAAAGAAGATAAAGAGCGAGAGTGCCGATATATTTTAATGATGTGACGGAAATCCCCATAAAAAGAATTCCCAAAAATGCTGCGATCATCCCAAAAGACATTTCGTGTTGTGGGAAGGTTGCGGCAAAATATGATATACCGAAGGGAGAAAGTGTGCCCAAAATGTTGATTTTACACATGAAAAATGCAAAGAAATATTCCGAAAGCTCGAAAATTATGGTTTTAAAACGAAAACCTTTTCTTTTTCTGATTTTTTTGACAGCTTCCTCTTGCTTTAGATTTACACTATTTGTTGTCATTTGTTTGTTTTCCTCCTTGAAAAGTTTTGCTTTTTCTTTATTATAACTTGTCAAACAGGAAAAAATTGTAAAATTATGGAAGGGGATGTATAAAATTTTACGACAAAAAAATTATTGCAGGTGATGAAAAATGTCAAAAAAAAGGGGGGTAGCCCCCCAAAAAAACTTAAAGCTGTTCTTTGACTTTGAATTTGTCAAGATATAGTCCCAAAACAATGAAAAGCACGCAGCTTAAAAATGACTGAATTATGTTCCCGATAATTCCTGCAAGCGGAGATAAGAAATTTTGCGTTAATAACGCTTCGTAAATGTAGTATCCGCCCGTGCAGATGATGAGGGAAGGAATGAGTGCAATTAAGTTTCTTGTGCAGATGATTTTGTTGTTTTTTTGTGAAAAAAATAAAACTGTGATAGCTTTGATAATTAGAGATGCCGGTGCCCAGAGAGCATATCCGCTGAAAAAGTCGGATAAAGCCGCACCGCCTGCAGCTGCAAAAACTGCATATGGCAGAGGGAGCACAGACGCGGCGAGATAAATGATTCCGTCGCCGATATGTGCATATCCTGTGTGAACAGGGATGTGGATATAAGCTGTGCAAATAAAAATCAGGGCGGTGAAAACGCCTGAGGCGCACATAAGTTTTATTTTTGTTCTTTTCATAAACAAAACTCCTTTAATAAATTTCTGATAAAAATTCTTCAAAGCAAATTCCGTCTTCTGACGGGATTTTAAGCTCATTTGTCAGACGAAGAGCTTTTGTAATAAAAGATGAAGCGTGTTTTACTGAATCGGTGAGACTTTTACCGTTGACCATGTCAGCTGCGATGATTGAAGAAAAAACATCTCCTGTTCCTGCGCGGCAGGGACCGACCTTATGTTCTGTCACCAAAGCAGGCTTTTTTCCTTCTTCAAAGATGAAGTTTTCAAGACTGTCTCCTCGCTCAATGCCTGATATTATGATTTTTTCAGGACCTAAATTGTTAAGCTTTACGCATATTTCATAAAGCTCCTTTTCATCTGCGTTTTTGTTATATTCCGTTCCCGTTAGGATGCATGCCTCTGTGAGATTTGGAGTCAGAATGTCGGCGCAGGGAACGAGATTTCTCATTTGTTGAGCCAAAGAAGCAGAATATGTCGGATAGAGAGCACCGTAATCGCCCATAATCGGGTCTATAACGATTGTTGTGTCTTCTTTTTTGAATTCCTCTAAAAAGCTTTTAACTATGCTTATTTGTCTGACTGAACCAAGAAAACCGACTAAAATGCCATTGAAACGAAGATTAAGCTTTTTCCACTCGTTTATGTATGCACCCATGTGTTCTGTGAAGTCAGTATAGTAAAAGCTGTCATATCCCGTGTGGTTTGAAAAAATGGATGTGGGAAGGGGACAACATTGTATTTTCATTGCCGAGATTATTGGCAGGGAGACTGCAATAGAGCAGCGCCCGAAGCCGCAAAAGTCATTGATAACTGCTATTTTTTTCTGATGATTATGCAACGCTACATCGCCTCTTTAATTATTTTGAAAATATTATATATTAAATTTGATTATATAAAAATAGTCAGAAGATAAGAAAAATATATGACCAGATGATGAAAATTTATGTATTATATTGACAAGCTCCGGAGGGAGTGATAGAATTATTCAGATGATTTTCGGAGGTGGAAAAAATGAATTTTGGAGTTGTTATAGAGCAGGTTGGCATACTTTCGTTTGTTATGCTGCTCGGTTTTATTGTAGTTAAAACAGGATATGTTGATGCGAAATATAAAGATGGAATTTCGAAAATTATTGTGAGACTGGTTCTTCCTTGTCTTGTGATTTCATCAATTTCTGAAAAGGATTTAAGTGCAGAATTTTTAGGTGATATGGCGCTGGTTGTCACACTTTCGCTTTTTTGTATATTCACATTGTTTTGTCTCGGCGTTTTAAGTGCTAAAATCTTAAAGGTTCCCGAGGAAACAAAGGCGGTTCATAAGCTTCTTGCTACAACGGGAAATGTCATTTTTATCGGCTATCCCATAATTTCTTCCGTTTATGGAGAGGAAGGCTTTTTATATGCTATCATATATTGGCTTTTAAATGATTCGTTTTTGTGGACAGTCGGAATTTATATGTTTTCCAAAGGGAAAACTGAAAACAAAACAGCTTTGTGGAAAAATCTTTTAAATCCAAACACTCTGTCATTTCTTGTGGCAATTATAATGCTGATTTTCAAAATAAAACTGCCGCCTGTAATCGGACCTGCAGTTGCGTCGGTTGGCGGACTCACAACATATCTTTCAATGATTTTCATAGGAATGGCGCTTGCTACGGTTGATGTGAAAAAGGCGTTTAAGAAGTGGTGGATTTTTGCAATTGCTCCGCTGAAATTAGTCGTGATGCCTCTTGTGTTTCTCCTGATTTTTAGAGAGCTTGGAATTAAAGAGCTGATTTTAGGTGCGATTGTTTTAGAAACAGCGATGCCATCACAGACAGTTCTTTCAATTGTGGCAAATGAACATGACGCAGACTTTGAATATGCTGCTGTCGGCATGTTTGTCACAACGGTTGCGAGCATGCTCACACTTCCGCTTGTGTGCTATTTTCTTGATGTTTTGATTTAGCTGGAAGACTTTCGTTGATATTGCTGAAAAAGGGCTTTAAAAAACTGTTGATATTTTGCAGGATTTTTCTTGAATTGTTAAAACAATTGTGATAATATTAGCATGTGGAAGCTATAGCTTTCTGCGGATTGATTTTTTGTTTGGGAGAGAGATTATGAGTGCAGCAAAATATGAGCTTGATATGTGCAAGGGCTCAATTTTTAAGAACATTATCAGATTTGCGTTTCCATTGATGCTTGCAAATATTCTTCAGCTTTTATATAATGCGGCAGACCTTGTTGTTGTCAGCAGATGGGTGGGGAACGAGGCTATGGCATCTGTCGGTTCAACAGGTGCGCTCACAAACCTTCTCATCAATGTTTTTGTGGGATTGTCTCTTGGCGCAGGCGTTGTTGTTTCAAGGCGTTATGGTGCGCAGAACAACGAGGGACTCTATAGAGCCGTTCACACATCTATGCTTTTAGGATTAATTGCAGGGGGCGTTTCGTTGATTGCGGGGCAAATTTTCTCAAAGCCTTTACTTGTGCTTATGGGAACGCCCGAGGGAAAGGTTTTAGACGGTGCTGCGCTCTATATGAGAATAATTTTCATAGGAACTCCTGCTGTTATGGTTTATAATTTCGGAGCCGCTGTGATGCGTGCTGTCGGAGACACAAAACGCCCGCTTTACATTCTTGCGATAAGTGGCGCTGCGAATGTGGCTTTAAATCTGATTTTAGTGATAGGCTTTGGCATGGGTGTTGAGGGGGTTGCTATTGCGACTGCTGTGTCAAACTATATTTCGATGTTTATGGTGCTTTATGCATTGGTTGGAGCAAACAGCTCATACAGACTCCATCTTAAAGAGTTGAAGATTTATAAAGAAGAATTTAAAGAAATGGTGAAAATTGGTTTGCCTGCAGGACTTCAGGGCTCGGTTTTCAGCTTGTCAAACACGGTTGTTCAGTCTGCTGTTAATTCGTTTGGAGCTGTTGCGATGTCAGGAAGTGCGGCGGGTGCGAACATTGAAGGCTTTGTCTATACTGCGATGAACTCGTTTTATCAGGCGGTTGTGACAAGCGTGAGCCAGAATTACGGCGCAAAACAGGAAAAAAGAATTTATAAATCAATGTGGGTTTCTTTAATGTTTGTTGTTGCGGTGGGGGCGCTTTTGGGAGGATTTAGCGTTCTTTTTGCAGAAGAGCTTCTCGGCATATACATAACAGATTCAGCAGAAGCAATTGCGTTTGGTAAAATCAGAATGCTAATAACGGGACTTCCGTATTTTTTGTGTGGTGTTATGGAGGTTCTGACCGGCACGCTCCGAGGTCTCGGCTATTCGACAATAACTGCAATCAATTCGCTTTTGGGGGCGTGTGGATTCAGGATTTTGTGGGTTTTTGTCATCTTGCCTATGAATAGATTGCCTGAAACTTTGTTCCTTTGTTGGCCTATTTCGTGGGGAATTGTTGTGATTATGCACCTGATATGCTTCTTGATAGTTCGTAAAAAAGCAATTAAAAGGATGTATGAAGTTTAAATGAGTAAAAAGCAGAGCGGTTTATAAATATGCTGCTCTGCTTTTTTATTATGATTAAAAAAATATAAGGAAATGTATTGATTTTTTCTGATAAAGTGATATAATAATATAAATAGGAAAGCTTCTATAAAACAGAAAATATGAGGCGGTGTGTTATTTGGAGAAAATAATTGTTCATGGCGGCAGAAAACTTAGCGGCGAAGTTGTTGTTTCGGGCGCTAAAAATGCTGTTGTTGCAATAATCCCCGCTGCGATTTTGGTAAAAGGTACTTGTGTTATTGAAAATGTTCCCGACATTCAGGATGTCAGAGTTTTAGTTGAAATCCTTGATGCGATGGGTGCAGATGTTTGCTATGACAGATTAACTTCTGTGCTTAAGGTTGACTGCTCTATGGTAAAAGCGCAGACTCCACCTGTGGAGCTTGTTAAAAAAATGCGCGCATCATATTACCTCATCGGTGTTCTTTTGGGAAGATATAATAAAGCGGATGTTGCTCTTCCGGGAGGTTGTAATTTCGGCAGTCGTCCGATAGATCAGCACATCAGAGGGTTTGAGGCTCTTGGTGCGAAGGTCATATGTAATGAAGAATCGGTGGTCGCAGAGGCTGAATGTTTGAGCGGTAATTCCGTGTATTTAGATATTGTGAGTGTCGGAGCAACCATAAACATTATGCTCGCGGCAGTTTTGGCAAAAGGCGTGACGACGATTGAAAATGTTGCAAAAGAACCTCACATCGTTGACCTTGCAAACTTTTTGAATGCGATGGGAGCGAACATAAAAGGTGCCGGAACTGATGTTATCAAAATAACAGGGGTAGAAACTCTTTCAGGAGGAACATATTCCATAATTCCGGATCAGATTGAGGCAGGAACATTCATGGTTGCAGCTGCTGCAACTGGAGGAAATGTTCTCGTTAAGAATGTTATTCCGAAGCATATGGAGGCAATTTCTGCAAAGCTTATGGAAATGGGCGCAGATGTTTTGGAATATGACACAGACATTCGTGTTATAGGAAACGAAGACATGAGGAGTGTTAACATTAAAACGCTTCCTTATCCTGGTTTTCCGACAGATATGCAGCCGCAGGTTGTGGCACTGCTGTCTGTCTTAAAAGGTGAAAGCAGAGTCACAGAAGGTGTTTGGGATTCGAGATTTCAATATGTTGATGAGCTCTTGAAAATGGGCGCAGACATTGAAGTCAGCGGAAGAACAGCCGTGATAAAAGGCGTTTCTCATTTGGTCGGACAAGCGGTTAAGGCAACAGACCTTCGCGGAGGAGCAGGAGTTGTCATTGCGGGATTGATTGCAAGCGGCAAGACTGTTATAACAGAAATCAAGCATATTGACAGAGGCTATGAGCGCCTTGTCGAAAAGCTTAAAGGTCTTGGTGCAGACATTGAAAGAGTTTGCGAATAGGTTTTAAATAAAATTGTTGTATTTTGCTCTGCAGAGCGTTGTCAGTTTATAATTTTTGAATGGAGAGGCAAATGATATTATGAAAAATTGTGAAATTATTTTAGCAGGTTTTGGCGGTCAGGGAATTTTGTTTTCAGGTAAGGTGATTGCATATTCAGGTCTTAAAGCAGGGAGAGAAGTTTCATGGCTCCCTTCATATGGTCCGGAGATGCGTGGAGGAACATGTAACTGCCATGTTGTTGTTTCTGATTCCCCCGTTGGTTCACCGATTATCCCTAATCCTGATGTTTTAATAGCTATGAACAGACCGTCGCTTGACAAATTTGAAAAAGATGTGAAGCCGGGAGGATATATAATCGTTGACAGCTCTTTGATTGACAGAGAGTCTGAAAGAGACGATGTTACTTTTGTCAAAATCCCTGCAACAGAAATGTGTCACGAGTCAAAGCTCGGTAATTTGGCTAACATGGTTATTGCAGGAAAGCTTATCAGAGAGACAGGACTTTACACTCTTGATGAAATAAAAGAGGGGCTTAAAAAGAGTGTGCCTCCGACTAAAGCTGCTCTTTTAGAGAGTAATATGAAAGCAATTGAGCTCGGATATACATATTAAGCAGACAGAGCCCGTCTGCAAAAAAAAGAGGTGGCATATGGAAAAAGTTGTTTTAATTGTTGATGACGAAAAGCCTATAGTTGATATTTTGAAATTTAATCTTGAAAAAGAAGGATTTAAGGTTATTTATGCCCACGATGGTGAGCTCGGATTAAAGCTTGCCCGCGAGGAAAATCCCGACCTTATTCTGCTTGATATTATGCTTCCGAAAATGGATGGATTTGATGTCTGCAAAAAGGTCAGAGAAAAATCAAATGTTCCGATTATTATGATAACAGCAAGGGAAGAAGAGGTTGACAAGGTGCTTGGTTTAGAGCTTGGTGCTGATGACTACATCACTAAACCCTTCAGTATCAGAGAGCTTTTGGCACGCGTTAAAGCAAACATAAGAAGATTTGCAGTTGACATTCCAAAAGACGAAAATGGTGAAATTATTGTAGCTGCTGAGGATTTTCTGATTAACACGACAAAGTATGAGGTGACTAAAAACGGTGCACCTTTGGATCTTACTTTGCGCGAATATGAGCTTTTAAAGTTCTTAGTGACACAGCCTAACAGAATTTTTTCGCGTGAAGCGCTTCTTTCAAGCGTGTGGGGATATGAGTTTTATGGAGATGTCAGAACCGTTGATGTTACGGTGAGACGACTTCGCGAAAAAGTAGAAGAAGACAGCAGCAATCCCAAATATATTCTCACAAAGCGTGGCGTGGGATATTATTTTGACCGCCAGAGTGAGTAAAACGGAGTTTTTTGTATGTTTAAAAGACTGCAAGGTAAATTAGTCACTATATTTGTTTTATTGGTGCTTGCTATCATGACGGTGACAGGCACTTTTTTAATATTTTCAGTATCTGATTTCTATCACAAGCTTTTTGCGACAGAGCTTGATTCTGTGTTTGAGCCTGCCTTTGTTGAAAAGATTGAGGATGGTATGAAAAGTGACAGTGACTATCTTAAGAATATAATAAAAGCACATGTAACCGTTATGGGTATAGACAGCTACAGAAACTATTACATAGTCGCTCCTGATGGTTCCATTTCCGACAGCTCGACTGACAATTTGCCGGAGAGCTTCAGCACTGCAAATTTTATTTCTGCGCTTTCGGGAAAAATTGGAAGAGAAGTCAACATCAGAAATGAGTTTATGGACTATGCCGTTCCTGTGGGGGATGATGGTAATTTTTATATTATCTATGTTATTGACACAAAAGAAGAACTCACGAGGATTATCGGGCAGCTCTTTGCTATGATTATTCAGGCTCTCCTTTTGGGCGTTGTGATTTCCTTTGTGCTTGGATATTTCCTTTCAAAAACAATAACGACTCCCGTTTCAAACCTGACAAAGCAGGCGAAAAGAATGGCAGAGGGCGAGTTTGAAAACAAGATTGATGTCAGCAGTGAGGACGAAATTGGAACGCTCACAACGACATTTAACGATATGTCATCGCAGCTTCAGCAGACTATGCTTCTGATGTCAACTGAAAAAAATAAGATTGAGGAAATCTTAAGAAATATGACGGATGGTGTCATTGCGTTTGGCGTTGACGGTAAGGTTATTCACATCAACCCGACTGCTGAAAAGATGTTTGATATTTCTGACTATGAAAACATCACATTTGATAGTTTTTTTGAAAAAATAGATGTCAATATCAAGCTTGGTGACCTCCTTTATCTTGAAGATATTGGAATTATCGAGCGCGATATAGTGCTTAAAAACACAACTCTCGCTGCAACATTTTCAGTTTTTGAAGATGAGCTTGATAAGACAAGGGGCGTTATTGTTGTTTTGAACGATGTGACGAAACAGCAAAGGCTTGAAAATTCACGACGCGAATTTGTTGCCAATGTCTCTCACGAGTTGAGAACTCCACTTGCGACAGTTAAGTCCTACACGGAAACACTTTTAGAAATGGAGACAGATAAGACAGCTCATTCGTTTATGAACACCATTTTAAGCGAAACAGACAGAATGACAAGGCTTGTTAAAGACCTTCTTGTTCTCTCAAGCCTTGACCATTTTAAAGGTGCATCAAAAAATAAATTTAATATGTCAGAGCTGATTGAAGATGTTGTGTCAACAATGCAGCTTGTTGCAAGCGAGCAGGGGCACAGGTTAATTCTGAATATGGACAAAGGTCTTTCTGTTTTTTATGGAGACAGAGATAAAATCGAACAGCTTTTATATAATATAATTTCAAACTCAATTAAATACACACCAAACGGTGGAAAAATTGAGGTGTCTGCTGCGCGAATCTATAATGACATTGTCATAAAGGTCAGAGATAATGGCATAGGTATTCCTGAAAAGGATTTGCCGAGGATATTTGAAAGATTTTACCGCGTTGACAAGGCAAGGAGCAGAGAAAGGGGCGGAACAGGGCTCGGACTTGCAATTTCGCAGGGGATTGTTGAAGCTCACGACGGAGAAATTTCTATCTTGAGTGAATATGGCCAATGGACTGAAGTGAAGATTACATTGCCCGTTCTGACTGCATGATTTTTGCTTGCGCGATGAAACAAATGTAAAACGAAGTTAATGCGAATGTAATTGATTTGTAAAATAACTATGTTATAATGTTAATGAGTTAATGTGCGATAATGTGAAACTCAAAATCGAATTAGGGGTTGGCAATCATGAAAATTAAGCGTTTGAAAAAAATGCTGTGTGTTTTTTTCGTTGTTTGTCTGATGGTGTCTGTGTTGTTTGCAACATCGGCTTTAGCGGCGCCTGAAACTCTTCCGGCTGATACATATTCAACCAGACCAGGACTTGTTTTTCTGAGAGCTCCGCAATATGCTGTTTCAACGACAACTAACGAGCGTCTTGCAATAGCGGCCTCGGCGCCTGAAGGAACAACAGTAACTATATATCGTTATGATGCTGCTTCCGGTCTTTACAATAAAGTGTATTTAAACGATGCTCCTGTTGAGGCTGTTGTTGGCTCTACTATGCTTTTTGCCGGTCAAGTTGATTTGGTGAGCGGGGCTAATAAGTTTATCATTCGTGGCGAGGCGGCTGATGGTGCTGCAACAGTTGTGCATTTTGATGTCAGCTTGCTGAGTAAAGACTTTATGGAGAGAATCAAGAGTATAATAGAGCTAAACTTCTAAAGATTAATAGAGAAAACGAGGAGCGTGTAAGGAACTGATATCCGGTGGCCTTTTAGCTCCTTTTTGTTTTGTTATCAGATTAAATTACGATTAGAGACGGAAAGGAGAAGCAGAATGAATAGAGAATATAAGCGATATGCAAAAAACGGATTGCTTATTTTTTTAATAGCTCTAAGTTTCTTTTTAGTTTTCCGTCTGTGGTCTGTCGGGAACTATTTTGGCGGAGGATTAGAAAAGAATTTTACAAACATTATAAATGTTATTAAAAAGCCCTTTTTAGTTTTTTTTGACAGGGAAGAGGAGAGCTCGCTTGAAAATCTGAAATATGTCTTAAGCCCCAAACGAATTGTTGTCAATTATGAGGAAAAAAGAAGCGTTGTTCAGGGTGATGATGAATATTTTTTTGCTTTTTATGAACAGTTTCTTGAGATTCTGAGGAAAACTGAGGCGGGAGAGATTAAAATTGAGAGCGTTGAAAATGTTTCTCAAAGCGACTATTATGCATCGCTCAGAAGTAAATCCCTTCTTGTTGATTATGATACATTATATGACTATAATCTGCTTTGCGCCGTGACCGATGTTGTCGGGGGATCCAAGCTTATGCCTGACTCCGCTGTTTTCAGAGAAATTATAATAAGTATGCCGGAAAATGTTCTTAACCACACAGCGCTTTATATCATGGACTATAGTGATTCAAAGGTTTATAAATTTATGCTTGATATGGATAAAACTGTTCTTGAAGGGATGCTTTATGACAGATTGTCGGAAAATCCTTCGCCCGGAACATATTTCTATTCGTTTGAGCTTAATTTCCATATGGAGGAAAACGAGGATGGAACACCTGCTAAGGTCGTTTTCTATCCGATGACATCTGTGGCGCTTATGCCAGAGGAGAGACAGAGAATAATCTCCTACAAGCACGGGGCAGACGGAGAAGTGCTCGAGAAGGAAGCTGAAATTTTAAATCTGTTTAACATAAATGCAAGGTCAGCAGGGAAATATACAGATATTGACGGAAGTAAAAACTTTGTGGAAAATAACGCCTCATTAAAGATAGGTGCAGATGGCTTTATCGAATATAATGCAACCGAGGGCGGTAAGGGAATTTTGCTTCCTGAATATGATGAAAACAAGAGCTTTGATATTGGTCTTGCAACAATTGCGGCATCAAGATTTGTCAGAGATGTTTTCAATCTGCTTCCTCACTCTGAAGAAAATATGCTCAGAATAAGCGGAAATCTGGTTGAGGGAGATTCTCCGGGGAAATATATAATCAGATATGACTATTATGTTGGCGGTTTCCCTGTTTTTCAGAGTGATTCAAAAAGTGGCGAAGTCACAAATTCCGTTGTTGCTGAAATTGAAAACGGGTATCTTAAGCATTACAGACATTTTTTGAGAACATATGACTTTGTCCACGAAAAAACTGTTCAGGAAACTATGCTTCAAGCAGCTGATGCGCTTGTCAGCCGAATGGCAGTAGATAATGGACAGATGAAAATAAGTAAAGCCTATGAATGCTTTATAGATTCTAAAGAAAGCTTGCCTGAGGCTGATTGGGTTTTTGAAATTGAAGGCATAGAAGGACTTTACAGATAAGGAGTTTTTTATGAACTGGGGCAGAGCAAAGACAATACTTATAATATTGTTTCTTTCGATTGATGTGCTGCTTTTGTGCATGCTCTATGTGGAAAGCAGTGATGTAAACTACATAAAGGACAAAACAGCTGAACAAACAGCGGCGGTTTTAAACAGCCACAATATCAGCATTTCAAAAAAGCAAATTCCGCTAAAGAGAATTGATAAAACAGTTTTATTTTATAAAAATCCCGCAGGTGAGCCTGAAACAGTGGCAAAGCTTCTTTTCGAAAACGATTATAAGACCATTTTAGAGGAGGGCTCCAGCACATATAAAAAGGGAACGGAGACTGTTAAAATAGATGGAATGAAGATTTTTTATGAAAATAGCCGTAAGACGAGCCCTTGTGACAGTTTTGATGAGGTTAAAAAAGCTGTTTTTTCCGATTTGGAAAGATTTGGCTTTAAAGAAAATCAGATTTCTATAGAAAATGCACGCGTTAAAAATGGTGTTTGTGTCGCAGAATTTAAACAGAAGCACGAGGGGCTCAAGGTCTGTGGCACGGAGATGACTTTAGAGGCAGACAGCCTCGGGATTAAAAAACTTAATGGCAGATGGTTTAACCTTGAAAGAACGGAAAACACATCAGAAAAGCTGCCTGATGTGACATCTCTGCTTGTTAATATGATTTATAATCCTGATTATCACGGACTTGAGATTGAGGAAATTGAGATAATTTATTACATAGATTCAGAGTATATTGACGGAGCAGAGATTTATGCCTATCCCGTTTATGTCGTGAAAGGAACCGACAAAAAGCAATATATTCTGGAGGAATATTGATAAGGAGCGGAAATTATGTTTGCTGATATTGCTGAAATAACAATAAAATCAGGAAATGGCGGAAATGGTCTTGTGTCATTTCATCGTGAAAAATATGTTGCGGCAGGTGGACCTGACGGAGGTGACGGAGGAAGAGGTGGAGATGTCATATTCCAGGCTGATTCAAAGCTTTTGACGCTGCTCGATTTCAGATATAAGAGAGTTTATAAAGCAGAAAATGGCGGGGACGGAAAAGCTAAAAACGGTTTTGGTAAAGACGGAAACAGCATCACAATTAAGGTTCCCCTAGGCACGATTATTAAAGACGGTGAGACGGGAAATGTTATTGCTGACCTTAAAACAGACGGTCAGACTTTCGTTGCTGCGCGCGGAGGCTCGGGCGGTTTTGGCAACAGCCATTTTGCAACGCCGACAAGACAAATTCCCAAATTTGCCAAACCTGGAATTCAGGGAATTGAAAGAAAAATTGTTTTGGAGCTAAAGCTTTTGGCAGATGTCGGGCTTGTTGGATTTCCCAATGTCGGAAAATCGACGCTTCTTTCTGTTGTGAGCGGAGCTAAGCCTAAAATTGCAAACTATCATTTCACCACACTGATTCCCAACTTAGGTGTTGTGGATTTTGGAGAAGGTGAAAGCTTTGTGATGGCAGATATCCCCGGAATTATCGAAGGCGCCAGTGAAGGTGTTGGTTTGGGACATGCCTTTTTAAGACATACTGAAAGAACGAGATTACTTCTTCATGTGATTGATGTTTCCGGTTTTGAAGGCAGAGATCCGGTTGAAGATTTTTACACCATTAATGAAGAATTAAAACAGTATTCCAAGCGTCTTTCTCAAAAAGAACAGATTGTGGTAGGAAATAAAATTGATTTGGTATATGACAAAGCAATTTTAGATGAATTCCGTTCCAAAATGGAATCAGACGGTTATCGAGTATTTTTCATTTCCGGTGCAACCCGTGAGGGTGTGGACGAGCTGATGGCATATACCAGAGAAAGACTGTCTCAGATTCCCCCGGAAGAAGCGGTTGAGGTTGTGGATAGAGAGCTTCTGGTTCGTGAATCCGAAGAACCTTTCACAATTATCCGCGAAAATGACGTGTTCATTTTAGAGGGAGATTTACCGGAAAAACTGATCAATTCCACCAACTTTACGGATTATGAGTCATTGC
>JAZNGA010000028.1:0-2577 GCA_045576235.1 Clostridia bacterium
GTGGTTGGTGATGGGCACGATGTGTCGAGCATCCGGCATCTCGGTGACTTTGATTGTGTAGATATTGCAAAGTCAATGAAAGATGTGCTGGAACTGAGAGAGTACTGGAACGGTGACTTTACGGCACTGACACCCCCTGCGGATGATCTGTCCTCCATTACGGCGTATACGCTGCGTCTTGCCGAGGAGGATCGGGGAATGATCCTTGTGTTCCGCCGCGAGGAGGCATCGGATTCGTTTGTTGTGAAGCTTCCGGAAATCAATCAGAACGCAGAGTATAACCTTGTGTTTTCTGATGAAAACCTTGAGGAAGCAGAGATGGTTGTGACGGGCAGACAGCTATCAGATGGAATAACCGTAAAAATTGAGGAAGCCCCCGGTAGCTTGTTGATTAAATACAAGGTATGTTCTGCATAATAAAATTTAGATCTGATACAACACATAGTATTTTTGATTTATTAAAAACTTTGCCGCACATTAATGAACTGTACCTCATTTGTCGCAAAAAGGAACCTCCGGTTTTAACACGTGGTTTTCCATATACAACAAGGGCGATGACCAAATGTCATCGCCCTTTAATCAATTATAGATTAGCTCAAATAATACGATTTCTTCTGCTTGATTGCGGATAATATTCATAGCACCAACCCAGGCTATTTGATCCTGCGCTTTCAACTGCTCGGTGACGCCTTCCTGTTCGGCCAGTTGCTTCATCAGCCGGTCGAACATTTCTATTGCCCGGTTGTCAATCTCAGCAAGGTGGATGTTCAGCTTGCCGCTGAGAAGCAGAGTGTTGTACAGCACCGGACGATGCTCCTTGATGTACCGCAGATGCTTTCTGCCCCACATTCCGATAGGCTGGGTTTCTTCTTCGTCTAGCACCAAACAGGGGATGTAGAAATCGCCCTGTAACTCATACCAAAGGCCATTTTGCTCGTTATAAATGTACTTTTCCATTATGTAATCCTCCAAGATTTTTATATTCGCACATATGTCACAAGTTCCCGATTGCCACACTTTGTTATATCGTTTTATCAGATTTTCCTTCCCTTGTTTTTTTCCTTACGGGGTGTCATAGACAAGGTAAAACAGTGTGAAATCATATAATGGGATAAGGTGAGCAAACTGCAAAAAACCATTGATTTGCAACGGTTTTGGAGGATTTTGTTAATGCCCTATGGAGGGTAATAACAGCATTAGATTTTTACAGATTCAAATTGGAATTTATCTAACGAGTTTCTATTTACGAGAGCAAAGATAGGCTTGCAAGATTTCCTCTACATCATCCTCATTAGGTGTATAACCTTCGTATATCTCATTGCAAAGCCATGCATAATAATCAGTTATAGCCTCAATGAAAGAAGTTAGTATCTCTTCAATTGTGCTGTGTTCTGTTCGCACGGGTAGGCGTATCTGAGGAACATCCTCGGAATTGTCGAAAACAGGATAAGAGGAAAAATCAGCCCAATAAAACAAGTATCCCACTCGTTTACCGCTCCGACTAATCAGATAATGATTATATTCAAAATCAACCCACAAGGTAATAGGAATACGATAGCTGTTTTCCACCCAAGTTACAAAAGAACGAAGTTCCTGTTCGACTTCTATTGGGATTCTTTTGTCGAAGCCGATACTAAATTCGGGCAAAATGTTTTCAGAAACTTTCAGCTCTACTGTCTGAGCTTTTTTCCAAACACAGTTTTCAGTCACATGAATCACCTCTTTATCAAATTCAAGTTTGTCTAGCTGAATTATACTTGATTGACCGCGAGAAAGCAACCGCTTCACGATGCGCAGCATCGCTTCACGCACCGAAGGTGTGCTTATCGTGCCGCAGACAGCGGAATTAACAGTTCAACAAATTGGAATTTGTCTAATTGTTTAAGCTTTGCTGTTTTGCTTTTTTACTGCGCTTTGTAGCATACTTGCTTGATAAGGAGGAAGCAGTGTTAATAATTCTTCAAATTTCTTGTGACGCATTCTGATTTTGAACACTTCCGAAGAGTTTGCAAGGTGATTGATATTCATGAGGACTTTATCCGAAAGATACTTTTGAGAAAAAACAACATAATGTACTCGGACACCGAAACCGATGAGATTTCCATGAAAATAGCTTGCAGGATAAATGTGTGAATATCTCTTATATTCGCATGTCTGAGAAGACATAAAAGGTGTCCAAATAGTAATGCCATCACTATCAAATATCACAGATGTTAATATCCGTTTAGACGCAATAACCATCCCTATATAAAACAGCATCAGCAAAGTGGCCCAAATGCATTGAATCGAAAATATATCAGATGGGACTGCGTAATTCGGTGCAATAGCTATCATCCAAACACATAAAACAGAAAATACAATCAACAAAAAGACAGACGCTATAACAAGTGGCAAATCACAAAAGAATCGAATTTTCTTCATACTTCAACCTCCTTGCAAACAGTTAGACAAATTCAAGTTTGTCTAGCTGAATTATACTTGATTGACCGCAAGAAAGCAACCGCTTCACGATGCGCAGCATCATTTCACGCACCGAAGGTGTGCTTACCGTGCCGCAGACAGCGGAATTAACAGTTC
>JAZNGA010000029.1:0-68752 GCA_045576235.1 Clostridia bacterium
TTTAAAAGGTGGTCGCCTTTTTGGATGACAGTAATATCTATCCCTCGGTTTTTAAGATTTTCCGCCATTTCAAGTCCTATAAAACCACCGCCGATGATAACTGCCGTCTTAATTGGATAGTTGTCTGTAAACTCACGAATTTTAAGCGTATCTTCTACTGTGCGCAGTGTGAAAATGTTACTGCAATCACCAATGCAAAAATCAGGCATAACAGGCTTTGCACCGGGAGATAAAATGAGTTTGTCGTAGCTTTCTTCAAACACTTTTCCGCTCATTTTATCCAAAACCATAACAGTTTTTTTGTCACGGTTTATTTTAGTTACCTCATGGAGGGTTCTTACATCAATTTTGAATCTGGACCAAAATCCTTCGGGAGTCTGTAAAAACAAATCTTCTTTGTCAGAGATTTCTCCTCCGATATAGTAAGGGAGTCCGCAATTTGCATATGAAACATATCCGCTTCGTTCAAAAATGATTATCTCCGCATTTTCATCAAGTCTTCTGATTCTTGCTGCAGCCGTAGCACCGCCTGCAACTCCTCCAACAATAACAACCTTCATTTTTACACCTCCGTTATTTCTTTCAATGCCTTTTTAAACTGGAATGTAAACAGTATTGCCGTAAATGTAACTGCGATAATATCCGCGACGGGTTCTGCCATATAGACCGCCTGTGTCTTGTCTGCCAATAGGCTTGGCATAATATAAATCAGCGGAAGGAGCAATACGAATTTACGCACAACTGCAACCACAATAGAGTTTGCCGCTTTGCCAAGTGATGTAAATGTCATCTGGCAGGCGATCTGAATTCCAAAAAGACCAAGTCCGCCAAGATAAATTCTCAGCATCGGCGCTGCAAACTGTGCAAGGGATGTATCTGATGTAAATATCTTAACAAAAACCCCGGGTACTATCATAACCGCCGCCCAGAGTGCGATGGAATATGTTAAACAAGTGATTAAAAGCAGACGGAAGGTTTTCTTAACTCTGCCCGCATTTTTTGCACCAAAATTGTAGCTTGTAATAGGCTGAGCACCTTGTGCAATTCCCTGCAGAGGTAACATTGCAAACTGCATAACGCTTGTCATAATGGTCATAGCACCAACTGCAATATCTCCGCCATATTTAAGGAGTGAAGAATTAAAGCAAACTGAAATTACACTTTCGCTTGACTGCATAACAAAAGCCGCTGTCCCGAGTGCGATGCAAGGCAGTATTATGTCTGCCCGTAGTTTTAAGTTTTCTTTCTTTAGTTTGAGCTGTGTTTTTTTACCGCAGAGGAAAGAGATAATCCATACACAGGAAAGCATCTGCGAAATGATAGTCGCAAGCGCCGCACCTTTTACGCCCATATCAAAGCCAAAAATAAATATTGGATCAAGCACAATATTACACACCGCACCGATAATTACCGAAACCATAGATATAGTGGTAAAGCCCTGTGCAGTTATGAATGTATTCATACCCAAGGTCATCTGCACAAACAGAGTACCAATGGCGTATATGCTCATATAATCGGTTGCATAGCCGATAGTATTCTCGCTTGCACCAAAGGCAAGGAGTAAATCCTTGTTCCATATAAGCAAAACTGCGGTCAGGATAACTGACACAACAATCTGCAGACTAAAGCAGTTACCAAGCGTTTTTTCAGCAGATTCATTATCCTTTTCACCCATAAAGATAGAAGCTCTTGGTGCACCGCCTGAGCTTACCAATGCTGCAAAAGCCGCAACAAGCATAATAAGGGGCATACACACACCAACACCCGTAAGTGCCAAACTGCCATCACCAGGCATATGACCTATGTATATGCGGTCAACTATATTGTAAAGCATATTGATAAGCTGTGCCACAACCGTTGGAATAGACAGTCTGAACAAAAGCTTACCGATAGGCTCTGTCGCTAAAAATTCCTTTTTATCATTCATTTAATATAACACCTTATTTTCGTATATAATTCATCCAAACAACATCATCGCATTGCTTGATTTCTTTTAATTTAAATTCGGATAATGTGCTATCCATAAATAATGGTTTATCTTCAGCGTCTGCAACAATCGGTGCGACAACAAGGCTAATCTCGTCAATTACATCTGCTCGCTGAAAATATCCGTTTACAATGCTTCCGCCCTCTAAAAGAAGACTGTTTATATCCATAAGTCTTTTAAGCTTTTCAAGAGCGATTTTGACATCAATCTCGTTTTCGCCTGCAATGATATACGGAATCTCCATGCCCCGCAGATAGGCAAGATAACGTCCGTCTGCCTGTTCTGTCAAAACTTCAATTATTTGAGCATCGTCATAACCGGGGTCTTCGTCGATAATCTTACTGTTTTTCCAACCGAGCTTGCCTTTGGAATCAAAGCTTACTGCATAGAATCCCGACAAATTATCAGGGATAAAATCATTTTTATTGCCGGCAGGCTCGTACCTCGTCAAATCGGGATACCAACCGCCTGTGAAACTGCTTTCCATAGTTACACGACCGCAAATAAAACCGTTTGCACCGTTTTTGTTATACTCACGATTTAACTCATAATAAACATCCGTGGCCTTTTCACATTCCGGTCGGGACAAAAACTCTCCCGTAACCTTTCCGTCTATTGATGTCACCATATGACAGATTATGTACGGTCTGTTCATAACATCACCTCTAAATTATTATACTATATATTCATAGGAATTTCAATAACGCTGATACAATCCATATATCCTCGTCTAACATTTTTCTAGCAGAAATGGGTAGAAAAGAGGGTAAAAGTGGCAATACTGAAAATTTGAGCGCAGTAAAGGCTTTGAAGGATTTTAGTCCCTCAAAGCCTTGATTTTACGCAGTTTTTATTGTTACTTATCTTCTCTTAATTTCCGCTTAATTGCTCTAGCCTACCCCTCTCGCAACTGAAAATCGTACGATTTTCCCATTTTATTAGCTCAATCATATCACAGAAATTTTGATAAGTCTATAAAGGAATTTATTATTTTGTGTTTTTATCTTTTTTCTTCCTTGCCTTTTCTAATATTTCATTTATATTATCTGCTTTAACCAAATCCGGATAGTTTTGATTTATTTCCAATATCGTTGATTTAGACTCTAGTTCTTCCTGAATTACTTCTGCAAATAAATTTTCCAAATTTTCCTCTTTAAGAACTGAGTTTAGGAAATCAACATTGTCTTTCTCTATTTTATTCCATCCGGAATACAATTCGATAACAGCCTTGTCTATCATCTCAAAAGTGATAGGATTTCCTTGTTTCTGCTGCTCATTTAAAATTCCAACAATATCGGACAAATCCTTTTTATATTTTCTGCCTGCCATTAGCTTCATCGCAATTAAATACTCTGCTTTTATCGTGCGGATATCAACAATATTTGAATATGTCCTGTAATGCACCGAATATTCAATCAGTTTCTTTGAATATGAATTTGTTTTAGTAAAATCCGTATTAATCCATCCATTCGGCAAACCAAACTTATCACCAACTGCGTTTATCGTTTCTTTCATTGCCCGCTCTGCCATAATAATCGCATCAATATCTGTTGTCATTTCACGAAAACCATAGTTAATGAGAACAGATGCTCCGCCTACTAATATAAGTTCTGCAGGAACATTTTTATTTCTTTTCTTGTATTCCTTAGCAAGTTCCTTTAAATACATATCGAGATTTTCTTTGGTAAAACTAAAATTAGAAGACATCTCTCACACCTCTTTCAACAATATTAAACCTCATAAACTCCGGAATAGCTTCCTTAACAGCCGACTCTTTTAAATCGGAGTTATTATTAATTTTTGTTGCTAATATAATATCTCTTGGATATAAAGGTTCCTTAAGCGAACACGCCCTGATTGACTCATACTTGTCAGCTAAAGGCAGTTCATTTTCATTGCTCAGGTAATCAAGCATCGCAAGTGTATAGAAAGCCTCAGGATACCATTTTAATTCCCAATATCTATTTACATCATCATCTTTTAAAGTATCAATAATAAAATCAATATCTCCTTTGTTTTTCACAATGTGACATACCTGACTTTTAAAAGTTTCGAAGGCAACTCTGTCCGGAACACTGCATTTTTCAAGAAGTTCTTCCATCGACATATCAACAGTTTTAGAAAGGCGATATACCGTTTGGGCGGAGCAATTTTCTATATTTGTTTTTCCTCTTACTATTTCGAGTAAAGTTGTATATGGAATATTGCTTTCCTTTGCACACTTATATACAGAAATATTTTTATCTTTCAAAATTTTTTCAAGCATCATATTAAATCGCCTCCTTGTTATATATTATAACGTTTTACCGTTATAATGTCAATAATTTTTAAAAATTATTCTCCCACTTGTTTTCTAACATTTATCTAGCAAACTCTGAACCAAAATCGCTAGAAAAGGCAATACAAGAAATTAGAGCGCAGAAAAGGCTTTGAAGGATTTTAGTCCCTCAAAGCCTTGATTTTGTGGTGTTTTCATCGTTTTTTAATCTCCTTTAACTTCCGCTTAATTGCTCTAACCTACCCCTCTCGCAAGCCACTCGCAACTGACTCGCAACTGACTCGCAACTGAAAATCGTACGATTTTCCCATTTTATTAACTCAATCATATCACAGAAATTTTGATAAGTCTATAAAGGAATTTACACTTTTCAAGAAATTGTATTATCATTACAAATAACACTATAATAATTTCCTATTTACCTTCTTTAATGGTATATACTATTTTCTCAAACTCTTCCTTATATGTATTCTCCGCTGTTAAATCAGCACCATATTTACCGCTAGCCCAAATTGGCGTAGACGTTTCCCATGTTCCCGATGCCAAAACCGTTATATATTTTCTATGGTTTTGATTAAAGAGAACATCACTGGTTATTATAGACTCCTCATAACCAACCCCACCTCTGCGAGAATCTGCCTTCTCCTTATACCTTGGTGTGCACATAATCAAAACATAATCACTCTTTGCTATAGATTGTTCCATAAATACAGGTAATGGGTCTCCAAGAATTAAATCATTCTGGTCTAAAATAACATTAATGCCATTGTCATTTAATTGTTTAGAGAAGTTTTTATCCATTCTTTATATTCTTCACTATCCCATGAATATGACACAAATACAGTGGGGGAATTGGAAGCATTGCTTTTTACTGTTGCAGAAGAATATTCTATAGAACCCTTTTGTTTCTCTATGCACTGTTCCCTAAGATCGTTCGGAAGTATGTCTAAAAACTCATCTATCGTTACTCCTAACTAGTTTAATTTTTCAGGTTCATCATTCAAATACATAAATGCAACCTGTTCTGCAAACCTAACACTTACATGATCATAGTTATATACTTCTTCAAAATCATCTACATAATTATCAAAATCCGTAAACCACCCAATAATTTCCTGTGATATTTCATCTGAAATATTTTTCTCTTTTAAATAATCGGTTACCTCTTTAGGGCATTCTATCCCATCATTTAAATCACTTAGTAAATCATACCAATTTCGCATTAGATGATATATGACATATGTATTAATTGGCGACAAATATAAACGAGGGACATCACTTTTCGCAATATCAATCAAGTCATAGATGATATTTTTTGCTTTTTGCAAATCACGTCTTAGAAAACCTGCGGGGAAAACATCCTCAAAGTATTCTATAAAACTATCATCTGTTCCGCCGAGGCTATGCCATCCATCAAGTTCAAGATCAAACATATTAAGATAAAAGTTTTTAAATGCTTTAACTATTGGGCAACTCGATATATCAATTCTTTCTTGTATTTCTCTTGACAAACCTAATATCATTGAATTAAACATATTTTTCTCCTGTGAACTAATTATATTGTTTCTTAAACATTAAACCACCATGGTGTTTTAGGTGTTTCATCTTGTTTACTCATTGGAAATTCCACATTGTGCTCTGCTGCAAATCTTTTTAACATCATTCTATACATCCCAGCCATAGTAACAGTATTGAAATATTGTTGACCAAAATGAATACTTGCTTCATTCATAACAAAATCCATACAAGTTTTCCATTCTTCCTGAAATTTGTCGCTATTTTGCTCTATTCCTATTTGGGTTAATATGTATTTTAGTTCTTCACTAACTTTTCTCTTATATATAAACTCGTATTCTTTCATGCCCCTGATGCTCCAAAATGTCCCATAAAAAGGAACCTTGTACGCCTTTATGCAGTCCCACATAATTTCAGGATCTGTAACATTTGGTCCTTCGGCATGACATCTTTCACATAATAATACAATGTTTTCAGGACAGTCTTCACCTTCCAATGAATCAGGGATTATGTGACAGCATTGCAAATGTTTCTCGCAACCACCGCGCCAACAATGAGTATCTGCTTCGCTCCAATCGACACTTAAATCACATTCATCCACAAATTCAATCCAATAATCTATCGCTTCCTGAATAGTTGTTTTAATCGCTTCTCTTTTTTTACTCATAAATATTTCTCCTATTCTTTTTCAACTAATTCCAACAAGTCCTCTATATCACAATTCAGCACCTTAGAAAGTCTGACAAGGTATTCTGTTTGAGCCTTGTTGATATTTTTCTGTCTTTGTTCGTAATGCTGAATCATGCGAACAGGTATATCTGCAAGTTCTGCAAGTTGTTTTTGACTTAATCCTGCTCTTTTTCTGTAAATTTTAAGATTAGTTTCCGGCTTTGCTTGATTATACAGCTCATTCATTTTATCAGCAAAATGTCTGATATCCATTTCGTGATAAGGTAAGTACATTGACTTTATCTGGTCAATCGGAATATACTTAACAATTTCTGCAAAGGAAAGGGATGTTTTCCACTGATAATATGCAAGCGCCCACCCTGTCCAGTATTCTTCGCTTCGATTAGCAGTGTATCTTGACTTTATGTTTCTTACATCTTCTCCTGTTTTTTCCATGACTTCATAGGCAAGCTCAACGCCTGATTTTCCTGCAATGGTTTTTGAATCACCATTTTCAAAAGCACTTGCTATGCCTGATACAATAAACCTGTCAAAGAATTCTTTGATATCAAACTTTAAATCATATACTGCAAAGTCAAGCATTCTGCCCAAAGAGCTGCGTGCTTTTTCAAGATAATTTTTATCGTAAGCGCCTGTCATCCGCTTTCATCTCCTCATCTATTATCTGAGTAATATAAATATCTCCTCGCTGTCTTTTGTTTCGTTCAACATCAAAGTATTCGCGTCTTGCTGCTTTATCACGAGCTTCTTTTTTTGTATACCAAACACTGTTTTCTGCAATTTCGTATCTTATGAATTTAATCTCCTCAAATGCTTTTTTACTTTTGAGTACAAATTGCAGTCCTAAATTACCAAGGTGCATTGCGTTAGCAAGTTGTCTGAATGAAATGGTACCATTGATAAAATCCTGTGCAAAGGAGAAGTAACTGTCATCTGCACGATAGCCGATAATAATATCATAGCTTTTATAATCAACTTTGAAATTATTTAATATATATTCTTTCGCTTCTTGCGCCAATGCAGACGGAATATCAAACTCACGATTTTCAAGCAATATCGAAAGCCAATGAAGAATAGAATATTTTTCTTCATTTAAGTCAAGTATTTTTAAGTTTTGAGTATAAATTTCATATTCGTTTGCATAACCGTCACGCGTTTTGTCAACGCCCCATTCTTTTGCCATTTCAATCGTATCGGTACAATAAAAACCCAATCCATAATCATTATATGTCTTACCTTTTCCATATTCAGGATTTTTAACAATATCTTTTGAACCATGATATATTTTCTTAATCACTATTATCATCTCCATCCCTGTTTTTATTATACCCCTTTAGGTGTAGTTTGTCAAGTTTTAAATAAAATTTGCCTAAAAAAATTCTTGATGTTTTCTAACAAACTCTGAACAAAAACCGTTAAAAACGGCAACACGCAAAATTCGAGCACACAAAAGGGCTTTGAAGGGCGTGTGTCCCTCACCTCAAAAACATATGTAAGAGCTTCTCATAAAATTTGTTATATGGCTGATAACGCATCGGCAAATCAAGCCATGTCTTTTTATCCATAACTGATTTATAATGCGAAAATGCTTCAAATCCGTCTTTGCCGTGATATGAACCCATACCGCTTTCACCAACTCCTCCGAAGCCCATTTCGCTTGTTGCAAGATGAACTACAACATCGTTGATGCAGCCGCCACCATATGAAAGTTCTTTTGTAACACGATTAATATGTTTTTTATTGTTTGAGAACAGGTACAACGCAAGAGGTTTATCCTTATCTTTAAGCTCATCAATCAACTCATCAAAATCATCGAATTCAAGTACAGGCATGATAGGTCCGAAGATTTCCTCACCCATAACTGCATCACTTTCTGTTACATTGTCCATAACAGTAGGAGCGATTTTGTTTGTCTTGCTGTTTGTTTCTCCGCCGATAACAACCTTATTCTTATCTATAAGCGCGCTGAGTCTTTCAAAATGTCTTTCATTGATTATCTTGCCATAGCCTTTATTCTCTAACGGATTATCCCCATATTGTTTCTTTATCTGCTTAATAACTTCAACTATAAATTCAGCTTTTATCGAGCTTTCGCAAAGAATATAATCAGGAGCAACACAAGTCTGACCGCAGTTCAAATATTTACCAAACACAATTCTTCTTGCCGCAAGTTTAATGTTTGCGCTTTTATCCACAATGCAAGGGCTCTTTCCACCAAGCTCAAGAACTGCAGGAGTGAGATGTTCTGCCGTATGACGAAGAACTTCTTTACCAACTGCCTGACTTCCTGTGAAAAACACAAAATCAAATTTCTGTTCTAAAAGAGCCGTGTTTTCAGCTCTCCCCCCCGTAACCACCGCGACATATTCAGGTGCAAAGCATTCTTTTACGATTTTCTCTATAATCCTGCTTGTTGCAGGTGAATATGCGCTCGGTTTAACAATCGCTGTGTTACCTGCTGCAATAGCGTCTGCAAGCGGATCAATAGTCAAAAGAAAAGGATAGTTCCACGGGCTCATAATAAGTGTATTGCCGTAAGGAACGGGTTGCCTAAAGCAACGCGCGGCAAAGTTCGTAATTGGAGTTGCAACTGTTTTTCTCTTTGCAAATCTCCTTGTGTGACGAATCATATATGAGATTTCGGAAAGCACAAGACCACTTTCACACATAAATCCTTCAAAACGGCTTTTACCAAGGTCAGCTGTTAAAGCATCATTTACTTCAGTCTGATATTTCTTCACGGCGCTGTAAAGCTTTTTAAGCTGTTCAACACGGAATTTAACCGGAATTGTAGCTCCCGTTTTATAATATTTTCTCTGCTTTTCAAGCAGGCTTGTTATCTGTTCACCTGTCATTTTATTTACTCCAATCTGAAATCATATAGTAAAAACTTTCTAATTCCTTTCTTGTCATAAGCTTTGGTACCGGATAAAGCGGATTTGCTTCTTTTTCAGCGTGTTTTGATAAATAGAAAATGTCCTTCTTTTTAATGCCTTCAATCCTATTAGAAATTCCCATATCAGAATTGAGCTGCTTTATGGCATCAATGAATTTCCTGGCACCGATTTCGCAGGAATCGTTTTCATCGCAAATTCCTGCATAAGAACCGAGTTTATGAAGCTTTTTATGTATGCTTTTGCCGTAAGCTTCAAGCACATAGGACATAATAACCGTATTGGCAAGTCCGTGCGGTGTTCCATAAAGACCTCCCAATGCATGTGCAAGAGCGTGAATATATCCAACATAAGATTTTGAGAATGCTATCCCTGCCTTGTATGCGCTATGCAACATATTTTCTCTTGCGGTATGATTTTTTCCATCAGAATATGCTGTGTAAATATTTTCAAAGACAAGCTTTGTTGCATCTAGCGCAAGTCTGCGCGTTTCTTTTGTTGTAGAACGACCGATGTATGCTTCTACAGCGTGCGTAAGCGCATCCATTCCCGTAGTTGCTGTTAAATGCGGCGGGAGAGAATATGTAAGTGTTGCATCCAAAACTGCGTAATGCGGAATTACGGGGAAACTCATTATTGCATATTTATGATGTGTTTCAGAATCAGTAATCATTGCGGCAAGTGTTGTTTCACTACCTGTCCCTGCTGTTGTGGGGATTGCGATAAATGTGGGCAACTTGCGCCACGCCTTGAGTTTCCCGCCTAGCTGATTTACTGTTCTTTTTGGATATGTAACACGAACACCAACCGCTTTAGCACAGTCCATCGCCGAACCGCCGCCAATAGCAATAATGGCATCACATTTATTTTTGTGATACAGCTTCAATGCATCCTCAACATTTATAACTGTCGGATTCGGAAGTGTTTCATCATAAACCGCACATGAAATTTTGCTTATATTCAATGCATCCAGGACAATCTTTAACAATCCGCTACTAACAATTCCCTTGTCTGTGACAACAAGCACAGATGTTGCTTTTTCTTTCTCTAACACTTTTCCAATTTCACTGCAGGAATTTATGATTTCCGGCTCTCTGTATGGAAGCACCGGCAGAGCCATTCTAAATGCCGCCTGAAACAGACGACAATATGCTGATTTAATAAAAAACATAATTAACCTCACTTATTCATAGGATTTTGCTGCTTTATCTATATTTTCACTTATTACATTCAAACTGCGGTAAAATATGGCCCTGTCCTCATCTGAGATGCCTACGCTTATTTCATCTAAGACAGCAGCAATTTTGTCTGCAATTCTTTTTCCTGCACGCATTCCTCTTTCTGTGAGCTCAAAAGGAGCATTATATCTCTTTTTGCTATCAGATTTGCAGACAAGATAAGCGTTTTTCTCAAGATAGTCAAGACTTCGTGAAATAGTTGCTTTATCTTCTTCACAACGCTCGCAAAGCTCCTTTGATGTCAGCTCTTTTGATATGTATAAATAGTATAAGCAGGAAATATGAGGACTTCTGAGTTCATAGTTTTTCATTTCTTCATTTTTGATTTTACGAATGTTTCTGTTTATTCTGTTTAAAAGAACCGTAAATGTTTCAAATCGCTCTTCCATTGATTTTACCTCCAAAAGAAAAAACTTGTTGAAATTTCAACAAGTAAAGTATAACAAAAACTTGTTGAGATGTCAACAAGTTTGGAAAATTTATTGTTTTAGAAGCAGAAACCATCTGAGCTTTCCTGCGATAATCTCCAAATCTCATCTCCTGACATTTTCTTACCAAAACAGAACAAAAACTGCTAAAAACGTCAACACTAATTTTGAGCACACAAAAAGGCTTTGAAGGACGCACACCCCTCAAAGCCTTGTTTTAAACATTTTATCGTTATTCAATTTCAGAGCTTTTCATATTTATCTATAAATGACTCACATTCCTCTATGGGAAGTGCTTTGGAATAGTACCAGCCTTGGATAAAATCACAGTCAGATGAAGAAACAAGCGTGTTTTGTTCTTCAGTTTCCACGCCCTCACAAATAACCTTGATATTAAGGCTGTGCGCAAGCGCGATAATTCCGGAAAACAGGTCTTTGCCTTTTTCGTTTTCAGTTTTGAACAAAATATCACGGTCAATTTTGACAACATCAATAGGATAGTCGCACAAATTTGCAAGGGATGTATATCCGCTTCCCAAATCGTCAAGATAAACTCTGAACCCAAGCTCCTTACACATTCTCACATTTTCTGTTGCAGTTTCTCTATCTTTTTCCATAGCATCTTCAGTAATCTCAATAGCAATCTTTGATTTGTCAAAGCTGAAACTATTTGAAATCATCTTGAGTTTATCAATGAAGGTTTCTTCAGAAAGTGTGATTCTTGTAAAGTTGCAGGAAAGAGCGATGTTTTCAAAAGGCGAACCCTTCCATTTTTCAAGCTGACGGCAGGCAAGCTCAAAGATATAAAAGTCGTGCTTGCTAATTAAACCTGCTATTTCCATATTTTCAATATATTTGCCGGGCCCGACAAGTCCTTTATCGGGGCTATCCCACCTTGAGAGAGCTTCTGCAGAAACAATCTTCTTCGTTTTGTTATCAACGATAAACTGTAAATATATCTTAAATTCATTGTTTTCAAAACCTTTTAAAATGCTTTCGGTGATTTTCTTTTCTTCCTGAATCATATTCATAGAATGAGTGTCACAGAAAACAATCTGCTTTTCCGTTCCAAAAATTCTGTTACAGTTCTTTCTGAGATTAAAAAGCAAAATTTCACAGTTTCTGTCAGAACTTCCAAGATGATAGACAGCAGAGTGAAACACAAGCTTGTTGTTTTTCTCCTTTACTGCTTCAAAGCTGTTGAGCTTATTCATAACCTCGGTGAGTCTTTTTTTAGCCTCATCCTCATTTGTAGCCTGATATGCAAAGGCAAATCCGTTTTCAGTAATTCGTGCAGAGATTTCTCTGTCTCCCGTGTGCTCCGAAAGAACGGACACTGTGTATTTAAGCACATCATCAAAAGAACTGTCACCGTGATAAGAACGAAGATAACTGCTGTCTAAAATAATATATGCAATATGATAAAGGCTTCTTGAAATATCGCTTATGGTAAACTTAAAATGATATTTGAAAAATTGCAGATTTCCCATTCCTGTCTCGGAATCTGTCATCTTATCTGCCGCATTTTCCCTGCGGATGCGTTTAATGCGAAAAATCAGCAAAATCACAGCAAAGAGCAAGCCAAAGCAAAAAACAAGTGCCAGCATAATCCAAATGTAATTTATCTTTGCATTTTCCGCCATGTGAGAAAGATATATTCCGCTTTTGACATCTTCTGAAATTCCGCCTGCTGATGCTTTGATTTTTGAAATCAAGCTATCATCCATAAGGCTTGTGAAAACAAGACCTTCTCTCACGGTTTCACCGTCTTTTTCAAAGGACACGAGTTCCAAATAATCCTTATAATAAGGCAGGGTGCTGATGTTTTCAGAAGAAGAAACAATCTCCACCTGCAGATTTTCTCCCATTATATTTTTATCAGCTCTGTTTCCATTGATATAAACAAAATCCACACCTGAGCGTTCAGAAATAACGCCCAGCATATCAGGGATAACACCACAGTATGTGTCTGTTTCTTCATCATAAAATTCAAGCGGAAAATTATCGCCGCTTCCTGCTACATAGACACAATTTCCAAAGCCTTCTGTTTTTTCTGTAGTATAAACCTCGGCAAGCGCCGGCTGAACACAAAAAGCAGCCAGCAAGAACATTATAATCATACATTTTCTCATTTTCCACATCACCTCGCCTCTATTAAATGTTGATTCCTTTTCGTTCAATGCGTCCCCAATCAAGCTTTTTCTTTTTATAGCCACGAAACGCCGTGAGTCTTACAAATGCCATTATAAATCTTAATGTTGTGACCTCAAAAAAGCAAAGCATAATTGCTTTCATACAGTCTTTGAAGGTAACCGTCAAATCAATGGTCTGTATTCTTGAAAAGAATGCCGTCAGCGTCAGGATTGAATTATATGCGGCATAAATAAGCATAAAAAGGAGCATAAACGGCAAATTGAGCAAATCTAAAAAGAATGCCCCTATCATCGTAAACACGCCAAAAACTTCGATAAATGGCGAAAGCAGCTCATATAGCAAAAAATACATATATGAAATAAAGCCGACTGCACCAAATTTAGGATTTCCCATCATCTTTTTATGTTTCCACATAGTCTGAAAAAGTCCAAGATGCCAACGCTTTCTCTGCTTTTTCAAATCTCCCAGCTTTTCGGGAACCTGCGTCCAGCAAACCGCATCAGTTGCATATTTGATGGAGTATGGAATCTGGTTTGTAAGGCAATAGTTATGAAGCTTCACCACAAGCTCCATATCTTCTCCCATTGTGCCGTGGTCATAACCGCCTGCCGCAATTACAGTTTCCTTTTTAAACATTCCAAATGCTCCTGATATAATAAGCGAACCGTTGAAATGGTCAAACAAAATCCTTGATGCCAAAAATGAACGGTCATATTCCAAAAGCTGCATACACGCTAAAACATTTTTAGGCAGTCTGTATTTTATAACTCTGCCACTTTTAAGCGTGACATCATTACAAGGTCTCACAGTTCCGCCCACAGCAACCACATTTTCTTCTTCCAGAACTGGAATCACAATTTTTTTCAGTGAATCAAACTGCAAAACAGAGTCTGCATCCATACAGATAAAATAAGGATATTGTGCGGCGTTAATGCCCATGTTCAGCGCATCTGCTTTTCCTCCGTTTTTCTTGCGGATGAGAGTAAGAGGAACTTTCTGCTCATAAGATTCATAAATAAATTCCTCAGGCTGACACGCTATGCTTCTGTGGAGAGGCCGTCTCACAGGATGCATATTATATGCTTCAATTAAAACGCGCGATGTTTCATCCTTTGAGCCGTCATCCACAACGATAATCTCATAGAGCTTATACTCAAGCGAAAGCAAGGATTTGACCGTCTGCACAACCGTCACTTCTTCGTTATATGCAGGAACAACAATTGTTATCGGCACAAAATAGTTATCTGTAAACTTATTCATCAGTTTGTCCTGCATCTTTTTTCTGTAAAGAGTGGATGCACCGACAACCACCGATAAAAACAAAAAGGTTGAATAGCCTATTAGGTAGAACAAAAACAAGGCGCTGATAATATCGAAAATATTTTTTATTGTTTCCATTTCCATTATGCTTTCATTGCCTCACTTTCAGCGTTTCTTCTGTCAAGACGATAGCGCATAATTTCTCTTGCATAACGGTCATCGCCATCAAACACGCTTATCAAATCGTGATATGTATAGCCGAGCTTTTCAAGACTTATGGCGCTGTTCTGTCTGATATGCCAGTTAGAGCTTAAAAGATTTTCCACTAAAATTCTAAAGGTCGCATCGCCTGGATATGATTTGAGAGCAGAAGATGCAATCGCCTGATATTCCCAAGTTCTTCGTTCCAGATTTTCCGCAAAAGACAGAATGACTCTCTCCGCTTCAGCGCATGGAAATTTCTCAAAATATCTGATTGCCGAAAAACGAAGCTCATTGTTTGCTTTCTCGTTTGTTAAAATCTCCGTCATTTCCTCATCGCATCTGACATTGCCAAATCGGAAAAAATTCAGAATGTTAAGCTGCATATTAACTGAATATGCACTGAAGTTTTTAAAAAGGTGCTCTTTTAGTTTCTCCTTATCACCTCGATAGCTTAAAAGTCCGTCGCAAATAAGCTTCGGATGATGAAAGGTTAAGTTTTTATCAATAATTTTGAGCGCCGAAATCACTATCTCCGGCTTATTTATACTGTAAATTGCCTTTAAGGTGTTTTCTCTGCAATATACATTTACGCTGCGCAAAAGGTCTAAAAGGGCATTTGTGAGCTTTTCGTTCTCATAATCTTTCAGAATGTTGTATTTATGCAGTATGTATTGGAAATATGCAATCTTTAATGTGTCTTTGCTTATGTATCTGTGGGTGAGATATTCAAAGACAGAAAAAGTGTCATAAAGATATTTCTCAACATTTTCAGGTTGGTTTTTATACACTTTTTCAAGAGCCTTATCAAAAGCAGTAATTCCTGCTGTCCTGTCAAGCTTTTTGCAAAGAAAATCCTTATGAATCTGGGAAACAGCTTCGTTTTCTTTTATTTTTTCTATCTCATCACAAATCATTTTTTCAAACTTTAAGGAATTGGAAGAAAGCGCTTTTTCCCGATGCCTTAATATGAAAATATAAACTATGTTATATAAAATCATGCTGACACAGATTGCTATATAAACATAAATCATTATCTCAACTTTCATACTATTGACCTTCCTTCCATAAACCCTGCATTATATAATATGATTCTTTCAGTCTTTCGTGAAATGTTACCTTGTTTCCCCAACCTTTTAACTTTAGTTTTTCAAGGCAAATTCTCTCGCTTTCCATTCCTGCCCCAATATACATTTCGCTTAAGTCTATAAACTTTATGCCGTAGTTTCCGTCATAATAGTCGTCGTGAATCTGCATTTTTGACGGATCAGAAAAATTGAGCAGCTGCCACGGCAACCTTATTTCTATGTAATCGCCTGCCGATATAAAATCTGCAAGAGAATTAAATTCTTCACTTTCAGGGTTGCTGTTGCCATATGAGAGTTTTCCTTTTTCAACGGGGATATGAATAGTTCTTTTAATCAAATCCTCGCTCAAAACCTTTTTCTCCACCATGGAATTTACAGGCACAAATTTCGGGGAATTTTTTTTGGGAACACTTCCTTTTGTGTAGGTATCAAAACCATAAATCATTTGAGAATATGTCGAACGAAGTGCCTCATATCTTTCCTGAACGAGCAGTCTTGTGTTGTCAATGCCGTTTATGCAAAGCAGAAAGTCCGCCTCTCTGTCAAACTTTGCATCATATTCTACGCAGTAATTACTTCCTGTTTTCTGCGTGGTGTCAATGGGAATGTAAATAATATCATTTAAAAAATCAAGCTTTTCCTTTCTGACAAGGAAATATATAAACTTCTCATCATACTTTACCGAAAGCTCAATTGTGTCATTGATTAAAACATCGTCATCGTCCCACTCAGATATATCACCGTCAACATAGCAAACGGACTCACTCTCTCCCGGGTCAAAGGACAAAAGTCCAAAAAACTGCCCGTTCGACTGATAATCTGACCAATAAGGAGACCTTTCTTCATTGATGGCATAATATGTGCTTTCAGTGCGCTTTTCCAATTCATCCTGCCAGGAATACACACATCCGCCGTTTAAGCCTGCTGCTTTTATGTCCTCCCAGCAATCCAAAAGCGCTTCTCCCTGCTCTTTTTCAGAAACCTTACTGTATATGCCGTCTATGTCCTCAGCTTCATGTTCAACCCCTCGCCCTGACGGGATCCCGAATTCAGAAATAACAACAGGTTGACGATGATGAAAAGCAAGCATTGAAAAATATGTTCTGTAAGTATCAAGACTTCCATCCTCCTGATAGAAGATTTCTGCCTCACCAAAATCATCAACATACTTAAGCAGTTCTGTCTGAAACGGATAAACATGATAGGATACAAACTGACCTGAAATAAATTTATCCGTTGCAATTATGTTTTCTGTGTCGAAACAGGCATATTTTTCATAGAGCCTTGCAACATCATCAGGATATGTAAAAGGGTCTGTTCCCGGTTGGTTTGAAAAGGCAACAAGTCTTTGCGTTTCAAACTTTTTCGTTTCGTATGAAATCATTTTGTCGCCCACGGTTGCAAGCATAATTTCAAAGGCAGAAGCTCCTTGCTTTGCATACAAACATTCACCGTGATATGAAAGTCCTGCTTCTTTATATTTTTCGTTGGTGTAAGCCACGGTAGAGACTTGCCAGTCTGCGCCGAGAATATATCCGATAACAAAATCTGACACATCCTTTTTAAAAGAACCGGAAGCAGAAGAAGCTCTTCTCCCAAGCTGAATTTTCTTTCTTCCGTGAATTACATCAACTGCAGTTTTTGCATTCTCTAAAAAGCTGTCCATAAACTCTTTATCAAAAGCCTCTCTGTGAGAGAACTGCAAATAATCATTTACGACTACGCCTTGCAAAAGATAAAGAGGATTTTTATTATTTTGATTATATTTATAGAATGCGTTATAAAACACATCCGACTGCACGCCATAAACCCTGATGGTGTTAGCACCCATTTCCTGAATTTTCTCAAACCAGCGAAGGTAGGTGTCTTCATCGGCAGCGTAATCAGAAGACCACTCTCCTGGAATAGCGGCTCCTAAATTCACGCCCTTTATTTCAAATTCTTTGAATTCATCTTCAGCCTTCAGCAAAATGCTTTTTCCGTCTGTCTTAACAAAACATTCCTGCCCATTTTCCCCAAATGGAACATACCATCCAAGGTGGTAATAAGCAATGTCAAACATCAAAAAAAGCATAATAATAACAGAAACAATTATGATATATTTTTTCATCGCTTATTACCTCCTTATTTTTTTAATAATTGTAATTCTTGACTTTTGATTCGGCGCAATATTGTCTTAGCGAGTCAATGTTTTCATTCATCCATTCACAGCGGTTTTTGATATAGCCCTTCAACTGCGCCAGTGCTTCATCAAATGAGTGCAGGTTTCTGTCAAGAGGCAGCAGGCGGTCCCATTCAGGCAAAAACGAATGTCCCCATTTTTCAAAATTTCTGTCAATCGCAGGCCCCAGATATTCTATCACGCTGTCTATGTAGGAATTCATATATTCCTCATTTAAAAATTGTTTTTCTAATTCGTAATAGCGACTTATGACTTTTTCCACAAAATCTTCGTCTTTGAAAAGCATATCATACCAGAGACCGTCCTGAGTGTGGAATTTTCTGTGTGATGTTTCGTTTTCCTGATAGTTGTCAAAGGCATTATTAAAGTCCCACACACACATATTAAGCTTTCCGTCAATGCCCTTATAGACATATGTGGATTTACTTCCTGCATCGTAGTTGCTTGTAAATTCGTTAATCAAAAAATAATCAACGAATGACTCTGCATCTATATAGTTTTCATAACCAAACTCTTTGCTGTCATAGTCGTAGGAATACAGTGCTTTTTCAAAGGCGGAAAAATCTTCACAAATTCTATCTGCAAGCCGTGGTGTTAAATTATCATTACCGGGATATGTAATATTGATTTTGTTTTCTGTCTTATATGTATAGCGGCTGAAGTTGTTAATGTTTTTAAGCTCCGTATTGCTGCCTCGGTCAAGCCTCAAGAGATATCCCGAGAAGGAATTATCCTTTTTGTTTACGGAAAGCTCAAGCCTTGCGCCATTTTTTTCCTGCCGTTATGGTTTCAGTTAAAAGATATAACCCCTGATACTCGCCGTTTATGACAAGCTCGCAAAAGCGCACATTGGGACTATATCCCATAATTTCACCTGCAAGATTGTAGCAAATGTAATTGCGGATAAGCGTTTTGTCAAGATATGGGCCGTGAAGCGCCCATTCGTGATGCACATCCATCCCCATAAGACTTTGAGGATTATTCAGTCCATCATAGGTTATCATTTTCAAAATATATCCCTTTTTCTCAAAATGCCTTGATGAGTTGCCGCGAACACGAATTCTGATATCGCTTGAAACTTTGGATTCATCCTCTGTGTGATTATTTTTGCCGTTGTTATCAATAACCGAAACCTTTGACAAAATAGTTTCTTCTCCGGTTTCTGACATAGTGTGTGCAATGGTATTGCCGCCGGGAGCATCCAAAATAGGCTCGCCGGGGATTGTCAGACCATTTGTGTCTATCTTAACAATTGGAAGATGTGTGCAAAATTTTCCGTCATAATGACTACATTCTTCCTTTTCTTCCGCTTCAATATGCTGATGATAGCGCTTGCCGTTATCAGTCGGCATTATAAAGCTTATTGCCATCACCGCTATCAGCACCAGAGCTGTAGCAGATAATCCGATTATTTTATATTTCAACCCCGGCACCTCCTTAAACCTTCGTTAAAACAATCAGTTTGAAACCTCATCATTTTGCATCACAGTATTAACATACTGAATGTTTCCTATTTTATAAATTTCATCGCAAATACCTATATTGTTTTTTCTCTCGGCTTGTGATAAAAGCTTTGCAGTAATTTCATAAATAAATTCAATAGAGTCTGTGCTGGAGTTTTTCACTCTGAGCACAGCCTTTGCTCCGAAAAACTTAAACATCACGCCTTGTATCTGAGATTCTTTTGTGCGGTCTCCCCTGATAATAACGAGCATACGGTTATTGTTCTTGATTGCACCCAAAATGAGAAAAAGAATAAACACAAAAGCGCTGCCAATGCCTGCAACGACAAAGTCTCCCACACCGCAGCAAATTCCCACAATAATTGTCCAGAATATGTAAACAGTGTCTCTTGAATCTTTAATTGCCGTTCTGAAACGAACAATAGAGAGAGCACCGACCATACCTAAAGACAGAGCCACATTGTTTCCGATAACCGTCATAACCATTGATGTAAGGACGGTTAAAACAACGAGTGAAACATTAAATTTTTTGCTGTAAATTGTTCCGCGATGGGAAATCATGTAGGACACAAAAATCAAAAATCCCAAAATTCCCGAAACTAAAATGTTTGCCGCAATCTGCTCCCAGGAGAGTGTTGATTGTTCCTTGATTAAATTAAAAATCTGACTTCTCATTTTCAAAAACTCCTTTTATCATATTTCATCATAACTTTGTTTTCTTGCTAAGGCATATTTGCTGACCGACAGCTCGCTTTTGTTCACGCTGTTTATAAATTGCCTGATATAGTCAAGCAGAAATCCGTTAAACTTCACCTCAAGCACAACATTGAACTTATCGAGCACGGGATACATCACAAGATTTTCCGAAAACAAATCAAAATTTGTTTCCGTTGCAATAATATTATTGTCAAAAGTAATCCTGATTTTGTTTTCTTTTGCAATATACGCCTTTCTGTTATACTGCACGATTGTCTTCGGGCGATAGCACTTATAATGCATAAGTCCGTAACATTCTCTGGCAAAGTCTTCTTCATATTTCAAAAGCACATCATATTTTCCTGCTATTAGTGCCTCGGCGTCCGCCTTTGTCAAACGAAGCGAGCGTTTCTTCTGATTTACCCCTTGCTTTTGCTTCATTTCAAGCATTGCAAAATCACTTTTCGGGTCATAAATTCTAAGCCGTATTTTTCGTCTTGTTTCTAATCCGTCGAGCTTTTCAAAGAAATCGTCATCATAAATCGTGTCAAAATAAAGCGACCTTATGATATAGCCGTCTGTTCCGTTGTGCTCATCCTGAAGCATGAGCATATCAAGATAATGGGATTTAGTGCGAAACTCATCAATGTTTATTAAAAATTTCTTTTCTTCTCTTGTCACAACATTCATAAAAATCACCTCTTGCAAAAAGAAAAGCTGCAATAACAGAAAGTCAAAAAAAGACCTTTATCATTGCAGCTGGACTGGCATAGTATAAAACTTTGTTTTTAACCTTAGCCTCTTTGCTTTGCGTCACCGGCTTTCGCCGATTTTGCCAAATATTCAACTCACATTATTCTACCACAATGATTCACTTTTGTCAATTAATCTTTTGCAAAAACCCAAAGCGTGTTATTTGCTGATGCGTCCTTGTCGTCAAGCTTATAAATGCTTAATATCACAACCTCACCGCTCATCTTTTTATATGTAATCTTTGGTGTTTTACCTTCTATTAACTGCGATTTGATTGCATCATAGTTTAAAAAGCTCGTCACTGCTCTGTGAAAATCGGGACTGACTGTTTCGTAAATATATTTTTTTAAAAGTGCAGAAAAATGCTCTTCGTCTTCTTCATAACCAAGATATGCCGGCATAAGAATACGATGCGCCTTATCTGAGTCAAGACTAACGCGGTATATGCCATTATAGTGTTCCTTGAGCACCGAAAGCATTGCATCAATTTCAAGTATTCCTGTTTTAATCTGAACATAGCCTTTATCCTCAGATTTTGAAATGCTTTGCTGCTCTTTGTTCTGATAATACTGAGCCTTCGCCTCATACATTCTGATTTCTGCTTCTCTCACCATTTCTTCCGTGTTGTTGTTTTGTGTTCTGTAAGACAAGCCGATTGCAATGTGGTAATTCATCGGTGCAAGCTGCGAGATAACCTGTTCTATGCAATTTTTAACCATTTCCTGCTCAATGTTTTGTGTAAACACCAAAAATTCGTCACCGCCCATTCGGTAAACCTTGTGACCGTAGAACACTTCCTTCAATGTGTTAGCAATATATAAAAGCATTTCATCGCCTGCGGCATGACCATATTTGTTGTTTCTCAAATGAAGCTCATTGACATCAATAAAAATGCACGAAAAGTTTTCCGGTCTTTCTTTGTCAAAGGCAAGCAAATCTCTCTTATAAACAACGCGATTTAAAACACCTGTAAGTGAATCTGTAGTTGCCGCAAGTTCTGTTTTAGTAAGATGGTTTTTGTTGTAAAGAGCTATAGAAAAGCACGCCGAAACCTTTTCAGCAAGCATTCTCACACGCTTCCCGTGTTTTGAATTGATAGCGGCTAAAATAGTGATATGATTGGCTTTATTTATGGTTGCCGAAAAAGAAATCTCTCTGATTTGGTGTTCTTTCAAAAAGTGATAGAAAGACGGATTTGTTTTGACAAGATGCGCATTCGGTTTAATGCACAAAATGTTGACTGCATTGCCGTTGATTTTATGAAATGCAGCGGCATATCGAAACAATTCTGCGCTCAAATGCTGTCTTTCTTTTTCCGAAAGCATAACTTCTGCATATTCAGGAGTGATGTAATGATAAAACTCCCCGTCTGTATCAAAAAATATGGCAGACCTTGAATCTGCAAACTTGCAAACCTCAATCAAAGCATCCTGAATGTTGTTTTGATCGTCTGTTGTTTCTAAAAGTTCTTTTCTGACATCAGACGCACACTCAGTTACGGCATTTATCCTTCTCTCATTTGTCATTATAATCAAAATGTAGAAGAACATAATAAAAATCATAATAAAGAAGTCAAAAAGAAGGATTTTTAATATGGTGTGTGTTTCTTTAAACACCTGCGACTCATATCTTGCAAGCATAATTCCCCAGTTAAAATCTTCAAGCGTGGAATAGTGAACATATAAATCCTCACCCGTAATGATTGACTTAAATGAGCTATATCCCTTGTCCGTTGTCACCAGGTCTTCATAAGAACATCCGTCATTATATTTGCGGTTTTTAAGCCACGATAACTCGCTTGGTTTTTTGTTGATGGTGTCTATGACAAATTTTCCGCTTTCTTTATCATATACGAAAAGCTGGGCATCAAGCTCTTTTGCCATGCTGCTATACTTATTATTGATTGTTTCAATCCTGATGATTCCATACATAATGCCGACAGTTTCACCATTGACCTTAATCGGAACACTACTGCGAACCACTTGTTCATCGGGGATTGAATAGCTGATAGTTCTGCCTGTAATATGTTCTCCCAAAAGAGCCTGCTCTTCAAATGATAATTTGTCACTTACATTAATGGTGCCATCCTTTGTGATAAAGGTTCCGTCAGGGTTTAAAATGCCAATTCTTGAAAATAAGCCGATAGGCTCAAAGGAGTCAAACATACGGCTGTAGCTTTCTCCGTCAGCATATAGCTCTGCCGCAAAGTTTGCCATGGTCACAAGGTTTTCGCGGTCAGACTTTAATTGCAGAGTTAAATCGTCCTTAATCTGTTTCGTCTGCACATGAAGCTCCTCATATGCCTCGTTTTCTGCAACGATATAAAAATAACTGACCATAGCCAAAAAGACAACACAAAGCAAAGCTGCACTGACAACCGTATATAAAATATTGTTCCTTCTGTTCCTTTTCTTTCCATATTTTACTGCCATATCTATTCCTTCTCACTCTATAATTAAAATATTCAGTTATATCCACATTATAATTATACCATATAAATACATTTTTTCAATACCTACAATAATTTTTGGTGAGTATTTTCCGGCATATTTCCAAGCAAAAAGTGTTAAACTGAAATTTTGAGCACACAAAAAGGCTTTGAAAGGACTCACGCCCCTCAAAGCCTCGTTTCATCGTTTTTCAAAGGAAATATCACACCGTTTTTCTTCTGCACCATGACTTTTTTTCACATCTAGGGCATTTAAGGCATCTTGTCTGCAAGGTATGCACGCCCAAAATATATGCCTTGAAGGTCGGTTTAAAGGTGTGACCGCATTTTTTGCATTCGTAAACGCCTGTTTCATAGTCAACCTTTGCGGCAAAGAAAATTGCAACAATGACTAAAATTGTTGAAACTATTGTAAGCGTGCTTGCCAAAGCTTGACCTATAAGAGCTTCTTCTGCAAGAATTGCAGCTGCCAGAAGTAGAGCTATGCTCAAAAACACTCCCAAAGCAGATAATATTATCCTTCTTTTATTGTTCATTTTTTCACCTCGCTGCCGGCTAATCGCTTTATAAATCAAAAATTAACCTTTCCACTCTTTTTTTAAAATGGCATATTGATATGTGGTTTCATATATAGGGTTTCCATCTGCATCGCAAGCGAAAGATATAAATTCCTTAAACAATCCCTCGCGGCGCATTCCGAGCTTTTCACAAACCTTCTGACTTGCAACATTATAGTCTTCTGTGTATGCATAAAGTCTTCGTGCATCTTTTGCTTCAAACAAAAAATCCACAAAAGCCTTCGCCGCCTCAAACCCATATCCTTTTCCATGATAGTCTTTGTTCAGCATCCAGCACAAGCTGAAGGTGTCATTATTATCATGGTGGTCTTTCTCCTCAGGATGAGCAAACATCTCACCTATAACCTTTCCTGTTTCTTTTAAGCAAACAGCAAAATATAAATCTTCCTTCATTCGCTTTAAAGCTTCTTTCTTTGCCTCATCAATCGAACCGATTTTCATGCAGGCAAAGCAATTTACCATTGGTTCTGACAAATATTCAAACAAATCCTGTGCATCACTTTCAAGGAAAGGTCGCAAGCATAATCTTTCTGTTTTAATCATAAACTCACTCTTCTCAAAATTTATTTCTTCATATGATACATACTTGCTCCGTCATCTGCATCGTGCTTTTGAAGAATTTTTAAAGCCCCGATAATTATTATCGTGTTTTTATTTTACAATATACACTGTTGAAATTTCTTTATATCTGTTATAGCCGACTCTTTCATTAGTCACATCGTTTGTGTAGGAATATTCACCATATAATGAAAGCCCCGGCAAGGTGAACATCACATCAGTTTCGCAGCCATCATCTCCCCAACAAGTGGCATAAACATCCTTTATGCCGTTTTTTCTGCAGGGAGAAAGCCCGGCGCTAGTTGTCTCATAAGTTAACTTTTCATCGGGTGCAAATCCATACCAAATGCTGATTCCGCCTGCAAAAACAACCTTTTCCGTGAGTTCCTTATGCTTTAAAATCATTTTATCATAAAATTCTTCATCCGTATGATAATAATCCCAATAAACAACACGCATATTATCAGGCATCAGAGAGATGACATCTTTTGCATCGAAATAATTTTTTTCATTTATTGAGTCAATGTTTTCTTCAAGCCCCGGACAACTAACGCTGAAATAAAATTCGGTGCCAATATGATATTCTCTGTCAGCTTCTATAGCCACCTGATAAGAAAAGCTTTCCCCAACCTCATTTCGAATATTGTTTAAAAAACACACGGGAACATCTCCAAATGAATATATAATTCTGCAAAGAATTAATGCCGCCTGCTCTTTGCTCAAACAAACAGACATCAGCATAAGAGAGGTGGCAAAAAGCATCAGCTTAAAGCCTCTTTTTTTCTTCTGTTGATTTTCATAAGCATAAGAACAGAAATCACCGATATCACAATCCACGAAACAAACATCGGAACATAGCCAAAGCTTGCAATAACAACGCCATAAATCATGCTTGCAACTCCGCCGCCCAAATATGTAGCAAAATCCATCACACCGCTGACAGAGGCAACATTTCCCGTCTCAAGAAATTTGAGCGGATAAATTGATAAAATCGATGTGTTTATCATAGACACGGCTGTGTAAATCAAACTCAGCAAAACGACAGATAAAAGCATACCGACACCATCAACACATAAAAGCACAGCCGACACGACGCAAACGATAAAGCCGAGAGCCGAAACTGTGTTTTCTTTTTCGCCGCAAAGTCTTAATGCAAACGGATAAAGCGTCCTTCCGATAAAACCGATAACGGGAATCAAGAGAATGTAAAACGAAGAGACGCTCAAATCAACATTATATTTATCAACAACAAACACAGTCATCCAAAGACTTATGTTTTCCTTCATAACGCCGTGCATAACTGCAGGAACACCCATCATAAGCACTTCCCTGTTTTTAATGAGCTGGAACATGGAAATATGCTTTTTCGTTGTCTGCGCTTCAGCCTTTATATCTCGCGCTGTGATAAGCACTAAAACGCCCATAATCAAAGTGAAAAGTCCCGGAATCAAGAAGGCATATTCAACACCAAATTTCGTTATGAAAAATGTGTTGACGATGATTGCCAGAATGTTTCCCATAGCAACGCTTGTGACCATTATGGAGGTCATGCGCTTTGCAGTCTTTCCCTCAAACATGGCTGAAACAGCACATAAAACAGAGCTCCAGAGCATAGACTGCGCATATGCATTAGTTGTCCAGAGGATGAAAATTCCGATAAACGGAGGAAGAAAGCTGATTAAAATGTTGCTCGCACCTGCCACGGCAAGGCCAATCGTCAGCATAATCCAGGGCGGAGTTTTGTCGCCTATGCCACCGTTTAAAAGTCTTCCCATCGCGTAAATAGTGGAAAAAACGCTTCCTAAAATGCCGAGCTGAACTGTGTCGATGACATTTCCGTTAATCAGCTCAGGACCTGCCATGGATAGATTTATTCTTGCAACATATATCGAAATATAAGCAAGGTAAATTATAAAAAATATTATTCCGCTTCGTTTACTGTTCGTTAAAAATCTCCCTTTCATGTCCGTTTTAATAAATCTGATGTTAGTTTAAAGTCTTTTTGCAAAAAAACTTAAACCGCTATGATTGTGCTCATAATCGTTTTTCATTATATCGCAAACCGATAAAAAAAGCAAGTTAAAATATAATTAGAGGGGGCTGCATTGTTTATCCTACTCGTCTATGATGTTTCCCCTTTTCACATTTTTTTCTATCAGCTCTTTCGTAAGTTCCCAGATTGCTTTTGAGCCCGCCTCCGACTTTTTCTGACGGCTGACCACCTGAGAGCATCTGACCTTGTGTTCTCTCCAGTCACGGCCATCATTTGAATCATTTAAAAGAAGCGGCTGAAAATTGTCCATGACGCGGGCAAATCTTGCTTCTTTTGTTTCTCCCTTTTCAAATTCCTCAAAAAGCTCAATCATTTCTTTTTTCTGGTCAAAAGGAAGCATGCCGAAGATTCTGTCTGCCGCCTCTTTTTCTCTGTCGTTTTGAGTGAGCAGCATTTCAGCATCATAGGCATATGTGTCTCCAGCGTCAATCTCAACGATGTCGTGAATAAGCGCCATCATCATCGCTTTTGAGACATCAAATTCCTCGTTTGCATATTCCTTTAAAAGATAAATCATAATCGCCATATGCCACGCGTGCTCGGCGTCATTTTCACGCCTTTTATATTCTGTCAGGTGCGTCTGCCTGTAGATTTCCTTTTCCTTATCAATTTCCAAAATGAAATCAAGCTGCTTTTTAAATCTTTCTCTGTCCAAAAAATCTCTCCCCTTTTTTCAAACAAACAAGAGGCGTAAAAATTTCTTTACGCCTCCCTGCTTTTAATGTTTATTTATTCATTTTCTCCATATCATTTTTGCGGATTTCAACTCGTCTGACTTTTCCGCTGATTGTTTTTGGAAGCTCATCAACAAACTCGACAATTCTTGGATATTTATAAGGAGCTGTGTGCGATTTAACATATTCCTGAATTTCCTTTTTGAGTTCAAGCGTTCCTTCTGTTCCCTTGACTAAAACAATTGTTGCTTTAACAATCTGTCCGCGAACCTCATCAGGAACAGGAGTTATAGCACATTCCAAAACATACGGAAGCTCCATTATAACGCTCTCAATTTCAAAAGGCCCGATGCGGTAGCCTGATGATTTGATAACATCATCAATTCTGCCGACATACCAGAGATAGCCGTCTTCGTCCATCGTTGCCTGGTCGCCTGTGTGATAGTAGCCGTCGTGCCACACTTCGTTTGTCTTTTCTTCGTCAAGATAATATCCCGTGAAGAGTCCGCAAGGAGCATTATCTTTAACACGGATGCAGATTTCTCCCGCGTCTCCCGTCTTGCAAACATTGCCGTCAGGGTCTAAAACAACAACATCATAAAGTGGGCTTGGTCTTCCCATTGAGCCGATTTTAGGTGTCGATCCAACAAAGTTTGCGATAGAAAGCGTTGTTTCCGTCTGTCCGAAGCCTTCCATAATCGTTAGCCCCGTCGCCTTTTTAAACTGGTTAAACACTTCAGGATTCAAAGCTTCTCCCGCTGTTGTTGCATATTCAATGGAAGATAAGTCATATTTTGATAAGTCTTCTTTAATAAAGAAACGATACATAGTAGGCGGTGCACAGAAGGTTGTGATGCCATATTTTGCAAACATCGGCAAAATGTCTTCTGAACGGAAGCGGTCAAAGTCATATGTAAATATGGCAGCCTCTGAAAGCCACTGACCATAAAGCTTGCCCCAGAGCGCTTTTCCCCAGCCCGTGTCGGAGATTGTGAAATGAAGTCCGTCAGGGTTGACATTGTGCCAGTGTTTTGCTGTCGGATAGTGACCGAGAGCATATTTATATGAATGAGTCGCAATTCTTGGATAGCCTGTTGTGCCTGATGTGAACAGCATAACCATCGGGTCGTTTCCGCAGGGAGTTTTTTCCGTGCGGTCAAAATGCGTGCTGAAGCGTTCCATTTCAACATCAAAATCGTTCCATCCGTCTTTTTTGCCGCCAACTAAAACCTTAATCATTTCGGGATAGCCTTCGGCTGCCTTTTCTGCCTCTATCGACACATCCCCGTCTGCTGTGCAGACGATTGCCTTCACTTTAGCGGCTTTATATCTATAATCAAAATCGTGCTGGACGAGCTGATTTGTTGCAGGAATTGCGATTGCACCAATCTTATGAAGCGCAAGCATCGAGAACCAGAACTGATAGTGACGCTTTAAGACGAGCATCACAGTATCGCCCTTTTTAATGCCGAGCGATTCAAAATAGTTTGCAGTTTTGTTTGAATATTTTTTCATATCCGAAAATGTGAATTTTCTGTCTTTTTTATCATTTCCAACCCACATCATTGCAAGCTTATCAGGATTTTTTTCTGCGATGGCATCAACACAGTCAAAAGCGAAGTTGAATTCATCTTCATTTTTAAAGCTGATTCCGCTAAACACGCCATTTTCATCGTAGAATGATTCAATGAACTTATCGGCAACAGTTTCAGCGCTTGCCACCTTTTCTTCTGCCTTCTTTTCGGCAAGCGGAGCTTCAGGATATTCCTCGCTGACTGTGCCCACCTGCGGATTTAAAACAACTGCGTGGAATTCACAGCCACCTTCGCTTGCGGCAATCATACCGTGCGGAATGATGCTGTTATAGAAAATGGAGTCCCCTTCATTTAATATGTCAACATGGTTTCCCACCTGAACCTTAAGCGAGCCGCGGACAATGACATCAAATTCCTGACCATTGTGTGAGCTGAGCTGAATAGGAGCGTTTTGTTCCTCTTCAAGATAGGGAAATTTAACTAAAAACGGTTCAGCAAGCTTATCCTTGAATTTAGGTGCTAAGTTATCATATTCCACACCGTGTTTTTTCAGGATTTTAAGCCCCTCTCCTTTTCTTGTGATGGTAAAAGATGTGAGGGTTGAGCTTGTTCCTTCTAAAATATCAACAACTTCAACTCCGCACGCCTTAGCACATTTATAGATAAATGTGAAAGAAAAATCTGCCTCTCCCTTTTCTAAAATCTCATAGTCTTCTAAAGAAACTCCTGTGAGTTTAGCCAGCTCTTTTTGCGAAAAGCCCTTTGCTTCTCTGAGCTCTTTGATTCTGCCTGCAACTTCCTTCAAACTGTAATCCATTGATTTTGTCTCCTTTCATTTTCGTAAATCTCTACGAACTTTGAATAAAACAAAAAAACCCGTCTCAAAGCCATCCTTGAGACGAGTTATAAAACCCGCGGTACCACTCAAATTACGGAAAAATCCGTCACTCACCGAGCTCTAACAAGCCCTTTGCTTTCACGCAGCATTACGGAAGGAGCCTACTCAGCATAGCCTTTCGATCCTCCGACTCAGAGGTGATAAGTCATTGGAAAGCCTCCCTATTGCCTTGCAGCAACCGGCAACTCTCTGAAAGTTCGGCAATCCGACCGTCCTCGTCACAGTCGTTTTTTGTGATATTCAAATGTAAACGAATTTTACCATAATAAAAATCGTTTGTCAAGAGTTTTTTCAAAAAAATTTAGGGAGCTTTTGCTTATAACTCAATTTTCAATATCTGCATCTTAGCCTCGCAAAATTAAATGTAAAGCTTTTTGGCTTCACATTTAATTTTCTCTATCGCCCGATAATCAAAAAAATCCGCTGAATTTTATTTTTTTCTTCGATAAAAAGTTGCATAATCAATAAATTTATGATATAATGTCTTATAATAGTGAAAAAAATGGGAGAATAGGTCATGAAAAGCAAAAAGAATATATTTATATTTGTTTTTGTTCTGCTTGCCATCATATATATTGTCCGCGCTCTCATAAGCGGAAACATCGTTAAAGACACGCTATATAAAGACACAATTGAAGATTCCGTGAACACTAAAGGTCTCGTGATTAAATACGAAACCCTTTATTCCCCGCAAATCGATGGAGTTTTAGATGCTAAATTTGCCTCAGGCGATCGTGTCGCTTCTGGCTCGCAGATTGCTGTGACATATAACGGCAGTGTTGACGCAGGCGTTAAGACAAAGCTTGAGCAGGTTAATAAAAAAATTGCAATTTTAGAAAGCAGCCACCACGAAAACACTGCTTTCTCCAACGACATTTCAAAGCTTGAGCAGGAAATTTCATCTTGCCTTTCGAGCATCATTGACGCAAGCTATAAAAAGGATATGTCATCCGTTGCGCTTCTTAAATATAGCATAACAGCCTTAGCTGAGCACAAATCAGCAATTGAAGGAGGTTCAGGTGCAAAAACCTCGACTTTGGATTTATTGAAGCAGACAAAAGCTGATTTGGAATCCCGGATTGGTGCAGCTGAAAGCAGCATATATTCAAAAAATTCAGGGATTTTTTCATCATACATTGATGGCTTGGAGGAGTTAATCACCCCCTACAATATGCACGAGCTCACGCCCTCTCAGTTTGACGAGCTCAAAAGCTTTGATGAAGAAAACATCAGAGAAAACAAGACATCAAACGAGGTCTATGCGTGCAAAGTCATTGATAACTACAGATATTTCATAGCCGTCGCTATAGAAGAGAAAAGCATCTCTGGAATTGAAGCAGGAGACAAGGTCAAGCTCAGATTCTATGACATTTCGCCTAAATCCTCCGAGGCTGAGGTTTTCTCCGTTTCCCCCGCAGAAGACGGGCGAAGCGTTGTGATTTTAGAATGTCACAACTATAAAGAAGGCCTTTTGGAACAGAGATTTGTCAACATTGATTTCATCAAGAAAACATATTCAGGCTATAAGCTCAGCCTTTCGGCATTAAGAACAAAAGATAATGAAAACGGAGTTTATGTTTTAAGGGAAAATGTGGTCACTTTTGTCCCCGTGGAAATAGTTTATAACGAAAATGATGTCCTCTTGGTCGATTCAAAAAGCAAAGACGCTCCTCTCAAACTCTATGATGAAGTGATTGTTAATTCGCCCGACATCAAAGAAGGACAGATGGTAAACAGATAAAAAACAAATAAAGGAAGCTTTATTATGATAGCAGAAAATCTCGCAAAAATCAAAGAAAACATCAAAACCGCCGCGATAAATTCAGGCAGAACAGCTGATGACATAACGCTCGTCGCTGTCACAAAAAGTGTTGGCATTGATGAATGTAATGCTCTTTTAAATGAAGGTCACAATGTTTTTGGTGAAAACAGGGTTCAGGCTCTTTGTGATAAATTCCAGACGCTCGGCTCATCTGTCACTTGGCATTTAATCGGCCACCTTCAGACAAACAAGGTTAAATATATCATGGACAAGGTCTCTTTAATCCATTCTGTTGACAGCGTTCATTTAGCTGAAGAAATAAACAGGCTTGCGATTAAATCAGGCATAACAAAAGACATTCTCCTTCAGGTCAATGTTTCAGGAGAAGAAAGCAAATTCGGCATGGAGGAAAAATCTCTTTTTCCGACTTTGGAGAAAATTTCCGCTATGGAAGGGATAAAAGTGAGAGGTCTCATGACCATCCCTCCCGTGTCCTTTGAAAAAGGAGCAAACAGAAAGCACTTTGCCAAGCTCTATGAGCTTTTCGAACAGGTCAAAAACAATCAAGGAAGCAATATCTTCGCAGACTATCTGTCTATGGGCATGAGCGACGATTATGAAGACGCAATTTTAGAAGGCGCCAACATAGTCAGAGTCGGAAGAGCTTTATATATTTAATAAAATAAATTTTTAAATAACAGGAGGAACATTATGAGCACAATGAACAAAATGTTAAAATGGATTGGCATAACAGATGACGAAGAATTTGAGGAAGAAGAATTCCTTACAACTGACTCAAAAGAACCTGAAGAACCTGTTGTTCCGGCAGGCAAAAGAGGAAAGGTTGTGAACATTCACACAACAACTCAGCTTAAGGTTGTTGTTGTTCAGCTCCAGAGCTTCGAAGACGCTAAAGACATAGCTGACCACTTAAAGAGCAAAAAACCAATAGTTATAAACCTTGAAAATCTTGAAAAAGATGTTTCGCGCCGCGTTGTAGATTTTCTTTCAGGTGCAGTTTACGGTGTTGACGGAAACATTCAGAAAGTTGCAAACGGAATATTCCTTATTGCTCCATATAATGTTGGTATCATGGGTGATTTCAACGATGAGCTCAGAAAAGGATTTCCCTTCACATATTAATGAACTATAACCTGTTAACTAAGGAAGATAAGGAATGGCTTTCGCGCCTTGAAGATTTATCTGAACTTGCGCTCACCCGAAAAACACCTAAATTCACAAAATTCTGTGATGAACGGCTTCTTTACATCTTCAATGATTATGTGAAAAAGCAGGACTTCGCTCCTTGCATGGTCTGGGGAGGCTTTCCCGATGCCGACAGAGGAGTCATTGGTTTTTTCCCTGACTTTATAGAAGCCGACAGTTCTTTCTTTCCGCTTTCTCTCATAAAAGTCTCGAAAGCAAGCGGGTGCTCACACAGAGATTTTTTAGGCTCACTTTTAGGACTCGGGATAGCTCGCGAGATGATAGGCGACATCTTAATTTCAGATTCTGATGCCTTTATCTTCATTTATGACACGGTTAAAGACTATGTGATGCTGAGCTTAACAAAGGTTGCATCAAAAAGCGTCACAGTCACGGAAGAAGAAAACTTTTCCGATTTACCGCAAAAGAAATTTGAAGAAATTTTCGGGACAGTTTCATCTGTCAGGCTTGATTCTGTCGTCAGCCTTTTTGCAAGAAAATCAAGAAGCGACTCACAATCGCTCATTGGAGCAGAACGCGTTTTTGTCAATCATTCAGTCTGCACAAGCGCATCTTTGCGCCCAAAAGAGGGAGACATAATTTCCGTCCGCGGTTTTGGCAAAATGCGCATTTCTTCGATTGGAAGCGAAACCAAAAAAGGCAGAATAAGAATAACAATAAGTAAATATGTATAATTTAGAAAGGTGGGGGGATTCGTGCTTACACCGGTTGATATAGAAAACAAAGAATTTGCCAAAGCTTTCCGTGGCTATGATTCAATCGAGGTTGACGAGTTTATGCGCACTTTAGTCGCAGATTACGAAAAGCTTTACAGAGAAAATGGCTCGTTAAAAGAGAAAAATGCAATAATTTCCGAAACCCTTGAAAACTACAAGGGCATGGAAACAACAATGCAAAACGCAATCTTAGTAGCACAGAAAACAGCAGAAGACATAAAACAACACGCTTATGAGCGCTCGGGCACGATAACAAAAGAAGCAGAGATAAAAGCGGGAAACATCATCGCAGAAGCTGAAAAGCGCGCAAGCGTGCTTGAGGAGGAATATTCTTCTCTCAAAAAAGAAATGAACACATTCAAAGCGCGTATGAATTCGCTGCTTCAGACATATATGAAGCTTTTGGAGGATATGCCCGAAGGCGCGAAAGAGCGTGCAGGCGAGGCAATGGTCTCCGATTTGGAAAAAGACATAAATAAAATACAAAAACAGAACAGCGAGCGCGGCGATTATCAGAACATTCCACTCAGCAAGCAGGCGACTGTCGAATTCAAACTGGATAATGAAAAAAAATCTGATAGCCTCCCTGAAGAAAAGAGCGACACAAAAGAGGTTGCTTCTACCGATGAGGATACATATGCGCCCAAGAAGGTTAATCCGCTTGTTGACGAGCTCTTAAAAAAGCGCGCAGAAGAAAACGGCGCAGATGATGGCGAGGCGGAAGCCCCTTCCAAAGAAGATGCAGATGCAAATGAAATTATAATAGATTTATCAAAAAACAACAAACCATATGATGTTTTCAGCGATGAATCACTTTAATCAAATTAAAGTTCTGACAATCAATGTGCTGAACGAAATAAAAGGAGAGTAAAAGAAAAATGGCTGACTACGATAAGACACTTAATTTGCCAAACACAGAGTTCCCCATGCGAGCTAATCTTCCGCAGAGAGAGCCTGAAATTTTAGAGAGATGGCAAAATGAAAATTTATATGAAAAGCTTATGGATTTAAACAGCGAAAAACCGCTTTTCATTCTGCACGACGGTCCTCCGTATGCCAACGGCGATATGCATATGGGCCACGCTTTAAACAAAACTTTAAAAGATATCATCACAAGATTTAAAAATATGGACGGTTTTAAAGCTCCATACATTCACGGCTGGGACACACACGGTCTTCCGATTGAGCGTCAGGCTATCAAAAAGCTCGGCATCAACAGAAACGAAGTCAGCATCTCCAAATTCCGTGATGTTTGCAAGGATTTCGCACTTCAATATGTAGAAAACCAGAAAGGGCAGATTAAAAGAATCGGTTCACTCGGCGACTGGGATGATTCATATCTCACATTAGCGCCTGAATTTGAAGCAAAGCAAATTGAAATTTTCGGTGAAATGGCTAAAAAAGGCTACATCTATAAAGGCTTGAAGCCGATTTATTGGTGCCCTGACTGCGAGACAGCTTTAGCCGAAGCTGAAATCGAATATCAGGAAGATAAGACAAATTCAATCTATGTTAAGTTCCGTGTGACAGACGATAACGGAGTTTTCAAAAATGCAGGACTTAATAAGGATGAAATATATTTTGTCATCTGGACAACAACAACATGGACTCTTCCCGGAAATGTTGCCATCGCTGTTAACCCTGATTATAACTACAGTTTAGTTAAGACAGAAAACGGAACATTCGTCATTGCGACAGAGCTTGTTGATGGTGTTATGGCTGTCGGCGGAATCACCGAATATGAAAAAATTGCCGAGTTCAAAGGTCAGGAGTTTGACCTTATGAAATGCGCTCATCCGTTCATCGACAGAGAATCTGTTGTTATCGTTGGTGACCATGTCACTTTAGATGCAGGTACTGGCTGCGTTCACACAGCTCCCGGCCACGGTGTTGAGGACTACATCGCCTGCCAGAACTATAAAGACATTCCGATTATTGTCCCTGTTGACGCCAAAGGCTATTTAAACGATTTAGCAGGTGAGTTCAGCGGACTTTATTATGAAAAATCAAATGTTGTAATTTTAGCAAAATTAAAAGAAATCGGCGCTCTCTATGCAGAAAGCGAAATCATTCACCAATATCCGCATTGCTGGAGATGTCACGAGCCGATTGTTTTCCGTGCGACAGAGCAATGGTTTGCTTCAGTTGACGACATTAAAGAAGATGCAGTGAAGGCAATTCACGGCGTTTCATGGCTTCCAAAATGGGGTGAAGACAGAATTTCTGCCATGGTTTCTGACAGAAGCGACTGGTGTATTTCCCGTCAGAGAACATGGGGTGTGCCCATCCCGATTTTCTACTGCGCAGAGTGCGGAAAAGAGCTCATAAACGACGAAACAATCAAAGCAACTGCTGACCTTTTCAGAGAAAAAGGCTCTTCTGCGTGGTATGAAACCGATGCAAAAGACATTCTCAAAAAAGGCACAAAATGCGAATGTGGATGCGAAGAGTTCACAAAGGAAAAAGACATCATGGATGTCTGGTTTGACTCGGGCTCATCTCACACAGCCGTTTTAGAAGTTAAAAAAGGTCTCCGCTTCCCTGCTGACCTCTATTTAGAAGGCAACGACCAGTATCGCGGTTGGTTCCAGTCATCTCTTTTAACTGCAATCGCAACAAAAGGCGAAGCGCCCTATAAAAAGGTTATAACTCACGGCATGATTGTTGACGAAGAAGGCAACAAGATGTCAAAGTCAAAAGGAAACGGTGTTAATCCGCAGGATATCATCAAACAGTATGGTGCTGACATTTTAAGACTCTGGGTTGTTTCTGCCGACTATAAGACAGATATGCACATTTCACAGAACATCTTAAAACAGATTTCCGAAGCCTACAGAAAAATCCGTAACACCGCAAGATATATCTTAGGAAACATTCACGATTTCAATCCCGACACAGACTCTGTCAGTGTTTCAGATATGCCTGAAATTGACCGTTTTGCAATGATGAGACTTTCAAAACTCATAAATAAAGTCACAGAGAACTACAGAGCATATGAATTCCATATGATATATCACGCAATTCACAATTTCTGCGTTGTTGATATGAGTAATTTCTATTTAGATGTTATCAAAGACAGATTATACACACAGAAAGCCGACGGTGTTCTCCGCCGCAGTGCTCAGACTGTTATGTATAACATTTTAGATGCTCTCACAAGAATGATTGCTCCGATTCTTTGCTACACATCAGAAGAAATCTGGTCATTTATGCCTCATAAAAAAGAAGACAACTCAGAGTTTGTCATCTTTAATGAGATGCCGAAAGCTGATGCTTCTTTTGAAGACGCTGAGCTTGAAGCTAAATGGGATAAGATTCTTGCAATCAAAGCAGATGTCACAAAGGCTTTGGAAATTGCGCGTGCAGAAAAGACAATCGGTCACTCGCTCAATGCTCTCGTGACAGTTTATGCTGATAACGAAACAAAATCCTTCTTAGAGTCAATCAAAGAAGATTTAGTTTCCTACTTCATCGTTTCAGCTGTCGAAATCAAAGATGAAGGCGAAGCAAAAGACGATGCTCACATCGGCGAAACAGGCATTAAAGTCAGCGTTTCAGCTGCTCCCGGTGAAAAATGCGAAAGATGCTGGATGTATTCTGAAACAGTCGGAACAATCGCAGAGCATCCGACATTATGCAAGCGTTGTGCTGATGTCGTTAAATAATAGTTTATAAACAATTTTAAAGGTCAGGGCGCCTGTTGAGGTGCCCTGAACAATTATTAAGGAGTGTAAACCTTGCTGGCATTATTTTTTATTGGCTCTTTTCTCTGCATTTCTCTTGACCAGTTGACAAAATATTTTGCCCTGTCCACTTTAAAGGACGGAGGAAGCATAGAGATTATAAAAGGAGTTTTTCAGCTTAACTATTGCGAAAACAGAGGTGCCGCTTTTGGCTTGCTTCAGAATCAGATTTGGCTTTTTGCGATAATAACTGTTATCATAATCGGCGCTGTCATATTTTTTATGATAAGCAAAAAACCTGAAAACAAGCTTCTGATAATATCCTTAACGCTGCTCACAGGCGGTGCTTTAGGTAATTTTATTGACAGAATTTTCAGAGGATTTGTCATTGACTTTCTTGATTTCTGTCTAATAAATTTTCCGATTTTTAATGTTGCTGATTGCTTTGTTGTTATCGGCGCAATTCTCCTTGGAGCATACATCCTCTTTTTCTCGCCCGACTTTCCGCCTGACAAGGGAAAGGAAGCTTTGAGCGAAAAAGATGATGCGATGCAGGAAGAATAATCTGCTTATCCGGAGGCAGACAATATGATTTTTGAATTTGATAATCAGGAAATGTCCGGCAAGGTGCGCCTGGACATTTTTGTTAGTGAAAAAGCAAAAACAACGCGTTCGGCATCTCAGAAGCTCATAGATGACGGGTGCGTTTTAATAAATGGAAAAAAAGAAGCAAAAAACTATAAATTAAGAAAAGACGATGTGGTTGAAATAAACTTGCCAGAGCCTAAGCTTTTGGATGTTTTAGCGCAGGATATTCCGCTTGACATTGTTTACGAAGATGAGGATCTGATGATTGTCAATAAACCGCAGGGAATGGTTGTTCACCCCGCCGCAGGAAACACGGAGGGCACGCTTGTCAACGCCATAATGCATCACTCGGGAGACAACCTTTCTGCGATAAACGGAGTGATTCGCCCGGGAATTGTCCACAGAATCGACAAGGAAACAAGCGGTCTTTTAGTCATTGCAAAAAATAACAAGTCTCACCTGATACTCGCCGACCTCATTAAGAGACATCTTTTTGAAAGAGAATATGTCTGCCTTGCCTACGGAAAATTCCCCGAGGATAAATTCACGGTTGATAAACCCATCGGCAGACATCCCAAAGACAGAAAGAAAATGGCTGTCACCGACAAGAATTCGCGCTATGCCGTGACTCACTTTGAGGTTTTAGAACGATTTTCGTGCGCAGCTCTTCTTCTATGCACATTAGAGACAGGAAGAACTCACCAGATAAGAGTCCATCTTCAGAGCATAGGAAAAAGCATAGTCGGCGACCCTGTCTATGGACTGAAAAAGGATACGATTGCAAAAAAATATAATTTAAATGGACAGATGCTCCACGCGAGGCGTTTAGGCTTTTGTCATCCGAAAGACGGACATTTTGTTGACTTTTATAAAGAGCCACCCGAGCATTTCACCTTTGTTATCGAAAATTTGAGGAAAAATCAATTTTAGCTTTTAAAAAACTTGACTTAATATATAAAAAAACTATTGAATAAGTTTGTAAAATATGATATAATACAAGTGTTCAGTATTTTATACTGTCTGCCGGGTCCTGCGCAACTTGAGCTTGTGAACCTCGTCAGGTGGGGAACCAAGCAGCGATAAGCAATGTCTTGAGTGTGATGCAGGCTCCCCCGGTGTGAAAACAGTGTAAATATTCTGATGCGTTCCTATGGCACAACCGCAAAACAAGCGGTTTTTTTCGTATTAAGGGAAAATTCATTTTCCCTTTGAAAGACTTTATGGAAAATCCGATGATTAGTCAAAGCATTTTAATTTTCAGCTAAACTCTTGACTTAAATGCTTGTTTTGGCTAAGAAAGAGGTTAATATGGCATATCAGGCCCTATATAGAAAATGGCGCCCTATGACCTTTGATGATGTTGTCGGTCAGGAGCACATTACTCAAACCTTAAAAAATCAAATAATCTCCTCGCAGCTTGCCCATGCATATTTATTTTGCGGAACAAGGGGCACAGGCAAAACCTCCACCGCTAAAATTCTTGCAAGAGCTGTGAACTGCGAGCATCCGATTGATGGTAACCCATGCGGCGTTTGTGACACTTGTCGCGGAATCATAGATGAAAGCATCGTGGATGTTGTTGAAATGGACGGTGCTTCACGAAACAAGGTCGAAAACATCAGAGAAATCATTGATGATGCCCTTTTCCTTCCGACCGTTGCAAAGAAAAAGGTCTATATCATAGACGAGGTTCATATGGTGACAACAGCTGCTTTTAATGCGCTTTTGAAAACCCTGGAAGAGCCTCCTGCCCATGTTATGTTCATTTTAGCAACAACGGAGCTTAACAAGGTTCCCGCAACTGTCTTATCCCGTTGTCAACGCTTTGATTTCCGCAGAATCACAAATGAGGACATCGCTGCAAGACTTAAAATTGTGACTGAAGGAAGCGGAAAAAGCGCAACAGACGAAGCTCTTTCGCTTATTGCAGAGCTTGGAAACGGCTCTATGCGTGATTCACTCAGCATTCTCGACCAGTGCATAGGCTATTCAGATGACACTTTAACATATGACGACATCTTAGCTATCATCGGAATCGCTGACCAGAGCGCTCTTTTTTCCGTGACCGAAGCAATCGCATCAGGCGATGGTGCTAAATGTCTTTCCATCATAGATGACATTTTATCGTGCGGAAAAGAGCTTGATGTCTTTGCCTCATCACTTGCTAAGTTCCTGCGTGATTTGCTTGTCGTTAAACTTATGGCCGAGCCTGGAAAAATTCTTAACACTTCTTCTGCAAATCTTGAAAGAATGCGTCAGCTTTGTGATACTGTTTCCCGCGAGAAAATTGTAAACGCTTTAAATCTGCTCAATGAAAGCATCATTTCCGCAAAGAATATGGCTTTTAAGCGCACTATCTATGAGCTCGCTTTAGTTAGGATGTGCGATGCTAAAACATCTGATTCATATGATGCTTTGCTTGCAAGGGTTGCAGAGCTTGAAGAAAAGCTGCAAAACGGAAGCTTTTCAGTTTCCTCTCCCCAAAAGGAAAAGGAACCGGAAAAGAAAGAAAACAAAACGGCAGAGCCTTCCGTCGCACCACAATCTGAAAAGAAAGAAAAGGCTGTTGAAATTAAAGGCAACGAAGCCATTCTTTCAAAATGGGACGATATTAAAGCTCACATCAAGGCGCATGGCGGTCAGCCGGTCATTCCGCATCTTGCCAGTGCCAGACCTGTTATTTTAAAAGATAAGCTCGCTTTAGTTTTTTCACAAAATGCTTTAATGAGCAAAACCGTGGCGTCAAAGCCAGCCTATCTCGACCTTGTGAGAGCCGCAGTTTCTGATGTTTTGGGCATGGACCTTCCCGTCGGATGTTTTTCCGACAAGGAAGTTGATTTGTCAGATGGTTCAAAAAGTGAGGCGTCAGATGGTTTAAGCAAGCTTGAAGATTTAGCAAAAAAACATGATATAATAGAAATAGTTGACTGATAAGGAGGAACCTTAAATGGCTAAAGGAAATAAATTCACCGGTGGCGGTATGAATAATAACAATATGAACTCAATGCTCAAGCAAGCGCAGAAGATGCAGGCTGAAATGGAAAGAGTTCAGGCTGAAACAGAGGAAAAGACAGTCGAAGCCAAAGCAGGCGGCGGCGCTGTCAGCGTTGTTATGAAAGGAAACAAGGAATTAATCAGCGTTAAGCTTTCACCCGAGGTTGTTGACCCTGATGACATTGAGATGCTCCAAGACCTTATTGTTGCAGCTGTTAATGAAGCAACCAAGGCAGCAAACGACCTGATGGAAGAAGGCATGCGCGCTGTCACGGGCAACCTTAACATTCCGGGATTATTCTAAATAATAATATATTTAAATTTAAAAAACAGGAGGCTTGATTTTTATGAAATTAGTTTTTGCGATTGTAAGCAGCGAGGATGATTATGTCGTTGTTAAACATCTTAACAAGGAAGGTTTTTCTGTCACAAAAATGTCTTCAACAGGTGGTTTTCTTCGAGTTGGTAACACAACCTTGCTTGTTGGAACATCTGAAGAAGATGTCGATAAGGTTATCTCAATAATCAGAGAACACTCAAAGCGCAGAAAACAATTTGTAGTAAACACCGAGCCCTACATTGGAAGCTTAGTACACGACTCCCTTTCTCACGCAAATCAGATAGAGGTTGGCGGCGCAATAATTTTCGTTGTCGATGTTGAAAAGTTTGAGAAGGTGTGATGAGTGAGTTTTGATAATTTTGCAGGAAATGAACATTTAAAAACTCAGCTTAAACGATATATTAAATCAGGACAAATTCACAATTCATATGTTTTTGCAGGGGAAGAAGGCATAGGTAAAAAAACTCTTTCGCAAGAATTCATAAAGGGATTGTTCTGCGAATCCCCGATAAATGATGAGGCCTGCGGAAAATGTGCATTATGCAGACAATTAGCTTCTGCTTCCTTGCCCGACATTTGTTATCTGCAGAAGCCAAAAGATAAAAAATCATATGGAATAGAGGAAATCAGGGAACAAATTATCAAACAGGTTTATGTTAAACCGTTTGCTGCCAAAAGGAAAGTTTTTGTCATTTCACAAGGAGATGACCTGACGATTGAGGCGCAAAACGGTCTTTTAAAGGTGCTTGAAGAGCCCCCTGAATATGTCACATTTATCATTTTGGTTTCCCGCAAGAGCTTCCTTTTGGACACAGTTTTGTCGCGCTCATGTGTTTTTGATATGCGCCCTGCTCCATTAAAAGAAGCTTATGAATTTCTGCATAGAACCTACCCTGAAAAAAATGCTGAGGAAATTGAATTTTACGCAAAATTTTCGCAAGGCATCATAGGTAAAGCGATAAAAATCATAAATGACGAGGAATATCACGCTCTGTTCTTTGAAACATCAAAACATTTATCAGCTCTCATAAAGTCAAGAGACAGCTTAATTTATTTTCATCACTTTCTGCTTGAAAATAAGGATGATGTGTTGCACATTATTGATTTTATGCTGATATTCTTAAGAGACTGCATTTTCTCATGTGTTGGCTTAAATGATATGGTGATATGTCCTCAAAATCTCAAAGATGTTTCGTGTGCGACTGTTTATAAAAAGAAATACACCTCGTGTATGGAAACAGTCATCGCTCACAAAAACAAGCTCAGCTACAATGTGAATTTTGCTTTTTGGTCGCTCGATTTTCTGACACAAATGCAAAATATATGCAATTCTAATTAAAGAGAGGAAAAACAAATGGTAAAAGTTATCGGCGTCAGATTTAAAGCCGTAGGAAAGATATATTATTTCGACCCTGGCTCTATAGAGCTTAAAGCCGGCGATGGAGCTATTGTCGAGACTGCACGCGGAATGGAATATGGTAATGTCGTCATTGCCCACAAGGAAATTGACGAGAAAACCTTCTCAACTCCGCTGAAAAAGGTTATCAGAAAGGCAGAAAAATCTGACTACAAACAGCTTGAAGAAAATAAAATCAAGGAAAAAGAAGCCCGCAAAATCTGCATCGAAAAAATCAATGCAAACAAGCTTGATATGAATCTCATTGATGTGGAATACACCTTTGACAGAAGCAAGGTCCTTTTCTATTTCACGGCTGACGGTCGTGTTGACTTCAGACAGCTTGTTAAAGATTTGGCTTCTGTGTTTAAAACAAGAATAGAGTTAAGACAAATTGGTGTCCGTGACGAAGCAAAAATGCTCGGCGGTCTTGGAATTTGTGGAAGGCAACTCTGCTGTTCTCAATTTTTAGGGGATTTTGAGCCCGTGTCAATCAAAATGGCAAAGGAACAGTCCCTGTCATTAAACCCCACAAAAATTTCAGGAACCTGCGGCAGACTTATGTGTTGTCTCAAATATGAACAAGAAGCATATGAAGACCTCTTGAAAACAACTCCCGGTGTCGGTGCAATCGTTGACACTCCTCTCGGACGAGGAACTGTTGTTTCTGTGAGCATTTTAAAGGGCTTGGTTCAGGTGAAGCTTGATTCTGATGCTGATGCATCACTTAGCTCATTTAATGTTTCAGACATCGTTATAATTAAAAACACAGTCACCGAACCAAAAGATGACGACATCGATATGGCAGCTCTTAGAGAACTTGAAAAAGATAAATAATTTCGTTTGAATAAAATGACCGACTAATCAGAAAGGGTGAAATAAATGGCATCAAAGAAAGAAAAAAACATGTTAATTTACCGTGGCAAACCGCTTTTGCGTGATGGAGATGTTCTCTATTACGGAGACTTTTCAGAAAATTTCATCACCAGATTCACAATCAACGAAAAGAAAAAGGTTAAAGATTTAGATGTTGCAACAAAGGTTACAATCGAACTTTTAGAAAAATCAACTGACAGCATAAAAGGTGCAAAGCTGACAAAAAAAGCAGAAAGAACAAGCCTTTATGCAGCGCTTGATATCGGCGTCTTCTGGCTTGAAGACATTTTAGAAATGGAAAAAGAATTTTTAAGTAAATTAGGTTAAAAAAGAAGCATTTTCCTGAAGGAAAATGCTTCTTTTTTTGTTTTAAACTATTTTCTTAATGTTTGTGCTTTTCTTAACAGCTTTTAAAATTTCGGCAAGAGACATTTTCTTTTCAAACATCTCAAAAAGATTCATGATTTTTTTGTAGTCCTCTCCGCCCTTTTCAAAGCCGCTTATTTCTGTGAGAATATATTCAGGAGCCATTTTTTCCTCGCCCTCTCTTGTGAAAAGAAGAGAAGCTGCAATACAAACTGCAATATATGTGTTGTCAATCCCCTGCTCAGCACACAAATTATATGCACCAACCATTCTGTCATTAGGAGAAAGCTTTCTCTTAATGTCACCTCCTACACGGGCTGCTGTGTCACCAAGCTGCTTATTTGAGAATCTGTAGATAAGGTTTTCAACATGAGCATTCAAGTCCTCAAACGGAACTCCATACTTTTTGCTCATAGCCATTGCAGACTCCTGCATCACGCGGCAAACAATAAGCTCAACTTCAGGAACATCAATGCTCTCCCAGATATATGAAAGACCTAAATATGAACCAAGATATGCAGTTGATGCGTGGCTCATATTATGAACAAACAGCTTTCGCTCTATGTAATATGAAAAAGGTGTGAATGGAACGAGATTTTTAATTTCAGGAATTTCTCCTTTAAACGCCGCCGAGTCAACAGGGAGCATATCATAGCTCTCAACGCAAACTCTGAGCGGATTTCCGTCTTTCATCTCATCTGTCTGAATCGGAACCATTCTTCCGATTGATGCCTCAACAAAACCTACATTATCTAAAAATGCCCTTTCCTCTTCTGTCATAAGGTCAAATATGAGACCTTTTAAAAACTCATCAGCACCGATTAAATTTTCGCAGATGATGATGTTTAATGGCTTTTTAGAGCCTGTCGTGAATCTTTTCACGATTCCTTCTTTAAATGGTTTAGCGACAAATTTCAAAACATTAACGCCTACTGCTGTCGCACAGATGTCTGCTTCGCTGATTGCAGTTGACACAGCATCCAAATCGTTTCCGTCTATTCCGCTGATGTTTTTGACCATAACTTCAGAATAGTCGTCACCCTTTAAGATTCTCACGGGATACTCCCCTGCACCATTTAAGCTGTTTAACAAGTCCTTGTTGACATCAACAAAGCTCACATCATAGCCTGATTGGTAAAGAAGCTGACCAATAAATCCTCTTCCTATGTTACCGCCGCCATACATAATTGCTTTTTTACTCATTTTCTTTTTGCCTCTTTCTTTTAACCGAAAGTGAGTAATCCGAACTCCGATTTTTAGAGGCGGATTTTCGCTTTCGATGTGTTAAAATACTCGGTAATCTGTCAGGATTACCTGTGTTTTTGCCTTCCGTAACCAAAAATCCGCTCTCTATAAATTCTACGACCTGAAACGCATGAAATTTTGAGCAGATTTTGGAGCAGAAGATGAAGCAAGGCTTGTCGCCTTGCGAAGATGATAAGCCGAAAGATGCCGAAATTTCACCGTTTGAGGCGGGTTCGGATTACTCACTTTCGGTTAGGTTATTATTTTAAGAACTGCTCGTTTTCTTCCATAAATTTTTTGATTTCTTCATATGACTTAATTCCTGTTGAAGCACCAACTGCCATAATGCAATGAGTTCCGACAGCATTTGCAAATTTTGCGCTTTCCTCCATCGTCATTCCGTGAGATAAGCCATATAAAAAGCCTGAACACCAGGAATCGCCTGCGCCCGTTGTGTCAACACGCTTAACATTCATATATGTAGGGAAAAGCTTGCCTTGAGAATCCTTGCTTTCCTTAACAAAGCAGCCTTTTTTACCTGCCTTAATCGCAACATGCTTAACTCCGTAGTCAAAGAAAACATCTGCAATTTCATCAAAGTCGGTCTTGCCGCCTGCAAACTGCTCTGCCTCTTCAATGCTCGGAATGAAATAATCAATGTAAGGCATGCAGGGAGCTAAAATATCCATCCATTTTCCCGTATCGTCCCACGCACTGTCTAAAACGGTGATTTTTCCCATTTCCTTACATTTCTTCAGAACGCGTGCGCAAGGCTCCCCGTCAAATGTGTCCATAAGCATTGTTCCTGCAACAAAAACAATTTTAGAATCCTTTATAACATCAAAGTTTATGTCGGTGTCTGTAAATTTAGAGTTAACGCCTGTCGTGTGAAGGAAGCTTCTCTCTCCTGATGAGTCAACCACAACAACAGAAGCCGAGCTTGAATAATCATCGCTTATTTTAATTCCGTCAGCGCTCATTCCGTTTCGTTTCAGCTCTCCAATTAAGAAACTGCCAAAACCATCATTTCCAACCATACCTAAAAGCGCAACATTTGCGCCAATTTTCTGCATATCAACTGCTGCATTCATCGCACAGCCACCACTATAAAGCTTCAAGCTTTCAATCTTTTTAAGCTTTCCTGCCTCAGGAAGCTCATCAACTGTCTTAGCAATACAGTCTGCTACTAAAATTCCTATACAGGCTACATCATACATAAGAATAATCTCCTTTTAATAAAATTTCTCATTTAATTATACACATTTAACATGAAAAAGTCAACAAAATCAACCATAAGCACCAAAATTTTCAGGTATCACTCATCAATCATTTCCCAGATATCGTCATCTTTAAACCTTCCGACCTGTCTGTAGGCATCAGTATTAACATCAAATGCACATATGCTATGGAACTTGCAATATGAGCAAGGCATATTCTTTCCGTTTGCGCAGGGTAGGATGTCAACTTTACCGCTTAAAATTTCTTTTCCAATCTCGCCTGCCGTCTTTTTGACATAGCATTTGAGCTTCTCAAACTGTTCGGCTGTCGCTGTTTTGCTCTGCGATTTCACGATTTCACCTTTTGCGCTCATTCTGACGGGAATAATGCTCGAATATCCTGAGATACCCCTCTCCATCGCATTTATAATATCTGTATTTTCAAGGACCATTCCGCTCATTTTAAAAGCTTTCAGCTGAGCATCTATGTCTAAATCTTCTTTTTTTGCTGTTTTAACAGGTTCATCCGAGAGCTTAAAATAAAACATTCCGGCGGTTTTTGGGTTTTTTCCAAAAATTCTGCTTCCGTTTTCCGTGACTGCCATAATGTAAACGCAGAGCTGAAGTGAAAGCCTGTTATAGATGTCAGAAAGGCTGAAATCCTTATTCCCTGTCTTATAGTCAATAACCTTGACATAAAGCTCACCGTTTTGGCAGAGCTTATCAATTCTGTCAATCTTACCGATAAGGGTGATTTTCTCGCCCGTCGGCAAATCAATCACAACAGGAGCCATATCACCGTTTTCAGAAAACTCGGCTTCAAAGGCACAGGGCTCAAATTCTCCCCTCTTAACATGCTCACAAATCGCCCAGGTCGCACGAAAAGCATATTTTTTCAAACGCTTCACCAAAAGGAGAAGTTTCTTTTCTGAATAGAGCTTTTTGATGAACATTCTGCTGATAATATCGTCTAAAATCTCACCGACAAGCTTTTCGCAAGTCTCTTTTTCTATTTCGCCGAAAGTTTTTCCCGACATTGATATCTTTTTTGAAAAAATGTCTATCACGCGATGAAGAAGGCTTCCGAAATCAGGTGTGTCAACATCAAACAGCTTGCGCTCCTTCGCGCTTAAGCCATATGATATAAAATAGGAAAACGGACAGGAAGTGAATTTTTCAAAGCTTGAAATGCTTCCCTTAAGTCTTCCGCCGTAAAGACTTTTTATGACATCACTATCTAAAGTCTCCGCAATGTTTTTATGCTCTGCTACCCGCTTTGCCGCTATGAGCTTTTCTCTGAAAGCGTCATCCTCATTCAAAAGCTCAAACAGCTGCTTTTCATCATCTTCTATGCTTCTTTTGCTTATCAAATAGTTAAACGCCGATTTCTTACTCAGAACATAATCTTCAGGATTTTTCTCTTTTCCGTCAACATCCGTCTCAAAAGAAAGCTTGGGAAAAATTTTCCTGATTTTTGCACAAAGGGCAGAAGGTCTCATTCCTTCTCCGTTAAAATCAGAAACGGAATAGCTGATTGCAAGCTTTCCCATGCTGATGTTTAAAATGTTATAAACCATAAATCCATAGTCAAACAACATCTTTTTTGTGTCGGGAGCTAATGAAAGTCCGCTTTTTAAAAGATAAATTCGTTCCGCATCATTTAAAATGTTTTCAGACGGGGCATTCGGAGGAAAAGCACCTTCATTTGCACCAATTAAATAAAGTCTTTTAACATTTCTCGCAATCGACCTTGTGAGATCACCGAAGAAAACGCCATCATTTATAGGCGGAATTATGTTGACACTGCATTCAGAAAGTCCTGATGAAATCATGTCTATAAGCCTGTCAATTCCGATGCTCTCATCACCCACACAAAGCTTAAAGCCATCGATAGTCTCCAAAAGCGCTCTATAGACCCTGGCATATTCATCAGCAGCTTCCTTGTCGCCACCTTCTAAGAGAATGTCTGTCTGGAGCTTGATTTTTTCTTCTAAAGAAATGTCTTCAAAAAACTCTGAAATGTAGTCTGCGCGCACACTTGCGCATCTTGTCTTTTTCATGTTTTCCTTAAGCTTTAAAACAGGAGCTAAAACTCGGTCTTTAAGCTCCAGCATTTCCTTTGCAAATTCAGCATTTGTCTCCGCCAAATCCTCGCTGTCGTCAAAAACCGTTCTTGCTCTTTTTAAAAAGCTCTCATTATCAAGCCAATCTTTTTTCCTAATGTTTCCCGAGAGAATAAAATTTTCAAAAACATCAGTTTCATTGAGCGTTAGACTGCTGTAGCCCGACTTGATATATGAAAGAATGTGCTTTGTGTCAAGCCCGTCTGAAAGCATATCTAAAACAGCAAAAATCATAATTAAAACAGGGTGATTTAAAAGGTCTCTTTCAGAATCTATAAACACGGGAATATCATAAATGTCAAACACTGTTTTAATAATGTTTCTATAGCTTTCAGGCTCTCCGCAAATTATGGCAATGTCTTTAAATCTCACATTTTCCGATTGCACATTTTTCATTATATTACAGGCAAGATGCGTGACCTCGCTATAAATATCCGATGCGGCAAACATAGAAACATCACGAGTTTCTTCCATATAAATATTGTTACCAACTTTGGGATATTCATTTTCAAGATGCATCAGCTCTTTACTCTCTTTAAAACGATGATTTTTTTCAAGAAAGACAGGCTCTAAAATTTCTGCATCAACGCTATCTGCTAATTTTAAAAGAGTCTTATATGTTGCGACAACCGGCTCAAAAATTCCGTTTTTTTCACCACCTGGCTTATCCATAGAGAGACTGACCGTAACAGATGCACCAGCCCTTAAAAACGCCTCTATGCAACAGAGCTCAGCTTTAGTGAATCTGAAAAACTCATCAATGAAAACCTCTGTCCCATCCATATCATTTTTTTCTATGATTTCGCGCGCTAAAAGTGTTATGTTGTCTTCGTCGTCAACAAATGACTTATCTACAAATTCCTGATATTTACCATAAATCAAAGCAAGCTCTTTAAGCTTTGCTTTAAGCATACCTTGCTCCTCTGCTTTTGATGCAAAATCAAGTACCTCCTGAGGCGATGCACATGAGCGCTTGAATTCCGAAATCATATCCTGCATAACGCTTATAAAGCCTTGTTTTTTTCGCATATTTTTAAAGATAACAAGGTCTTTTTCTAAAGCAAAGCAAGCTTTAGCAATGAGCATATTTTTTTTTGTTCTGTCAAGGACGGTTTTAGCCGTCTTTTTATTATTTAAAATCGAAAAAGAGAGTCTTTTAAATGATGTCGCTTTTTGGTTTTCTGTGATGAAGCCTGTTTTTTTAATAAGCTCTGCCTCTTTAAGATGAGAAAACTGTTCCGGAACAATTAAAAGGGCTTTTTTGCCATTTAAAACAGCAGTCTTAACCCCCTCTAAACAGTATTCACTTTTACCTGTTCCCGAGCGACCACAAACCACTCTGAGCGGCATAGAAAACCCTCCTTTTTTTAACTGATTTAACATTTTAATTATACACTAAAGTAAGAATAAGGTCAATTATTTCAAGCAAAAAACGAAAAAAAGCGCAAAATTGGAATATTTTGTAAGTTTTTTGTGTATAATTGATTATAACTGATAATGCGCGCATTTTTGTAAGATTTTTTTAATAATTTTTTTAATGTTTCTTGTTTAATTCGGTATAAATGTTTGACTTTTGACCAAAAGTATTTTATAATAGAAATCGTCTCTCTAAAAAGCGTAACAATTTTGTAACAACTTTTTCACATTGTGAAGACTTGAATTCAATAATTTAACAGAGACATGATGCAGATTTAAAATCTGTGTCAGAAAGGATGTTTTTATGACTATGAAGAAGCTTTGGGGAAAGGGGATTGTAACTTGCATTTCAGTTATCGTGTGTCTTGTTATAACCTCCATTTTGCTTTTAGGTTTTGTTTTTCCTAAGCAGATTAAAATTGTTGACTCAGGCTCTGAAATTAATGTTTTAACGCTTGGAGCAACTGTCGAAGAAGTTCTGGCAGAGAAAAACATTTCTCTCGGCGAAGAAGATTATGTCCTTCCGCCTTTTAATGCTGCTTTAAAGGAAGGAACCGCAATCACGATTTACAGAAAGAAAAACTTCACAGTAATTGATGATGGTGCAAAAACGCAGTTGACATCTTTTGAAGCTAATGTTTCTGATGCTTTAAAAGAAGCAAACATTATCGTGAATCCTCTTGATGCAATGTCCTGTGAAAGGGACGCCCTTTTAAAAGATGGAATGACAGTTGAAGTAACACGCGCTAAACTTGTCAAAGTTCATGTTGACGGAGCAACTCACGAAAGATACACTGCAAGACGCACCGTTAAAGAATTTTTAGACAGTGTCTGCATCTATTTAGGACCATTTGATGAAGTTGTGCCGTCACTCGAAACACCGATTTCAGAAGGTCTTGAAATCAAAGTTTCAAGAATTATCGTAAGAGAAGAAACCTACGACGAAAAAATTGCAAGAACTGTTATCAAAAAACAGTCATCTGACTATAATGTGGGAAGCAGCATCATCGAACAGGAAGGTGCTGACGGCATCTCAAGAAACACCTATAAGGTTATGAGAAGAGACTCAGAGCTTGTTTCAGCAGAGCTTATCAATTCTGAAATAATAGAAGCTCCCGTTGACCAGATTGTGACAGTGGGAACAAATGTTCCTTCTTTTGCTTCCCTTGGAGATGTGAAATATAAAAAGGTTATCCAGTGTTTAGCAACAGCATATGACCCCGGCGTTCATTCAAACGGCAAATGGGCAGGAATAACTGCAACAGGTCGTCCTGCAGGTCCGGGCATTGTGGCAGTTGACCCAAGAGTCATTCCGCTAAACTCTAAGCTCTACATCGAATCAACAGATGACGGCAAATCGTGGAGCTATGGATATGCTATCGCAGGCGACACGGGTGGTGCTATCAAAGGCAACAGAATCGACCTTTGCTACAGCACCGTGGCTGAATGTTATGCGTTTGGCAAAAGACAGTGTAATGTATATATTTTAGAATAATTAATTAAAACAGGCTATGGCGCTTGCCATAGCCTGTTTTAATCTGCAAAATCTATTTCGGAAGAATCTCTTTGCTGTCAAGAACGACCGTGAACGGACCGTCATTAACAAGCGAAACCTTCATATCAGCCCCAAAAACACCCTCCTCCGTGTTTTTGAAAAGCTCCCGGCATCTTGACAATATGTATTCATACATTTCCTCTGCAAAAGCAGGAGAGCCCGCCTCCGTAAAGCTTGGTCTGTTTCCCTTTCTGCAATCAGCATAAAGAGTGAATTGTGAGATGACAAGAATCTCACCGCCCACCTGGTCGATTGAAAGGTTGACCTTTCCGTTCTCATCTTCAAAAATTCTCAAACGAGACACCTTTTCTATCATCTTATCTGCAATTTCTTTATTGTCACTATCTGACACGCCCACTAAAAGCAAAAAACCTTTTCCGATTTTGCCCACAACTTTCCCTTCAACCTCAACACTTGCAGAGCTCACTCTCTGTAAAACAAATTTCATTTCAGCCACCTCTTAAACAGAAATGAAGCACCTTTGTAAAGATGCATCATTTCCTTTTATATATCTTATTATAGCATCTGAATTTGTTTTTATCAATACCTTCCAGTTGCTCTTTAGTTATTCTCATCTGCCAGTTTCCGTTTTTTTCTCCGGGAATGTTCATTCTCCATGCAGAATCAAGGCATAAAATGTCCTGAATCGGCAAAATCACAATGTCAGCGTGACTTGCAAATAATGCTCTTATTGCGCTGTCTATATTTCCTTCAAAATCATCGGAAGCAACATCACAGTAATCTGAAAACCTTTTTTTGCTATCATAATCAAGTTTTTTTAAATATCCTGACAGCGTGTCATTATCGTGAGTTCCTGAATATGCCACGCAGTTTGCTTCATAATTATGCGGCATATGCATATTGTCAGAATTATCAAAAAAACCAAACTGAAGCACTCTTGTTCTTAAGAAGCCGCTTTCTTCTGCAAGCTTTTCCGCATCAGGCGTAATTTCTCCCAAATCCTCTGCAATTATCAGTCTGTCTCCCCACACATCATTAATTCGTTTAATTAATTCCATCCCCGGACCCTTAAGCCATTTTCCGTTTTTTGCTGTCTTTTCACCATATGGCACGGCCCAGAAAGATTCTAATCCTCTGAAATGGTCAATCCTCACTCCGTCAAAGAGCTCAAAGCTATGAGATAATCTATCCATCCACCACAAAAAGTCTGTCTCCTTCATTTTCTCCCAATCATAGAGAGGATTTCCCCAGAGCTGTCCTTCAACTGAAAAATAATCAGGCGGAACGCCTGAAACGAAGGTCGGAAAATTATCTCTATCAAGCATAAAAAGCTCCCTGTTTCCCCACACATCAGAGCTCTCAAGTGAAACATAAATCGGTATGTCGCCAATGATTTTAATTCCTTTGGAGTTTGCATAATCCTTAATTCTCTTCCATTGAGCAAAAAATTCATATTGAATGAATTTCCACATAAAAAATGTCTCTTGGCAAAGCTTTTTTTCGTCCCAGTCTCTCCACGCCTTTCCTCTATTTGCCTCTTTCATTGCCATAAACCTGCAAAACTTTTCAATATGTGGGTTTTCGTTTATGAATTTTTCGATTTTTTCCTGATAGGTGACGCGTCTTGAGATTTTGCGTAAAAATGAAATCCTTTCCTCCTTCAGCCTTTCATATTCGGCGTGATAAGGCTGGTGTTGCCTTTGAGAGAAAAGCTCTGTCTCTGTCATCAGACCTTTATTTTTCAACTGCTCCAAATCCACAAAATATGGGTTACCTGCAAAGGAAGAATATGACTGATAAGGCGAGTTGAAGTTGTCGAGCACGCCAAATGGCAGAACCTGCCATAAGGAAAAACCGCAGTCGCTTAAAAAGTCAACAAATTCCTTTGCATTTTTCCCAAAGCTCCCGATTGAAAACTCTCCGAATAGCGAAGATATGTGCATAAGCACACCGCTTTTTCTTTTCATAAAAAACCTTTTCTCCTATTTCACGGGCGTTATATGCCAGATTTTTTCCGCATATTCTTTGACGCTTCTGTCAGATGCAAACATTCCTGCGCCTGCAATGTTTTTAAGCGACATTTTTGTAAACGCTTCCTCATCCTGATAAACAGCATCAATCTTATCGTGAATTTCACAATATGCCCTAAAATCTGCAAGGCACATAAATTGGTCCTGATTTAATAAATTATCATAAATCTTATCAAAGCTGACGCCGCCTATCGCTCCGCTTTTAATAAATTCAAGCACCTCTTTGAGCTCTCTGTCATTATCATAATATGAGCGCGGATTATAGCCTTTTCCATAAAGCTCACTTACCTCATGCGCTTTGAGTCCGAAAAGGAAAATGTTCTTTTCGCCGACCGACTCAAAAATCTCAACATTAGCTCCATCTAAAGTTCCGCAAGTGACAGCTCCGTTTATCATAAATTTCATATTTCCCGTTCCTGAAGCCTCTTTTCCCGCCTGAGAAATCTGCTCACTGATGTCTGCTGCAGGAATGATAATTTCAGCAAGCGAAACTCTGTAGTCTGCAAGAAAAACGACTTTAATATAGTCTCTTGTCTCGGCGTCTTTTTCAATCATATCGGAAACGGCGCAAATCAGTCTTATGATTTCTTTTGCCATATAGTAGCCTTTGGATGCTTTAGCTGCAAAAATAAATGTTTTCGGCTGTGGTCTTAAGCCTTCAAACTTAATTTTTCTATACATATAGATAATGTGAAGCACATTTAAAAGCTGACGCTTATATTCATGAAGCCTTTTGACCTGAATGTCAAAAATTGAGTCGCAGCTGACTGTAATTCCATTCGTTTTTGCAATATAATCAGCCAGACGCTTTTTGTTTTTAAATTTGATTTCCCTTAAAGCATTAAGAACTTCTTTGTCATCATAAAAATCGTTAAATTTTGAAATTTCATTTAAGTCTTTAACAAATCCGTCACCAATTCTATCTTTAAGCAAATCTGAAAGAAGCGGATTTGCCTGACACAGCCATCTCCTGTGAGCAATTCCGTTTGTCACATTCGTGAGTTTTTCAGGGAAAGCCTTGTGAAATTCTTTAAATGTGTCGATTTTCAAAATTTCCGAGTGAAGTTTAGAAACACCATTAACGCTGTAGCAACAAGCCATGCAGAGATTTGCCATTTTCACCACCGAACCCGATATGATTGACATTTCATTAAGACTTTCTGCAGACTCATTTAAGTTTTTGAAAGTTGAGCTGCAAAAACGCCTGTTAATTTCCTCAATGATTGTGAATATTCTCGGCAGATGAGATTTAATCAGATGGACAGGCCATTTTTCAAGAGCCTCGCTCATAACGGTGTGATTTGTGTAGGCTAAAGTTTTCGTGCAGATTTCCCACGCTTTATCCCACGAATAGCCATAGTCATCAAGGAAAATTCGCATAAGCTCAGGAACGCAAAGAGACGGATGAGTGTCATTTATGTGAATCACGACCTTGTCTTTAAGGTTATCAAATGTCTTATATTTATCATAATGCTTTTTTGCAATCTGCTGAAGCGACGCACTGACAAAGAAATATTGTTGCTTAATTCGCAGAGATTTTCCGCTTTCATTATCGTCTGCAGGATATAGAACCCTTGAAATTGAGCTTGCTATCGCCTCTTTTTCAGAAGCTTTCCCATGCTCACCACGAGCAAACAGGTCCATATCAAACCCTTCCTTGCTTTTTGCTCCCCAGAGTCTTAATGTGTTCACGGCATCGGTGTCATAACCTGAAATCAGCAAATCATAAGGAATTGCCGTGACACTTGTATAGTTTTTATGCTCTGTTTTAAGTCCGCTTTCTGTCCAGTTTTCAAAAATTTCTCCAAAAAATTTCACCTCTAAAGCTTCATCAGGTCGCGGGATGAGCCAATGACCGCCAAGCTCTAACCAATCGTCAGGGAATTCCATCTGCCAACCGTTTGAAATCACCTGCTTGAAAATTCCAAAATCATATTTAATCGAAAATCCCGTTGCGGGATATGAAAGACTTGTGAGTGAATCCATATAGCACGAAGCAAGCCTCCCAAGCCCTCCGTTTCCGAGCCCTGCATCAGGCTCCATTTCATAGAGTCTTTCTATGTCAAAGCCCGATTCTTTTAGCATATTGCGAACTTCATTCTCTATTCCAAGATTCCATAGATTGTTTTTAAGCGATGTGCCGACCAAAAACTCCATCGACATATAGTAAACCTGCTTTGCGCCTTCTTCCTTCACCTTTTTGCTGAATTTATACCTTTTTTCTGCCAGAACCTGATTAATAGTGCAAACAACAGCCTGAAAAACCTGTCTCTCACTTGCTGATTCTAAGTCGCTCCCAAAATTTATCTCCACATATTTTTCAACCTTTTCTTTCAGTTCCTGTGCTGAAATTTTTGACATCTATAATCACCTTTCTTAAATTAATTCATTATACATCTTAATATATTCCCTCGCGGAAAGCTCCCAGCTCAAATCCTGCGATAGCGCATTTTTTCTGATTTTGAGCCAGTCTTTCTTGTTTTTATAGATTTCTATGGCTCTCTTTATTGCGTCTAACATATCATAGGCATTGAAACTTTTAAAGGTCACTCCGTTCCCCTCTCCCGTTTCGTGATTATATGCCGTGACGGTGTCATAAAGTCCGCCAACCTCGTGCACAATCGGAATTGTTCCGTAGCGCATTGCAATCATTTGTGCAAGACCGCATGGCTCCGATTTGGAAGGCATTAAAAACAGGTCGGCGCCTGCATAAATCATTGATGCAACTTTAGGGTCAAAACAAACGGCGCCCCTGACCTTGTCATAGTTTCTGCTCTCCCACTCATGCATCATATTTTCAAATTCCGCCTCCCCCGTTCCCAAAACAACGAGCTGAATTTCAAGCTTTGAAATTTCGTCTGAAACATCATAAAAAAGCTCAAGCCCTTTTTGTTTGGTGAGCCTTGTCACCATGCCGATCAGCGGAACATCTGCTTTTTCTTCAAGTGCCATATGCTTTTGGAGCGCAGTTTTGTTAAAGCGTTTGTTTTGAAGTGTTTTCGCAGAATAATTTGTTTTAATGTACTTATCTGTTTCAGGGTTAAAAACTTCTGTGTCAATCCCATTTATAATCCCTCTGATTTTGTCCCGTCTTGCATTTAATATGTTATGAAGACCGAATGAATGTTCCCCTGTCGAAATTTCCTCGGCATATTTTCTGCTCACGGTAGAAACGATATCAGATGCCTCAATTCCGCCCTTTAAAACATTTATGTCCCCATCATACATTAAAATCTCTTTTTGCTCTTCACTGAGTCCGAAAAGCTCTCCTAAAACATATGGATTGAATTTGCCCTGAAATTCAATATTATGAATTGAAAGGACTGTCTTAATTGACTTAAACTCTTCTCTGTGGCGAAACAATGCATTAAGATAAACGCTTATCAGCGCCGTATGCCAGTCGTTTGCGTGTATGATGTCGGGAATGAAATCTATGACAGGAATAATTTCTAAAACTGCCCTTGAGAAAAAAGCAAATCTTTCCCCGTCATCAATCTCACCGTAAACCTTGTCTCGATTGAAATATTGTTCATTGTCAATAAAGTAATATTTAACACCATCGCATATAGCGCAGAAGACTCCGCAATAGCTTTTCCTCCAGCTGTTTTCGACTGTTATGTTTGTAATGTATTCCATCTTTTGTCTTAAATCATAATTAATCGCAGAATATAGCGGCAAAACAACCCTTGCATCAATTCCCTTTTTAAAAAGCTCTTTAGGAAGTCCTCCCAAAACATCACCGAGACCGCCAACCTTAACGAAAGGAGAAGCCTCTGCCGCTGCAAACAAAATCTTCATAAATTCTTCATCCTTAATCTCTGCTTAGTCATCGGAGAGTCGACCCGATTACAACGCAAACTATCCATTGCAAAGCAGTTATGTTTTATTAAAATTCTTAAATATTTTATGTCAATTTAAACCGATTTATTATTATCATATGAAAAATTATTTATAAATCCCCGTATTTTTTTACACATTATCGACATAAGCTATTGTCAATAACTTTTTTATCGGAGATGACAGAATGATAAATGTTTTATATGATTCAAAATCTGAGGATTTTAAAAAACCCTTTGGAGCTGTTAAAAACGGAGAAATGGTCTCTTTTTCCATTTATGTTTCAACAGATATGACTCTTTCTTCCGTCAGGTTTATATGCCGAAAGGAAGGCGGCGAAATAGCCTCTGCTCAAATGACCGAAGAAAGACGACAAGGAGAATTTGCTGTCTATAAGAAAGAGCTGTCGTTTGATGATATCGGGCTTTATTTTTACAGATTTGAGGTTGAAACAGAAAAAGAAACATTTTTCATAGGCTCAAATGACGGAGTTGCAGAGACTGATGGTTTTCTTCCCGAATGGCAATTGACCGTTTACGATAGGACTTTCAAAACGCCCGACTGGGCAAAGGGCTCTGTTATGTATCAGATTTTTCCCGACAGATTTGCTAAAAGCGAAAAATTCACTCCCGAAAACGCTAAAAACAAAAGGAAAATTCACGATAACTGGTATGATATTCCTGAATTTATCTACGACACGCCCGACTACAAGGCAAACGACTTTTTTTGCGGAAACATCGAGGGAATTATCGAAAGGCTGCCATATATAAAGATGCTCGGTGTAAACAGCATATATCTCAATCCTGTTTTTGAAAGTCCCGAATATCACAGATACAGCACAGGAGACTACTTAAAAATTGACCCCTATTTCGGCACAAACGAACAATTCAAAAAGCTCTGTGATAAATGTGCAAAGGAAGGAATTAAAATCATTTTAGACGGTGTTTTCAGCCACACAGGAGCTGACAGCATCTATTTTAATAAATATTCAAATTACAAAAGCGTCGGAGCTTTTAATTCGGTGAATTCCCCCTACCACAGCTGGTATCAATTTTATGATTATCCCGAAAAATATGAATGTTGGTGGGGGTTTGAAAATCTTCCGAATGTCAAAGAAACCCACCCCGAATATCTGGAATTCATCACAGGTGAAAAAGGCGTCACAAACTTCTGGCAGGACCTCGGCGCAGGTGGTTGGAGGCTTGATGTCTGTGACGAGCTTCCTGATGAATTTTTAGATAAATTATATAAAAGGGTGAAATCAAAGGACGAAAACGCGCTCATCATAGGCGAAGTCTGGGAGGACGCAACAACAAAATTCGCCTATGGCAAAAGAAGGCGCTATCTCCTCGGCGGACAGATGGACAGCGTCATGAATTATCCCTGGAGGACTGCCATTTTAGATTTTGTAAAATATGGCGACGAAAAGCTTTTTTATAAAAGAATTATGAGCATCATGGAAAACTATCCGCCACAAGTGATACATTGTCTCATGAACATCATCTCAACGCACGACACAGTCCGCGCAATAACACATTTTGGCGTTGACAGGGTTATAGCGGACAGAGAAAAAGGCAGCTTTAAAATGAGCAAAGAGGAATATAGAAACGGAAAGCAATCGCTTTTCTTAGCCGCATTTCTGCAGTTCACGCTCCCTGGTATGCCGTGTATATATTACGGAGATGAGGTCGGACTTGGTGGCTTTTCTGACCCCTATTCGAGAATGGCTTTCCCTTATGGGAAAGAAGATGTGGAAATCTTTGATTATTATAAAACGCTCTCAAAAATCAGAAATATCTATAGAAAAGATTTCATTTCAACTTTTAAATGTTATTCATTATCAGACGGACTCTTTGCCTTCAAAACAGGAAACCTGCTTTGTGCAATAAATGTCGGAAATAAAAAAAGCTATCTGGAAGCAAAAAACAGAGAACTCATTTTCCCCCACGGAGAAATATGTCTTTTTGACCACGGGATTGACCTTTTACCTAAATCAGCCGTCATTTTAAGATGATATAAAAAAAGGCTGTAGCAAAATGAGTTCATTTTGCTACAGCTCCTTAAAAAAGCTATTTATTGTTTTTTTCAGAAAGAACTTTAATCTTATCTCTGAGTTTCGCGGCATCTTCAAATCGAAGCTCGCTTGCCGCAAGACGCATCTTTTCCGAAAGAATTTCAATTTGCATATTAATATCCATTGTCTTGCTGATTTTAATGTCCTTAATATCAGCATCAGGCTCTTCCTCCGTTGCGGAAAGAACATCTCTTATGCCTTTTGAAATAGTCTTCGGTGTTATGTTATGCTTTTTATTATATTCTGTTTGCAGAGCCCTTCTTCTGTTTGTTTCACAGATTGCATTTTTCATAGACTCCGTCACATTATCTGCATACATAATAACGCTTCCTGATGCATTTCTTGCTGCTCTTCCTATCGTCTGAATCAAGGATGTGTATGAACGCAGGAACCCTTCTTTGTCGCTATCAAGTATTGCAACGAGCGAAACTTCAGGAATGTCAAGCCCCTCACGAAGAAGGTTGATACCAACCAAAACATCAAAAACACCGGCACGCAAATCTCTGACTATCTCCATTCTCTCAAAGGTCTTGACCTCTGAATGAAGATATTTAACCTTGATATCCATCTCACGCAAATAATCAGTTAAGTCTTCCGCCATTTTTTTAGTCAGAGTTGTGACTAAGATGCGTTCATTTTTTTCCACGCGCATATTAATTTCGCTGACTAAGTCATCAATTTGTCCTTTAATCGGACGAACAGAAATTTCAGGGTCAACAAGTCCTGTTGGACGAATGACCTGCTCGACAACCCTGCAAGAACGCTCACATTCATATGGTGCAGGCGTTGCACTGACATAAATCACCTGATTTAATCTTTCGTTAAATTCATCAAATTTAAGCGGTCTGTTATCAAAAGCAGACGGAAGACGAAAGCCATAATCAACAAGCGCTTCTTTTCTCGACCTGTCTCCATTATACATCGCTCTCACCTGCGGAATCGTCACATGAGACTCATCGACAACCAAAAGAAAGTCTTCGGGAAAATAGTCTAAAAGCGTAAACGGGGCAGAGCCCGGCTCTCTTCCACTTATGTGTCTTGAATAGTTTTCAATTCCCTGACAAAAGCCGATTTCTTTGAGCATCTCAATGTCATAGTTTGTTCTCTGCTCGATTCTCTGCGCCTCTAAAAGCTTATCATTATCCTTAAAAAACTTCACTCTTTTCTTTAGCTCTTCTTCAATTGTTTCTATGGCACGTGCTCTTTTTTCCGCTGTTGTGACATAGTGAGACGCGGGATATATGGCAATATGCTTTCGTTGCCCTAAAATCTCTCCTGTCACAGTGTCAATTTCGCTGATTCTGTCAATTTCGTCACCGAAAAACTCAATTCTGACAGCTCTGTCCGAGCTTTCTGCGGGAAAAACTTCCAAAGAATCACCGCGCACTCTGAATTTTCCACGAATAAAATTTATATCGTTTCTTTCATATTGAATATCTACAAGTTTTCTTAAAATGTCATCTCTTTTTTTTATCATACCCGGTCTTAATGAGACAACCATCTCATTATAATCTATCGGGTCGCCAAGTCCATAGATGCACGAAACACTCGAAACGATAATGACATCCCGTCTTTCAAAAAGCGCCGCTGTGGCACTGTGTCTTAATTTATCTATTTCATCATTGATTGAAGCATCCTTTTCGATGTATGTGTCCGTGTGCGGAATGTAGGCCTCAGGCTGATAATAGTCATAATATGACACGAAAAATTCAACTGCATTTTCAGGAAAAAATTCTTTAAATTCTGCGCAAAGCTGTGCTGCTAAAATCTTATTATGTGCTAAAACGAGAGTCGGTTTTTTCACTCTCTCAATTGTTTTTGCAATCGTAAATGTTTTTCCTGAACCCGTGACTCCTAAAAGCGTCTGCTCCTTTTTTCCTTCTAAAATGCCCTTCGAAAGAGCATCTATCGCCTGCGGCTGATCACCTTTCGGAACATAATCTGAAACTACCTTAAATTCGCTCATTCTGTCGGCTCGTCGCTGTTTGAAGGTTCAGGCTCATTTCCTGGGTCTTCCTCAGGCTCATTTCCTGGGTCTTCCCCAGGCTCAATTTCTGATTCAAGCTCCTCCTGCAAATCTCTATTAGGCTCACCAAATTCAATTCTTATTCGAAGCTGTGTGGTTGATGCTTCCATATACATCTTCAGTCCGGAAGCAACATGTTCATATGTTCTTCCAATTCCGTCTGTGACAAAACCACTGTTTCTGACCTGCATTTCATACCAATATGAAAAAAGCGCTCCAACATTCACTCTGCCATTTTCACCAACATAATCTCCGGCATCATAGCAGTAAATAACATAACCGTCTTCTTCAAAAATATTCACAACAGGAACGCCTTCAAAGTTACCAAAGTCAATAATTAAATCATTAGTATTTTCATAATATTCATTTTCTGAAATATAAGGGTCAAAAGTTGACTCATCCTCAGGGTCATCGCTCGGCTCGTCTGCAGGATCGTCACTCGGCTCATCTGCAGGATCGTCACTCGGTTCATCTGCAGGGTCATTGCTCGGCTCATCTGCAGGGTCATCACTCGGCTCGTCCGCAGGGTCATTGCTCGGCTCGTCCGCAGGGCCATTGCTCGGCTCGTCCGCAGGGCCTTCGCTCGGCTCGTCTTCAGGGTCTTCGCTCGGCGCCGCACTTGGTCTCACTTCACTGGGTCTGTGGCTTGAGCCCCCGCCTGAGCCTGAACCTCCGCCGCCAATTGCACCAGGTGACATAGTCTGTTTTGTTATTTTAACATTGTTAAGCAAAATATATTGTCCTGCATTTAATGAAATTGTTGTCTCTTTTGTAACGGTTCCGCTTGTTTGCACGGAGACTGTGCCTTCTGTTGAGTAGGGCTTGGATAAAACCTTATATGTTCCTGCTTGCGAGGAAACAACCTTATTTACAGAATAGTTTCCTGCTTCTAAGTCTTTGCCCACTTTAAACATTCCGTTTTTATATGCTCCGCCATCAATTCTTGTCGGAACACTGCTAAGATCATAAATTTTACAATTTTTCAATTCAATAAAAGAACATCCGATAATATTTACATATATGCTGTTTTTAAAAGAAACGGAAGTGATTACATTATCAGGATTTCCGGAATCTTCGCCTCTTAAAAGCTTGATTTCAGCATCTCCGCTTGCGACGAGAAGATATTCATCTGCCTTGATGTCTTTACCAACTTCATATTTACCTGCATCCAGCACAGTCTTTTCAGGTTCTTTTTCTTCAATTGTGACAGTCGTTGTCTTTTCGTCAAAATTCACTTTAAGATTAACGCTTTCAGCAACAAAGCGAAGCGGAATATAAGTTCTGTCGCCAACAATCACAGCGGCCTGATCGAGCGTGATTGTTTCTCCATTTTTCTTGGCTGTGAGAGAATCAATCACAATCTCAATTTTGTCCTCGCCTCTATAGATATAGACAGTTCTTGTTGTTGCATCCCACGAAACCTCGGCATCAAGTGCTTCATAAACACCTCTTGCAGGAACAAGCGTTCTGCTTGTTTTGGTGTCAATGAACGGTTCGCCGTAGCCTTCTGGGAAATTAATTTCTTCTCCGAAGAAATTAATTTTAACTTTTCCTGCTGCGCCTGCCGTAAGCACGCATCCGCACAGCATAACCAAACATAAAATTATACTTGCCGCCTTTTTTAAATTACTTTTCATTTCATTCCTCCACATATTTAAATTTTTTTAAATTCTTTCATCAATGTTGACATATTCCTTTTTTTTGCTCACGCTCTTATAGGCAGGTCTCATTATCTTTCCGCCATATAAGACTTCCTCAATTCTGTGAGCACACCAGCCCGACATACGCGAAACGGCAAAAAGCGGAGTGTAAAGCTCAACAGGGATGTTGAGCATTTTATAAACAAAACCTGAATACATATCAACATTAGCACACATCGTTTTACCGCCCTTGAGTTCTTCAAAAATCTCAGGCGTGAGCTCTTCAATAGTTTCATAAAGTTTAAACTCTGTGAGATTTCCCGTTTCTTCTGCAAGCTCTCTCGCTTTTTCTTTTAAGAGCACGGCACGCGGGTCAGATAATGTGTAGATAGCATGTCCCATACCGTAAACAAGACCTGACATGTCGTAAGATTCTTTTCTGATGATTTTTCTGATATGGTCTGCAATCTGGTCTCTGTCTGTTATATCTGTCAGGTGCGCCTTGAAGTCTTCAATCATTCCCATAACGCGAATGTTTGCACCACCGTGCTTAGGACCCTTTAATGAGCCTATAGCTGCACCTATCGCGGCATATGTGTCAGTTCCTGAAGAGGAAACAACTCGAGTCGTAAATGCTGAGTTATTACCACCGCCGTGTTCAGCATGAAGGATGAATGCCAAATCCATTATTTCCGCTTCGAGTCTTGAAAACTTGTTGTCAGACCTTATCATATAGAGAAAGTTCTCCGCTGTTGAAAGCTCTTTCTGCGGATTATGTATGTAAAGGCTCTTTCCGTCATAATAGTGGCGCTTTGCCTGATATGCATATGCAACAAGCGTCGGAACTCGCGAAATGAGCGTTATTGACTGCTTTACCATATTTAAAAGGTCAGTTGAGTCAGGGTTTGTGTCATATGAATACATCGTGAGCACGCTTCTTGAAAGCTTGTTCATAATGTCAGGGCTCGGCGCCTTCATAATAACATCCTCTCGGAAATTATATGGCACAGGGCGCTGTGTTGCAACGAGCTCATTAAAGTCTGAAAGCTCTTGCCTTGTCGGAAGCTTTCCAAACATTATGAGATAGCAAACCTCTTCAAAACCAAATCTGCCTTCTCTTCTGCAAGCATCAACTATTTCTCTGACATCAATTCCCCTGTAGCTGAGTGCGCCCTCATCAGGAGTTTTTTCGTCTTCTGAAATGACATAACCATGAACATTACCAATGTTTGTAAGGCCTGCTAAAACGCCTGTTCCGTCACTGTTACGGAGTCCTCTCTTGACCTTATCATTTTTAAATTTTTCAGGTGGTATGAGTGTTTTTTCCTTTATCATATCACACCAGTTATCAAGAATATTTTTATAGTGTCCCAAATTTTCCAAAATTACACAACCTTTTTATTTAATTTCTTTTCCGTCTATGAAAACCTTTCTGATTTTTGAATCCAGCGAGAAAAGCTCACCCGAAACAATAACAAAATCGGCATCTTTGCCTTCTATAATGCTTCCAACCCTTTCAGCAATTTCTGCCCCTTTAGCAGCATTTATCGTTATAGCACGCAAAGCTGTCTTTTTTGAAAGTCCCGCCCTGACTGCAAGCGAAGCACAAAGATAAAGATTATCTATTGTGATTTCAGGGTGGTCTGTGATGATAGCAAAATCTATTCCCTCATCCTCAAAGCATTTATAAATGTCAAATGACAGATTTTTAAGCTCAAGCTTAGACTTTGATGAAAGCGTCGGTCCAAGCATAACTGGAACATCTTTTCTTTTAATTATGTCAGAGATGAGATGTCCTTCTGTGCAATGCTCTAATGTTATGCGCAGTTTAAATTCATCTGCAATTCTAATTGCCGTGCATATGTCGTCAGCTCTGTGAGCGTGAACCTTCATCGGAATTTCACCGTTTAAAACAGGAAGGAGCGCCTCTGCCTTAAAGTCAAACTCTGGCTTTTCATTTTCATCGGGATTTTCATTATATCTCTTAATCTTCTGATTATATTCAGAAGCCATGAAAAGAGCTTCTCTTAAAATCGCCGCTGTCGCCATTCGTGTCACGGGAGCCTCTTTTCGCACGCTATAGACGCTTGTCGGATTTTCACCTAATGCCGCCTTCATTGCAGCAGGCTCTTTAATCACCATGTCGTCAACACATCTGCCATATGTTTTCATTGCGGCAAACTGGCCTCCAATGACATTTGCGCTGCCAGGTCCCGTCACAACTGTTGTCACGCCGCCTCTTACAGCATCACTAAAAGCTGAATCAAATGGGTTAACCGCATCAATCGCGCGAAGCTGAGGCGTCACGGGTGAGGTGTCTTCATTTCCGTCTGAGCCAATATCTCCAACACCTTCTTCAAAAAGACCAATGTGACAATGAGCATCAATAAAACCGGGAAGGAGCGTCTCTCTCTTTGCATCATAAACAAAAGAGAACTGACTTTCCTCTTTTTTAAGGTCTGACATGCTTCCGACCTCTAAAATTTTGCCTTCATTTATGATGACATAACCATTTTCAAAATCATCTTTTTCCATCGTGATTATGTTCGCATTTTTAATCAGTTTCAAACGCTTCACCTCCGGATATATATAGAAACTCCATTTTATTTTACATACTGTTTAATTGTATCACAAATTTAGCAAATCGTCAACTCATTCTTTCGTTTTCATTAAAATCAACATTCAACTTTCCGTTTTTGTATTTAATCATTTTCTCGCAATCACAAAAAAGTATGATGCAGCTTGCTTTTCCAAATAAACCACATCACACTTTTCAAATTATTCACCCTTGATTTTATTATATTTTTCCTTCGTTGCAATTCCGCCCCTTATGTGTCTTTCAGCCTTGTTCTCATCAAGAACAAGCCTGAGCTCCCTTGCTAAATTAGGATTAATCTCTTCAAGTCTTTCTGTCACATCCTTATGTACTGATAGATGAACATTGATACTTTTCGTCAAGTCCTATGTCTGCAAGGAGCCTTAAGTATATGTCAATATGCCCATCTTGGGTCACTTCAATTCGGTCTATGACACGCTTTAGCATCTCGTTGGTAATCTCTGCAGTGCTCAGAATATCGCCTATACTCTTGAATGTATCAGTAAGTCCGTATTCGAGCTTATCTGCCTGTGTGATGCCGAACCTTACCATCTTGATTTTCTCTTCCAGCTTTTTAATCTCAGCATTGGTGGATTCGGTCTTTTCTTTTAGGTCTTCCATTGATATAACCTCATTGTCATACATATCAACATATCTTTGTCGGCTTTTTTTGAGTTTTTCTATCTCTTTGGTTATCTCTTTTTCGGTTTTAAGATTTTGGTGCATCGGCTCATAATTCTTGTTGAAGTCCTTGATTATTTTCTTAATAACCTTTTGCTTGTCCTCAATTAAGCCTGTAAGATATTTTTTGATAGACTCAAGCAATTCACCCTCATCTATGACCGTCTTGTTATTACAGAAATCTGCTCCATTGATATTCCGCCCGCAACATACCCATGAGTATTTATAACCGCTTTTCACCTTTCGTTTTGCTTGCCTGAAGAAGTGTCCGCAATCAGTACATTTAAGCAGGGTGCTGAATACATGTTTGCAGTCTTTTCGCTGTCCCTGAGAGAATTTTTGTTTGTTTATCTCCAGCTTCTTTTGAGCAAGCTCAAAGGTGTTTTTGTCTATTATTGCAAGGTCAGGTCTTTCAGTAACTTTCCATTCTTCTTTAGGTTTATAAATTCTGTCGCCTGTCAGAAAATCCTTTACTTCTTCTTTGCCATTGATGATAATTCCGCAGTACATTCTGTTAGTGAGAATTCTGCAAATTCCGTTTTGGGTCCATTTGCATCCTCGCTTAGTTTTTATGTTTTCTTCGTTAAGGATTTTTGCGATTTTGCTTGCACCATATTCTTCGCTTATGTACATTTGATATATTCGACGAACTACATTTGCTTCGAAGGTATTAATGTTTAGGTTAAAGTAATCGCCGATAGTTTTGTCATAACCGAATATGATGTTTGGCACTCTGCCTTTTTCTGCATTAAGGCTTTTACTGAACTTAATTCTCTTGGATGTATTTTCACTTTCCTGCTGTGCTACCATCGAAAGCATGGTGAGCACCAATTCTCCGTCCTCGGTTGACAAATTAGTGTTTACGAATACAACTGGGATTCCTATAGCTTTCAGTTCTCTTATTGATTGTAGGAAGTCGACCACGTTTCTTGCCATTCTTGATATGTCTTTTGTTACCACCATATCGAATTTTCCAAGTCTTGCATCTCTCATTAGTCTCATAAATTCAGGACGCTTTCGCATCTGCGTTCCCGAAATGCCCTCGTCCGCATACATATGAGTAATTTCGTGGTTGTTTCTTTCAGCAAATTCACCGTAGAATTTCTTCTGCATTTCCAAACTATTCAACTGATCAGTTTTGTCAGTTGATACTCTGCAATATGGAGCTATTCTCATAAATGATTACCTCTCTTTCCAATTTGATATGCTATGCGCAACACACAACATACCACACAATTTTCTATAAGTCTACGAAGGAATAAGAAAGATTGAATTTATTTAACAGAATGGTACCAACGAGTGATTTCATTGTAATAATCATTAATATTGTAGATATTATCCCTCTTTAAATTACTTGCCCAATCATTATTAGAGTTTGAAAAATTCACATATTCAATTGCATTATCATAATAAAAAGAATATTTGGCGTCGGTATTCATTTTATTTATATATTCTACTAAATCGTAATTTTGATATTCGGGAGATTCTCTCCAATATCTTGCCCAATCTAGCAACATTGGGCTTAAAAACTTTTTCTTGTCCTCTTTAATGTTGTCTAAGTAAGGAATAAAGTAATCATTATATACAGGATGAGAATTATTAAAACTTTTTCCAAATGATATACCTAACGAATTCCGTGCTGTTTCTCCTCTCGCGGCTTCTACAAGTGGGGAACCTAAAAATATAGATTTGTAAGGATCCATAACAGCCAAACCCGTAGATATACAACCACGCAAAGGAATACCTGCAACAACGGCTTGACAGAAAAAATCCATACAAGTCTGCAGAAATGACAAATAAATGTGATGTTTGTCATACATTATGGGATAATGAATAGCACCAGGTTCTCCCAAAAGCAAAGGATATGGTTCATTTTTTTGGTCTGCCAGCCAAAATGGTTGCTTGTTTAAAAGATAATTAACATAAATAATGAAAGTATCACTAAAATGACAAATATTAATATATCCATTTGCATCAGCAATAAGTGCATTTGATTTCCAATCGTTTGATATAGGAACAGGTACAACATTACCAGCAAAGCTCTCACTTTTATCATATGATGATTTTTGCTTATTTATTAAGTCTAGTAATTTGTTATATAGTTCTAAAATAACCTGATTGCCATTTGTTTCCACAAAGTTAGAAAATCCCAAAATGTCAAAAAGAGCAATTGAATACACCTGTTCTTTACTGCTAATTTCTCTCAAAGCATTTTCTAATTCTTCCTGTGATTTAAAAGGTTTTTTTATTTCATTAGTTTCATTCATTTTCTTTCCTCAACATATCCAAGTGCCATGTATAATTATCATATCAAATTCCTATAGGTGGACATCAAAATTTTCTCATATCTTTCTTTAATATATGTCTTATAAAATTCCTTTTGCAAATCGGATATATAAATAATGTCATCAATAAATGCATTTATGCGTTCAATATCAATACTGGGAATAATCCTTAAAATTGCTTTATTGCAATCCTCGTTTCCCATCGAAGAAATGAAATCATAGTAGTTGATTTTTCTATCATTCAGTTTGATTGCGGATGTAGGAAATTGAAAAATACGGGCATTTAGTTCATCCTCGTTTTCTAAAATAGTTTTCATTATCTTTTCATCCGCCTGTGGAAGCAAGCAACTACCGCAATCAAATACAGGGGCAATCTCGGCTGTTTGAGTTTCATCATCAAACAAGAATCCCCAGTTACCATTGTGCCTGTCGAAATTGCCAAGTAAGGCATCTACTACAAACACATTCCAGAAATGCTTAAGCAATTCTTCGGGACTTACAAATTGTTGCTTTTCTATGGTTTCGAGAACATCGGAAAGCTCTGTT
>JAZNGA010000030.1:0-120741 GCA_045576235.1 Clostridia bacterium
GAAGGGGTATAACCGCAGCGGTTAACAGGCTGTGGTGAAAGCATTAAAAAGAAACAACTTAATATTCCTCAATAGCTCAGTCGGTAGAGCATGCGGCTGTTAACCGCAGGGTCGTTGGTTCGAGTCCAACTTGGGGAGCCAAAACAAAAAAGACACGATCTGGTGTCTTTTTTGTTTTGCTTTTTAAACTGTGCACGAATAGGCGAGCCTGCGAGCCGCTTGCGGACGCAGGGAATCGAGCAGCGACCGCCGCCGGTGGCGGAAGAAGGGAGCGCGGAGAGTTGTGCCGCGGTCGACAATTTCGTCAATGGATGTTGACGAAATGTCGGGCACCGCAAACGGGCGTGGTTCGAGTCCAACTTGGGGAGCCACCAAGACAGAACGATTCAGATGAAAATCTTGGTCGTTCTGTTTTTTATTTTTAAAGTTTATAAGATTAACTTTCTTTTAACTTTGCACTTTTATAATAATCTTAAAATCAGGAAAATCTTTTGAACTTGACCAGGCTCGGAGGTGATAATAGTGAAATTCAGACACGAATACAAGCATCAAATAAACCTTGCAGATATATATGGTCTCAGGACAAGATTGTCTGCAGTCGTAAAACACGATTCAAACTGTGATGCAGACGGAACATATTTTGTCAAGAACTTGTATTTTGATAACTACATGGACAAGGCTCTCCGTGAAAAAATTGACGGAGTGAATAAGCGTGAGAAATTCCGTATCAGGTATTATGGAACGGACACATCCTTTATCCGTTTAGAAAAGAAAAGCAAAATAAATGGTTTGTGTAACAAAGTAACCTGCAAAATTACTGCAGAAGAATGTCAAAAGATTATTGATGGCGATACTCAATTTATGAAAGACAGCGAGCACGAACTGATGCGAGAACTGTACTCCAAGATGAAATATCAGATTCTTCGCCCGAAGTGCATTGTTGCATACAATCGTGAGTGCTTTGTTTATCCGCCCGGTAATGTCAGGGTAACTCTTGATATGAACATCTGCGGCAGTAACAATGTAAAGGAATTCTTAAATCCTGATTTACCTTTCTTGCAAACTTATCACGATGGGGTTTTAGAGGTGAAATGGGATGAATACTTACCGCAGATTATCAGGGACTTAGTTCAGGTTAAATCAAGAAGGAGTGCCGCCTTCTCAAAATATGCGGCAATAAGAATATAAATGAATTTTTGAAAGGATGAAATTTTATGACTTTTTCAGATGTATTTAAATCAAGTTTTTTGAGTAATCTCAATTCTTTTTCAACACTTGATGTACTTTTAGACCTTGGGCTTGCCTTTGTAATAGGACTTTTTATCTTTTTAATTTACAAAAAGACCTATCAGGGCGTGATGTATTCCGATTCATTCGGTGTATCTCTCATTGCAATGTCAATGATTACAAGCCTTGTAATTATCGCAGTAACATCAAATGTTGTATTGTCACTCGGTATGGTCGGTGCTCTTTCTATCGTTCGTTTCAGAACAGCAATTAAAGAGCCTATGGATATAGCTTTTATGTTTTGGGCAATCGCAGTAGGTATCGTTCTCGGTGCAGGACTTCTTCCTCTTGCAATTATCGGTTCTGTAATTATCGGTATCATTATTGTTGTTTTCTCAACAAGAAAAATTGGCGATACTCCGTATATCCTCGTTGTAAGCTGCGAAAACGAAGAAACTGAAAATGCAGCATACGAGCTTATTAAAGAAGATGCTAAAAAGAGCCTTTTAAAATCAAAATCAGTAAACAAATTAGGCATTGAACTTACTTATGAAGTACGAATCAAAGACGATAACACAGGCTTTGTAAATAAGATCTCTGCAGTTGATGGTGTAACAAATGCGGTTTTAGTTTCCTATAACGGCGAGTATATGTCGTAATCAGAAAGGAGACTTCAAATGCTAAAAAAAATAATTCCAATAGCTATTGCGCTATGTCTGATATTCAGCATCAGTGTAATGGCAGAAAATACAAGTGCGGTAACTGATGGCACTGCTTCAGGAGCATCACAGCAGATGCCGCAAGGTGAACATCCGCAAGGTGGACGCGGTAATATGGGCATGCATCCAAGCGGAGATATGCAAGGCAGAACACCTCCAAATATGCCGAATGGTGAAATGCCACAAGGTGAATTCACACCGCCTCAGAATGCTGTGAAAGCTAACGGAACGGAAGCAACTGAACCGAATGCAGATGCAGGCATAACCGAAGAAAATCAGCAAACACAGGAAAACGGTGAAGAATCAAATCAGACACAAGGCGGAAACCAGCAGTTTGGCGGTCAGGTGCCCGGCGGTATGGGTGGATTCCCCGGTAATATGCAAAACTTTAACGGACAAACTCAGGAAGAACAGCCGAAAGGCTTTTTAGGATTTGCTAAAACATATTCCACTCCAATAACTTCCGTTGTTCTTTTAGGATTTGCATTTATTTTTGTCATTTTCTACAGAAGAAAGAACTATTGATGTGAAGTTACATCAAAATCTTGAAGAAAAGGAGGATGGATATGCTATCGAGTAAACATATATCTAAAATAACAATAGCGCTTATATCTGCTACATTAATCTTGTGTGTTCTTGCCATGACCTTTTATGATAAGCTGCTGCCTGTTGTGAATACTTCGGGTTACAGTATGGAATATCAGGACAAACTCTTTGATACAAGCGAGGTTATTGATATTGACATCGTTATGGACGATGCAAAATGGAATGAAATGCTTCAAAACGCACAGCAGGAACGGTATTATGAATGTGATGTTATCATAAACGGCACTACATTTAAGCAAGTCGGTATCAGACCGAAAGGCAACACAAGCCTTTCATCCATTGCGAATGATCCGAATAATAACAGGTACAGCTTCAAACTTGAATTTGACCAATTTGTAGATGGACAGACCTGCTTTGGACTTGATAAATTGGTGCTGAACAACAGCTATGCAGATGCCACCAATATGAAAGAAGCAATCATTTATGATATGTTTCAGTATTTGGATGCAGATGCTTCTCTTTACAACTATGCAAAGATTTCTGTAAATGATGAATATTGGGGCGTGTATCTTGCTTTAGAGGCTGTTGAAGATAGTTTTATGCTGCGTAACTATGGTATGGAAAAGGGATATTTATATAAGCCTGACAGTATGAATTTTGGCGGAGGCGGCAATAAGAAACAGGAAGGCAACAACAATTTCCCGACACCGCCCGAAGGCAGATTTGAAATGCCGGAAAACTTCGAAAATTTCGGTCAGGGTATGCCTGCACCTCCAAACTTTGAAAGAAACAACCAAGACCAAAACGGTGAAAATCAGAATACTCAAGGAGAACGCAGAGCATTTAACCGGGAAGACTTTGGCGGTGGTGAACGAGGCGGACGTGGTGGCTTTGGCGGTATGGGTGGCGGAAGTAATCTTAACTATACCGATGATAATTTAGACAGTTATCAGACAATATGGAACAGCGAGGTTAATGACAGCACGAAAGCCGACCATGAAAGAGTTGTCAAAGCATTAAAGAATGTTCACGGACAAACAGATATTGAAAAATATATAGATGTAGAGCAAGTGCTTAAATATATGGCAGTGCATAATTTCTCTGTTAATGATGATAGTTTAAGCGGTTCTATGGCGCATAATTATTATCTGTATGAAGCAAACGGAAGGATAAGCATTTTGCCGTGGGATTATAACCTTTCTCTCGGCGGAATGCATGGCGGTGATGGGGCAAGTGTAATCAATGAACCTATTGATGAGCTGTGGCGAGGAACAAAGCTTTTTGATTTCGTTTTGCAGAATGAAGAATACAAGGCTCGTTATCATGAATATTATGAAAAACTTGTAAATGAATACCTGTATGGCGGTAAATTTGAGGAAACCTACAACAGAATCAGAACACAAATTGATTCACTTGTAGAAACCGATCCAAACAGTATGTACACCTATGAGGAATATTTGAAGGGTGTTGAAGTTTTGTATGATGCGATTATGCTTCGAGCAGAAAGCATCCAAGGTCAGCTCGCAGGAACTATCCCATCAACATCGGAAGCTCAAAGTGCTGACTCATCAAAGCTTGTTGATGCATCACATCTTAATCTTTCTGATTTAGGTCAATTTATGATGGGTGGTGGCTTTGGCGGAAACAGAGGCGGCATGCGTCAAATGCCCGAAAGAAATAATCAAAATGCTTCAAAAGAATGACATACAAGGTGTGGCACAGCTGTCACACCTTGAACTTTCTGCAGAAATATGTTATAGTAAATGTAACAAAAGAGGTGATTTTGTGCGACTTTTGGTTGTTGAAGATGAAAAGCATCTTAATAAAACTTTAACGGAAAGATTGACAAAAATCGGTTATACAGTTGACAGTTGTTTTGATGGTAAGGATGCTTTATACTATATAGAAAACACACAGTATGACGGCATTATACTGGATGTTATGATGCCTAAAATTAACGGCTTTGATCTTCTTCGCATTATGCGTGATAAGAAAATTCTCACTCCCGTTTTAATGCTTACAGCGAAGGATTCGGACGAGGACATAATAAACGGACTTGATACCGGAGTAAATGACTATCTTACAAAACCATTTTCCTTTGATATACTCTGTGCAAGAATCAGGGCAATGCTCCGTGTTAAAGAAAATGTTACGGGTGCTGTACTTGAAATTGCAGATTTGAGTGTTGATACTGTGGCAAGAGTTGTAAAGCGTGGGGGTACGGTAATTGAGCTTTCATCAAAAGAATACTCTGTTTTGGAATATCTTATGCGGAATAAAGGAATTATCGTTTCAAAGGAAAAGATTGAAGAAAATATTTGGAACTATGAATATGAAGGCTCAAGTGATGTAATAAAGGTATATATTCATCACTTAAGAAAAAAGATAGACGATAACTTTGAGAAAAAACTCCTTCATACTATCAAGAATGTGGGCTATGTCATAAAGGAAGATTGATATGAGAAAAATTACCTCTATAAAAACACGAATAACAATATGGTACACAACACTAATGTTTGTTTTAATTGTTGTTGTGCTGTCGCTTGTCGGCGGCCTTTCTTATCAGCTTTCAATAGATAGTGTAGAAAAGGATGTAATATTGCAGGTTACTCAGGTAACTGAAAAGCTTTCCAAAAGACAGCCCGATGTGTTTGAATTGGTTGACAGCAAAGAAGAATTCAAGAATGTTTCCATATACGAAGCAAGCGGAAAATACATTGTAGGTCAATATATTTACGATGTTGTAAATATTCCGTTTGAAGAGGGCGTTCCTCGCAGAGAAAGTGTTGATGGAAAAGAATATATTGTTTATGACACAAGAACCCCTTCTCCTCCCGGTATGCGTGGCGGATTTTGGATAAGGGGCGTTGAATCGGTTAATTCCACAATGCTTTTGGGTGGGTCTGCTGTTTTAATTATGCTGATTTTAGTTCCGCTTATCTTACTCTTGACGGCACTTGGCGGATATTATATTACAAAACGAACTTTCAGACCTGTAAATAATATTGTAAAAACGGCAAATGACATTTCACATCAAAAAGATATTACACGAAGAATTGAAATTGCTCCGGATAGCAAGGAAGACGAGCTTCATCATCTTTCTGTTACACTTAACAAGATGCTTGATAGAATTGAGAATCTTATTATTCAGGAAAAGCAATTCACATCGGATGCTTCTCACGAACTAAGAACACCGATTAGTGTTATTCTTGCACAGGGTGAATATCTTTTGGACATTGCAAAGGATGAAAAAGAAAAGGAACTGGCACAAACTATCGTTGACAAATCAAAGCAGGTTTCAAAGCTTATATCAAGACTTTTGCTCCTTGCAAGGATAGACCAAAACAGACAGAAGTTCAATAAGGAAAAGGTTGACCTTGGTGTAATTATTGATGTTGCGATTGACGGTATGAAGGAACTTGCAGCACAGAAAAAGATATTACTTTTCGCAAATGTTCCCGATGGAACTATTGTGGATGCAGATGAATCCTTGCTCCTTTCTGCAATTACAAATCTTATCAGCAACGGAATTAAGTATGTGAATAAATCAGGTCATGTTGCCGTTTCAGCTTCAAGAATTGGTGACCGAACTGAAATAATTGTTGCAGATAACGGTGTCGGAATATCCGAAGAACACATTGATAAAATGTGGACACGCTTTTATCGTGTTGATGATGTCCGCAATGACGAATACTTAAGCAGCGGATTGGGTCTTTCAATGGTAAAAAGTATAATCGAACTCCACGGCGGAAGTATTACTGTAAAAAGCGAAAGAGGAATAGGAACAGAATTTAGAATTATTTTATAAGAGACATCCAAACCGTTCGGCTTTTTCATCGATATAAATATCTCTATGGTTCTGCTTTACCGTAGAAACCGAATGATTTAGATGACTCGTCTAAGTTATTCGGTTTTTTATTTTGTAGTTTGTATTGTATAAAGAAAATTCAAACTATAATTTTTTGTTTAATATTGAATTTTGTCAAAATGTATAGTATAATTAATACATATCATAAATTGTGTAAGTATGTAGGGGGATCACTATGGCAATTGTTGACGTAATAAAGTATGATGGCAATCCTGATGTGTTTGCTTGGAAATATCCCAATAGTGAATTAGGAACATGGACTCAGTTGATTGTAAATGAATCACAGGAAGCTATTTTACTTAAGGGCGGGCAGATTTGCGATATTTTTGGTGCAGGAAGACACACTTTAGATACTGCCAACATACCAATTCTAAATAAATTGATAAATCTTCCATTCGGTGGTCGTTCGCCGTTCAGTGCCGAAGTATGGTATATAAACAAAGTTTTTTCTCTTGATGTAAAATGGGGCACTTCTACACCGATCCAATTACAAGATCCTAAATACAAGGTTTTTGTGCCTGTGAGAGCTTTTGGTCAGTTTGGTATTCAGATAGAAGACTCCTACAAGTTTTTATTAAAACTTGTAGGAACTCTTGCACAGTTTGACAAAAATTCTATTTTGAAATTCTTTAGAGGCGTATATCTTACAAAAGCAAAGGATGTTATATCTTCTTATTTGGTTCATAAAAATATCAGCGTGTTGGAAATCAATGCATATCTTGATGAAATGTCCACATATTTGCGGGAAAAGATTTCACCAACATTTGAACAATACGGAATAAAATTGGTTTCTTTCTTTGTTAATGATATAAATGTTCCTGAAGATGACAAGGCAGTTGTTCAACTTAAGAATGCACTTGCAAAAAGGGCAGAAATGGATATTGTTGGATATAGTTATCAGCAGGAACGCTCATTTGATACTTTGGAAGGTGCTGCTACAAATCCTAATTCAATGCAAGGAGGATTAATGGGAGCCGGAATAGGTTTAGGAATGGGTGTCGGCGTAGGTGGCGTCGTTGGTCAGCAGTTTGGTGGATTGACACAGAATTTGAATACAAATGACACTAAGGAATGTCCAAAATGTAAAGCAAGAATCGGAGTAAATGAAAAATTTTGTAATCATTGTGGTTTTGATACTACATCAGAGCCGTCAAATGATGAGTCAACAAGTAAAACAATAAAATGTTCGTCTTGTAATGCAGACATAACAGAAGATACAAAATTCTGTCCCGAGTGCGGAAATAAATATAACCCCTGCAGTAATTGTAAGGCGGATATACCGGACGGAGCTGCAGATTGTCCTGTGTGTGGAACCAAGGGTCCCTCTCTTTGCCCGGGTTGTGGAAAAATGTTGAGTGGAAACAGCAAATTCTGTCCCGAATGTGGGTATTCTTTAGTTAAAGAATGTAAAAACTGTGGAAACAAAATAGAAGGAGACGAGAAATTCTGTCCTGAGTGTGGAACAAAAATAGAATAGAGGAGACACGGATATGTTGAAAAACTCAAAAACAATTTTTTTGATTAGTGGTGCAGCTTCGATAGTTGCAACAATATTATTTTACTTACTAATATTTGATAACATTTTTACAGTTTCAATGAGATGGGTTTCCCTTATGTTTTTAATTATTGCAGAATGTATTGGAACCGTAAAAGCACTTAGTATAAAAAAGTCGATATTTGGAGTTGCAAATATTGCAATCAGCTTGTTTCATTCACTTGTAGTGCTATTACTGTCAATTGTATTCGTAAATGCTTTCCCGTTTTCCGTTAAAGCATATATCTTGTGGAATTTGCTTTCATTAGGAATTATGGTTGTGGTTGATGTAATCATAATCTATTTTGGCGGATATGTGGAATCAAAGAATAACAAATCGCCTGAAAGCCGGGCTGTTTCAGATGGCTTAGACACGAAAGAAAAAAGCGCTAAAAGAGGAAAGTATTAAAAAACGATAAGAATGGTAATAAGTGCAGGAGGTAAAGATATGAAAGGCTGGGGAATAGGGTTATTTATATTTGGAGCAATAGGTTTTGTAGGATGTGCATCTGATTTTGATTTAGGTGGATGTGTAGTAGCTGCCGTATTCATATTGGGCGGATTGGCGTTGATAATTAAGGCGAAAAAGGGTCGTAAAGAAGCAGAAAGAATGAAACAGTATATTTCTATTATTGTTAATGGAAATGTGCGCAGTTTAGATGAAATTGCATCTACTACAGGAAAATCCTATGATGCTGTTCGTAGTGATGTAGAAATCCTGATCAACAAAGGATATTTAGAAGAAGCATATATAAATGAAAGTACACGAGAAGTTGTTTTGCCTGAATTTGATAAGTATTCAAATTTGCAAAAAAGCCAAAGCACAACATCAACAAAAGCGTCGGCAAGGGTGATTGCGTGCCCTTCTTGCGGTGCAAAAAATACAATTGCAGGTGATGTAGGGGAATGCGAATACTGCGGTTCTTCTTTAAAATGATATTGAATAAGCGAATAAACATTTGTTTTGTATGAGGAATATACAAATGACGCGAATTATAATATATAGAATAATGCATTGCAAAAGGTTAATTTTTGTGGTATAATAAGTATAGCAAATATTTTATGAAAAGGGGTAAAACTATGAAAAAATTATTAGCTATTTTATTGTCACTCACATTGGTGCTATCATTAGCTGCATGTGGCGAAAAAGTTGAAGTAACACCAGACTATGATGTTGTTGCATTTGAGCAAGCACTCAATAATGGGGAGAATCTTACTGGTAAAACTGTGGCGGTTACAGTAAATGAACTTGTCCCAAATAGTGCGTTTGGATACAACATTCAAGCCGGAGAACATTTGAACTTTTGCTCTCCGGATAACCCCAATGTTAAAGTTGGTGATACAATAACAGTAAAAGTCGGAGAAGTAACATCCATGCTTGGCTCATATATTATTAGTTATGAAATGGTAAAATAGTAGCCAGTATCTATTTTACTAATAAACTTGTCATCTAAACCATTTGGCTTTTTTCAGCTAAATTGACTGCGGTAGCTAAATGTGCTTCGCACACTTTTGGTGAATTTAATTTAGCTACTCCAAAGGAGTTGTTTAGCTATTGAACGAAGTGAGATAATTTCGTTTTGCAACTCGTTGCAAAATTTAGCTTAAATTATTTGTCATCAAAACTATTCTGCCCACCAGAAAAAAGCACTTCATACGAAGTGTTTTTTTTAATAAAATCCTTTTTTTAAAACAAGTAGCATTATTTTAAATCATCGGTTGAAGGGTTATCTATAAGCTTTCCGCTGTTTTCAAAGCGAGAGCCGTGACATGGACAATCCCATGTGTGTTCATTTTTGTTCCATTTAAGAGCGCATCCGAGGTGGGGACACCGCTTTTTTGTCGGAGTTATCAGATTGTAGGTGGTTTCTAAAATGTTTTTTCCGAGTTGAGCCGTAAAGATGTTTCTTTGAGGTGAGAAAAGTTCGGCAAATTCGTTTTTCTTTCCGTTTATTATGTCGAGAAGGATAGTTGCAGAAAGCATAGATGAAGTCATGCCCCATTTATTAAATCCTGTTGCAACATATAGGTTCGGTGTGTGCTTTGAATATTGTCCGATATATGCAATGCCGTCAAGGCTCATACAGTCTTGAGTTGCCCAATGGTGTTTAAGCTCTGAATGAGGATAATATTTTTTAGCAAAATTGTCGAGCGGTTTCCAAGCAAGGCTGTTTTTTCCTGTTCTGTGGCTGTTGCCGCCAATAAGAAGAGTGTCGCCATAACTCCTGAATGAAAACCCGTATTTTGATTCATCAATATACACATCGTTAAGAATTTCCGCGTTTTTAAATGCAGAAACATATGAGCGCTCTTGATAAAGTTTTAAAAAATAAGCTCCGTGTTTGTTTATAAACGGAAAATGAGTGGTGACTATTGCTTTGTCATATTTTATCGGGAAACTGTTTGTTATTGCTCTTTGCGGCAAGAGTTCATAAACAAATGTGTTTTCATATATATCAAGCCCGCGTGAGATTTCAGAAATAAATTTCAAGGGATTAAACTGAGCCTGATTTTCAAAACCGAGAGCTCCCTCAATCTTAAAAGGCAATTCAATTTCTTTTGTAAATATGGCATTAAAGCCTATCTGGTTAAGAGCGTTTATTTCGTTTTCTATTTTGCTTCTGTCATTACGCGAATAAACATATGAGCGGCACTTTTTAAAATCACAGTCGAGATTTTCGCAAAGCCTTTCATAGCTTGCTATGGCTGATTGATGTGCTGCAAAATAAAGCTGTGCATTGGAAACCCCTTTCTTTTGTAAAAGCTTTGAATAAATAAGTCCGTGTTGAGAAGTTATTTTTGCAGTTGTGTTTTTCGTTATTCCCGATGCTATTGTTTTTCCTTCGACTAAAACGCAGTCTATTCCTGATTTTTTCAGGAAATAAGCGCATAAAATGCCGCAAAGACCTCCGCCAACAACTAAGACATCTGTTTTGATTTCTCTGTTAAGTTTTTTGTGCTTGCTGATTTCGATGGTATTCTCCCAAATGGATTTTTTCATTATAACTCCTCCAATTCATATTGATATTTTGCCCAATTAATATGAAGAATATTTTTTGCGCATTTACATGTGCAAATTATTGGTATGTTAAATTTGATTGAAAATTATTATGATGTTTGGTAAATTATTTCTTGATTTTAGCATATTTATATGATATAATGTCAAAGGTGCTTAAGAAAATGCAATTTTGCATTTGATATATATTAAAATTGGGAGGGTTAAAATGAGTCTAATTGTTCAGAAATTCGGAGGCTCATCTGTTGCTGATGCAAAGCGCGTGTTTAATGTTGCAGGCATCATAACAGATACATATAAAGAAGGAAATGATGTCGTTGTTGTAGTTTCAGCTCAGGGCGACACAACTGATGATTTAATCGAAAAGGCAAAAGAGATTAATCCTCAGGCATCAAAAAGAGAAATGGATATGCTCTTGTCATCTGGTGAGCAGATTTCTGCTTCACTTTTGGCTATGGCGATTGAAAAACTCGGTTTTCCTGTTGTTTCAATGACAGGTTGGCAGGCAGGTATCACAACAGATTCAAACCATTCGAGTTCAAGAATCAGAAAAATTAATCCTGAGCGCATCAAAAACGAGCTTGACCAGAAGAGAATCGTAATCGTCACAGGCTTTCAGGGTGTGAGCAAATATGATAACATAACAACTCTCGGCCGTGGGGGCTCTGACACATCTGCTGTTGCGCTTGCCGCAGCTTGTCACGCAGACCTCTGTGAGATATACACAGATGTTGACGGCGTTTACACGACAGACCCGAGAATCGTGCCTGAGGCTAAAAAACTTGACGAAATCACATTTGACGAAATGCTTGAGCTTGCAAGCTTAGGTGCAAATGTTCTTCATAATCGTTCGGTTGAAATGGCTAAAAAATATAATGTGAATTTATGCGTGCGTTCTTCTCTCACAAGAGCAGAAGGAACTGTTGTTAAGGAGGTTGTAAACATGGAAAAAATGATGGTAAGAGGCGTTGCTAAGGATTGCGATGTTGCAAGAATTTCACTTGTTGGAATTGAGGACACACCCGGAAAGGCTTTCAAAATTTTCTCGCTTTTAGCTAAACACAATATTAATGTTGATATAATTTTACAGTCAATCGGCAGAAACAATAAAAAAGACATAAGCTTCACTGTTTCTCAGACTAAAGTTGAAGAAGCTGTTGAATTAATCAAGGCAAACAAAGACAGCATCGGTTTTGAAGATTTCAGCTTCACAACAGATGTTTCAAAGGTTTCAATTGTCGGCGCAGGTATGGTAACTAATCCCGGCGTTGCAGCAAAGATGTTTGAGGCATTATATGAGGCGCACATCAATATTCATATGATTGCGACATCTGAAATCAAAGTTTCTGTTCTCATTGATGAAGGTCTTGAGCAGAAAGCCGTTAAAGCTCTTCACGACAAGTTTGAGCTTGCTCTTTAATTTAAAAAAATTAAAAAGGGATGTATTTTTACATCCCTTTATTTTTTCATGGGAGAATTTGTTATGACAAATGTTGAACTTTTATTAATAGCAATAGGGCTTTCGATGGACGCGTTTGCAGTTTCTGTTTCGCAGGCACTGACAGCGCCCAACTTTAAAAAGCTTGATGCTCTTAAATTTGGCATATTCTTCGGTGGATTTCAGGCTTTGATGCCGTTTTTGGGATGGATTTTCGGAAACCTTTTCAGCGAATATGTCGTGGCGATAGACCATTGGGTAGCCTTTGTGCTTTTGGGCTACATCGGAGTCAAGATGATACTTGATGCGACGGTTTTAAAGGATGAGGAAAACGCTAAAGCTCTCAGCATAAAGCTTCTGATAGTGCTCGCGTTTGCGACAAGCATTGATGCGCTTGCTGTCGGGGTTTCCTTTGCATTTATGAATGTTAGCATAGTGAAAAGTGTTGTGATTATCGGACTGACAACCTTTGTTCTTTCGCCGATAGGTGCGCTTCTGGGCAAGAAAATCGGTTCGGCCATGGGAGATAAGGCGCAAATTTTAGGCGGAGCAATCCTTATCATTATGGGAACTAACATTTTAATCCAGCATTTGTTTGGAAAATAAAAACTGCCTCCACTTTTGAGAGAAAGCCTTTGACAAAAAATTTTTATCCAGTCTTGACACAAATCTATAAAGAATGTCGAATGTTGCCGAAAAAAAAGCCTTCCCCTTGAGGGAAAGGTGAGTTGCGAAGCAACTCGGATGAGGTGGAAAAGAATACCGATTGCTTTCGCAATCCACAACTCACCACCGCCTACGGCGGAGCCTCTCGAAAAGAGAGAAGCCTTTGAGGGTGCAACTAAACCTTATGTCTCGCAATAGAGAAATGTCGATGCTTATCGAAAGGAAAGTTAATAATGAATTATAACCCTAATCAAAAAAGGTATGAAGATATTGAATATAAAAAATGTGGCGAAAGCGGACTGAAACTTCCTGCTGTATCGCTGGGATTGTGGCATAATTTTGGAGATAATGACGATTTTGAAAATATGCGCAAGATGTGCTTTGCTGCTTTTGATAAAGGCATAACACATTTTGATTTGGCAAATAATTATGGACCTGTTGCGGGAAGTGCCGAAACTAATTTTGGTAAAATAATAAACAGTGATTTAAAGGACTATCGTGATGAATTGATAATCAGCACAAAGGCTGGATATTATATGTGGCCCGGTCCATACGGCGAGTGGGGAAGCAGAAAATACTTAACAGCGAGTCTTGACCAAAGCCTTAAAAGATTGAATGTTGACTATGTTGACATTTTCTATCATCACAGAATGGACCCTGACACACCGCTTTATGAGACAATGTGGGCGCTTGACAGCATAGTGAAAAGAGGAAAGGCGCTTTATGTAGGATTGTCAAATTATGACGGAGAAACGATGGAAAAAGCAGCAGATATTCTTGAAAAGCTGCACTGTCCTTTTATAATCAATCAAAACAGATATTCTATTTTCGACAGAACTGTTGAAAAAAACGGACTTATTGAAAGTGCGATAGCAAAAAAGAAAGGCTTGATTGCTTTCAGTCCTCTGGCACAGGGACTTCTTACTGACCGATATTTAGAAGGCGTCCCGGAAGATAGCAGAGTGAGGAAAGACGGCAGATTCTTGAATGAAAACTCTCTGTCTGAGGAAGTGTTGAAAAAAATCAGCGCTTTAAATGAAATGGCAAAAAACAGAGGACAAACTTTAGCACAAATGGCGCTTTCATGGGTGTATAGTCACGAAGGGGTCACGAGTGTCTTGATTGGGGCTTCAAAACCCGAACAAATACTGCAAAATCTTAAAATGACAGACAACCTTAATTTCACAGACGAAGAATATGAGCAAATTGACTCGATAGTTCTTTAAAGGTGATGGCAAGAGGGCTTTGCAAGGGGACAAACTTTTTGTCCTGAATGGAATTGCTCTATAGACAGCTTTGTTATATAGAAAAAAATTTTACCATAAAGAAGGAGGGAAAAATATGTCTTATAAAAAACTCAGTGGATTTTCAGATGAAATATCAAGTGATATAAATGAACAGTTCAGGGTTTTAAATAAATTTAATATGTCATATTTTGAGCCAAGAGGAATTGACGGGAAAAACATTTCAGAGCTTGACAGAGAAGAAGCTTTGGCTTTAAAAAAGAGAATGGACGATGCAGGCATCAAAGCATCATCAATCGGCTCGCCTGTCGGCAAAATTAAAATCACAGAGGATTTTGAAGAACATTTTGAAATGTTTAAAAGAGTTGTCGAAACAGCAAAAATACTCGGTTCAAAATTTATAAGAATGTTTAGTTTTTATGCTGACGGAGAATGGGATGAGGAAAAGAAAAGCGAAGCTTTTTCAAGAATTGAAAAAATGCTTTCTTATGCAAAGGAGCAGGATGTGATTTTGCTTCACGAAAACGAGAAAGACATTTTCGGCGACACTAAAGAGAAATGTCTCCTTCTTGCTGAAAGATTTGCCTGCGATAATTTTAAACTTGTTTTTGACCCTGCAAATTTTGTGCAGTGTGGAGAAAACACAAAAGAAGCCTTTGACTTGCTCAAAAACTATGTCGGCTATCTTCACATAAAGGACTCAAAAACGGATGGAACAATCGTTCCTGCAGGGGCAGGTGAGGGTAACATTCCATATGTTATATCAGAGCTGTTTAAAAATGGTTATGACGGATTTATCAGCTTAGAGCCCCATCTCGGAACCTTTGAGGGATTGGCTGACCTTGAGCTTGATGATAAAATGCTCTCTCTTCCAAAAGGAGGAGAAGGAACATTTTCGCTTGCTTATGATGAACTGAACAAAATTATTAAAAAAATAATATAAAGAAAAGGGGTTTTAAAAATGAAAGCTGTAATTGTTGGATTTGGTGCAATCGGTCCTGCTCATGCTAAAGCTATCGATGCAATTGACGAGGTGACGCTCTATGGCGTTTGCGACATCATCAAAGAACGCGCAGACAAAGGAGCGGAAGAATATGGCGTTAAGGCATTTTACGATTATGACGACTGCTTAAATGATGAAAATGTTGACTATGTTCACATTTGCACGCCGCATTATCTTCACTTTGAAATGATAACAAAGGCGCTTGATAAAGGAAAACGAGTTGTTGTTGAAAAGCCTGCCGTTATGAAAAAGGAAGAGCTCGACATTTTATTTGAAAAATATGATGTGACAAAGGTTTTCCCGATAATCCAGAACAGAACAAACACAACAATAGAGGAAATCAAGCGCATCAGCGAAGAAGAAAAGCTCGGCACTCCTGTTTGCGTTAAAGGAATTTTGACATGGCATAAAGACGATGTATATTATAATTCAGGCGCATGGAGAGGAACAAATGAGTTTGAAGGCGGCGGAGTGCTCATTAATCAGGCGCTTCACACGCTTGACCTCATGATGTATTTTGCAGGAAGAGCAAAAAATGTTAAAGCGATGATGGCTAACTTCTCTCTTGAAAATGTTATCGAAGTCGAAGACACCTTATCTGCCTTCATTGAATATGAAAACGGAGCGACAGGACTTTTGTTTGCATCAAACGCTTATGGTGTTAATTCAGCTGTTGAATTTGAAGTTGTCTATGAAAATGACTGCTTCTCAGTCAAAGACGGAAACCTCTACAGAAACGGGGAGTATCTCTGCTGCAATTCTGATGAATATGTGATAAAGAAATATTGGGGCAGAGGCCACATAAGAACGCTTTCTGACTTATATTCAAGAGGCTCTAAGCTTTGCCTTCGCGATGTGAAAAATACTCATGATGCGCTCTTTGCAATATATGAAAGTGCAAAGGCAAAGTTTTAATGCAAAAAGCAGCTCAATAAAGATATTGAAAAAATTATAAAAATATTGAAAAAATTATAAAGATATTGAAAAATTATAAAAATATTGGCAAAAACTATTGATTTTTATGCTTAAATAATATATAATTTATGCGAAACCTATGCTTAACAAAAAAAGAGAACATAATTGAGGAAAATTTTAATGAAAAAACCATTGTTATCAGAAATGACATTAAGAGAAAAAATCGGGCAGATGCTTGCACCGATGCATTTTGATGTTTACGGTAAGCCTGAAATGACATATGACTATTCTCAGAGCAACATGGATGAGGTTAAGGCTCTCTATGCAAAAGAGCAGTTTGGCGTTATCCGAGGTGAGCAGGTTGGCGTTTTCTTTGCAGACCCTGAAAACGGAGGAAAGCCTGAAATGATTGAAGACCGTGATGAAGGTCTTCGTCTGGCTAATTGCAAAATTAAAGTGGAAGCTGCGCCCTATAAGAAGTTCATAGAAAAGCATAACACATATGGAAAAGTTCCGATGCTTGTCGGCGGCGACTTTTCTGTTGGTGGCGCATATTATTTTTCAGACAGCTCACTTATGGTAAATGCTAATGCTGTTGCAGCTGCAGACTCAGAAGAGCTGACTTTCCAGCTCGGTGCTGCGATTGCCCGCCAGATGAGATGCACAGGTCACAACTGGAAATGGTCTCCTCCTGTTGATATGTCAAACAGAAATAACACTCATTGCATGAGAACATTCTCATTAGATGACCCTGAACTCACAATCAAGCATTCAAAAGCATACATAGACGGAATTCAGTCTGAAGGCGTTGCAGCTTGCGTGAAGCATTTCCCGAGCGTTTCAAGTGACGAGGCAAGAGACGGTCACATATCATGTCAGACAAACAACGACAGCATGGAAAAATGGTGGAGCGTTCAGGGCAGAGTTTATAAAGAAATCATTGATGCAGGGGTTTATTCAGTCATGACAAGCCACGCGTCGTTCCCTGCAGCTGATGACAGAATGATCAACGGAAGATATGTTCCTTCGACAATCTCCAAAAAGATAATAACAGACCTCTTAAAAGGCGAGCTTGGCTTTAAAGGCGTTGTTTCAACAGACGGAATCGGAATGGCAAACTTCTTCACGATTCTACCTTATGAAGAGCTTGTCATAGAAATGGTTAACGCCGGAAACGACATCATCTTAGGCGCTAAGCTTCCGACAGGTGACATAATTGAAGCAGCTGTTAAAGACGGAAGAATTTCAGAAGAGAGAATTGACGATGCTTGTCAGCGTGTTCTTGACATGAAAGAAAAAATCGGCTTGTTTGACGAAAGCTACTATGACATTCCTTACACAATGGCAGAAGCAGTGGCTGACACAGACAGAATAAGCACAGAAATTGCAAAAAGAAGCATCACAGTAATTCGTGACAACAATAAGCTTCTTCCGCTTGATAAGAAAAACATTAAAAAGGTTTCTGTCATCATTTCAACTCATGCAGAAGGCTTTATCAGTGAGATTGAAGAGCTTAGAAAAGCGTTTAATAAGCGCGGCATAGAAGTCTTCATGAAGCGCCGCTTAGATAATGGGATTGAGCTTGAAGGAATTGCAGATTCAAGCGATTTAATCATCTATGCAGTTGATATTCATCCGCACGGACCTGCAGGCTATTTAAGACTTTTCGGCGACGAAGCCTTCACATATTACCACGCGTTTAAATTCGGTAAAGAAAAATCGCTCGGCGTTTCGTTTGGCTATCCATATGTTCACTATGACAGCATGGAAGGCGCACCGACATTCATAAACGCATATAATCCGAGAAAAGAGACGATGGAAGCGTTTGTTGCAGCAATTTTAGGTGAAATCCCGATTGTCGGCAAATCGCCTCTTAGCATAATTCCAAAAGCAAACACAAGATAATTTTAAATTAAATGAGAAAATCTCCCTTGTCTTAAAGCAAGGGAGATTTTTAGCAAGAAAGAACATAATGGAGGAAGACTTTATGAAAAAACCATTGTTATCAGAAATGACATTAAGAGAAAAAATCGGACAGATGCTTGCTCCGATGCATTTTGATGTTTATGGCAAGCCTGAAGCGACTTTTGACTATTCTCAGAGCAACATGGACGAGGTTAAGGCGCTCTATAGGAAAGAGCAGTTTGGTGTTATCCGTGGTGAGCAGGTTGGCGTTTTCTTTTCAGACCCTGAAAACGGAGGAAAGCCTGAAATAATTGAAGACCGTGATGAAGGTCTTCGTCTGGCTGCTTGCAAAGTTAAAGTGAAAGCTGCGCCCTATAAAAAATTCATAGAAAAACATAACACATATGGAAAAGTTCCGATGCTTGTCGGCGGCGATTTTACTATTGGTGGCTCATATTATTTTGAAGACAGCTCGCTTATGGTGAATGCAAATGCCATTGCGGCTGCAGATTCTGAAGAGCTGACTTTTGAGCTTGGCGCGGCGATTGCCCGTCAGATGAGATGCACAGGTCACAACTGGAAATGGTCTCCTCCTGTTGATTTATCAAACAGAAATAACACTCTTTGCATGAGAACTTTTGCAATTGATGACATTGATTGCACAATCAGGCACGCTAAAGCCTACATAGACGGTATTCAATCCGAAGGCGTTGCTGCCTGCGTGAAGCATTTCCCGAGCGTTGGAAGAGAAGAAGCAAGAGATGGTCACTTTTCATGTCAGGTGAACAGAGGAAGCTTAGAGACCTGGTGGAGTGAGCAGGGAAAAGTCTATAAAGAAGTCCTTGACGGAGGGGTCTATTCCGTGATGACAAGCCACGCGGCGTTCCCTGCAGTTGACGACAGAATGATTAACGGAAGATATGTTCCTTCGACAATCTCGAAAAAGGTTATCACAGACCTATTAAAAGGAGAGCTCGGCTTTAAAGGTGTTGTTTCAACAGATGGAATAGGCATGGCGGCACTTTTCACCATTCTTCCCTATGAAGAGCTCGTCATCGAGATTGTTAATGCAGGAAACGACATTATCTTAGGTGCTAAACTTCCGACAGGTGACATAATTGAAGCAGCTGTTAAAGATGGAAGAATTTCAGAAGAAAGAATCGACGATGCTTGTCAGCGCATTTTAGACATGAAAGAAAAAATCGGCTTGTTTGACGAAAGCTACTATGACATTCCTTACACAATGGAAGAAGCAGTCGCTGACACAGACAGAATAAGCGCAGAAATTGCAAAAAGAAGCATCACAGTAATTCGTGACAACAATAAGCTTCTTCCACTTGATAAGAAAAACATTAAAAAGGTTTCTGTCATCATTTCAACTCATGCAGACGGCTTTGTCAGTGAAATTGAAGAGCTTAAAAAAGCGTTTAACCAGCGAGGCATTGAGGTCTTTATGAAGCGCCGCTTAGATAACGGGTTTGAGCTTGAGGGAATTGCAGAAAACAGCGATTTAATCATCTATGCAGCAGATGTTCATCAGCACGGACCTGCGGGATATTTGAGACTTTACGGCGACGAAGCCTACACATATTATCACGCGTTCAAATTTGGCAAAGAAAAATCGCTCGGCGTTTCCTTCGGCTATCCTTATGTTCACTATGACATAATGGAAGGTGCACCGACATTTTTAAATGCATATAATCCGAGAAAAGAGACGATGGAAGCATTTGTCGCAGCAATTTTGGGTGAAATCCCGATTGTCGGCAAATCACCTGTTCTCATAACACCTAGAGCAAACACGAGATAGTTAAAGCATACGATTTTTTTTGATTTGAAATTTTAGTTTCAAAAATTAATAAAACATTGGTGTTTTTTTCGCAAAAACTATTGCTTTTTTTAAGTTAAATAGTATATAATATTTCTTAAGTATGATTATGCTGGTTGGGCAATGTTGTTTTTTAAAAAAGAACGGGCTCATATGAGCACAATAACAAACAAAAACGGAGGAAGATTTTAATGAAGAAACCATTGTTGTCAGAAATGACACTAAGAGAAAAAATTGGACAGATGCTCGCACCGATGCACTGGGATGTCTATGGCAAGAACGAAAGGGCATATGACTATTCTCAGAGCGACATCAGTGATGTTAAGGCTCTCTATGAAAAAGAGCAATTTGGTGTTATTCGCGGAGAGCAGGTTGGCGTTTTCTATGCAGACCCTGAAAATAACGGTAAGGTAGAAAAGGTTGAAGGCAATATTGAAGGCTTTATAATGGCAAATTTCTCACTTAAAACATATGCCGATGAATATAAGAAATTCATAGAAAAACATAACACATACGGAAAAATTCCTCTTCTTGTCGGTGGCGATTTCGGCGCAGGTGCCGCACATGTTTTTAAAGATGGCAGCTGGATGGTTAACGCCAATGCCATTGGTGCCGCTGATTCAGAAGAGCTCACTTTTGAATTAGGTGCCGCAATTGCTCGTCAGATGAAATGCACAGGACATAACTGGAGATGGGCTCCGCCTGTTGACTTGTCAAACAGAAATAACACAATTTGCATGAGAACCTTTGCAATTGACGATGTTGAGAGAACAGTGAGACTCTCAAAAGCATACATAAAAGGTATGCAGTCTGAAGGTGTTGCAGCCTGCGCTAAGCATTTCCCGAGCGAAGGAAGAATTGAAGCAAGAGATGCTCATCTTTCAGCAACATCAAACACAGACAGCTTAGAGACATGGTGGGGCGAGCAGGGAAAAGTGTTTAAAGAAATGATTGACGCAGGAGTTTATTCTGTCATGGTAGGACATCAGTCATTCCCTGCAGTTGATGACAGAAAGATGGACGGAAGATATGTTCCTTCGACAATCTCCAAAAAAGTTATAACAGACCTCTTAAAAGGAGAGCTTGGCTTTAAAGGTGTTGTTGTGACAGACGGAATCGGCATGGCAGCGCTCTTTAGCCTTATGCCATATGACCAGCTTATCGTAGAACTCGTTAATGCAGGAAACGACATCATCTTAGGTGCAAAACTTCCTTCGGGCGACTTGATCGAAGCTGCTGTTAAAGACGGAAGAATTTCCGAAGAAAGAATCAACGATGCTTGTCAGAGAATTCTTGACATGAAAGAAAAAATCGGTCTTTTTGAAGAAGACTACGGCAAGCTTTCCTACACGATGGAAGAAGCAGTTAAAGACACATTGAGAATAAGCGAAGAGATTGCTAAGCGAAGCATAACACTCGTTCGCGACAGATATGGCATTCTTCCGCTTGAAAAGAAAAACATCAAAAAGGTTTCTGTCATCATTTCAACTCATGCAGAAGGTTTTGTTGAGCAGCTTGAAGAGCTCAAAAAATCATTTGCAAAGCGTGGCATTGAGGTTTATATGCAGCGTAGGTTAAAGAGCGCGTTTGAACTTAAAGAAATTTCAGATTCAAGCGATTTAATCATCTATGCAGCAGATGTTCATATGCACGCGCCTGCAGGTCTCATGAGACTCTATGGCGACGAAGCCTACACATATTATCACGCATTTAACCACGGAAAAGAAAAATCAATTGGCGTTTCTTTTGGCTATCCATATGTTCACTATGACACAATGGAAAATGCGCCTGCATTCATAAATGCATATAACGCACTACCTGAAACAATGGAAGCATTTGTTGCAGCAATTTTGGGTGAAATCGAAATTGTCGGAAAGACACCTGTTCTTTTAGAGCCAAGAATAGCAACAAGATAATTTATTAAAACGGAGGAAGCAAGACTATGAAACATATGGACTATCTTAACATACCGATATCAGACAGCCATATACATATTTTCTGGGCAATGCCCCTTGAAAAAAGATTAGAGCTTTTAGACAGAATCATGGAAGAGCATAATTACGACACAGCAACGATTTTGACGCTACCCATAAATTCAGCAAGAAAGGTTAAATCGCGTGACTTTCTTGAGAATTTGAGAGCTTTTTATGTGAAAAGCAAAAGACCTGACAAAATCTACGCTTTTTCAGGCTTTTCTCACTATTGCGACAATTCTAAAAACACGCCTGAGTTCTATTTGAAGCAGGCAGAGTTTTATATGGCTGCAGGCTTTGATGGTCTTAAAATGATTGAAGGGAGACCAAACCAGAGATATGTCTTAGGTCATGGCTATGACGACAGCCGCTACTATCTCATGTATGAATATGCGGAAAAGAACGGAATCCCGCTCGTTATCCACACATCAGCCTGGGAAGAGCTCTGGAAAGAAGGCGGCTATTTTGCAGATCAGCCGATGCACTATTTTGATTATTATAAAGAAGTTGACAGCTGGATGTCAAAATTCCCCAAGCTCAAAGTCACATTTGCCCACATGAACTTCGTGACGGGGCACATTGATCTTGCGGCAGAGCTTTTGGATAAATATGAAAATGCATATTATGATTTGACGCCAAATCAGTTTATGTTCTTGGATTTCCAGAAAAAGCCTGATGAGTGGAGAGAATTCTTCATAAAATATCAGGACAGAATCATCTACGGAACAGACATCGGCTCAAGCCCGATGGATTTAGACGGAACTGAAGCAGACGATCTTGTTTACATGGTCAGAGGATTCTTTGAAGAAACAAAGCCATATAGCGTTTTAGGATATGATTTCAATCCAATTCAGCTTGATGAAAGCATCTTGAGAAAGTTCTATAAAGACAACATGATGAAATTCTATGATGGAAAGGCTCCGAAGCCTGTTGTTCCTTCTGTCATGAAACAGGAATTTGATGATGTTATGAAATTGAGACTTTTGCTTGATGTCAGTGAGGTTGCTGACATGGAGCTGATAAAAACGGTGCTTTAATTCTAAATTGAACTTATTAAATATAAATAACATAAAAAATATAAAGGTAGGAAGTGACAAGAGATGAAAATGACTTTTCGTTGGTATGGAGAAGACGACTCCATAACACTCGACAAAATCAGACAAATTCCATGCATGACCGGAGTTGTCACAGCTGTTTATTCCGTTCCTGTTGGTGAGGTTTGGCCGCAGGAAGAAATAGACAAAATGAAAAAGCTTGTAAATGACAAAGGTCTTGAAATGGAAGTCATTGAAAGTGTCCCCGTTCACGAGGATATAAAGCTGAAGAGAGGAAACTATCAGCTTTATATTGATAACTATAAGGAAAACATCAGAAGGCTTGCAAAAGCAGGGGTTAAGTGTATTTGCTATAACTTTATGCCCGTGTTTGACTGGACTCGTTCGCGCCTTGATCAGCCGCTCGAGGATGGCTCAAATGCTCTTGTATATTACAAAGAAGATGTTGACAAGATGGACCCGACAAAGATGACTCTTCCAGGTTGGGATGCATCCTACACTCCTGATGAAATCAGCGGTCTTGTTGACAGCTATAAAGAAATCGGAGAAGAAGGTCTCTGGAAAAACCTTGAATATTTCATAAAAGAAATTATGCCTGTCGCTGTTGAATGTGATGTCGATATGGCGATTCATCCGGACGATCCGCCCTGGCCGATTTTCGGCATTCCGAGAATTATCACAACAGAGGAAAACATCGACAGATTCTTAAAGATTTATGATGATAAGCATCATGGACTCACTCTCTGCTCGGGAAGCCTCGGTTGCGCCAAATTCAATGACTATGTTGCTATGGTCAGAAAATATGGCAAAATGGGAAGAATTCACTTTGCTCATGTGAGAAATATCAAGATTTTAGAAGATGGTTCATTTGAGGAAAGCGGTCATCTGTCCTGCAAAGGCTCTCTTGATGTTGTCGAAATTTTAAAGGCATATCACGAAACAGGCTTTAAAGGATATCTCCGTCCTGACCACGGAAGAATGATCTGGGGAGAGACAGGAAAACCAGGCTATGGCCTTTATGACAGAGCGTTAGGCGCTATGTATATGGCGGGAATCTGGGAGACATTGGAAAAGGAGAGCTTAAAGAAATGAAAATACCATTTGATATAGACTTAAAAGATAAAGTGTGTGTTGTGACAGGTGGCGGCGGCGTGCTTTGCTCGACATTTGCTCAGGCAATAGCAAAATGCGGCGCTAAGGTTGCTGTTTTAGATTTAAGAAAAGAAGCGGCAGACACAGTTGCAGAAGAAATCAAAGCAGAAGGCGGCGTTGCTATTGGTGTCAGCGCAAATGTGCTTGATAAAGCAAGCCTGGAGGACGCTAAAAAGGTGGTTAATGAAGCTTTGGGCTCTTGCGACATTTTGATAAATGGCGCAGGCGGAAACAACCCAAGAGGAACGACAAGCTTAGAATATTATAACATCGGCGATGAAGAAAAAGAAGACATTGTTTCATTTTTCGATTTAGATCCCGATGGTGTGTCGTTTGTGTTTAACTTAAACTTTTTGGGAACGCTTCTTCCGACTCAGGTTTTCGTGCCTGATATGATTGGAAAGAGTGATGCATGCATTTTAAACATTTCTTCAATGAATGCATTCACACCGCTCACAAAAATCCCTGCATATTCAGGAGCTAAAGCTGCAATTTCAAACTTCACTCAGTGGCTCGCAGTTCATTTTTCAAAGGTCGGCATAAGAGTCAATGCCATCGCACCTGGCTTTTTTGCAACAAACCAGAACAGAGCATTGCTCTTTGATGATAAAGGAAACTACACAGAACGCTCCAAGAAAATTCTTTCACAGACTCCCATGGGTCGTTTTGGTGAAACAGAGGAGCTTATCGGCGCTCTGTTGTTCCTTCTTTCAAATGAGGCAGCTTCGTTCGTTAATGGTGTTGTAATTCCCGTTGACGGTGGTTTTTCAGCTTATAGCGGAGTTTAATAAAAATCTTAAAATTTTTTCATACCGGTATTGCGTGCAGTGCCGGTATGAGTTTTGATTTGAGAAAAACTTTTTTGGAGGAGAAAAAGATGAAAACAATATTGTTTCAGGGAGATTCAATAACTGATGCGGGCCGCATAAGAGAAAGAGATTTTAATTCAGGATTTGGCTATGCTCATCTCGTTAAGGCGGAAATGAATTTTGATTATCCTGAGGAATTTAATTTTATTAACAGAGGAATAAGCGGAAACAGAGTTGTTGACCTATATTGCAGAATAAAAAGCGACATAATAAATTTAAAGCCGGATGTTATGAGCATACTCATTGGCGTGAATGATGTGTGGCACGAAATTGGTCATCAGAACGGGGTAGATGCAGAAAAGTATTTTAAAATCTACTGCATGCTGATAGAGGAAATCAAAGAAGCTCTTCCCGATGTGAAAATAATGATTTTAGAGCCTTTTACATTAAAAGGAGTTGCTACAGAGGAGCATTGGGACGAATTTAGGGGAGAGACTGAAAAAAGAGCAGAAAAAGCAAAGCTGGTTGCAGAAAAATATAATCTTAAATTTATTCCTCTCCAGAAAAAGTTTGATGAGCTTGCAGAAAAGACTTCATCAGAATATTGGCTCTATGACGGTGTTCATCCCATAGAGGCAGGACACGAATTTATTAAAAGAGAATGGATTAAGGCATTTAAAGAAATAAACAATATGTAATAGGGACTGTAGATAATAGCACAGACAGTAAACTTCAACCACTCAACTTCGCTAAAAATAGCTTGTTTCGTGGGAAGTTCTTGAATGGGTGTTGTTAACGAAATCAAAGATTTCGACAACACTCCAACCACACAAGGCAAGAAAATGACTTAAAAGCCACTTGAACTATATAGTTATTATTAGAATAACATAAAATTTAGGGAAGAAATTCGTTATAAGACGAATTTCTTTTCTTTTTATTGCCTTGCGTTTCGAACAAACTTCACCTCTCGGCGTACCACCGTACGCCTTCGTGTAACCCCTTTGGGTTCAGTTTGTCCAATCTGCGCTATTTTCCGTCCAGCCAAAAAGGAACTGTAGCAAAATGAGTTTATTTTGCTACAGTTCCTTTGAAAAAGTTATCATTCAAAGGGTTTAAATTTTTTCATGATTTTTTCAGCGACATTGAGCCCATCAACTGCGGCGCTCATAATTCCTCCTGCATAGCCTGCGCCCTCTCCGCAAGGATAGAGGCCTTTTAGAGAAGTGCTTTCTCCGTTTTCGTTTCGCAAAATTCTGACAGGCGCGCTCGTTCTTGTTTCGATGCCTGTCAAAACAGAATCTTTTGAGTCAAAGCCTTTAATTTTTGTGCCAAAATAGGGAATTGCATCACTGAGCACGCGGTTGACATTTTTCGGAAGGCAATCGTGTAGATTGGCGTTGGTCACTCCGCACGAAAAGCTCGGCACGACTTTGCCAAAAGATGTGGTTTTTCTGTTTTTCAGAAAGTCTTCGGTTTTCTGTGCCGGAGCGGAGTAGTTTCTGCCTCCTGAAAGAAAAGCCGCCCTTTCAAGCTTTTGTTGAAATCTTATGCCTGAAAGCGGATGAGAGCTTTCAAAATCGCTTTCGCAGACATTGACACAAAGTGCGCTGTTTGAATTCCTTTCATTTCGTGCGTGATAGCTCATGCCATTTGTCACAACGGTTTCTTCTTCAGATGCCGCCTGCACAACGACACCACCGGGGCACATACAAAAAGAATAACATCGGTCAGCACCGTTTTTATATGAAAGCTGATATGGTGCTGCACCTAAAGCAGGATGAGAAGCAAAATCGCCATACAATGCTTTGTCAATGTCTTCTCTTAAATGTTCAATTCTCACGCCAACAGAAAATGGCTTTATGACCATATCAATTCCTTCTGAAAGCAGCATTTCATAAGTGTCTCTTGCGCTGTGACCTATTGCCAGACACAAAACATCAGTTTCAATTTCGTTTCCGTCAGAAAGTGTGATTTTCTGAATTTTTCCGAAATTCTGATGCACGCGGCATAGCTTGGTGTTGAAAAAAACATCTCCGCCTTTTGAAATGATTTCTTCTCTTAAATTTTTCACAACAACAGCTAAAACATCAGTTCCGATATGAGGCTTAGCCTTATAGCAGATGTCACTGTCTGCACCATGTTTAACGAAGTCGTGAAGTATGTCATTGATTTTTTTATCATTTATTCTTGTTGTCAGCTTGCCGTCGGAAAATGTTCCTGCACCGCCTTCGCCAAACTGAACATTAGAGTCTGCATCAAAAACCTTGTTTTCCCAAAAATTTTTCACCTTTTTTGTTCTTTCTGTGATATTGCTCCCTCGCTCAATTAAAATCGGTCTGTAGCCGCATCGTGCTAAAGAAAGTGCGCAAAACAAGCCTGCAGGACCTGAACCAACGACAACAGGGCGATTTTTTAAAGGCTCGCTTCCAAAAGAAATTTCTTCCTTTTCTTCATCATTTACATAAATAATGTCAGAGCTTTTTTTGATGTTTTTTTCGTCCTTAAGCTTAAAAAGGAGACTATAGACAAAGGAAACATCCTTCTTTCGTGCATCAATTGACTGTTTCAAAATTTTGAATGAAAGACAGTCGTGTTCGGTTTTTGATAGCTTTTTTAAACCGATTTCAATCAGTTCTTCAACAGATGTTTCAATCGGAACTTTAATGTTATTAATCTGGACAGACATCAAATCACCTTTTGTAAATTTTATTATATGCACTCAGAAGATATGAAACAACATAGCTCTGGAGAGTTGTGATAATACATTCTTCAATGAAACGAGGAATGTAGAAAATCATAAAACCATTTTTGCTGAGTGTGGGAATGAAAATCATTAAAATAAATGTGTTAAGCGTGGTCACAATTATATTGGCAATGAAAAGCACAGTGAAAAGCTTCATAAAATTATCGGGAATAGACAGTTTCTTCTTTAAAAGCTTGTCAAGGAAGAAAAGAACAGGGAAAAGCGCACCTGCAATAGTTAATCCGACAGTCATAAGGACTGTCTTTTTTCCAAATGACAAAAGCCACGCGGAATATTTCAAATCAGGCAAAAGTGAAGAAAAGCACCAGTTTATTATCCCGAAAATAAATATTAAAGAAAAAATGCTCAAGAAAATTTTCTTAAAAAGACTGTCGCTAATGTTTTTGAGAGTTTTCCATAAAAGACCGCAGAGCACGCCTCCTAAAATTGCAGTCACCGTAAGCAGTGGAATATATCCGCCGTCAGGCTTTATTATGTATGCTAAAACATCGGTCACGCCTTCTGCAATCCCTCCGAAAAGCGGGCCGAACAGGAGAGCGGGAAGCTTGGAAAAGAAAACGGAAATTCCAATTCGCAGGCCTGCGCCACCGCTGAAATAGAGCATATAGCTGAAGTTGCGCAAGACTAAAGTGATAGCGATGAGAAGCGATGTTTGAATGATTTGCTTGAGTGGTATGTTTTTTTGCATAAAAAAATCCCCTTTTCGTTTGTAAATTAGCAGGGGCTGTTATAAAAATATGACATTTTTAAAAACAGCGGATGGAAGCATTACACCGCAAGGCTAAGCCTTTTCGTCCGAAAACTATACTCCCATTTTTCGGCACTTAACGCGTAATGTCTGCTCTGCTTTATTGACTATGCTTTATTATAGCACCGCCGTGAGATTATGTCAATATTTATTGAGAGACAATTAATAGACTTTAGCTTGACAGATTGAATTGTGTGTGATATAATAATTATGGAGCGTATGGTAAGAAAAGAGGTCTGCCGTAAACGGCAGACCTCTTTTCAATTGCAGCTTTAGTCACACTAACAAAAGGAGTAAAAGACATGACAGGAAAAGTAAAATGGTTCAACGCTGAGAAAGGTTTTGGCTTCATCGAGAGCAGCGAAGGCACAGATGTTTTTGTGCATTTTTCTGCAATCAACATGGAAGGCTATAAAACCTTAGACGAAGGTATGGAAGTACAATTTGATATTGTTGAGGGTGAAAAAGGTCCTCAGGCAGCTAATGTTACAAAAATGTAATTGCAAAATATCTATATTTGTAAATACCGCAAAGGTGTGAAAAAGGGGTGTAAAAAATTTTTACACCCGCTTTTTTTATAGGGTAAAGCTTTAAGAGGCTTTACAAAAAACATAAAATGTTGTATAATTTAAAATGAATTATAATTACAAAAAGCGGACATAATATCTCAGATAAAAAAATTCGGAGGTAGCCTATGTCTTTAGTTAATGTGAATGAAGCCAATTTTGAAAAAGAAGTGACGAAAAGCGATAAAACGGTGCTTTTAGATTTTTGGGCGTCGTGGTGCGGCCCGTGTCGTCAGCTTTCGCCTGTTATTGAAAAAGTTGCAAAGGAAAGACCTGACATAAAGGTCTGCAAGGTTAACATTGATGAAGCAGAGTTTTTGGTTCGTGATATGAAAATTATGAGCGTTCCGACTCTTGTTGTCATGAAAAATGGAGAAATCGTTAATAAATTGATAGGTGTTTTGCCTAAAAATGAAATATTATCAGCTTTGTAAACGCTAAGGAGGAAAATTACATGAGTGAAAATTGTACACATGACTGTTCAAGCTGCAGCTCAAACTGCAAGGGAAATCAGCCGGAGAGCTTTATTGAGCCTCCTCACAAGCTCAGTCAGATTAAAAAAGTGATAGGTGTTGTCAGCGGTAAGGGCGGTGTCGGAAAAAGTCTGGTGACTTCGCTTCTTGCATTGCAGGCAAACAGAAAAGGTTTTAAAACAGCAATTTTAGATGCTGATATAACAGGGCCGTCTATCCCAAGGGCATTTGGTGTTAAAGGTCCTGCTGAAGGAACGGAAGACGGAATTTTTCCTGTTAATTCAAAAAACGGAGTGGGGATTATGTCGCTTAATCTCCTTCTTCCCGATGAGACATCTCCTGTTGTCTGGAGAGGCCCTGTGATTGCAGGAACAGTTAAGCAGTTCTGGACAGATGTCATTTGGGGTGATGTTGATTATATGTTTATTGATATGCCTCCGGGAACAGGCGATGTTCCGCTCACGGTTTTTCAGTCTATTCCCGTTGACGGAATTGTCGTTGTTGCATCTCCGCAGGAGCTTGTCGGTATGATTGTCGAAAAGGCAGTCAACATGGCAAATATGATGGAAATTCCTGTTTTGGCTTTAGTTGAGAATATGAGCTATATGACTTGCCCTGATTGCGGAAAGAAAATCAATGTGTTCGGCGAGAGTCACATTGATGAAATCGCAGAAAGATATGGGGTTGAAAATGTTTCGAAGCTTCCTATTGATCCGAAAATCGCAGCGGCGTGTGACACGGGAAATGTTGAGGAGCTAAAAGAGGATTATCTTGCCGAATTGTTTGAAAAAGTTATTAAATAATAATAAAAGGCATAAAAGGGTGGTGCAGTTCATCAACTGCATCACCTTTTTTTGTTTGGCTATGAAAATTTTTTGCTTTAAAATAGTATATTTATTTGCTTTTTTTGGAATAATATGTAAAACCGTTAATTAAAGGAGCTAAAAACCCATGGAAAACAAACACAAAGCTAAAACATATATTTCTTCAAATAAAAATATGAGCGAGATAACATGGACATCTGTCATAACGGGGATTTTGCTTGCAGTCATATTCGGAGCGGCAAACGCATATTTAGGATTAAGAGTTGGTATGACGGTTTCTGCATCCATTCCGGCTGCTGTTGTTTCGATGGGAGTTTTGCGGGTTATTTTAAAAAGAGACTCTGTTCTGGAAAGCAATATGGTGCAGACCATAGGTTCTGCAGGAGAGTCCCTTGCCGCAGGAACAATTTTCACAATACCGGCGCTTTTCCTTTGGGCTAAAGAGGGAGTGATGGAAAAACCGGGTTTTTTATTTCTGACTGCAATTACATTAATTGGCGGACTTTTGGGCGTGCTTTTCATGATTCCTTTAAGGGAAGCGTTAATTGTGCGGGAACATAATGTTTTGCCATATCCTGAAGGGAAAGCGTGCGCGGAGGTTTTGCTTGCAGGCGAAAACAAATCATCAGGAGCAGGAAAGGTTTTTTGGGGAATGGGTTTGTCTGCTCTGGTTAAATTGGTCGTTGATGGGCTTAAAGCTTTTCCTGGAGAGGTTTCCCTGAAATTTCGCGGCTTTGGCGGCGAAATCGGAACACAAATTTATCCTGCTGTTTTTGGAGTGGGATATATTTGCGGTCCTAAAATTGCTTCATATATGTTTTCGGGTGGAGTGCTTTCATGGCTCGTTTTAATTCCGCTTATTGTAATGTTTGGAGAAAATTCTGTTTTCTATCCTGCAAAAGAGACGGTTGGAGAGCTTTTCTTATCAGGTGGGGCAAATGCTGTCTGGAGCAATTATATAAGATATATTGGTGCAGGAGCTTTGGCTGCAGGAGGAATAATAAGTCTCATAAAAAGCCTGCCTTTGATTATGCTGACATTTAAAAAAGCAGTGATGGGACTCGGAGATTCGCATAAAGCAAAGAGAAAAAGAACAGAGGAAAGCCTTGAAATAAAGACAGTTTTAATAATGGTTGGCTTTTTGATTTTGTTATACTGGCTTTTGCCATTTCTTCCTATATCGTTTGTCGGCGCAATAATTGTAGCAGTATTCGGCTTTTTCTTCGGGACTGTTTCTTCGCGAATGGTTGGAATTGTGGGAAGCAGCAACAACCCTGTTTCAGGAATGTCGATTGCCACACTGCTCATTGCAACATCAATTTTAAAATTAATTGGCTTTAGCGGAAAAGAAGCTTTTTTAAATGCAATTTCAATAGGCTCGGTTATATGCATAATAACAGCAGTTGCAAGTGATACATCTCAGGACCTGAAAACAGGTTATCTTTTAGGCGCAACTCCAAAAAAACAACAGATTGGCGAAATGCTTGGAATTGTTGCTGCCGCTCTTTCAATAGGTGGAACGCTATATCTTTTAGATGGGGCGTGGGGCTTTGGATCAAAAGAGCTGGCTGCCCCGCAAGCTACTTTGATGAAATTGATTGTAGAGGGCATTATGGATGCAAATCTCCCGTGGGGTTTAGTGGTTTCGGGGATGTTTATAGCTGTGGTTGCAGAAATTTTAGGCGTGCCCGTTTTGGCTTTTGCAATTGGAATTTACCTTCCTGTTCATCTTAACACTTGCATAATGATAGGCGGGATTGTGCGCCTTGCGGTAAATAAAGCTAAGGGAAGCGATGAAAAAAGAAAAGAGATGGTAAACAGCGGCATTTTGTTCAGTTCGGGGATGATAGCGGGAGAGGGAATAATGGGAATATTTCTTGCTGTTTTTGCCGTTTTAGGATTTTCTGATGCAATTGATATATCACAAACGATGCTTTCTTTAGGAAATGGGGGACAGATTTTCAGCGTTATATTTTTGTGCTTGACTGTTCTTGCGACACTTAAGGTAACGATATGGAAAAAGAGGGGAGAGGGGAAGATGAATGAATAATAATGATTATATGAATAAAAAGCCATACAAAAATGTGCTTAAATGGGAAACAGACAGAGATGGAATTGTGACACTTCAAATAGAGAATAAAGGTCTGATGAAAAGACTTTCAGGCTCACCGAGAAAAAGCACGGTTTGCCTTGATGAGCTTGGAAGCTTTGTCTGGAATCATATTGACGGAGAGTGTGACATTTTGGAGATAGGAAAAAGCTTGGAAAAGCAATTTGGCGAGAAATCAAAACCATTATATGAAAGACTGATTAAATATTTTAAAATATTAAAAAGCTATCGTCTCATTGACTGGAGCAGATAAAATAAAAATGTAATAAAATGTAAAAAAATAATTTTTTTAGAAAAAAATAAAAAATTTTCAAAAAAGGCTTGACATTTGACTTTTAACTTGCTATAATATTTAAGTCGGCGCTTGAGAGAGACTTGCGGGTGTAGTTCAATGGCTAGAATCTCAGCCTTCCAAGCTGATTGTGTGGGTTCGATTCCCATCACCCGCTCCATTTGTTGTGCGCCTGTAGCTCAGTCGGATAGAGCAACTGCCTTCTAAGCAGTGGGTCAGGAGTTCGAATCTCTTCAGGCGCGCCACTTTCTTCATAATTTAATAAGGCAGGAAAGAGCAAAGTTTCTGTACCTTCATGGTGGGTATAGCTCAGTTGGTTAGAGCGCTAGATTGTGGCTCTAGAGGTCGTCGGTTCGACTCCGATTACCCACCCCACTAAGTATAAATTGCCGGCGTAGGGAAATACTTATCATGGTACGGTATTTTGGGATGTCGCCAAGTTGGTAAGGCACCGGATTCTGATTCCGGCATTCGGAGGTTCGAGTCCTTCCATCCCAGCCAATCTATCCTACTACGATGGGATGTAGCCAAGTCGGTAAGGCACCAGACTTTGACTCTGGCATTTTCGTAGGTTCGAGTCCTGCCATCCCAGCCAATTTGGACCATTAGCTCAGGCGGTAGAGCACTTGACTTTTAATCAAGTTGTCCGGAGTTCGAATCTCCGATGGTTCACCACGAAAAACCCTTAAAGCATCAGACTTTGAGGGTTTTTTTGTTTCCTTACGAAATTCACCTAAAAATGCATTTTGTTAGTAACGTGTTAGTAACCGCAACTAAATTGCATTTACTTGTGCAACCATTTCTTTAATATCTTCTTTTGTAAAGTGTGTATATACATCAACTGTTGTTTCATAATTTTCGTGTCCAATGATTTTTTGTAAGAGCTCAGGTTTTGCATTAGCTTGTACCATTCGAGAAGCGAAGGTATGACGTGTGCAGTGTGGAGTAAGTCTATGGTCCTCCGGACTCGATGTGATGCCAACCTCAGCAAGATATGGGTAGTATTCTCTTTCTCTGAAGTTTCTTACATTGATTTTGCCCCCTATCGTGTTTATTAATAAGTATTTGTTTTCTTTATTATACCATTTTTCTATAAAAGGAAGGATTAAATCGTGAATAGGTATAATTCTGTTTATACCGGCCTCTGTTTTTTCTCCTCCTATCATATACTGTTCATTTAAAAATATATTTTTCGTTTCAATAGAAAAAAATTCTCCTATCCTCATTCCTGAATAAACTAGAGTTAATATAATCTGAGCAACAATATCTTGCTTGTGTTCCCAAAGAATCTGAATTTCGTTTGGAGAAAATATTTCCTTTTCTTTTTTGTCGATTTTGGGAATTTTTAAAAACTGGGCATAGTTTTTTGAAACGATATCACGTTCCATCGCGAAGCTGCAAAGTTGATTAGCTAAGATTCGGACCTTGTCACAGGTGGAACGGCTTTTTTTTGATTTAACAAGTAGGTCTATTTGTTGTTGGAAATCATCTGTTTTTATATCACGGATTTTCTTTTTGTGACAAGCTGAAAGATGCTTCCATGCTGCTTCGTATCCTTCAATGCTTTGCTTGCTTAAATCGGTGAAACGAGTGCGGGACCATGCTTTATAAATTTCCTCAAGCGTCGAGTTGAAATCTGCAGATATTGACTGTAAATCCATAGTTGCTAAAGCTATGTTAGCTTCTTTTTCGGTGGAATAATAGCCAATGATGACAGTTTTCTTAATATTATTTTTACATGAGGTCGAAGCTGCTACCCAGGGCTTTCGTCTTTTACCCTGTAGCTTATAGACACTTCCGGTTCCGTTGGCGCGTTTTTTAGCTTTTTTCTTACTGCGCTGACTGGTCTGTTTCTTTCCACAAAACATACAGAATTCACTTGTTGTTGGAATCTCTTTGTTGCATTTTATACATAGCATATATCTTGTCTCCTTTTTCTTGACAACTCAAAGAAGATATGCTAAAATACAACTGTGATTGGGGTGTGCTTTTAGCATATCTTATTCTTACCGTCCTGTTGGCGCAGGGCGGTTCTTTTTTTATATAACATAATAACAGTCCTTTTTTAATTAAGACATGTTAATTATGTCGTGTTTATGGATTACATACCGAGCAAGGCTCGTAATTCTTTTGAGCTTCTTCTATAATAAGCTTAGTGCAATTCTTATTTTTTACATACATACAGTTTTCTTCGTGGTATTTCCTGCCTGTTGGAGTAATGTAAACATACTCAATCTCCTCGACTTGTTCAGTCTGATATACACTTGTTGAAACAGGAGTATCCTGTGGAACTGTATGCGTTCCTAAGCAGAAACCTAAGAAAGCTACAAGTATAAGAACTGTTACAGTTAAACGTAAATTTACCTTTGGCGGATTTAGAACTGTGTAAGCGAATGCATCTGCTTCGATGTCATGCAATCGGCTACTACATGTCAAAGTGCTCATTTCTAAATGATTCAGTTCTATATGTCCAACTTCGTGCAAAAGCAAATACAGTTTATCTTCTGGTGAAGCATCACTTCTTATATAGATTACAGTCATATCATCATCTACAACAGTAAAAGCATCCTTGTTTTGAAAAGCTCTTGGAAGTCTGTATTTGCGCAGTATTTCCATTCTTGCACTTTCTGTAAAAAATGTAACAGTACAATACTTTGACTTAAGAAGTTCGGTAATGGAATCAAAACTTTTTCTGTTCTTTGTTTGTTTTATAAAATTGATAGCAGTCTTTGTAACTAAATTTTTCATTATTTTACCCCCAGTTATTGAAAGGACTGCTATTATGTTATCAGTTAGAATGTTTAATTTGTTTCTTTTTCGGATTAGCTCTTGCAGGTGTGATGTCAGGAGCTGCAACAGCGGGATAACTTTCTTTTTCTTCTCCATAAACTATATACTTCTGATTGGCTACATATTTAGGACTCTCAAGGAGGTCATCAACGTATGAATCAGTTTTTTCTTTTCCTTTATTATTAAGCTTGTTATATTTTGTTAAGATAGGAGGCTCGGGTTTTTCGGATTGTCTATTTATTTCACATAAGGCATCACAGGTAGGTTCATTTAAATCATCAGACACAAAGCCGCATGGTTTAACATCAAAATAGTCTGCAAGTTTTTGCATGGTAATTCTTTTAAGATTTTGTGTTGCTCCACTTTCCCATTTTTGAACAGCGGCTCTTTGCACTCCTACAACTTTTCCTAACTCAGATTGACTAATGCCTTTTTGAGTTCGTAAATATTTAATGTATTTTCCAACTTCCATTGTTTTATCCTCCTTGTTTAATATGATTGTATCGTATTTTTAACTAAATGTCAATATAAAATTTAAAAAAGTTAAAAAAAAGATACAAAAAGATATTGACAAAGAAAATAAGGTATGCTATTATAGATGTATCATAAAAAGATACAAAGGAGGGTGTGTCAGTGAATAAAATAGAATTTGAGTACGAAATGAAAAAGCATGGCGACACTCAAGAGACATTAGCAAAGGCTATGGGAATATCTCGTACAAGGCTTAATTGTAAGATTAATGAAAGAAAAGGAGCTTCTTTTAATCAGCCCGAATTAAAGTTTTTAAGAGATAGATACGCTTTGTCTGCATGTAGACTGGATGAAATTTTTTTTGACAGGGATGTATCATAAAAAGATACTAAAGGAGGAGTGAAAGAAGCTTGATTGCAAATGGAATAAAAGACGAAATGAGAAAACGTGGCATTAGTATATATCGGTTAGCTAAACTAACCGGGATAAGATATGAATTACTCAGGAGGGTGTTTTGTGGTGAAAGAAAACTTACAGCTGACGAGTTTGTACTTGTTTTAGAAAAGACGGACATTAAATTTGATGACGTAAAATAAAAGAACAGAACGACGTCTCGTTCCGTTCAGTTGGTTAAGCAATATTAAATTATGGTCTTTTCTTTGTTTGAGAAAGAGCACTGCCTGCTACACTTTTGCTTGCTTTACTGTATCTTCCATCCTTCAAAATTTTAGATGCAGTGGAAGCAACTTTGGGTGTCGTTTGCTTTTTGTTTGCCAATAGACTTCACCTCCTGATTAATATTTTATGTAATCGATTACAATAAATATTATACTATATTTTGTAGTATGTGTCAATGTAGTAAATATATATTGTGCTTTGTTGCTTGGAATGTTTTCAGATTGTTTGAGTTCTTTTGAGTATGTTTTAAATGCTTTTGGGATATTGAGTTAATAAAAAGTTTACATTTTATGAATTTATATGGAAGGAGGCGCAATAAACTATGCAAGGAGAAGAACGTGTAGTAATTGAAACGATGACGGTCCAGGAAGTATGTGATACTTTGAGAGATATGGGAGTAAAAACAACTCCTATAAAAATCAGGGCAGGGATAGCTCAGGGAGTATATCCGTTTGGAATACGCATACAGATGGAAAATCAGGAGTTTGAAATTTACCGTGCTTTATTTGAAAAGTGGGTAGATGAAAGAGCGACTATTGTCGCAGGATAAAAGAAAGGAGAAAGAAAAATGAAAGTTGTAGTAAAGAAGGTAGGAAAGGCTGCCGAAGTAGTAGAAATTGAGAACACACTTAACGCTTACCAGGAAGCGGTCGGAGGACACTTTCAGACGGTGCCGTTTGGTGCATTGTTCGTGAATTTTGCAAGTTGCGGAAAAGGTGACATGGAAGAAGCTAAGGCGATTGAGGGAGTTATACTCCTTTGTGATGAAGAGGGGATGCTGAAAAACAGTCCTATTAACTTTACAATGCCTGTTTACGAAGGAATTCGCGGTGATGTTGTTTTTGTCGGTGACGGGGTTGAAGATTTCAGGGACCTTACTGATGAAGAGGCAGAAGGTGTGCTCAGGAAATTGAAGGAGGAGAAGTAAGTGGGAAGAGGAAAGGCAAAAATAAAAGGAGAGAAATTTCAGATGTCTCCAAGTGAGATTGTACAGATGTACAAGGAGGCTAAGGAGAAAAGCATTCAAATTAAAATTCTGGCAGAACTGAATTTATGCAGTCAGGATGAAATCAAGGCTATTTTAAGAGAAAATGGAATCAGACTTCCGGGAGGAGTGAAAAAAGAGGAGAGTGTAAAAACAGAAGTTGAAAATGATGTAAAAAGTGAAATACATACAGAGTCAGATAATGATGAAAAATGCTATTCAAATGTTAACGACCTTAAGCGCATTGAGGAGCTAGAGGCGGAGATAAAGGAACTAAAGAGCACTAATGAGGATCTTGAAGATGAAGCATCAAGTTATCTAAAAGGTTTAGCAGAAATTGAATCTTTAACTGAAATTTTATTATCTGTTGATTTGACATCAATAGAGTCTTTCAAAGGGATTGACCTTTTACTTCGTCAAATTAAAGATTGCTGTAGAATTTATTAGGAGAAGATGAAATGAAAACAAAGCTAAAGATAACAGCTGCACTTATTCTGATTGCGTTGGCGGTGATAATATTACTTGGCCTTGCATCAAATGCGGTGAGACCTGCAAGGATATGTCAGCCGTACATAGTGTCAAAGGGTGAAACTCTTTGGGAAATATCAGAGCAGTTCACTAAAGGAGATAAGTGGAAGTGGCTATATGAAGTGCGAGACATTAACGGCATAAAGGGAAGTATTTATGCAGGTGAGGTTATATATGTTTTTGAGGAGGCGAATTAAACATGATGGGACAAGCAACTCTGACAGATGATGATGTTTTAAAACTGTTTCTGCAGGGAATATGTATCGATAAGCTTATACAAAAAGTTAAAACGGCAAATGAGGTTACTCTTCCTGCAGCGAAGGGAATGGTCGAGAGAACAATATACAAATATCAGATAGAAGAAATGAAAAAGTCTGCGCCGCCGAGCAAGACAAACGCAGACCCCATTGTTCATGACAAATGAACAATTTAATAACAATGTGGTTATTATACCACAATAAAAGGAGAATGTCAAGTGTACGAGATTACAGATAGAATGATAGATGACTTTTACGGTGAATACGAAAGACCGAGAAGGATTGGAGAGGTTATGAACAGAGGGTTTCTTGACGATATTTTAGACGAGGAAGATTCAGCGTTTTACGATGAGGAGGGGGAGTATGAGTAACCTCTCAGTTTTTAGACAGTTAACAACAACGACTCAGGACTGCTTAGCCGTAATCAAACGTGAGATAGGCATGAAGACAACGTGCATGCCTTTTGCGGTCAAGCTTATTACAGCTCTGTCCACGTTGGAACCTAAGACGGAGCAGGACGAGCTTAACGCTGCCAATACTTTGCTTTCAGGATTGCAGACTCTGATGCAGGGCGGAATAGTTGCAGAAGACTATGACAAGATAGATTTTGTAAAGCGCGGAGGAGCTATTGTTCCTTCTGCAAGAGTTGAGGCTTTCCTCAGAGCTTGTGCAAGAAAAGGCTACCGTATTACCGATACGATTATAGCAGTTCCGCAAGATGACAGTGCAACAACATATTTTAAAGAAAATTTTTTTGATGGGGATATTGTTTATACATTAGAAGATAAACGAATCAATCCCGACAGAGCAGTTACTGCAGAGAGACTTATAAACAAATACTTTTCAAAATTCTTATGCCGTTTAGAGGTCCGTGAGGCTAAAACCAACAAGCGCGTTGTTATGACGGTTTGTGAAATATCTGTTGATGATATGATGGCGATAGCCTCGGCATCTGAGCAAGGGTTATATAAGTCTGAATGGGTAGAATATGACACCAAATGGGGCAAGAAAAAGAAGAAGGTTATAACGGACAAGCTCAACGAGGATACATTTTGGGTTAAGTGGACAGGTGAGATGGTTAACAAGACCATCATCAGAAGGGCACTCAAGAGAATTAAAGAAGTGCTTCCTGAATTACATGAGTCAATTTATGCTTTTGAGCAGGATGAATACATAAGACCTGAAGAAACGGCTGAGCAAGTAGTGATTGATGTGCCGGTGGAGGAATATAAGGCAGAAAACGTAAACCTTTATGAGCTGACAACGGAACAACAGTCTGAGTGTCTCGAACTCTATGAGATTTACAAAGCTAATCCAAAGCTTGCCCAGGATAAGTTCAAGGAAATCAAAAAAGCAATAGACGAGGGAAAAGATGCTCAGGAGATAATCAACGAGGACTATGCGGCACTTGTTGTACTTAAAAGGTCAAAACCTATGTGGGAAAAGATTGGAGGGTATTTCGGGTGTTAAGGAAAGTTAAGCTCAAACAAGGCACACTTGCATGGGAAAAGGCAAGGGAAACGCGCATCGGCTCAAGCGAAGTATTTGACATAGTTAGATATTATGCTACTGACCAAGAACTCCAATACTGCGGATTTAACGCAGAGGATTTCCGTGCAGAAAAGCCATATACAACTGTATGGGCATTGTATCACAAGATGATAAATGACGGCTTTTACAAACGAGAGGCATTAGCTCCTGAATTTGCAGAGTATGGCCACGCAGTAGAGCCTTACGGAGTGTATGAGCTGAACAAGAACAGAAACAGAAAGGTTAAACCCGGAGGAGTATATGCTGATAGCAGGCTTATAGCAAGCCTCGATGCAGAAGGTATAGCAGAGAAGATCGATGAGATTCCCTTCGATTATGGAGAGGGAACTCCAAAAGCCGGGCAAAGATTTGTGTGCGAACAAAAAAGCATGCTTCCCACTGCAGTCAAAAACGGACTGCCATATAAGTACATAGTCCAGGCACAGTATCAGATTATGCAGACCAAAGCTGATTTCTTTATCCTTCAGCTGATGATTTTAAAAGAGGACTCAGTTTTTATCCGGGGAAAGATTTGTCAGATGTCAAGGCAGACGCGCATTAAATATCTTGATAATAATTTAATGGTAAAGCTCCTGTATTTTAAAAATAATGTTCATCTGGCAAAGCTTATCGAGAAGTGTCTCAACTTATTTTTTGATGATGTGGAAAACCAAAGAGAGCCGAGACCTTTTATGGAGTGTGACAACTCTGAAAATGTAATTGAAAGCATAAGACTTAACAGTTTATACAATGACAATCTTGTTCTTCCGTTTGATTTAAGTGAGTATTTAATTGCACGCGATGAGGACCATAAGGCACAGGCGAGAAGAAGAGGTATTCTGCAGAGGATTTTTGAAACTGCAAAGGAAAGAAACGTCTGCAGATTTCGTTCTGAAGATGGAACAGTCGGCTCATTTTCCAGAGATGGAAAATTTAGAATTAGATTTCCTAAAGATGAAGGGAGTGACGAGATGTGCAATTAAGACCATATCAGGAAAAGGCAGTTGCGCACAGTACAGATATGTTATTTGAAAGAGGTAACTCTTTAATTGTTGCCGGCACAGGAGCAGGCAAGACAATAATGCTTGCAGCTGTTATAGGGAGATTTGTAAATGGCTTTTTTGCTCTTAAAAAAAGAATGCCTCATGTGCTTGTGCTTGTGCATCGAAACGAGATACATAATCAGAATCATAAGAAATTCTCTTTGGTTTGCCCTAACATTGCAACAAGCGAAATAACACAGTCAAGGAAGAGTCTTCACGGCAATGTGCATTTTGGAATGGTGCAGACGGTGGCAAATTTACTGCCTGAATTTGAAAAGGCAGAAAGCTTCTTTGACCTTATTGTTATTGACGAAGCTCACCATGCGGCCGCTTCTACTTATGAGGAGATAATCAACAGAAACAGTGTTGGTAAACCCAAAGCAGCTCTTTTAGGAGTTACAGCAACACCAAACAGAGGAGACAAGCTTCCTCTTATACATTTGTTTGATAACTACTACCAGATAACTGTTAAATATTTAATGGACAGTCATTACTTAGTTCGGCCGAGATTTTTGGACTTGTCTCCGATATTTGATATTGAGGGAAAAGAGGAAATCGGCCACTTAGCAAAAAACTGCAAAGATGATGTTCCCGGAAGAGCTATGATAGATAATTTATGCGACATGTTCCTGGAAAGGAAAGAGCCGGGTAAAAGCATTATATTTGCCCCTAGTCATGACTTTTGCGAAAAAATATATGACAGGCTCAAAAGCTCGGGAAGAAATCCTGCATACTTGGGGTTAGGCTTAGATGATAACTCAAGAAAGGCTGAGCTCGAGAGGTTTGAAAAGGGAGATTCAGATGAGCTTATTAATGTTGATATATGCACAGAAGGATATGACTACCCTGAGCTTCGCAACCTTGTTGATTTTGACACAAACGGCACGCATGGACAGTGGGTGCAGAAGGTAGGAAGAGTTTTAAGAACTGCTCCCGGAAAGACATCTGCTACCGTTATCGATTTCGGAGGAAATGTTCAGCTGTATCCTGAGGGAGTTGAGACGGTGGTGCTTTTAGAGGGTGCCATCAAGAAAGAAAAGGGTGAGCGGTTGACTCAGGAGGATTTATACAAAGGTCCCGCTAAGCAGAAAGAAGTTGAGTTTTTAGGCAAGGCTGATGAAACATACAGTCCGTATCATCTTCCTGAAGGATTTGAGACAGTAAATGATGCTGACTTTGGTATTGTATATGCTTCCTGTGGGCAGAAAAATGACTGCATAATCTTAGAATATGATGGGGTATATAATCTTTACCTTGGAGACAAGAAAAGCATAAAGGGAATAAAACAAGGCGATTTTGATACATGCATGAAAGCGGCTATTGAAATCGTGGGTGTTGTCCCTTCGTCAGATAAGCCGATTAGTAATATTCAGATTAAACTTCTTGCTCCAGAATATCCTACACAAACACTTACCTGGGACGGAGCAAACTGCTGTATATGCTTTAAAACTTGGAAAGCGGATATAGTTGCCGATTTAGAGGGAAGTGATGCGATATGATTGCGCCCGGAAGAATTACAGCGTATGACGGAGAGATTCTGACAGTTAAGGTCCCTTTTTATGACATTGAATTTATAAAGAGAAAATCGGTAAGAAGTGTCCAGGTTCATATCGACGACGGCAGGTGTATCACGGCCGACCAAAGAAAAAAGCTTTATGCTACATTTAATGATATATCAGAATACACAGGACACATACCCGAGTATATAAAAGAGTTTATGAAGTATGACTTCATAGCTGAAACAGGCCATTCCTTCTTTTCACTATCTGATGTTAGTGTGAGTACGGCGAAAGAGTTTTTAGAGCATGTAATTGAGTTTTGTGTTATACATGGAATTCCTACTAAAGATTCACTTCTTTCCCGTACTCCTGACATCGCAAGGTATGTTTACAGATGTGCTTTAGAAAAGAAGTGCTGCATCACAGGGAAGAAAGCTGAGCTTCATCACTTAGATGCGGTTGGCATGGGTAGGAAAAGAAAGGATATTATTCATTTGGGTATGGAAGTTATACCTCTGTCAGCTGAACTGCATCGTGAAGCTCACACTATAGGGAAAAAGAGTTTCTGTGAAAAATATCATGTATGCGGTGTGACAGCAGACGGAGAGATATGCAAGAAATATGGTTTAAAATATTAGGAAGGAGGAGTGACTTATCAATAAAGTTATTTTAGTAGGAAGACTTACAAAGGACCCGGAACTGAAAAGCACACCGTCCGGAGTTTCGGTGTGCAGTTTTACGGTAGCCTGCGACAGAAAATATCAGAAGGAAGGAGAGCGGCAGGCTGATTTTATAAGCTGTGTTGCATGGAGAAATACTGCAGAGTTTATTTCTAAGTATTTTCCCAAAGGCACCAGGATAGCCTTAGAAGGAAGCATACAAACGCGGTCATGGGATGATAATGACGGTAATAAGAGGTATGCAACCGAGGTTGTAGTAGAACATGCTGAATTCGCTCAGAGCAAGGGTGAAGGAAGCGATAGGATAAGCGATGTTTCGCAGGCGGAAGAAATGCCAAAGGGAGATATAGATGGCTTTATGCCAATAGATGATGAGGATTTACCATTTGAAATTTAGGAGGTATGAGACGTGGCGAGACCAATTAAAAAAGGTCTTGACTACTTTCCTTTAGATGTTATCCTTGATGACGATATAAAACTGATTGAAGCGAGGTATGGTTTAAAAGGGTTTGCGATAATCGTTAAGCTTTATCAAAAGATATATGGTGAGCTTGGTTATTATTGCGAATGGACAAAAGAGGTGGAGTCATTATTTGCATATTACAATCATGCAGGTGGTGGCTTGGTGTCTGAAATAATAGAGGCTTCAATTAGCAGAGGTATTTTTGACGGAAATGTTTTTCAAAAATTTAACGTATTGACTTCCAGAGGAATCCAAGAAAGGTATTTGGAGGCGGTTGAAAGAAGGAAAAAAATTGAACTCAAAAGGGAATACCTTTTATTAACTATACCTGAAATCAGGGAAATTGTAGGCGAAAACTCGATTAATGTTAACATTAACTCAATTAATGGTGACATTAATTCACAAATAAAACTAAAGGAAATAAAAGAAGACGATTATTATATATCAGATGAGACAGAGGAAGAACCATTCGTTGATAAATTGCTTTTAAGGGAGGTTGCAAATGAGAATGCAGATTAGTTTTACTATACCGGGAGAACCTTGTGCTAAAGGTCGGCCAAGGTTTACTCATCAGGGACATGCATACACACCTGAGAAAACGACAAACTTCGAGACCTTAGTTAAGTATGAATACATAAATCAATGTGACAGATACAGATTCGCAGACGATGCTCAGCTGGCATTAGATGTTGTAGCATACAGAAGTATTCCTAAAAGCACGAGCAAAAAGAAACGTGCTCTGATGGAAGCAGGTGCGATATTACCTATCACTAAACCTGATTGGGACAATATCGGGAAGATTGTATCTGATAGCTTAAATAACATAGCATATCGTGATGACTCTCAGATTGTAGATAGCAGGGTTCGGAAGATATACTCAAACGAGCCAAGAACAGAAATAAGAATATGGGAAATATAGAAAAAGGAGAAGGAATATGAAAAATACTTTATCTGATTTAAACAACTATCTTTTTGAAAGTATAGAACGCTTGCTCGATGATGAACTATCAGATGATGAATTGGAAAAGGAAATAAAGAGAACTGAGACCGTGCAGAAAGTGGCAAAGACTATTATTGATAATGGAGCCTTAGCGCTGCAGGCCAAGAGGCATTTTGACGAATATGGGATAGAGCAAAATGTGGAGATTCCTCTGCTTGGTATTACAGATAAATGACTGGCCGAAGAAAATGCAAACTTGAGGGAAAGGATAAAGAAGCTTGAACAATGGTAGGACATAAATATACTGAAGAAGAACATAAATTCCTGCAGTCGTTTATACCGGGACACACCTATAAAGAGATAGTTGCCGAATACAACAAAAGATTTAGTGAGCATATAACCGAATCAAGAGTAAAAGGATATATGGCAAACCACAAAATAAATAACGGATTGACAGGCAGATTTAAGAAAGGCAATGTTCCGTTTAATAAAGGAAAAAAGGGTGTTTGTGCAAAAGGTTGTGAAAAAACTTGGTTTGCGGAAGGTAATCTGCCACATAATACAAAGCCTGTCGGGTATGAGCGTGTTACAAAGGACGGATATATTGAGGTCAAAATCAAAATGAGACCGAGCCATCCGAGTTGTAACGACAATTTTAAGCTCAAACACCGTCTTGTGTGGGAAGAAGCTCACGGACCTATCCCGAATGGTTGCAATATAATCTTCTTGGACGGAAATAGACAAAATTGCGACCTTGAAAACCTTGCCATTGTAACTAAAGCAGAACATCAACAGATGACAAGGCGCGGCTTGAGAAGTGAGTTTCCACAAATAACAGAAACAGGCATACTTATAGCGAGAGCAGGAGTGGCTTCACAGAAAGCAAAAAAGAAAAGAAAAAATTAAAAAAAAGAAAGGTGATACAAATGGAAAATTTTATTAACATCAAAGGCAAAAACATTGCTCTGACAGATGAGCAGATAGCAGAAATTGAGAGAAGCTTTAGATTAAACCAGGTGGAGCTCAAGACAATTACTGAAGCTTGGAAAATTGATGGATGAGAAAATAGAGAAAATTTTAGGAAGTGTAAATGATGAGCAAAAAGAAAAACCCTGCTGTGCATCTTAAACAGTCTGATGTGAAGAGGATAAAGAGAGAAGCTGCAGACAGTGCGCTTAACTATGCTGTGATATTATTGCTTTCAGTAATGCACGATAAGTGCGGTTACAGAAGAAAGAGGCTTAAGAGGTTATATTCGCAGATTGTAGCATTGTCTGAATCAATAGCAGAAGGATATGTTAATCTGCATGAGCTGAAGGAGATGCTAAGCAAGGAAGCTAAGCTGACGATTGATTTAAGGGGGAAGTATTGATGCGTGATAGACTGTTTAGGGGAAAAAGAAAAGACAACGGTGAGTGGGTTTATGGTTGGTTAGGACATTTGCATTGCCATAATCCACAAGCAAAAACCATAGAATCCATATATTTTACCGAAATAACAGAAGACCATAATGACAAGATGAACATTATTGTCGACTATAAGACAGTAGGACAATACACAGGAAGAAACATCGGAGAGCAGAAGGTCTTTGAAGGAGATATTCTTCAGAACGGTACGGGTGTATATATCGTATGCTGGGACGAGAAGTTCCTACAGTGGCATGTGGTCAACAAGAAGGGCAATGGGTGCTTTAATTTGAATGCACTTTTGACTGATAAGAAAAGACCATGCAAACTCATCGGCAATGTACATGACAATCCTGAACTTTTAAAAGGAGACAAAAATGAAACTGCATAAGTGTGATTGTGAATTTGCTATATTTCCTTTTGGAAATTATGCTCCTATTTGTATTAGGGTGATGGAACAAACAAAAGATAGAAAAGACTTAATACAGTGCAATGAACAAGGGTGCAAATGGTATAAGAAAAGAGGGAGGAATGAAAATGAACTTAGAAAATGAAATCAGGGACATTATATCAACTAAATTAAACGACGGAACCATAGAAAAGGCTGTGTCTGAGCAGTTAGAAAAATGCATCAATAACGTAACGGAAAATTTATTTAAAAGCTATGGGGAAGTGGGGAAGAAAATCGAAGAAAAATTGAAAAAATTATGGTCCCAGCTATAGAATCACATGACTTTTCAACGCATCTTGTAAAACTGGATGCGATATTAACCGAAATAGTAAACTCTACAGCTCTGCAGGAAAATAAGAAGATTCTTGAAAACTTTAAAGAGTTTATGGTGGAAGAACAATCTCAGAAAAACTTTACTATAACGGATTTGTTTGAAAAATACTGCGAGTTTGTAGCTGATAATGTGGAAACATCAGAATTAGAAGTATATCATGATGATGAACCATATTATGAAAGCGTGAACGTGAGTGTATCGGTAGAACATGATGATGACAGAAAATGGTCGTTATTTAAACATTGTAAGGTAATTTTTGAATGTGAAGAAGACGAGAATATGAATTATGTACTCAATTTATCAAGATATTCTGATTCTCGCAGTGAGACGAACAAATGGGACGCTAGATTCGAGATTAATCCTACAATAAGCTCACTCCGATACATGAGCCAGTTTGAAGTGTTCCTAGCTAAATTGACTAGAAGATTCTGCGATATAATCGTTGACGAGGAATACATAAGCGACACTGTAACGCCAAAAGCAACACCTGAACCATCATTTTAATAAAAAATGAACGTAAGAAGAGATACATAGTTATTCGGCTTAAAGCGAAAGTTAGTCGGCTTAAATATTTTTATGCCGAATATTGTAAAAGAACGATTCTATCAAGAAAAGGAGTGAGAATATGGCTATAAGTAAAGCAATACGGCAGTTCGTATATGAAAAATACAATGGGCGATGTGCATATTGTGGTAGAAAAATAGAGTATAAGGATATGCAGGTAGACCACTTTGTAGCAAAAAGAGGCTGGAACGAAGAAGGAACGGACGATATTTCAAACCTTATGCCCTCTTGTCGTATGTGTAATCATTATAAGAGAGCAAATCCATTAGAGCTTTTCCGTAAATACATTCAGGAAATCCCACGGAAATTAAGAAGTAATTATATCTATAAAGTTGGAGTTGTTTACGGTAATGTCATTGAAAATGAAAAACCTATAAACTTCTATTTTGAAACTAAAGACAAAGTTGTTGAAGACAATGATAGCGTAGTAGAGGTTGTTAGATGTAGAGATTGTCAATGGTATGATAACCACGAATGTCAAAATCCTTATATACATATGAGTGATGCTGCACACATCTATACATACGCAACCGACTATTGTAGTTACGGGCTGAGAAAACCACAATGAAATCGCAATTCAATCAATAAAAGAACGATTTTAAGGTGAACAATCAAAGAAAACGGCAAAAACTACGATTAGAAGGAGTGATAACGAATGACAAACAAAGAAATATATGAAATGTTGCAAAATGGTTCTACATATCAAGAAATTGCTGATATTGAAGGTATATCAAAACAAGCAGTACACCAGAGAATGATTCTTCACAAAAGAAAAGTATATGGTATAAGAGGCAAGAGTTTCAATATAAACAAGATTGTATATCAGGGAATATATGATTGGTTTAAAGAGCATTTAAACGAAAGTCTTCACTCATTATGTAGAAAAGTGTATCAGAGGCCGAATAATAGTTCAATTGTAAAGCTCAGAGAATTTCTAAAAGGCAAACACGATTCGATATTCAAAATAGAGCAGATAAAACGCTTATGCGAAGTTATAGGGAAACCATTCGAGGAAGTGTTTAAGTGGAGGGATGTAACATGACAGATAACGAGATTATAAAGGCTTTGGAGTGTTGTTTTACTGATAATTTTGGTGATTGTGAAGAATGTCCACTAAAATGCAAACGAGATGATATTTTTTCTTGTATGCGTACAAAACAAGAAGCTACCCTTGACCTAATCAACCGCCAAAAAGCAGAGATTGAGAGGCTGAAAGCAGAAAAACAAAGTATTAAGTATTGCTATGAACAAGCAAAATCTTATAATGACACACTTGCCGAAAGTTGCGAAAAGAATTGTAAAAAATTCAATATGACAACGAGAGCCGAAGCAATAAAAGAGTTTGCCGAGAGAGTGAAAGAGCAAACATTTCATTATTACGATTACGACATTGACAACCTTGTAAAAGAAATAACGGAGCAAAAGAATATTAAGGAGTGAGAGTATGGGATTAGAACCAAAGAGAGACTGTTATGGATATAAGAACAGCTCATATTGCGGAGCATTGACTGAAATGGTATGCACGAAACGGAAGTGCTCGTTTTACAAAACGAAGGAGCGGTTTATAGAGAACAGAGAGAGATATGGCAGCGGGGAGACATACGCAGAAATATATAAGAGAAAACATAGGGAGGGATAAAGGATGAAGAAGATTAAATATTATATTGCTTGTGTTAGGTGGTTGTGGAAAAACCGAGATTGGAGCAATACGAGACAAAAATTTAAGGCTATGGAAAAGGAGATAAGCAATGGCTAATAAGAAAAAAACTACAAAGCAGAAACTTGCACAGGAAAAAAAGAAGATTAACAAATTAATGAAAATGATAGGCGAAGAAAGACAAAAGGCAGCAGGATATGAGCAGGTTGCAAAGGTACATAGTGCTTACATATCTATTCTCTTGAAAAAGTTGGGAGCTATAGATAATAATAATTCAGTTACTATTACGCAAACAGAAGTTAAGGAAGCTCTGAAGAAGTATGAAGCAAGAGCAATGGTAGAGCCTACTAATAACAGTTATAAGCTATATTGTGAAGTTATTGAATAAGGGGGATAAGCGGTGGAGTTCAGACAAAGATTAAGGCAGCTAAGAGAAAAGAAAAGAATTAGCAGAAAGGTCCTATCTGAACTGTGTGGATTGAACTCTGATGCAGTCAGACGATATGAAAGAGGGGAAACAGAGCCGACTTTGCCCTCACTCATTGCGATAGCAGAATATTTTGAAGTGTCGATTGATTACCTCATCGGAAAAGACAACTAAAAGACCTCATTATGAAGGTCTTTTCTTTTTAGAAATTTTTTGAAAGTCCACTTTTAAGTGGAATATTGCCTGGAATTTGTGATAGTGTTTTTATGAGGAGAGCGGAAAGCACTTGTTTAAACCTCCTCAGATAAAATTTTATAAAAACATTTGGGCGATGTTCCTCTATTCTGATAGAGGTTTTGTAGTTTAGATACGCAATTGTGGAAGGTGGTGTTGGAATGCCTGCAAACAGGGATAAACAGGGAAGATTCATGAAAGGTCAGAGTGGAAATCCAAATGGCAGACCATCACTTCATCCCGATATAAAGAAATATGCAAAAGACTCTCCTAAGAGATTGAGAGATATTGCAGATGCAGAGGACACACCTGTAAGACTTAAAGCTGAGATAGAAAAATGGTTTGCTGAAATGTATTATGGCAAGTCGGCACAGCAAGTCACACTTGATGGTGAAGTCAATAGCAATGGAACAACAATTGTAAAGTTTGAAGGTGAGCTTGGAGAATGGGCGAAGTAAAAGAAGCTTTAATCTTTCAGCATTTAAGAGAAGAAGTTCCTAACCCTAAACAAATAGAGTTCTTTAAGACACAAGCAAGACATATAGGCTATGGCGGTGCAAGGGGTGGCGGTAAGTCGTGGGCAGGACGAAGAAAGGCTGTAATGCTTTGTATGAATTACGATGCGTTAAGAGTGTTACTGCTACGTAGAACAATGCCGGAACTTAGGAATAACCATATTATCCCATTACAGTCTGAATTGTATGGATATGCTAAATACAAGCAAGACGAGAGAAGTTTTCTTTTTCCCAATGGTAGCAGGCTTTTGCTTGGATATTGTGATAATGAGGGTGACCTGCCACAATATCAGGGACAAGAATTTGATGTAATCATATTTGAAGAAGCAACACACTTTCCTGAAGAGTGGATTATATTTATAAACACATCACTGCGTACTACAAGGACGGACTTTAAACCGAGAACTTATTATACTACAAACCCCGGCGGAGTCGGTCACGAGTACATTAAACGTATATTCATAGATAGAAACTATAAAGAGGGCGAAAACCCTGACGATTATGTATTCATACAAGCATCTGTATATGACAATAAGGTGCTTATGGAAGCTAACCCAGAGTATATAGATATGTTAAGGGCTTTGCCAGAGCATAAAAGGAAGGCACATCTTGACGGATGTTGGGATGTGTATGAAGGGCAAGTCTTTGAAGAGTTCAGGAATGACTCTACACATTATAAAGATAGATGTTTCACTCATGTTATACATCCTTTTACACCACCGAGAGAATGGAAAATATGGCGTAGCTTTGACTTTGGTTATAGCAAGCCGTTCTCTTGTGCGTGGTGGGCGATAGACTATGACGGAAGGCTATATCGCATATTGGAGCTATACGGATGCGTGAAGAATGAGGCTGATGTTGGTGTTAAGTGGTCTCCTGAAGAGATATTTAAGGAGATAGCACGAATAGAGAATGAACATGAATGGTTAAAGGATAAACACATATACGGAGTGGCAGACCCCGCTATATGGGACAAGTCACACGGCATCAGTATAGCCGAACACGGCGAAAGGTACGGCATTTATTTTGATAAGGGCAAGAACGACAGACTAAACGGGAAAATGCAGGTGCATTATAGGTTACGTTTCGATGAGAACGGAATACCTATGATGTACATATTCAGCAATTGCAAAGCCTTCATCCGCACTATTCCTACTCTGATGTATGATGCGAACAGACCTGAAGATGTTGATACAAAGCTTGAGGACCATTGTTATGACGAAACTAAATATCTTTGTGCGGCTAATCCTATGAAGCCTGTAAAGATAGAGAGCAGAAAACCTGATGTATATAATCCGCTTGACAATGATGATATAAAAGTCGATAGATATGCATTCTATCGTAGGTAATAAAGAGGTGATACAGATTGAATTTAGACACACCAAACAGTAGAGGTAAGATAATAAGAGACTATCTTCCTGCGGCAATGCGGAAGCTTATGGGGCGAGATAAGGCACAGCCTGAAGGAGTCTCAACCGAAGCTGTTACAGAGGGAACACAGGTGATTGATAAGAAAGCCATCGAAAAGGCGGCTGAAACATTAAAGAAGTACAAAGACGGCAAGAAGAATCTTGAAGATAGAATTGTAGAAGAAGAGCAATGGTGGAAGCTTCGTCATTGGGATGTAATCAATAATGGTAAGAATAATACAAGCGAACATCCCGAGCCGACATCAGCATGGATGTTTAACTCCATAGCGGCAAAACACGCTGACATTATGGATAACTACCCCGAGCCTAATGTGTTGCCGAGAGAAAGAGGAGACGAGGAATCAGCGAAAACACTCTCATCTATTCTTCCTGTTATATACGAGCGTAACAATTATGAGGAGACTTATTCTGATGCGGCATGGTACAAGCTCAAGCACGGTGTAGTGGCAAAGGGTGTATTTTGGAATACAGAGCTTGAAGAAGGTTTAGGGGATATTGATACACAGTTTATTGATATGCTCAATATCTTTTGGGAAGCTGGTATCACAAACATACAGTCGAGCCGAGACTTGTTTATTGTCTCATTAAAGGACAATGACTTGTTAGAGATGGAATACCCACAGCTCAAAGGCAAGAACGGCGGTAAGGTTATTGATGTTAAACAATATGTATATGATGATACAGTAGATGTAACAAACAAGTCTGTAGTGGTGGATTGGTACTACAAGAAACGCAACTTAACAGGCAAGACAGTATTACACTTCTGTAAGTTCGTAGGTAATGAGGTGCTATTTGCATCAGAGAACGAGCCTGAATACGCAGAGAACGGCTTTTATAATCACGGCTTATATCCAGTTGAGTTTGACGTGCTTTTCCCTGAAGAAGGTACGCCAGTAGGCTTTGGATATATTGCTATTATGAAGTCGCCACAGATGTACATAGACAAGCTCCAGCAAGTAATCTTAGAAAATGCTATTGATGCAACAAATCCACGCTATTTTGCCAAGAAGAATGTAGGTATTAACATTGATGAATATAATGACAAGAGCAAAAAGATAGTTTGGGTAGAAGGCGATATAGACGATGAACGCTTAAAGCTCATAGATGTACCACAAGTAAGTGGTAGTGCATTAAATATACTTCAGATGAAGATAGACGAGCTTAAGGAAACATCATCTAACCGAGATGTATCGCAAGGCTCAACCTCTGGCGGTGTAACTGCAGCTGCTGCTATTGCGGCATTGCAGGAAGCGGGAAACAAACAGAGCCGAGATATGATTTCAGCCTCTTATCGCTCATATACAAGGGAATGTTACCTTGCTATTGAATTGATGAGACAGTTCTATGATGAAACAAGGTCTTTCCGCATCACAGGAGAGACAGGCAAATATGAGTTTATCGACTTCAATAATAAGATGATGCAGGGAGAGCCTATTCCTCCAGCTTATGCAGGTCAGGAGTTTGAGCCTGATTATGTAGAGCTATTTCGTAAGCCTGTATATGACATCGTGGTTAAGCCTCAAAAGAGGTCGCCGTATTCGAAGATGGCACAGAACGAGCTTGCAAAGGAAATGTACAGCATGGGATTTTTCAATCCTCAGCTTGCAGAGCAGACAATGACAGCCTTAGAGCTTATGGACTTTGACGGCATTGAAGGCGTTAAAGAAAGAGTACAGCAAGGTCAAACCTTACTAAACATGGTACAACAGATGGCACAAGAGCTGGAGTTGCTGAAGGGTATGATGGGCGTTAATACAGGCAACGGAGTTCTAACTCCCGCTCCAAACAATGCTCAAATGAGTGGTGGAATGGGACAGGCACAGAAGAACGCACAGACCGAGACTATGACAGGTTATGGAGAAAGGTTAGCATCAAGAGCTAATCCCGACATGAACAATGGTTAGGGCGAATTATACAGTCGATGAAAGCACACATACATTGACGGTGGTAGGACACGCAAACTATGCGGAGTACGGCAAGGATATTGTGTGTGCTGGAGTATCGGCAATAGTACAAGCTCTTATAGGCTGGTGTGAGGAAAACTATGAGACGGTTAACTGCATCAGCATAGACACGCAAGCTGGAGAGGTTATAATCTCCTGTGACGGTGGCGAGAATGTAGCCGCAGTCTTTCGTATGTCAACGATTGGTCTGGAACAATTAGCATACAGCTATCCTGACCATGTACAAATAGATATTATCGGACTTGCCGATTGACTCTTGGGAACAGACCATGAGAAGGGAGACAGTAATATGTCTAAAATGCTAAAAAAAATGTTCAAAGTAGATTTGCAGTTGTTCAATGATGGCGGAGCAACAGGCGGAGCAGAAGGCTCTGTAGCAGCTGCGGAGAACGCACCAAAGACTGAAAGTAAACCGAGCGGAGGCAGTCGCCGTTCAAAATCGGGCGAATTTAAAAACGTAGTATTCGGAAAGCAGGAAGGTACAGCCGCTAACGAAACTACAAGCCTTGAAGCCGAAGGCAATCCTACGGGTGCAGGAAAAACAGATGTAACAACTACATCAAACACGCTTGAAGAACGCAGAAAAGCCTTTAACGACCTTATCAATGGTGAGTATAAGGACTTATACCAAGAAAACTTTCAACAGGTATTTGACAGGCGTTTCAAGCAAGTAAAGGGTATGGAAGCAGATTTAGCCGCACATAAAGAAGTCACAGATATGCTTATGAGCAGATATGGCGTAGATGATGTGGCGAAGCTTAAAACTGCCCTTACGGAAGATAACGAATATTGGGAGTCAGTAGCAGAACAGCACGGTATGACAGTTGAACAGTACCACGCTATGCAGAAGCTGGAGCAGGAAAATAAAGAGCTTAAAGCAATACGCCAAAGACAAATTGGACAACAGCAGTTCCAACAGCAGATTGATAGCTGGTATAAAGAAGCAGACAAGGTAAAAGAGCTTTATCCTTCGTTTGACTTTAGAACAGAAGCACAAAACCCTGAATTTCTCAGCTTATTAAGAAATGGCAATAGTGTAGAACACGCATACAAAGTTCTTCATTTTGACGAATTAACGCAGAACGCCGCAAGAGTAGCCGCACAGACAGCGGATGCACAGGCTCAAGCAAGAATTAAGTCAAAAGCTTCTCGACCTTCTGAGAATGGTACATCTTCCAAAAGTGCCGTCATTGTAAAAAATGATGTGTCTAATCTTACTCGTAAAGACAGAGCAGAGATAGCACGAAGAGTAGCACGGGGAGAAAAAATAGTATTTTAAAATAAGTCTCCCCGAAATTAGAAGGGAGAAAACATAATGAAAGAATTTAAGTACAGTCTTCAGCTTTTTGCTGAAATGAACACAAACCTTACATCATCGGCTGGCTTAACAGACGAGATGAAAACCTATTATAGCGATTATCTCATTGATAACGCTATTCCAAAGCTGGTACACGACCAGTTCGGACAGAAACATCCTATTCCTAAGAACGGCGGTAAAACAATTGAGTTCAGAAAGTACAGTCCGTTGTCTAAACTTTTAGAGCCTATCTCAGAAGGTGTAACACCTGACGGACAGAGCCTTAATATGTCAACTATCGAGGCAACTGTAGCACAGTACGGCGGATATATTACACTTTCTGACGTTCTCTTACTTACAGCTATTGATAACAACTTAGTACAGGCTACTAAACTTCTAGGTGCTCAGGCAGGTAGCACACTTGATACAATCACAAGAGAAGTGTTAAACGGCGGTACTAATGTTATCTTCTCTGGCGGTAAAGAAGCGAGAGTTGACCTTGATGCGACATCTCTTCTCACTGTTGATGATATTAAGAAAGCAGTACGCTTACTTAAAACACAGAACGCAGAACAGATTAACGGCTCTTGGGTAGGTATTATTCATCCTGATATTGCATACGACCTCACAAACGACCCTGCTTGGAAAGATGTTAAAACATACTCTGACCCGTCAGACATTTACGAAGGTGAAATCGGTAAACTTTACGGCGTTCGTTTCGTAGAAACAACAGAGGCTAAAGTTTGGGCAGGTGCAGGTAGCGGCGGAAGAGCTGTATATTCAACACTTATTCTTGGCGATAACGCATACGGCGTAACTGAAATTTCAGGCGGAGGCTTACAGCATATCGTTAAACAGCTTGGTAGTGCTGGTACAGGCGACCCGCTCAACCAGAGAGCAACAGCAGGTTGGAAAGCTATAAAAGTTGCAGAGAGACTTGTTGAAAATTATATGGTCCGTATTGAATCAGGCTCAACATTTAATCCCACAGTAAATAACTAAACTTCGTTATAGCGGAGTATGAAAGGAGAGGCCGTAATGGCAAAAGATACAAAGACTGATGAAAAGCCTATCGTGAAAGAAAATATAGGCGAAAACGCAGGCGAAACTATTAATCTTGCAGATGTGGCAGAACAGTACAAAAAGCAGATGGAAGAAATGCTTGCAAATGCTAAAGCTGAAGCCGAAAAGATTTTAGCTGGTGCAAAAGCTTCTGTTAGCGGAGAGGTGACGGAAGAGCAGAAAAAGGCTAACGAGGAACGCAAGGCATATTTGAATGAGCTTGTGGAAGTTAGACTCTTTAAGGACAATAACAAATACAAAGATGATGTGTATGTGTCTATAAATGGTGAAAACTGCGTAATTAAGCGCGGTATTCCTGTTAAAATTAAAAGGAAATTTGCGTTGTTGCTTGAAACTTCCGATATTCAGGATTACGAAACAAGTATTCTCATTGATGAAAAGTCTAATGAATTTGCAAGAGGCGAGTTATAACTGAATAGTCCGCGATAATAAAAATTCTATGACACGGCATAGGGGTGACTTTAATTAGTTGCCCCTATTTTCGTATAAAGGGGGTAAATATGCAAGATTTGATTAGACTTAAGGGCGGTAGCGGAGAAGTGCCTGACCTACAGGATAGAGAGCCAGCAGTCCATAAAAAAAATAAAGAACTTTACATTGGTATAAATGGCGAAAATGTGCGTATGTGTGGTGCAAATGATTTAACAGAAATTAATAGCAAAATAAATGAAATCCTATCAGAAATAAGTACCCTCACAACGACAATAGCCAACATAGAAAGTGAAATAACAAATATTAAATCTCGTTTGGGTGCATTAGAAACTTCGAGCGAGTGAGAAAGGAGATAGCAAATGGATAGAATTATTAATGTCAAAGTAAGCGGTCATCATCTCAGTAAAGACAATAATAATGCTGGTGCAAGAGGCGAGGCCAATGTTACTTTGCTTAGAATTACCTTTGATGAAAGTTGGTCTTACTTTGCAAAGACGATTACATTTTGGGATGCTCGTGGAGCTAACCCTGTAAATCGTACGCTCACTACTGACATAATTGAAAATATAGCAGATGGCCCAAATGTATATATAGTTCCTATCCCTCAAGAGCCGTTAGCTGTAGCAGGTAAATTAACATTTGTCATAGATGGATTTGTTGATAGCAAAAGGCAGAGGAGCGTTTGCGATGAGCTTGTTGTTGAAGATTCACCTGTTACAGCAAGCAACCCTATAGACCCTACGCCAACGCAGGCTGAACAGTTGCAGACACAAATTGACGACATTATAGGCACTATTCAGGATGCTGTTTTAGCAGAGGTAAATGCCAATGCAGCATCAAGAGCTGCCGAAAATAGTGCGAATAATGCGTCGGATAGTGCAAGTATAGCAATACAAGTTTTGGAAGCAGTTAAGGGGTATGCTGAAGATGCTGAAGTTCATTCAAATAAAGCACAGAATGCAGCCAATACAGCTCCTTATATAGGAGATAACGGGAATTGGTTCAGTTGGGATAAGGACACTGAATCTTTTTATGATACTGGAGTTTTGGCACAGGCAGACTCTCAGGCATATATTGACAAAACAATTTCAGAAATGCGTAGCGAGCTTAATTTAGGTTTAACGTACTACGGAGACGCTGGCATTATTCCTTCTCCTGTAGAATGGTTTACTTATACTATTAATGAAAACGATAGCACCGCAGAAATAATAATAACAGGTTTATCTGATACATGGACTAATTTAGAAGATGACTCTAAAAATAATATTTTTATACCATATGAAATAAATGGATGTAAAATTACTACTATTGGACTTTGTGCATTTGAAATTACTGGTTTAACTTCTATAAATATACCTAATAGTGTTACTACTATTGTTGATTATGCATTTTATTCTTGTACTAATTTAACTTCTATAAATATACCAGACAGTGTTACTCGTATTGCTGAAGGTGCATTTGATAATTGTCATGAAGATTTAACTATTATCTGCTCGCAAGGCAGTTATGCTAAGACATATGCTAAAGAAAATGGAATTAAATATGCATATGATGTAATTGAAGTTGATAATGCCTTAAACGACACAAGCGAAAATCCAGTACAGAATAAAGTGATTAATGCTGCAATTCAACAGCTTGAAGAAAATAAAGCAGATACATCACACACTCATGACTTTGGCGCGAAGATTGAAGGAACTAAGTATATAGAGGAAATTAAGTGGGAGCTTGGCGTAATAACATCCGACAACGGAACAAATGGGGATAATCCACAAAGGGCTCGCACGGCAGATTATTTAGAGTATGATGACAGTGTTGTTATAACTATGTCGGGAGATGCTCAAATAATAGCTTTATTCTACAATGATGAAAAGGGATATATAGGATATTCAGGAAAGGAATGGCTAACAGGAACAATTAATGTAAAAGACATTGCTCCGGAAGGTGCTAAGTATTTTAGATTGTCGGCTCGTTGGGCAAACAAAGAAGGCAGCAATGGCACAACTATAACTGAAAATAACATAAGTGATATTTCTGATAATGTCGAAGTGCAAAGAGATTTCGTACAGACATTAACTGATTTAATTCTTGATGATGTAAACAAAAAACTCGACGAAGAATTGGCAAGTAAAATTGATGAATCAAGAATAACAAAAGAAGCTGAAGACATTGATGAAACTTGGAGTATTAATATCTCAGGTAGTGCTGAAAAGGCTAACGAAGCAGATAAAGCTATAAATGATGAGTATGGGAATAGGATTGCTGAAACTTATATATATGATGTTACAAGGCTTCCTGGTGATGAAGTTAACATTATGTTTTTTTCCCCTGGATTTGCAGGTGGGCCCGTTATATCTGCACCATCACAGAAATATGTTGATGATGCTGTAAACGACAGAAGAAACTATCCATATAGCGTAATTGATATGGCAAGTGTAACAGAATCCATTTCATTAATTCCAAACAATGTGATTTATGCTTTTGGAAACTTTGCTGATAACGGAACAGGACTTGTTGTAAATATAACAAGCGGAAATACTGTTGGTTATACAGAAGAAAGCGTGTTAATTCTTGATTTTTCATCTGTTGAAACAGCACCTACGGTCACTTTTAATACAGCAAGCGGAACTATTAAATGGATAAATGGTGAGCCGCCTTCTGTTGAAGCTGGAAAAACATATATGTTCTCATTTACTCATGCGAAAGATGCTGATAATAACATTGTGTCACTTCTTGCTGTTGGGGGTGAGTTTGCCTAATGTATGCAACAAAACTGATGATGAATCAAGGCAAAAGCTATAACTATGTTGAAGATGATAGTCTTTTAAGGAAAGTTGAAAATAAAGCCTTCGGTTCATATATCGATATTCCTAATGTGCGAAGCGGAGTAAATTCTTTTACTTATTGTGGAACATTGCCAACATCCGAAAACGGAGTGTTTTTAAAAGGAATTAATATGCTTGATATTTGGCGTTATTCATTCGCACTTTATGCTATGGGTGACGGAAGGATAATAATGCGTAATCTTAGCAATGGTGCTGGTATAACGCCGACATCACCTATAGATTATAAAGGGTGCGTGGCAACAGATGTGGATGTTCAACCATATGTAGCGTTTACATTATATTTTCCAACAGAAACATCTCAATATATGACATTGAGGTGTGAAAATGATGAAAAAGCCATTTTTGAAGGAAACTGGGCACATCGAAATTATGATTATGTTTATACCAATGTTGCTGATGGTTCAAAGGTCATTGATTTAGGTTTAGTCTATAACAGAGTTTTGACAGATGAAGAACTTGAACAGAATTACAAGGCATTTTTGCAAAGGTATAGGTAAGGAGTGTGAATTTATGAGCATATATGGAAAACTTGAAAATGGCAGATTTATAAAAGCAAAGCATTTCATAATTGATGAAAATGCAACGATAATCAATCCAACAGATGAGATGTACGAAAAGCAAGGATATAAAAAGTTGATAGAAAGTGAAATGCCTGAACTTGAAGAAAATCAATCATTTGAAATCAGTTATGAAGAGACGGAAACGGAAATTATAAAGACATATAAGGTGGTGGAGATAAATGAAGATATTTATTGATGCAGGACATAATTTTTCAGGTGAAGATATAGGCGCACAGGGAAATGGTATAAGAGAGCAGGATGTGACATTTATTATAGCCAATAAGTTGAAGAAACTTTTGGTTTCTTACGGCCATGAAGTATTCATGAGCAGGAATAGGCTTGAAGATAATGTTGGCTCAAGTCTTTCTGATTCTCTTAATACAAGAGTAAATTTAGCAAACCGATATAGTGTCGATTTGTTTGTAAGTATTCATTGCAACGCATTTAACGGAGAGGCAAGCGGAACGGAAACGCTCGTTTATTCATTTAATTCAAAGGCGAATGAGTACGCAGAGTGCATACAAAAAGCAATTACAGAAAAGCTCGGCACAAAGGACAGGGGAATAAAAGAAAGAAAAGACTTAGCAGTTCTTAAAAAAACATCAATGCCTGCTATTTTGGTTGAGACTGCTTTTATTGATAATGAACATGATGCAAATTTGCTCTTAAAAAAACAGGATGATTTTGCAGAGGCGATTTTTGAAGGCATAACAGGAAGCAAAAAGGAGGAAAACGATATGGGACAAACAGTAATGAGAGTGAGTAATGCACTAATCCAAGAGATTAATCCTCATGGTTTTGGAATAATGCAGTGCAAATGTGGCAAAAAAGATATAACACTTCCGCACTATGCTAATGGAGGATTTCAGGCAACTAAAAATACACCTGTAGGGAATTTAGCTATAGACGGAAAAATTATTACACAAGCAAAGGATAATACAGAAGATATAAATGTATCAAAGAAGAAACTTACCACTATTTACACTTTAAAAGATGGTGAATTTGGCATTATAAAAACAGATGAATTATCTGGAATGTCTAATCTGAAAAATGCTATAAGTGGCATACCTATTATTATAGGTGGTAAGTTCGTAGATTTAAATACAATTAAGTCTGAAGGATATTATGGCAATGAGTTATATAATACCTGGCATGGCTTTTTAGGTATTAGGGGCAATAAGCTAGTACATATAGGTGCTGAATGTGGATTTGATGAAATGTGTTGGCTTATGGTTGCGTTTGGTATATACGATGCTATCAAACTAGACGGTGGAGGTAGCTTCGTAGAGAAAAGTGGAGATCTCATGGAGGCGACTGTGGGAAATAGAGAGATAAATAATGTAATATACTGGAATGAATAGGAGTGTGGAATGCATGAGTGATAACTACAGAGCAATGCGTAATGAGTGCAAGGAAGAATTTGAAAAAATTCATAAGAGAATAGATAAGCGAGACATATCGTTAGAAGCTCAAGAGAAGAAAATTCAAAATCAAGCTGTATCCATTGCAAGAGTGAACGAGGATGTCGTTCACATGGCAAAGTCAATAAGTGGACTGACAAAGGCCCTATGGGGTGTAGCGGCATCGATGCTTGCCACACTATTCGGATTTGTATTGTGGTATATTCAATCATTATAAGGAGGAATTTATTTATGTACGAATTGTTAAAAGAATTTATTAAGCCTGAAGTGTTGGTATTAATCCCGGTACTGTATTTATTGGGTATGGCACTTAAAAAGTCTCAGATAGTTGATAAGCACATTCCTTGGCTGCTTGGATGCGCATCCGTCTTGTTGTGTTTTATGTACATTTTGGCAACGTCTGTTCTTAACGGATGGCAGGAAATTATAATGGCAATTTTCTCAAGTATCACACAGGGCATATTGTGTGCCGGAGCAAGTGTGTATGTGAATCAATTTATAAAGCAGTCAAAGAAGGTTGAATAAGGGGGTATTAATATGACACCAAATAAAGCCATAGAGATTATTGATAATTTAAAGCCTAATTCATACAGCGAAGAGGACAAATTAAGATGGATAAACGAAATAGACGGAATGGTACAGCGATTAGTCTTTCAAAATGATGAGGTAACTCAATATGCTTATCCTAAGGATATGAACAAAGAGCTGTTAATTCCCGCTCCGTTTGAAGATGTGTATAACTTATACATAGAAGCTCGTATTGACTATCACAACAGAGAGTACGCAAATTATAACAACTCAGCTATGATGTTCGAGTCGCGATACAGCGAGTATAAGAAAGACTATATTCGTAACCATCCAGCAAGGGGGTGAGTGAGTGTTATTACCTTATCTTTCAGAAGTGCAAAACCCTTCTAAAAAATATAGCGTAGTGTTCAGAGGTTTGAACTACGGACAGGGAACGCAAGACGGAGAGTTTGCGGAAACTTACAACCTTTCTACGGACCAATACCCGTGTATTACACAAAGGGCCGCAAGAATATTGACAGGCAAATACACACATCCTTCTACTCTGCACTCAAAAGGGAAATTGCTTGTCATAGACGGCACAGAGGTTTATTACGGCGATACAAAAGTCGGAGATGTAACGGAGGGGAAGAAACAGACTGCAACAATCGGCAATTATATTGTTATCTTTCCTGATAAAAAATATTACAAAGTGCCTACAGAAGATGATAAAGACGGCGAATTTGGCAGTATGGATGTAGTGTACGAGATGGCAGGACTAAAGTTTACTGCATCCACAATATCAAAGACAGGAGCTAATTTTCCGTTTGGCAAAGGTGATTCAGTAACAATCGAAGGGTGCTCAAGCAACGGAAACAACAAAAGTGAGGAAATTATTATAAGAGGAGCGACATCTGACGAGCTTACCTTTGATGCTAACAGCTTCACCGCAGTTGATAAAGAGACAAACAAAGTAACGATAAGGCGAACGGTGCCACCTCTTGACTTTGTTTGCGAGAACAACTACAGACTGTGGGGGACACACGGCAATACAATATATTCAAGTGCATGGAACGACCCTCTAAACTTCAAGTCGTTTGAAGGTTTAGCAGGCGACAGCTACGCAATAGATGTAGGTAGCGAAGGAGAGTTTACAGGCTGTATTCCTTATGCTTCACACATTTGTTTTTTTAAAGAGAACACATTGCATAAACTATACGGCACAAAGCCGAGTAACTTTCAGATAACTACAGTAAACGTTTACGGCGTTCAAAGTGGTAGTGAAAGAAGCATACAGATTGTAAACGAACAGCTTTTATACAAAGGAGTAGGCGGTGTATATGCTTATACAGGCGGTGTTCCAGAGCTTATAAGTGAAAAGTTTGGCACTAATCGTTATTCAGATGCGGTAGCTTGCTGTGACGGAGAGAAATATTATATTTCGATGAAACAAGGCGACACATGGAGTATGTTCGCATATGACGTAGCAAAAAACATTTGGCTTCGTGAAGATGATACGAACGCTGTTGATATGACCTTCTATGACGGTAAAGTGTATTTTCTTGATTCAAGAGGTTGTTTGTATTACATCGACAAAACGGCAGACCGTAGCGATATAGAATGGGGGGCTACATTCTGCACTATGCACGAAACAATGAACGAGCGTAAAGGCTATTCTAAATTCCACTTGCGTATGGACTTATCGGCCGGGGCGTGGCTTGCGGTAGATGTAAAGACCGACAACGACCTAAAGTGGCAACAGGTATTTACAACACATAATGAAAAGGCAAAGACAGTCTCTATCCCAATAATGCCTACAAGGTGCGACAGCATTGATATTCGTTTGCGTGGTAAAGGCAAATGTACGGTTAAGACCTTCATCAGAGAATTTTCAGTAGGGAGTGATGTTTAGTGCCTGTATTTACACAATCATTACAGAAGATTAACCCTGCAAATCCGCAGGAAGCTATCAAGATAATGGCTAATCACCTCAAATATATCCAAGAACAGCTTGAATATACTTTGCTTAACCTTGATAGCCGAAACATAAACGAAATAGACGTAGATAAAACAACGATTACGGACTCTACAGGAAGCACAAACATCGGCTCATTTATTTATTTAACAGGAGCTAACGGAGAAAGCTTCACAGCAGGTAAAAACAATCAGGGTGGTTTTGAATTTTCTGTTAACGGAAAAGACGGAAAGCAAACAATATATTTAAACAGTTCGGGAGACTTAGTTATAACAGAACATACAAACCTCACTATAGACGGTGGGGAATGGTAAAGGGGGGAAATATAAATGGCATTAACTGATTACGATAAGAAAAATCTTTCTTCTTCAGACCAAAAGAAAATACAAGATGCAACGGCCAAGTGGGAAGCCGCAAACGCAAAAGGCGACAAGGCAGGTATGCAAGCGGCGGCAGCAGAAGCGGCAGCAGTCCGTAATAATGCTGGGTATAAGACAGACGATACAGGTAAATACTCAGGCTCTTATACTTCGGGCGGTGGCGGTAGTAACGGCGGCTCGTCTGGTGGCACATCAAATAAAACTTATTCTCAATATACTGCTCCGAGCTTGGGCGATACTTGGGATGCAAATACCGACTATCAGGCGATTATTAATAATGCCGTTAAAAATGGCGACTATGTAACGGCGGCGAAGGCTGAACAGTTAAGAAATCAGAAAATCACAGGAACAGGAAGCAACTTAGATTTAACCAATCTGTACAAAGGGTGGCTTGACAATACGGACTACAGCACTCTAATGTGGGATGGCATGGACAATGGTATGTCTGCTCGTGAAATGCAGGCTCTTTTAAATGCCAGAAAAGATAAAATTAATGGAACTGTAGGACTTGAAAAATACGCAAACGATGACCTGATGAAAGCGGCTGAATTATATATAAAACAACAGCTTGCTCTTGAAGGGTACGAAAACAATATGAATCAGTGGGAGGAAGAGAATCAGAGACCTTCACAGCCTGAAAGAGACCCACGAATAGATGAGATGTTAAATCAGATACTTAACCGTGATGATTTCTCCTACGATGCACAGAGCGACCCATTGTATCAGCAGTATGCAGAGATGTATCGCCGTGAGGGCGACAGAGCTGCGAGAGACACATTAGCAGAAGTGGCGACAGGTGCTGGTGGCATGAACACATACGCAATGACAGCGGCAATGCAGGCTAATAACTATTATAACTCTCAGCTCAACGACAAGATACCAGAATTATATCAGCTTGCTTATGATATGTACTTAAACGACAAGGAAAGTAAAGTTCAGGATTTAGGTATTCTTCAGGATATGGATGCTACACAGTACAACAGATATAGAGATACCATTAACGATTGGTACGCTGATAAGAACTTTGCATACAATCTGTATAACAGTGCTGTACAGCAGGGTAACTGGCAGGCGAATTATGACAATAATAATTATTGGGCAAATAAGGAGTTTGACAACACTAATTATTGGAAAGAGAAAGAGTACACCGATAACCGTTCTGATGTTGACTATGAAAGAAATCAATATGACGAAGAAAAAGCTCAAGAGAAGTTGCTTTTTCTCATTGAAAATAGTGTTACTCCAACGGATAAAAACCTTATTGAAAAAGCAGGATGGACTGAAGCAGAGGTTAACGCTCTTATTGCACAGGTGCAGGCAGATAAAACTAAAAAGGCTACATCAGGCGAAGGTAACGGAAATAATCCTCTTAAAGGCAAGAGCATTTATGAGGGAGTAGTGGAACACTGCGAGGCGTTGGCATCAGTAGGTGACGAATGGGGAGCGGTGGCATACGCAAGAGAATCTTTAGACGAGGGACATATAACCCAAAAAGAATATGACGAATTGGTAAAAGAATATAATCCTATGATTAAAGCTATGCACTCATTTAAAGCCGCAGACCACAAATAGAAAATAATTTGCCTGAAAAAGGGGGAACAATCGTGTCTAAACCTAAAAAAACACCTGAAGAATTAAAGAAGAAATATGACATAGGCGAAGCGAAAAAAAGAGTAGAAAGTGCAACAAAATCAACATCAAATCAAAACGGAAGTGGGAAGCAGAACAATAGTTCTGCTTCCCCTAAAAAAACACCTGAAGAGCTAAAGAAGAAATACGATATAGGCGAAGCGAAAAAAAGAGTAGAAAACGCAACAAAATTTAATACAACAAAACAGCCTACAAAGAAACTGACTGACTTCAACACCGAAACAAAGACTGCATATTCAAATGTCAAGAATAAAGTAAACACTAAAACCACTATACCGAGTAACTTGACAGATGATGAACGTAAGTCTCGAATCAAGGAAATTAACGGTGAACTAAGAACACTTAATGACAAGTTAAGCGGTTATAGCAGAGCAAAACTTTACAGCTCGAACAAGTATTTGGAAGAAGCAGAGCAAAAGGACAGAGATAGAATTGCTGAGCTTTCGGAAGAGTTAAAATCACTTGAAAGAACGGGTACATTTTCTGCTTCTGAATTAAAGCAGTTTGAAATTGACGATGCAAAGAAAAAGGTGGCGACTGCTCGACAGAAAGTTGATTCATACGGGCAAAGACCGAGTACATCTGTTGCAGAAGAATGGAGAGCGGCGGCTTCAGAGCAGTTTAATGCAGAAAAAGAGTTAAAAGAGCTTAAAAGGCAAAAAACACTCTATGACGATATAGCCAAGTTTGGCGATGTTGTTAACGAGGATGATTTTTTCGGACAATGGAGAGCGAACTATAGAGCAAAGGAACTATCTGAAGATAGTGCTAAGGCATTTAGCACATATATGGATAATCCTACTGAAGAGAACAGGGAGATTGCATTAGCTTATGATGCCTTCATTAAAGAGTATATGAAAAATAACGAGAAGGCACTTGACGATGAAGGGCAAGTTTTACCGTTGTTATCGGACAACTTCGCTTCCTATTTAGCACAGCAAAAAGGCTCTGCTGGCATAGCTGTACCGCTTGGAATTGCAGGTGCGGCGGCTGGCTTATTGGGTGGCGGAGCTGGTGCGAAGGCAGGATGGACAGCAGGCTATTCTATAGGCTCTGGTATTAACTCATACAATGTTATTCGTGGCTCTTTGTTTAGTGAGCTTCTTTCGTATGGAATGGATGAGGAAAGTGCAAAGAAATTAGCAAATGATGATGCTATTATAGAAGCACTTATAGAAAGTGGCGAAACAGCAAAAGACTGGGCATTTATGTTGTATGGAGGCGGAACGGGTGCGGCAAAATCCGTTTTATCAAAAGCATTAACCAAAACGGCAAAATCTGCGGCGAAATCTGCGGCACATCCCATTTTGAATTTAGGATGGAACATTATTAAAGGTACGGGATTAAATGCAGGCACAGAATATTTTGAGGAAGGCTTGCAAGGAGCAGTAAGCCGAGCTACAAGAGAAAAAGCTTGGGCTATGATAGATAACGAAATAGGGCAATATGGCGAGGGTAATATTGATTTATACGACAGACCTATTTATAAAAATGCTGACGGAACATTATCTACAGTTGATAGTGTAACATTTACAATAGACGGTAAATATGTGGTGCTTCCTACTATCGTAAGAGACGAAAAAGGCAATGCCAAAAGGCTTGAAACAGACGAGGAAATCTTTGAACATTACAAAAACACAGGAGAGTATTTAGGAGAGTTTGACACACTCGAAGAAGCAAATATATACGCTAACAGACTTCATTTTGCACAGGCGTATAAGTATTCAGATAACACAAGCGTGGATGCGGATGACAATGCCTTAATAGGCGGTGCTAAGGTAATTGGAGATGCTATATTTGGTGGAAATACTGAAGCATTGAGCGAACTGCACGAGCAGGGCGTGGAAGGCTTTAAGACTGGAATTATTTCAGGTGGTATTCACGGAACAGTAAAGTTTGCTGTTTCTTCCTATGCTAATGCAAAAACAATAAAAGAACAAAACGAAATAGCTGACTTTGTTAAAGGAGACGAGGAAAGTCTAAACGCTCTTATAGAAGAAGGCAAATCAAGTGGAGAGGGTACTGTTTCTGCCAAAATTGCAGAAGAGGTTGAACAGGCGAAAGAAAAAGGCGAGGTTACAAGGGAACAAGTAAAGAAGCTCATAGCATCTAACGAAGTATATATCAATGAAGAAGAAAAACGTGCCACGCCTACCACACTCGAACAGGCGGCAATGGATGTAGTCAATGAAAGAAATCGTACAAGCACACCAATTTCATTAGATGAAGTCAAAAAGGTTACAGGCTTTGGAGATAACGGAGCAAAGTTAGCAACCGAGCTTGCGAGTCAAGATGGAATGACCTTTGAAAAAGCAAGCAACGAAATGAAGGTTGCGTACTTGTCAGGTTATCAAGGCGAGGATATAACCTTTACAAACGATTTGCAGAACAGAGCAAAACTTGCAGGCATTGATGACAGAATTGCAGATAACAATATTGCACTAGAACGTGCTAAAAACGCGACTGTAAATAAAGAAAGCGGATTCGATAAAACTAACCTACCGAGTGATGTCACAAAAAGGCAAGCTGAGATAGTTGACCTAATGTCAAAAGGTTTAGGCTATAAAACATATGTTAAAAAGGGATTGAAGGGAAACGCTGAAATCCATCACGATACAGGTGAGGTAGCTATTGACTTTGATTTTCAAAGAGAAATCGGCTCAGGTAATAACAAACAGAAAGTGTCTATTGTATTCCATGCAGCACACGAAATGGCTCTGCACGGAGTGGTAGAACGAGCTCCTGAAGAGGGAAGAGCGTTTGTGTATGCAATGTATAAGCATCTTGCTGGTGATGAGTCGTTACTTGGCTCAACTCTTGCAGATAAAAAACGTAGTGCTTATGCTAAACAGGATGTAAACATCTCTCTTGCTGAAGCTATGGAAGAAATTTCTGCAAACAATATTCTATATCTTTACGGAAACAATGAAGTCAAATTCCAAAAGGCAATGGAGAGCATCGTAAACGGAAATGATGTAAAAGCAAAGCAAGGTTTGCAGAAGTATATTGATTATCTAACAGATTTTATAAAAAAAATCGGAGAATTTCTTAAAGGCAAAACAAAAGAAGAAAGAGCAGAAATTCAGGCGGAACTTGATGAAGTTACAAAACTTCGTGACATGTTTGAGACGGCTTTTGCAAAGGCTGTGGAGAATAGAAAGGAAATACAGGCACAGAATATTAATACAAATTTTACTAAAAATCTTGAAAATAAGATGAATGAGGATTATAATAGGGATGTAAGTCATTCGTTGAAAGAGGCTAACAAAGACAACAGCGCATTTAATAATGTACCTGATAAGTCTGAATATATCGGTTATGTGCCAGTACAAAAAGTTAAAATGAAAACCTTCCCTCCGTACAACCAGAGTAAAAGCGATGCAAACGAATGGTCTACAAGGTGGGCTCATCGTGAAGACGTTGAGACAGGGGCACAAACATTGGTCTTTTATCACAATAGATGCTATGTTATAGGAAAATATGATGGTGCAGATTTGAAGTATCAAATAGATGGCAGAATAAGTTATAGTGCCTACGAATCAATTAGAAAGGAACTTGAAGAAGATGCAAGGAATAGAGAAGAGCAATCCCAAAAGAAAATGGTTGATTTCCTTCGTGAACGCAATGAGCGAAGAGATTCAGATGAGGGAAGAGGACAAAGTTTTGATAATTCTGCAGTTGAATACGGAAGAGAAGATAGAGACATTTTGCAATTGGGCAGAAAGCAAAATGGAGAACGGGAACTTCAAGGCGACATCGGTAGAAGTGATGAATATGACAGCAAGGATAGGAAGGCTAAAGGTTTAAATGAAAGTGTAAGCTTTTCTCTTAAAGATGAATATTGGCGTACCGATTTGAATAAAACGCAGTATGCACAGGTAGAGAAATGGATTCGTCAAGCGGGTAATCCTGAATCTACAAGAATTACCGATACTGCTAACTGGTATAAAGGCAGAATTGACGGAAAAGATTTGTTTGTTATATATAGTGATAAACCTACTATTTTGTACGAGGTAAGCGGCGAAAACGCATTATTTGAATTAGATATTTTAATGGATTTGTTGGAGGATGAAGAAAATGGCAAGAGTATTAACGGAGAATCAAGTTTTACTCAAAGGGTATCTAAAGGAAGTTGGATGCAAGATGTCAACAGTAGTCAGAATAATATTCGACGCATGGGAAGCGGAGGAAACAATCAAAATGCTGGAGTTTTGCAGAGACAATCCAAACGCAACGGAAGCCCAGCTTTTAGAAATGTCATCGAAAATCTATTCAGAGAACAAGAACAATCAACTACAGGAAACGGAAAAGAACAACATTCCTTAAAAGGGACTGTGGTTGAAGGTGAGCTTGCAAGTCTTGTTAAAAAGTATGGCGCCATTCCGAAAGGCGAAAATCCTGCAAGAGAGATACAAGTGCCGAGAAAAACAGCTAAAGATAAAAATGTATCACAGACTGTTCGCACAATTCTTGAGGCAAAGGCAACACCTGATGATGTGTTGCCGACTATTGAGGAGCTTGTTACAAAAGGCGAGTTTTCTTATGACGTTTATACGGACAAAGAGGCTATCTCTAATGCGGAAGAAAACATCACCCAAAAAGGTTGGGGAACTGCGAAGGCGGATTGGTATAAATCTGTAGGAAGCGGAGAAGTATCTAAAAAAAATACGGCTGAAGGATGGGTAATATACAATAATGCAGTAAATAGCGGAGATGTGGAAACGGCATTGGAGGTTCTTAACTTTATGGTTAAGCACCAACGCAGTGCTGCACAAGCATTACAGGCTACAAGAATTTTGAAAAAGCTCTCTCCTGAAACACAATTATACGGAGTGCAGAAAGGCGTTCTAGCACTACAGAATGAATTGACTGACAAATACGGAGATAAAGCGCCTGACCTAAAAATCAATGAAGAACTTGCGGAACAATTCTTAAACGCCAAAACGCCAGAGGAACGAGCAGAGATTGAAAAAGAAATCTATAAAGACATTGGCAGACAAATGCCTTCTCGTTTTATTGACAAGTGGAATGCGTGGAGATATCTTGCGATGCTTGGTAATGCCCGCACTCATATCAGAAATATTGTGGGTAATGCAGGATTTGCTCCTGTTGTTCTTACAAAGAATCTGACTGCTACAGCTATCGAGTCTGTTGTTTCTCGTGTGTCCGGTAAAAAGACTTTAAGAGGTAAATCTATCATCACAGGAAATAAGGCTGACAGAACACTATTAAAAGCGGCTTGGGACGATTATAGCATTGTTGCTGATTTAATTTCAAACGGTGGAAAATATAATGACTCCGCAATGGCAAATCGACAGATTGAAGAGGGGAGACAGATATTTAAGTCTAAACCTTTAGAGTGGGCAAGAAAGAAAAACAGTCAACTCCTTGAAACTGAGGATATGTGGTTTGCTAAACCTCACTACGCTTTTGCTTTAGCTCAGTATTGCAAAGCAAATAACATTACAGCCGAGCAGATAAAGAAAGGGAAGGCAATAGGACCTGCAAGAGATTATGCAATTAAAGAAGCCCAAAAGGCAACATACAGAGATACAAATGCTTTCTCGCAAATGGTAAGTGAATGGGGAAGAAGCAATAACAATGAGAAAAATGTTGTAAAAAAAGCTTTTAATACTACCATCGAGGGTATTTTGCCATTCAGAAAAACGCCGGCGAACATATTGGTAAGAGGCGTAGAGTATAGTCCTTTAGGACTTCTCAAAGGTTTGAGCTACGACCTTGTACAAGTGAGTAAGGGTAAAATGTCAGCAAGTGAAGTTATTGACAATATTTCTGCTGGACTAACCGGGACAGGACTTTTGGCTCTTGGTGTATTCCTTGCGGCGCAAGGACTTATCAGAGGACACGGAGAAGACGAGGAAGAGAAAGAATTTAAAGAATTGATGGGGCATCAGTCGTATGCTCTTGAACTACCGAGTGGACAATCAATTACATTAGACTGGCTTGCGCCTGAAGCACTTCCTTTCTTTGTAGGAGTTAACCTATGGGAAACAACCAAAGGAACAGACGAAAAAGTGAATTTCTCATCTATACTTCAAGCCATAAGCGGAATAACTGAGCCAATGCTTGAAATGTCTTGTCTGCAGAGTTTAAATGATTTGTTTGAGAGTGTTGGCTATGCATCATCAAACGATACATCAGGCTTAGTAACAGTTTTGTCCAGCGCAGCAACAAGCTATCTCACACAAGGTATTCCTACTCTTTCGGGGCAGGCAGAACGTACAGACGAGGAAAACAGAATGACAACCTTCACGGAAAAGAATAGTTTTTTCACAGGAGATATGCAATATACTCTTGGTAAAATGAGTGCAAAAATTCCGATTTGGGATTATAACCAGATTCCGTACATTGATGCATGGGGAAGAAAAGAAGCATCAGGAACGGCACTAAAAAGAGGACTTAACAATTTCTTTAATCCTGCTTATACATCTACCATTGAAACTAGCAAGATGGAAGAGGAACTCTTGCGACTCTATGAAGCAACAGGAGAAGGCGGAGTATTCCCAACAAGAGCTGATAAGTATTTTACGGTTAATGGAGATCGTAAGGACCTCACAGCAGATGAATATGTTAGATATGCAACTTTAAAGGGTGAAAAATCTTATAAGCTTGTCGCTGACTTAGTGAAGAGCAAAGCATATAAAAAGCTTAGTGATACAGAGAAAGTAAAAGCCATTAAGGAAACATACGACTATGCCAACCAAAAAGCTAAACAAGCAATCAGCAATTACAAGCCTGAGACTTGGGTAAGCAAAGCTGATGGGTTTGGTTCAAACGTTGGAAATTATATCTCATTCAAGACTGAAGTTAATGGCACTAAAGAAGATAACGGCGGTAAGATTTCTAAGCAAAAGGTTGTAGATATAATTTTAGATATGGCTCAAAATGATTCTGAAACTTGGAAAATGTATTTATCGATGTATGATAGTGAGAGCGATAAGTACGCATATAACAAAGGTATTCAAGGACAAGATTATATGGACTTTCTCGTTTCACTTGATAAGTATGATAAACCTACAAAATCAGGTAAGTACGGAACATACACGCAGGAAGAAGTGAAGAAAGCTATCGACAATATGCAAGGCTTATCGAGAAAAGAAAAATCAGCCTTGTATCAGAGCGTTAATACAGGGTGGAAAAACAATCCGTATTGATAATCTGACAAAGAAAGACTCCCTTTAATCGGGGAGTCTTTCTTTGTTGTTCAACCTTAAAAGCTCAGGTGTGTTCTATTTCGGGAGCTGATGCCAAAAGCAATAGTGTTCTTTTAAGTGATGTTTGGCACTAATAGTATTTTTATGAAGCTTATAGCTAACCCTATAACATACGCCCAGATGTAATCAAAAAGGAAATAACAAACTAAGAGAGAAACAGATATTACGATAACACTCCATAAAATTATTGCAAAGAGGTGGCTTCTTACACGTATAGAGCCTATTATTTGGGAAAAGGCAATAACACCAAAAAACCATGCAGCATAGCCAATTAACACGAAAATTAATATATTAATAAAAAAACCTCCCTTCGTATAGTTATTTTGAATCATAACATACACTTTTGAAAAAAGTCTGTCAGAATATATATAATTCTTTTATTTTCTTATCTTTAACACAATTATATACTTTAAATATGTTAAAGTCAAGAATAATACTTATCTTTAACACAAAATTATAATTGAAAAGAGTTGAAGAGAATGAAGATTTATGATTATAATGGTAAAAAGAATATTTGCGGTGACAGAATTCGTGAGGCTCGTTTTAAGCAGAGATTAACCCAAAGTGACTTAGCAGCACAAATGCAGGTGGAAGGTGTTAATATTGAACGCGACAGTATTTCCAGGATTGAGATTGGTACACGTTTTGTATGTGACTATGAGATTAGAGCATTTGCAAAAGTTTTGAAAGTTGACATAGTGTGGCTACTTTCATGAGGAAAGAGAAGGACAACAGATAATTCGGTTGCCCTTCGATGTTTACTGTGCCTTCTTTTGTTGTTGTTGCATAATTCTTGTTCGGTTACGCGCTCTGAGATATTCATAGAAATCTATTATTTCAAGTTTTTCAATAGTGGAGAGGTCTGATATGTCCAAATATCCTTCAGGTGTAAGGCATTTGGACATTTTGATTTTACGATTAAGGTATTCGGAGAGTGTTCTGTCTGTGTTCTCAAATCCCATAACATAATTGACATCGATTTCAAATTCAAGAGCAATCATTTTTATAAGCTCAGGGTTTGGCGTTCTTTTTCCTGTTTCGTAATTGCTCCAGGCACTTCTTGTAACATGGAAAAGATCAGCCATTTGTTGCTGAGTATAATCTTTGGATTGTCTTAACTCTTTTAATCTGGTTGTTAGAGCTATAATTTCCCTTTCCGTAAGTCTGTTTTTGAATAACATTGTGTCATCTCCTGTAGTTGTCAAATCCTGTCATAATTTGAATTTAACAGTTGATGTTTAGTGATTTCTACAAAAGAGACAGAACGAAGCATTTGCTTCATTAAACGTGACATGGTAAAATGTATAGTTTGTTAGTAACCGTGTTAGTAACCTTACAAATTCTGCAAAAACGCAGGAAATGACAAAGCAATAAAATATGCTTTTAAAGTGCTTTGGGTTGTTTTGAGTAAATGCAAAACTTATCTTTTAATCAAGTTGTCCGGAGTTCGAATCTCCGATGGTTCACCAAAAAGAAACAGAGTACCAAAAGGTGCTCTGTTTCTTTTTGTATTTCTTCTCTGTTTGAGTTCGTGCGAAGCAAACGCGGATTAACAGCCGCGTAGCGGTGTTAACTGAACCGAGCCTGACCGCCGCCGGTGGCGGATGAAGGGAAGGCGCAGGGTTGTGCAGTGGTCGACAGATAACGAGGGAGTTTACTCCTGAAGATAGATGTCGGCTACCACAAAAGGTTGTTGGTTCGATCCCAATAGCTTAAGCAAAAAATCTAAAAAATTTTTCAACTATGTAACGACTTTCGGCATCCCATATGTTATTACTATAAAAGTAAGGGGATGACATAATGAGAGAAAGTACAAAATGGAAAATGTGGAGGGCAATACTTGATTTCAAAACTTGCTTGAATTGTCGTAGGAATAATAGTAAAATATATGCAATAAATGAAATAGCATATCCACAGCCACCGCATCATCAAAATTGTAGATGTGTAATTGAAAGATTAAAAGTTCTTCATGCTGGTACAGCGACAAACGATGGAATAAATGGTGCAGATTGGTATTTAAAGATTTATGGGAAATTATATATGCTGATTGACAAAGAATCAAAATATGATATGCTAGTGGTGACAGATAAAAGAATTTTTTATAACAAGACTTCAGAGAATTCTCAAACGAAAGAAATATTACCAAGCCCAATCAAAAATATTTTCACCAGAAAAAACAACAATTCGTTTACAAAGTCATTGATTATAGAAACTGAAAGTGAAATTATAACATTTTCATGCTTTGAAGATGTTGATAATGTGAATCAGATATTAAATTCAATTATTAAAGCTAACAAGAGTAGCATCTAAATCTTTCTGTTTATAAATCATTTAAAGAAAAAATTTATCTTAAACTATTGAAATATGTTCTGAAAAATGATATAATGTGTCTAAACTTAATAGACGGGAGCTTGTGTTACAGGCTGAGAGGAAGGTGTGACCTTCGACCGAGAACCTGATTTGGATAATGCCAACGGAGGGATGCCTGAACTTTGAGTTTTAGGAATGATGCAAGCGATTGTGGGGTTACCAAATTGGTAGCTCCTTTTTTGTTGCAAATTTTTGGAGGTGAATTGTGTGGTAAAGATTAACGGAGAAGATTTATGTGTAGCCGGCAGGACAGTTTCAGACTATCTGAATTCTGCAGGTTATGACTTAGTGCGTGTTGCTGTGGAACTAAACGGCAACATTGTTCCTAAAGCACAGTATGCTAATACGATTTTTAAAGATGGCGACAGCGTTGAGGTTGTCAGCTTTGTGGGAGGTGGCTGATATGATTCCAAATAAAGAAAAATGGATAAAAGCGTTAAATGACAGACACGGAATTGAGCTTCAGAAGAAAATATCATCTAAAACCGTTGCAGTATGCGGTCTTGGTGGTCTTGGTTCAAATATAGCCATTGCACTTGCCCGTGCAGGCATAGGAAAACTCATATTGATAGATTTTGACAAAGTAGATATAACAAATCTTCACCGTCAGCAATATAAAGCAAATCAGATAGGAATGAGTAAGACAGAAGCCTTGAGAAAAAACCTTAAAGAAATAAATCCATATCTTAAAACAGAGTTACATACAGTTTGCATTGATGAGAGTAATGCAAAAGGTTTGCTTTCAGATGCCGATATCATCTGCGAGGCCTTTGACAATGCAGAAGCGAAAGCAATGCTTGTAAATTATGTCCTTGAAGAGCTTTGCGGTAAATATATTGTTGCATCATCAGGGATGGCGGGCTTGGATAGTGCCAATTCAATAAAAACGAGAAAAGTTTCAAGGCGCTTTTATCTTTGTGGAGACGAAATAAGCGATGTAAAAGACGGAATCGGGCTTATATCATCAAGAGTTATGGTGTGTGCTGCACATCAGGCGCATACAGTTTTAAGAATTATAGCAAATGAATACGAAGCATAGAAAGAAGGAAAGAAAAATGAATAATGATAAACTTATTATTGCTGGCCATGAATTTAATTCCCGTTTTATTTTAGGTTCGGGAAAATATTCAATGAAGCTGATAGACGCGGCTATAAAAGATGCAGGAGCAGAAATTATCACTCTTGCAGTCAGACGCGCAAACACAAAAGAAAAAGAAAACATATTAGACTACATTCCGGAGGGCATTACTCTGCTCCCAAACACAAGCGGAGCAAGAAATGCCGAAGAAGCGGTAAGAATTGCCCTTCTTGCCCGCGAACTTGGGTGTGGTAATTTTGTGAAGATTGAAATTATGCGTGATTCAAAATATCTGCTTCCCGATAATGAAGAGACAATCAAAGCAACGGAAATTCTTGCAAATGACGGATTTGTTGTTATGCCATATATGTATCCCGACTTAAATGTTGCCCGCGATTTAGTAAATGCCGGCGCTGCAAGTGTTATGCCTCTTGCATCACCTATCGGCTCTAACAAGGGGCTTGCAACAAAAGAGTTTATTCAAATTCTTATTGATGAAATCGACTTGCCGATTATTGTTGATGCAGGTGTCGGAAAACCATCCCAGGCGTGCGAAGCGATGGAAATGGGTGCAGCTGCTATTATGGCAAATACGGCTTTGGCTACTGCCGGAAATCTGCCACTTATGGCATCAGCCTTCAAAAATGCAATCGAAGCCGGCAGAAAAGCATATCTTTCAGGAGTTGGAAGGGTTCTTGCTCGTGGAGCATCAGCATCCGATCCCTTAACAGGATTTTTGCGTGATTAAGGAGTGATAAAAATGAAAAATCAATTTTTTGTAGATTCGGAGCATTTATCACCCGAAGCTCTCAAAAAGAAACACAAGATAGAAAACGAACCATCTTCCCGAAAAAATCATATGGAATATCTGCCGGGAATGGAAATCATTGAATCTGATGTTTGTGGAAATGTTATGGAAGAGGTGAATTCCTTTGATTATTCAAGATATACGGCAGAAGATGTAAAAGCGGCACTCCAGCGCGATAAATGCACGATTGAAGATTTCAAGGCGCTTTTATCGCCTGCGGCAGAACCATTCTTAGAGCAAATGGCTTCAAGGGCAAGACTTGAAACAAGCAAACATTTTGGAAATACTGTTTATCTGTTCACTCCTCTTTACATTGCCAATTATTGCGAGAATTACTGTGTGTATTGTGGATTTAACTGCTATAACCATATTAACCGTATGAAACTTTCTAAGGAGCAGATAGAAAAAGAAATGAAAGTTATAGCAGATAGCGGTATGGAAGAAATCTTAATACTTACGGGCGAAAGCCGTGTTCATAGCAATATAGAATATATTGGTGATGCTTGTAAGTTAGCTCGGAAATATTTCAGAATGGTTGGACTTGAAATTTACCCCGTGAATACAGATGAATATAAGTATCTCCACGAATGCGGAGCTGACTATGTTACAGTTTTTCAGGAAACTTATGACACGGAAAAGTATGAACAGCTTCATCTGCTTGGTGCTAAGCGTGTGTGGCCATATCGCTTTGATGCGCAGGAACGAGCACTCATGGGTGGTATGCGCGGCGTTGCTTTTTCAGCGCTTTTAGGACTTTCAGACTTCAGAAAGGATGCTTTGGCGAGTGCGCTTCATGTGTATTACCTGCAAAGAAAATATCCCTTTGCTGAAATGTCACTTTCCTGTCCGAGACTCAGACCGATTATCAATAACGATAAAATCAACCCGTTGGATGTTCACGAAAAACAGCTTTGTCAGATAATCTGTGCATACAGAATTTTCTTACCTTTTGTCGGTATTACAGTATCATCCCGTGAAAGTGCAGAATTTAGAAACGGAATTGTGAAGATTGCCGCAACAAAGGTTTCGGCAGGTGTTTCAACGGGTATTGGAGACCACGAAAGTAAATACACAGGTCAGGAATCAAAGGAAATACAAGGCGATGAACAGTTTGAAATTGATGATAATCGTAGTCTTGAAAAGATGTATAAAGACATTGAAGAAGAAGGTCTGCAGCCTGTTCTGAATGATTACCTTTATGTTTAGGAGAAAAGCAAATGAGAAATTTTGATACAACACTTTATTTTATAACAGACAGCACAGGATTTTCGGAAGAAGAATTTCTGTATCGTGTTGAAGAAGCACTAAAAGGCGGGGTTAGCTTACTGCAGCTTCGCGAGAAGGATAAATCAACAAGAGAATATATTGAACTCGCAGAAAAGGTTCACACAATTACAAAAAAATATGATGTTCCGCTTATTATTGATGACCGTGTGGATGTTGCACTCAGCGTGGATGCTGAAGGTGTTCATGTGGGACAAAGCGATATGCCCGTGCATTTAGCAAGAAAATTGCTGGGTGAAGAAAAAATTGTTGGCGCTACGGCAAAAACGGTTCCTTGGGCAAAAGATGCTTATGAACAAGGTGCAGACTACCTTGGCGTAGGGGCAATCTATCCCACAACAACAAAGGTTAAAACGGTATTAACTTCTACAGAAACTCTTAATGATATTTGTAATGCCGTGCCAATTCCCGTAAATGCTATCGGCGGATTAAACAAAGGAAATATTGATATTTTAAAAGGTATTCCCATTGCAGGGATCTGTGTGGTATCTGCAATCATGAAGGCGGAAAATGTCAGGCAGGAAACAGAACTGCTTTTAGAAAAAAAGAAGGAGCTCAGGATATGAAAACGACACTTACCATTGCCGGTAGCGATTCAAGTGGTGGCGCAGGGATTCAGGCAGACATTAAAACAATAACAATGAATGGTGTTTATGCTATGAGTGCAATTACTGCAATGACGGCACAGAACACAATCGGCGTAAGAGCAATTCAGGAATCGACTCCTGAATTTTTGAAACAGCAAATTGATGCAGTGTTTGAGGATATTTATCCGGATAGTGTAAAAATTGGTATGGTCTCGTCGGGTGAACTTATAGATGTAATTGCGGAGAGACTAAAATTCTATAATGCAAAAAACATTGTTGTTGATCCCGTGATGGTAGCTACAAGCGGTTCTGCTCTTATGAAGACAGATGCAATCAAAACATTGGTTTCAAAACTTTTGCCATTAGCAACTCTTGTAACTCCCAACATCCCGGAAGCAGAAATTTTGTCAGATATGAAAATATCTGATAAAGAAGATATGATTAAGGCGGCTAAACATATCGAAGATAGTTGCGGTTGCAGCGTTTTGTTAAAAGGCGGACATAGTATAAACGATGCCAATGACCTTTTGTATGAAAACGGAAATGTTGTGTGGTTCTGTGGAAAAAGAATTGTTAACCCGAACACACACGGCACTGGATGCACTTTGTCAAGTGCCATTGCATCAAATCTTGCTAAAGGTCTTAACCTTGAGGAGTCTATAAAGAAAGCAAAAAAATATATATCTGATGCTCTTGCTGAAGGTCTTGATTTAGGAAAAGGTTCAGGGCCGCTTAACCACGCTTTTATTATAACTGGTGGCATCTAAACTATTTATCCCTTCCAATAAAAATTATAAACCTTTAATGTAAGTATTGACATTTTTCCATATGCAGGTATAATATAATTGTGGTAATTTTGGCTATTAGCATATTAAAATCATAAGTGATGTTAAAGCTTGTTTTTAATTAGTGGTGAAAATGCTCAATAAATAATTTTTAGGGAGGGGTTCTTGGTGAACCAGTTGTCATTTTTTCTCGGGATGTCAGTCCTGACTTCATTAGTTGCTTTTGCATTTGCTGCATACCTATATCTATGGGTAAAAAAGCAGAGCACAGTTAATGAAAAAATCATTGAAGTATCTGCACTTATAAAGCAAGGTGCTAACACTTTTATGCGCCGTGAATACAAAATTCTTGGTATGTTTGCAGCAATTATTGCAGTGTTTATATTTTTGTTTCTTCCTTCTCCTCTGTGGAGCGAAGGAAATGAAATTTTTGCAAATATCGGCATGGCATTATCCTATATTTTAGGTACGGTGCTTTCTGCTATTGCAGGAAAAATTGGTATTATCGTTGCGACGCTTTCAAATTCCCGTGCAGCTGAAGCTGCGCAAAAAGGCATCAAGCCCGCATTCCTTATAGGTTTCCGTGGCGGTGCTGTTATGGGTCTTTTGGTTGTTGGTTGCTCTCTGTTAGGTGTTGCAGCAGTTTTATGGGTTGTGGGAGATGCTTCAATTTTGCTTGGTTTCTCTTTCGGAGCAAGCTCTTTAGCGCTTTTTGCTAAAGCCGGCGGCGGAATCTTTACAAAGACTGCCGATGTTTCTGCAGACATTACAGGTAAAGTAGAGTTGGGAATTCCTGAAGACGATCCGAGAAACCCTGCAGTTATTGCTGACAATGTTGGTGATAATGTTGGTGATGTTGCTGGTATGGGCGCTGACCTTTTTGACTCAAATGTTGCCGCAATGTCTTCTGCGCTTGTCATAGCACAGTCTCTTACAGGAACTTGGGCAAATACAGCTATGGTATTCTGTTATGCAGTTTTAGGTCTTATTTCATCTATTCTTGGTATAGCAACAGCGCGAATTGGCAAAAAGGGAAATCCAACAAGAGCGCTTAATTCTTCTACATATGTAACAACAGGTATTTTCCTTGTGCTTACTGCAGTTGCAACTGTAATATTTGAAAACTTCTCATGGCGAATTTGGGGCGCTTCAACAGTTGGTCTGCTCGTAGGTGTTATTATCGGACTTGCAACAGACTATTTTACAGATGATTCAAAACCCATTGTTAAAAAGGCAGCACACGCATCAGCATCCGGCCCCGCATTTACAATATTATCCGGTGTGTCATATGGATTTATTTCTGCACTTCCGGCAATGGTTGGAATTGCGATTTCTGCACTTGCTGCATATAAAATATGTGAGCCTTTAGGTGAGGGATATGCACTTTTTGGTATATCAATGGCAGCGGTAGGCATGCTTTCAATTGTTGGTATGATTATTTCAAACGATGCTTATGGCCCGATTGTTGATAATTCCAGAGGTCTTGCTGAAATGGGCGAGCTTGGCGAGGAAACAATCCGTATCGCAGATGAACTCGACAGCGCAGGAAACACTGTTAAAGCTGTCACAAAAGGTTTTTCAATAGGTGCAGCAGGTCTTACGGTTATTTCTCTTCTTGGTGCATTTATGTCTGAGGTGAACGAAGCAATTAAGGCTGCCGGCAGAGCAGATTTTATCACAGGATTTGACATTATGGATCCTACGGTGTTCTTTGGAATATTGATTGGTGCTGCAATTCCTGCAGTGTTCTCTGCAATGCTCATTTTGGGTGTTGATAAAAACGCTCAGCGTATGGTTGCAGAAATTCACCGTCAGTTTAAGGAAATTATTGGACTTAAAGAAGGCGCTGCAAAGCCTGAATATGACAAGTGTATTGATATTGCAACAACAGGTGCTCTTAAGGAGCTCATTCCTGCAGGTCTTATGAGCATTATTACAACAGTTATTGTTGGCTTTATCGGTGGACCGTCAGCTGTAGGAGGATTCCTTCTCGGAAACATCGTTAGTGGTCTTTTGTTGGCGCTCTTTATGTCAAATGCTGGTGGACTTTGGGACAACTCAAAGAAATATGTGGAAGCAGGAAATGAAGGCGGAAAGGGAAGCGAAGCTCATAAGGCAGCTGTTATTGGCGACACGGTTGGAGATCCGTTTAAGGATACTGCAGGTCCGTCAATTAACACTCAAATCACAGTTGTATCTCTCGTGGCATCGCTGCTTTCATCATTGTTTGTAGCATTTTCAATTTTTGGTTAATAGATTTTCTTTTAATGTAAAGAAGACAGCAATTTGCTGTCTTCTTTTTTTAGGATATTAATTATGACCGAACAATAATATCTTATAATATAAAAAAAGCAACAAACAGATATGAAAAAAGAACCTCAAGTCTGAACATTATTTCGGCACAGACTTGAAGTTCTTTTTTTGCTGAAAATTATAATTGCTTATTTTCAGAATAATAATCACAAACTTTTTTTACTGCGTTAATTGTGTCTTCTAAATCCTGTTCTGTGTAGAACTGATTAACAGGCATTCTGACACAAGTTTTCAGAATTTCTTCTGCAACAGGACAATCACCGTCTTTATATTCAATTTCCCTGCCGTGCACCCATCGAAGGGATACTGTGTGTTTCCGGGATAAACTGTTTTATTTTCAAACATATCCTCGTGATAAATGCAGAATGGAATATATCCCTGATATTCACAGATGCCTTCAGCTGAAAGTGCCTTGACAAATTCTGAGCGTGAAACACCGAGTTCTTCTTCATTAATTCTGCACTTATAGAACCAATATGTGCATTTGCAGTCATCCAAAACTTTGTGTGGATAAATTCCGGGAATTTCTTTTAAGGCTTCAGTAATCTTATCTCCATATGCATTTCGTTTTGCGCAAATGTCTTCGAGTTTGTCAAGCTGCGCCAAAACGACTGCAGCTGTAACCTCGTTCATACGATAGTTAGGAGCAAGGAAGGGAACATTTTTAATTATGTCTTTACCTAATCTGTTATAGGAGAAGTGATAACTTCGTCGCCTGGAACAACTCCCAATGCACCAAGAGCAACATGGATTGAGGCTGTGCCTGAGCTTGTGGCAACGCAATATTCTGTGCCATACATATCAGCAAATTTTTTGCAGAATTTCTTTGTCATATTTCCATTCTGGTGGAATAATATAGGATTTAATTCTGGAACAATTTTTACGATATTCCTTAGGAGATATGCCCATTTCTCTTTTAAAAGTTTCTGAAAAATGATTTCGCCTTCGTTAAGAATATAAACCTTTTCGCCGGCAACTGCGAATATAGAGCCTTTTACAACATACATATATTCCCAGAAATCGTGCGTTTCGCCTTTGAATTCATAGCCACACTCTCTGCGTGGTTCAAACATACTGTGAAAAGCTGTTATTAAAAGATTTTTGTCAAGCGATGTGAGATTTTTACATAAATCAGAAGGATTAAGCATGATAAAACTCCTTTTGTGTTCAAAAACATATAAAATTTGGCTGAAATCATATTGATATATGATTATAATCTGGTATAATGCAATTGTAACATAAAAATTGAAAATATCAAATTTTTTTGAGGTGAAGAAAATGAGAAAATTAAAGGCAATTATTATAGGGGCAGGTAACAGAGGGAATGGATATTCTCACTGGATTAGTGAGGGGCACGGAAATTTTGAAGTTGTAGCCGTGGCAGACCCTGTGAAAGCGAGAAGAGAGAGTTTGGGAGAGAGACATAATGTTTCTTCCGAAATGCTCTTTGAATCGTGGGAAGATGTGGCGAAAAAAGAAAAATTTGCAGATGTTGTGCTGATTTGCACAATGGATAGAGACCATTTAGCTCCAACACTTGCAATGATTGAAAAAGGTTATGACATTCTTTTGGAAAAACCTGTTGCACCAACACCTGAAGAATGTGTGAAAATTAAAAATGCTGCAGCTGAAAAAGGTGTGAAGATTTTAGTTTGTCATGTTTTAAGATATACAAATTTCTTCAGAAAAATTAAAGAAGTAATTGACTCGGGTAAGCTTGGAAGAATTATGTCAATTGAACATGATGAATGTGTTGGAAACACGCATCAGGCTCATAGCTTTGTGAGAGGAAACTGGGGGAATTCAGAGAAAAGTTCTTCTATGCTTTTGCAGAAGTCGTGTCACGATATGGATATTTTGCAGTGGCTTATCGGTAAAAAATGCAAAAGAGTTCAGTCTTTTGGGTCAAGAACATATTTCACAAAAGAAAATGCTCCGAAAGATGCTCCTGATTACTGCATAGACAATTGTCCACATAGCGAAACATGTTACTATAATGCAGTCAAGCTCTATGAAGATGTTTGGTACCAGCGAGTTATAACTAAAAATCCTGATCCGACAGAGGAAGAAGTTGATTGGGCTTTGAGAAACACTCAATATGGTAAATGTGTTTTTAAATGCGACAATGATGTTGTTGACCATCAGGTTGTGAATTTGGAATTTGAGGATGGATGCTTAGCAAACTTTAATATGTGTGCTTTTAATGAAGGCGGAAGACACCTAAGAATTATGGGAACAAAAGGTGAGCTCACAGGTGCAGCGGGAGCTAGAATGCTTGACTTTTTCAGCTTTGAAACGCGTAAGCACGAAGAAATTGACACAAATGCAGGAAAAGAAGGTATAAAAAATGGTCACGGAGGCGGAGACCCCGGAATCATAAACGCGCTTTATGAATATTTAACAGATAACTGCGATGATTCAGCTTTAAGCACGATTGACATATCGTCAGAAAATCATATGATAGCTTTTGCAGCTGAGGAATCAAGACTCACGGGAAAAGTTGTTGATGTTTTTGAATATAGCCAAAACATTGAGGAAAAAATGAAATAATCAAAAATCAGGGTGTATATATTATAAACGGGCTGCGTAAAATGAAATCATTTTACTGCAGCCCGTTTGTTTGAAGAAATTTAATAAAGCAAATATTTCTCTCTCGTCTTTTTAAATTCTTCAGCGCCTTTTTTCCATTCCTCGATAATTGGCGCGAGGTCTTCGTTATTTTTCAGCGCATCGCAAATTTTATCGGTGCACATACGATGGCGGGAGGCATACTGATATTCAAAATTAACTTTGTCGTGGAAAAGCTTGTTTATAACATTCATAATGTGAAGCTGAGTCTCGACAGGTCGCCATGAGTTTTTGTCATTTATAACCATGAAAGCGCCATCACAAAGAGTAATCTTTCTGTTTGCGCCTTCTTCGGGGTTTTCATATGTCATAGCCATATAATATTTCTGAACGAAATATATTCCCGGAAGGTCAAGCTTATTTAATTCGTTTGCAAGCAGTTCTCCGTCAAAATCAGGAGCTCCAACAAATTCAAAAGGAGTCGTTGTCCCTATTCCGAGCGAAAAGTTTGACGCCTGCATAAGTCCCGTCGCCGCAAAAAACAGTGGAGTGTCCATATCGGGCATATTAGGGCTTCCCGGAAGCCAGAGAAGGCCTGTTTCATTATGCCACATATCTCTTGTCCAACCGCGCATTTTGAGAACGGTGAGATTAGCACCAATATTTTTGACATCATTATACATAAGCGCAAGCTCTCCGATTGTCATGCCGTGGCGAAGAGGATATTCAAAGCCTGAAAGGAGATGCGTCCCTGCATATTTGCTTTCAGCCGGTGCCCCTTCGACAATATCTCCGCGAATCGGATTCGGGCGGTCAAGTATGATGACCTCACGCCCTGCCAAGGCACAAGATTCAATGAGAAGCATCATCCATGGCGTGTATGTCCAATGGCGCACACCGACATCCTGAGCACAGAAAACAACAGCATCAACCTTTTCAACCCACTCGACAGGAGGCTGAAGGCGTGGATAATCATAAAGGTTCACAATCTTTATGCCAGTTTTCGCATCAATATCGGAAAGTTTTCCGTCTCCTGCATAGAGATCCCCGCGGACGCCGTGCTCCATGCCAAAAAAGAACTCGACATCTGCCCATTTTTCATTAATGATAACATCAATGAGAAGTCTTCCTTCATTGTCAATAGCTGTTGTGTTCATCATCAGTGCAATTTTTTTGCCTTTTATTTTTTCGCGAAGTTCATCGCAGGCAAGAGTTACTTTACCTTTTATCCATTGTTTCATTTTTGTTCCTCCTTAAATTTCTCAGGCGGAGCGCCAAATTTTTTTTTGAAAGCTTGTGAAAAGTGGGGCAGAGTGTTAAACCCTGATTCAAAGCAAGCCTCTGTTACTGAGAGATTAGAGAGCTTTAATAGATTCATTGCAAAATCAAGTCTGAGCCCCTGTAAATATTTTTGAAATTCAATACCAGTTTCCTTTTTAAAAGCCGAACTGAAATAGTTTGGTGAATATCCGATGTGGGTTGCCACATCGGACGCCTTTATGTTATGCCTGAAATTATAGTGAATGTATGAAAGTGCTTTGCGCACTCCTGAAGATTTGTTGCTTTGTTTAACAAAACCGCTTGTGCGAAGTGCAAGAATAACAAGCTGTTCGATGAGATTTGCAGCAAATTTATCACTTCCGAGAGATTTTTTTCCTTGCTCTTTAATTAATAATGAAAAAAGAGTTTTTGCAGTTTCAAAATCTTCATCAGACAGTGTTGTGACAATCGGAAAATCTTCAAGCTCGCAAATGGTATCCAAAGAATCGTGGAAAAATTTATTTGAAAACTTAACTGCGCAAACAGAGACATTTTCGTCTTTTTCAATTATATTTCTGTGAAAATCAAGTGGAGAGATAATTATTATGCTTCCTTTGTGAATCGGATAGCATTTTCCGTTTATCTCCTGAATTCCGTCACCGTTTGTGAACAGATTGAGGAGAAAATGAGAATGCCAATGAGTGTTAACCATAGTAAGACAGTCTATCGTATATGCGTCATAAACGCTTTCATCTATGTGCCATCTTGTAGGCAGAGTGTTCAACATCTTTTCTCACCTCGACAATTGATTATACCATACCAAATTAAACAAAACAATATATTTTAACAAAAATCGTAGAATATCTTAAATAAATTATAGAATAGATTATGACATTTTTCCAGAAATGTTTTATCATAAATATAGTAGAAAAAGGAGGTTTTTAATATGTCCATAGCATCTGAATATCGTGAAGGAGTTATAAAGTTCGTAACACAAATTGCAGAAACTCAGGAAGAGAACATAAGGCGTGGAGCAAAGCTTTGCGCAGAAGCTATCAAAAACGGAAGACTTATAAATGTTATCGGCCCCGGTGGGCACTCAAATATTGCGGTTGAGGAGGTTTTGTGGCGTGCAGGCGGTCTCGTTCATATTAATGCAATTTTAGACCCCGGCACAAATGTTCTTTTTGGTGCGAAACGCTCAAACATTGTTGAACGCACATCAGGTTATGCTAAAGCAGTGTTTGACTCATATCGTCTTAAAGAGGGAGATGTTTTAATCATTGTAAATGCATATGGCATAAATTCAATGACAATTGATTCGGCACTTCTCGCTAAAGAGCGTGGAATCAAAACAATCGGAATAACTTCAACATCTTTTGCAAACACAGTTCCAAAGGATGCTCCCAGTCGTCATCCGTCAGGGCAAAATCTTTCCGACCTTGTCGATGTGTTTATTGACAATCATCTTCCGCTCGGAGATGCAATTATCCAACTTGACGGAATGGAGCAGAAGATGGGGTCAACATCAACATATGCAAACTGTTTTTCAATTAATCTTCTTATGATGCAGACTGCACAGGAGCTTTTAGACGAAGGAATAACTCCTGCTGTGTGGCAGAGCGCCAATATGCCTGATGGAGACAGGCTCAACAAAAAATATGAAGACGAACTATTGCCGAAAATAAGACATCTATAATATAAATTCAGGAGGTAAAATAAATGGATTCAACATTGATTTTTTACAAAGAAGTTGTTGCAACACTTGATCGTGTTGTCAAAAAACAGTCAGAAAATATTGATAAAGCAGCTGAAATAATTGCAGGTACAATAGAAGCAGGAGGAATGTTCCACATTTTTGGCTCGGGCGGTCATTCCAATATGGCTGCAATTGAAATGTGTCATCGCGCGGGCAATCTTTGCTGTGCAAATGCTATTTTAGACCCGGGTCTTTCCTGTGAGCATGGTGCAACGCGCTGGAATGAGCGTGTTGTCGGATATGCAAATGAGGTCATGCGTTACTATCGTGTGAAAGAAGGAGATGTTATGTTGCAGATTAATGCATATGGCATAAATCCTGTGACGATTGACACGGCAAACTTCTGCCGAAAAAATAATATTCCGCTCATTGCAATCACCTGTCCTGAGTTATCTGACACAATCGACAGAAAGCAACACAACAGACATCCGTCAGGAGCTAATCTCTATGAGCTTGCAGACATCGTGATTAATGATTACACACCTGTCGGTGAAGCAATTGTTCCGATTGAGGGCTGTGAATATAAGGCAAGTCCTGCATCAACTATCATTAATCTTTTTATTGTCGATGCTATAAATGCAAAGGTTTGTGAAATTTTAGCAAGCCACGGAATTAAACCTGATGTTTGGGTGAGCGGTAATGGCGCTGAAGGTGACAGACTTAATCAGAAAAATATGGATAAGTGGTTCTGGAGACTCAGACACATATAAAATAAAGCTGAAGGTTGACTTTTGTCAAAATGATATTTATAATTAAATGGTAGTAAATATTTTAAGAACAAGGAAAATTGATTATGAATAAAATTGAAAGCTTTAAAATCAATCATGACATTTTAGAAAGAGGAACATATGTTTCGCGCATTGACGGAGATGTTGTGACTTATGATATCCGTGTGAAAAAGCCAAATGGGGGAGATTATTTAGCTCCTGCCACAATGCACACGATTGAGCATATCTTTGCAACATTTGTAAGAAACAGTAAATATTCAGATAGTGTAATATATTTTGGGCCTATGGGATGCAGGACAGGCTTTTATCTTCTGATGAGAGAAGATGTTTCAAAAGAAGAAGTTATTATCCTGACAAAAGATGCTTTTTCTCATATAGCCGATTTTGAGGGGGAAATTCCCGGTAATTCAAGAATTGAGTGCGGGAATTATCTTGAGCATGATATAGAAGGAGCAAAAACTGAGGCGGCTCAAATGGCAGAGGTTCTTAAAGGATGGAAGCCCTGTGATATGAAATATAAAGAAGCTTAAAAGGAGCATAAAATGGAAAAGACAAAGATTATCGGAATTATAGGAGCAATGGAAGCTGAAACTGCTGAAATAAAAAAAGTGATTATAGATAGACAAACGGTTAAAATAGCGGGAATGGAGTTCACAAAAGGACGCCTTGGAAAAAACACAGTTGTTTTGTCTCAGTGTGGAGTGGGCAAGGTTTTTGCAGCTGCATGTGCGCAAGCTATGATAATGCAATTTTCCCCTGATTTAATTTTAAATGTCGGAGTTTGCGGAGCTATTGATTCTGAGCTCAAGCTGTGTGATATGATAATAGGCGAAAAGGTCGTGCAATATGATATGGACACGACTGCGGTCGGGGACCCTTTAGGTCTGATTTCAGGAATTAACAGAATCTATTTTGACTGTGACAGCGATTTCTCAAATGCGTGTGAAGACATTCTTAAAAGAAAAAACATTAATTATAAAAAAGGCATAGTCGCAACAGGAGATAAGTTCTTAAACGATTCAAATCTGACAGAAAACATAAGAACAAATTTTGGTGCAATTTCCGGAGATATGGAAAGCGGTGCAATCGGGCATGTTTGCTACATAAATGATGTTCCGTTCGGGATTTTGAGATGTGCTTCAGACGGAGGAGATGAAGATTCTGTCAGCGATTACGAAAAAACCTTAAGCTATGCCGCTCACATTGTGTTTGAGGTTGTTTCTGAGCTTTGTGAAGAAAATCTTTTATAAAATAGGATTAATGGGGTGGATAAAATGGATTTGATATATTTAATTTTGCTGATAATTTCGCTTGTTCTTTTGTGTCTTGGTAAAAGAAAAGCATCTAAAACACTTGTTTTCACAACCTTTGTTTCATATATGACTCTTGTTATCAGAGATTATGAACCTGTCTGGGCATACATAGTTGGTCTTGTGAAAAGCGGCTTTAAATCATATAATGCGTCAATATGGGTGCTTCACAACTTTCTCATAATTGTCTCAATGGCGCTTTCTCTGTTGTTTGCAGGAAAAAGAAACAAAAGAAGCGGAATTGTTTTCATTTCTTTGGCAATATTATTAATCCTGTCAGAATATTATAAAACAATAATTTCATTATTCATTTGATAAAAAATGCCGTGCTGAAAATTTCAGCACAGCATTTTTTTATTTAAGAGTTATTTTTCGAAATCCATCATAGCATCAATGCACTTTTTTGCAGCGAGGCTGACATCATCAGGAAGAGTGATTTCTTCGCCGCCTGTGCCTCTCACGCAATTATAAACATCAACTAAAGTCGTAAGGCGCATATCCTTGCAAATGCAATCTTTTGAAAGAGGATAAAATTCCTTGTCAGGATATGAAAACTGAAGATGCTGAACGATTGAATTATCTGTTCCTATTATGAACTGCTTTGCATTGCTTTTTTCAATAAAGGATAAAATTCCCGTCGTGCTTCCCGCAAAATCAGCCTTATCGGTCACTTCCTTGATGCATTCAGGATGAACTAATAAAAGTGCATCTGGATGTGCTTTTTTAGCAGCGTTAACATCATCTGAAGTTATCTGCATATGAACAGGGCAACCGCCTTTAATGAAATGAAAATTTTTTTCGGGCACCTGCTTTTCAATCCATGCGCCAAGGTTGCAGTCGGGAATAAATAAAATATCCTTTTGCGGAAGCAGTTTAACAATTTTTAAAGCAGAGGCAGATGTCACACAAACATCACAAAGAGTTTTAAGCGCGGCAGTTGTGTTTATATATGCAACAACGGCGCAATCAGGATGCTTTTCCTTAAGCACTTTAAGCTCATCTAAAGAGAGCTGTTCTGCCATGGGGCAGCCTGCGAGCGAGTTAGAAAGCAAAACCTTTTTATCAGGAGATAAAATTTTTGCAGTTTCCGCCATGAAGCGCACACCGCACATCAAAATTGTTTGCTCGGGAGCGTCTTTCGCCTGCTTGCTGAGTCCGAAAGAATCGCCAATGTAGTCAGCAACCTCCAAAACATCATGAGTCTGATAAGCGTGAGCTAAAATGCAGACATCTCTTTCTTTTTTTAGTCTTAAAATTTCATCTTGCAGTTCTTTAGTAGTTAGCATATCCATTCCTCCGATTATGCAATCGCGCATTTTATCGCAATCACATAACTATTATAATAGATTTTTTGCTATGTGTCAACAAAAAAAGTTGACATATGTCTTGATATGTGTAAACTTTTATGATAAAATGATGATATTAACAAGTGAAAAACCCATTAGATGCGGAGGAAATATGACTACAGACATATTAATTGTCGGAAGCGGATGTTCGGGGCTTTATTGTTCTCTTCATTTGCCACGGGATAAAAAAATAACGATAATCACAAAATCTGACAAAGCAAGCAGCGACTCTTTTTTGGCGCAGGGTGGAATATGTGTGCTCAAAAATGAGGATGACTATGATGCATTTTTTGAGGACACGCTGAAGGCAGGTCATTATGAAAATGATAAGAAAAGCGTTTCTCTGATGATTAAAACATCACCGGAGGTTATAGTTGATTTGGTGAGCTGTGGTGTTGAATTTTCTTGCGACGAAAACGGAAACTTTATTTACACAAAAGAGGGAGCTCATTCGTCTAACAGAATCCTTTTTCACCGCGACATAACAGGAAAAGAGATAACTAAAAAGCTTTTAGCGCGTGCTGAGGAGAAAGAAAACATTTCAATTCTGGAAAACACGACTCTTCTTGACATAATTGAAGATGGCGGGGAATGTGTTGGTGCTGTTGTGGCAATGCCTGACGGAAAAATAGAGACAATTTCCGCTGAATATACTGTGCTCGCGACGGGCGGCATTGGAGGAATTTACAGTCACTCAACAAATTTTCCTCATCTGACAGGCGATGGTATTGCTATTGCAGCAAAGCACGGAATTGAGCTGAAAGATGTTAACTATATACAAATTCATCCAACAACCCTCTATTCAGAAGAGGAAACAGGCAGAAGCTTTTTGATTTCTGAATCAGTCAGGGGGGAAGGCGCCAAGCTTTATGATAAAAATATGGAGCGCTTCTGCGACGAACTTCTTCCAAGAGATTTGCTCACGAAAAAAATTCATGAGCAAATGAAAAAAGACGGAACGGAGTATGTCTGGGAGGATTTGAGAACAATCCCTGAAAAGGAGCTTTGCGAGCATTTTCCAAACATTGTGAAGCATTGTATGGAAAAGAATTTTGATGTCTCAAAAGAATGTATTCCCGTTGTGCCTGCCCAGCACTATTTTATGGGTGGCATAAAGGTTGATTATAACAGCAAGACATCAATGGAAGGGCTTTATGCAATCGGAGAAACTGCGTGTAACGGAGTTCACGGCAAAAACAGACTGGCGAGCAATTCGCTTTTAGAGAGTCTTGTGTTTGCCTTGTTTGCAGCAAGGGATATGTCAAAAAATCCGAAAGAAAAAAAGAATTTGCCTTCCATTGACCTTTCTTCATATGAAGACAGAGAAGCATTAGAAAAAGAATATAGAGAGATAGTGTTAAAAGAAATTGAAAAATTTGAAAAAGGAGAATAGATATGTTTGATAATGCAACATTAAGACTTAAAGTTGACCCGCTCATTTTAGGAGCACTTGATGAGGATATAACAAGCGAGGATATAACAACAAACAGCGTTATGCCGGCTTTCCAGGCAGGGGAAGTTGACCTCATTTGCAAAGAGGACGGAGTTTTGTGTGGTCTTCAGGTTTTTGAAAGAGTGTTTAAGCTGATTGACGAGAAAACAGAAATGATTTCTTTCGCAGAGGATGGAAACGAAATCAAACGCGGAGACTTAATTGCAAAGGTCAGAGGCGATATAAGAGTCCTTCTTTCAGGGGAGAGAACAGCTCTTAACTATCTGCAGAGAATGTGTGGCGTTGCAACATACACGAGAAAGGTCTGCGAGCTTTTAAAAGGAACAAAGACAACCCTTTTAGACACGAGAAAGACAACGCCAAATAACAGAATTTTTGAAAAATATGCTGTGAGGACGGGCGGAGGAAGCAACCATAGATATAACTTATCTGACGGAGTTCTTTTAAAAGATAATCACATTGGTGCGGCAGGAAGCGTTAAAAAAGCTGTGGAAATGGCAAAAGCTTATGCTCCGTTTGTCCGTAAAATTGAGGTTGAGGTTGAAAATTTTGACATGGTGAAAGAAGCCATAGAAGCTAAAGCTGACATCATTATGCTTGATAATATGACGCATAGCGAAATTAAAAAAGCAATGGAATATATTGCGGGAAGAGCAGAAGTCGAAGTTTCAGGCAATGTGACAAAGGAAAATATTGCAGCGCTCACAGATTTGGGAGTTGACTATATCTCAAGTGGTGCTCTGACTCATTCAGCACCAATACTTGACTTGTCGCTGAAAAATCTTCACGCAATATAAGCTTTTGAGCTTTGTAATATATTGCATCAGGAGGGGAAATATGAAAGGCGAAGAACGAAGAGACAACATTCTTAAACTCTTGGCGTCAGCAGACGGTCCCGTTTCCGCAGGTAAATTAGCAGAAACCTTTGGTGTGAGCAGACAGATAATTGTTTCTGACATTGCTCGTCTGCGGGAAAAAGACATATCGATTTCGTCTCTGTCAAGAGGTTATGTCCTTGACGAAAAACCTCGATGTGAAAAAGTGTTTAAGGTTATTCATTCAGATGAGGACTCTGAAAAAGAGCTTAATCTCATTGTGGAGCTTGGTGGAGAAGTTAAAGATGTTTTTGTATATCATAAATTTTATGGTGTGGTCAGCGCTAAGCTTGATATTAAAACGAAAAAAGATGTTAGTCTCTATCTTAAGAACATAACATCAGGAAAATCCGGACTTTTAAAAAATGTGACATCAGGTTATCATTACCACACAGTCACAGCCGATAGTGAAGAAAAGCTTAGTGAGATAGAGGAAAGGCTCTGGGAAGAAGGCTTTTTAGCTAAGCTGAAGGAATATGAGCCAAGAGAAATTAAAGTGTGAGATGGGATGTAAAAACTTCATAACGCAAAAAACGGAGTGCTAAAAAACACTCCGTTTTTAATGTTGTTCTACTGTTCGCTTATTTCTGCCTCTGACTTAATGAAAAGTTCTTTAAGCTGTTTTTCATCAACATTTCCCGGCGCCTCTGTCATGATTTCAGATGCGTCTTTAACCTTCGGAAAAGCGATGACATCTCTGATTGAATCGCGACCTGCAAGAAGCATAACAAATCTGTCGAGACCATATGCCATGCCGCCGTGAGGAGGAGTTCCATAGCGGAAAGCATTCATCAAGAAACCAAAACGCTCCCAAGCTTCCTCTTTAGAGAAGCCAAGAACTTCAAACATTTTTTGCTGAAGGTCTGTGTTAAATATTCTGATTGAGCCACCACCGAGTTCTGTTCCGTTTAAGATTATGTCATATGCTTTAGCACGGACTTTAGACGGGTCTTTATCTAAAAGCTCCAAATCCTCATCCATCGGACTTGTGAACGGATGGTGTTTAGCAACATAGCGTTTTTCTTCCTCATCATATTCTAAAAGCGGGAATTCAGTCACCCAAAGGAGGTCAAATGAGTTTTTGTCATAAAGCTCAAAACGCTTTGCAAGCTCTAAACGAAGCGCGCCAAGTGCGTCAAACACAACTGCATCGCGGTCTGCAACAATCATAATAATATCGCCTGCAGATGCCTCTGTTCTTTCTAAAATTGCTTTCATTTCATCTTCAGTTAAGAATTTTGCAATTGAAGATTTAGACTCTTCTTCCGTAACTGTAATCCATGCCATTCCTTTTGCTTTATAGATTTTAACAAATTCAACCAAAGAATCCAAATCTCGTCTTGAAAGCTTGCTTGCACCACCGCTGAAATTAATTGCACGAACGCTTCCGCCGTTTGCGACAGCATCGCTGAAGACTTTAAAACCGCATCCTGACACGATGTCTGAAAGATTTTTAAGCTCTAAGCCAAATCTTGTGTCGGGCTTATCAGAGCCGAAGCGCTCCATAGCTTCGCAATATGGAAGCCTTTTAAAAGGTGTGGAAACATCAATGTTTAAAATTTCTTTGAAGGTCTTTTTTATAAAGCCTTCATTAACCTCAATAACATCATCAATGTTAACAAAAGACATCTCTAGGTCAATCTGAGTGAATTCAGGCTGCCTGTCAGCACGCAAATCCTCATCGCGGAAACATTTAACAATCTGGAAATATCTGTCCATTCCCGAGAGCATTAAAAGCTGCTTATAGAGCTGGGGAGACTGGGGAAGTGCATAGAATTTTCCTGGATGAACACGGGATGGAACAAGATAGTCTCTTGCGCCTTCAGGTGTTGATTTTGTGAGCATTGGTGTCTCAATTTCCAAAAAACCGTTTTCATCATAATAGTCGCGAGCAAGCTTGCAGACTCTGTGACGAAGCTCCATAATTCTCTGCATATCAGGTCTTCTTAAATCGAGATAACGATATTTCAAACGAACCTCTTCCCTGACATTGCTGTCTTCTTCAATATAAATAGGGGGAGTTTCAGCTTTTGAAAGTATGCGGAGCTCGGTTGCAATGATTTCTACCTCGCATGTCGGATTGTTTTTGTTAATTGCTTCAACGCCACGCTTAACAACATCACCGCAAACAGCAATAACATATTCCGAGCGGAGAGTGAATGCTTTATCGAAAATTTCTTTGTTATTTTCTTCGTTGAAAACAAGCTGAACTATGCCTGAACGGTCTCTTAAATCAACGAATATAACACCACCTAAGTTTCTGTAAACATGAACCCAACCCATAACGGTAACTTTGCTTCCGATGTGAGTGCTTCTGAGTTCGCCGCATTTATGAGTTCTTTTTAAACCCTGAATTGTTTCCATAATTTATCTCCTTTGTAACAAAAAATCAGCTATATCGGAAAAGTCGATGTTTTCCTGCTCTCCCGTTGCCATATTTTTAATGTTTGCTTTTTTTGTGTTTATTTCGTCATCACCTAAAACCATTGTATATTTAGCACCGATTTTGTCTGCATACTTCATCTGCGCCTTGACGCTTCTTTTCAAATAGTCGCGTTCTGCAGAAATGCCTGCGCTTCTTAAATCGGCACAAAGCTTCTGAACATAAAGGTCGGCATTCTCACCAATGTTTGCAATGAAAATGTCGGGAGTTTCTTCGTTTGGGATTTCGACATTTAAAGTGTCGATAAGAAGCATCAGTCGTTCTATTCCAAGACCAAAGCCAACTCCGGGAACTTCAGGTCCGCCTAATGACTCAACCAAGCCATTATATCTTCCGCCACCGCAAACTGTTCCTTTGGCACCAATGTTATTTGAAACAATTTCAAACACGGTTTTTGTGTAGTAGTCGAGACCGCGGACAATTGTTCCGTCAATCTTATATTCGATTCCCATTGCATCAAGATATTTTTTTAAGGTTTCAAAATGAGAGTTACAATCGTCGCATATGTTATCTAAAAGGAGAGGAGCATTATTATATATCTCCTTGCAGCTATCAACTTTGCAGTCAAGAATTCTGAGTGGATTTTTTTCGTATCTCGTTCTGCAGGTCTCACATAGAGAATCAAGATGCGGACGGAAAAAATCACGAAGCATTTCGTTATATTTATGTCTGCACTCGGGGCATCCGATGCTGTTTATGTTCAACTCAATCCCGCCTATGCCGAGCTTATCAAAAACGCTGAGTGCAAGAGAGATAACCTCTGCATCAATTGCAGGATGTGTTGCACCGAAAACCTCCACTCCAAACTGATGGAAAGCGCGGAGTCTTCCTGCCTGTGGCTTTTCATAGCGGAAGCAGGGCGTTATATAATATAGCTTAGAAGGTTGAGGTCCTGCATAGAGAGAGTGTTCTATGAAGCTTCTGACAACGGGAGAAGTTCCTTCAGGTTTTAAGGTTATGCTTCTTGAGCCTTTGTCGCAGAAAGTGTACATTTCCTTTTGAACAACATCTGTCGTTTCGCCGACACCGTGAGTGAAGAGCTCTGTGTGTTCAAACATGGGAGTTCTTATCTCGTGATAAGCAAATTTGCGGCAAAGATCACGCATTATTTCTTCGACTTTATGCCATTTATAAATGTCACCGGGCAAAATGTCATGTGTGCCGCGGGGAGCTTTAATTGTTTGCATTGTTCCTACCTCATTTCAAAGTTTGCATATTAAAAATATTATATCATAAATTATATAAAAAATCAACTGAAAATAGAGCACAAAGAGATTTTTTTATTTTTCAGAAAAAAGAAGTTTTCTCTTGAAAAAGAGGGTGTGTTGTGCTATAATCACCATTGGTATCAGTAGGAAATTTTGTGTTTAAAATTGTTTTAATCTGTTTCATTAAAACATTCACGGAGGTTTTATGAAAGTTAGAGATAAGGAAGACAAAGCGAGTTGGGGACTTTTTTGGTTCTGTTTCATTATTTATGCTATTGTCAGTATGTCAAAATCGGTGTTTTCAGCGTCAATCGCCTCAATTATCAGCGAGGGCTATTTTGAGAAGTCACAGGCTGGCATAATCAACTCAGGCTTTTATCTGTTATATGGTGGAGCACAGCTTTTGGGAGGAAGATTTCTTGACAAAGCATCGCCGATGAAACTTCTGACCATATCCATTCTTGGACCAATGCTTTCTGTTATCTTAATGGGACTTTCTGATAACTTTTATATAATGATGATAACATGGATGCTGAACGGACTGATTCAGTTTGCCCTGTGGCCTGCTATTTTGAGAATACTTACGGAATACCTTCTCCCGATGCACAGACAAAAGGCAATGACCTACATATCATTTGCATATTGTGTGGGAATGCTTTTTAATTATTTTCTGGCGGCAGTTGTGCTTGAGTTTTCTTCGTGGAGAACTTTATTTTTTGTTGAAGCTGCAATGCTTTTCCTTGTTTTGTTAATGTGGATTTTAGTTGCAGGAAAAATGATTGACACTCTCAAAGAAGCAAGAAAGACTTATAAGCCTTTAAAGAGCTTAGGCGATGACAAAGCTGAAAAAAAGGAAAAAGAACCTGAAAAAGAATCAACAGGAATATTTAAACTTTTGGTAAAAAGTGGTGCAATTATTCTTTTGATTCCCGCATTTATCAAGTGTTGCCTTGATTTAGGCGTTAAGACATGGGTGCCAACTATGATTATGGAAAGCTATAGCGGAGTTTCTGCGAGCCTTGCAACAATGCTCACAGCCGTTTTAGTTGTTGTTAACCTTTTGGGCGTTTATGTTGTTGACTGGATTTATCCAAAATATATTAAAAATGCAGTTTCTACATTTGCTGTGTGTTTTGTGATTTCATTGCCTTTTGCAGCGCTTATGCTTCTGATTGGAAAGATTTCCGTTTGGTTGATTATAGTAATGCTGATGGTGATAACAACGATGATGTATGCTGTTAACAGATTGCTGACTATCACAATTCCTTCATTCTTCACAGAATATGGCAGAGCAGGCAGTATATCAGCAATACTCAATGCTGCAGCTTCATTCGGAGCTGTTATCTCAAACTACGGATATGGACTTTTAGCTGAAAAATTTGGCTGGAACGGAACGATAATTTCGTGGGTTACAATGGCAGTTGTTGCCGTGGTTTTAACATATACAACGGTTCCTATGTGGAAAAAATTCACAAACGAGAAGTAAAAAAATTTTAAAATATAAAGGAGATTTTGAAAATGAAAGAAAAAATGTGGGCATTAATGGTTTATTTAAGTGAGAACGAATGGTCAACTCCATTCAATGACCAGCTTAAAAAGACAAATGAATTAACCTTTGATGAAGACTTCTGGGAATATATCAAAAAAGGTGCTCAGGAAGCTGGCTTCAACACGATTCTTTTAGATGTCGGAGACGGTGTTCAATATGCTTCACACCCTGAAATATCTCTCAAAGGGGCGTGGTCGAAAAAAAGAGTTCGTGAAGAGATTGAGTGCTTAAGAAAAATGGGAATCAGAATAATTCCGAAATTAAACTTTGCAACACCTCACAGCTTCTGGCTCGGAGAATATCGCAGAATGACATCAACTTCAATTTACTATAAAGTTTGTAATGACCTCATTAAAGAAGTTTATGAGATGTTTGACCATCCTGAATATATTCATCTCGGAATGGACGAAGAAGGCTACGACTTCAGCAAAGGTCACGGATATGTCGTGTATAGACAGGGAGAGCTTTATTGGAAAGATTTGCGTTTCTTAATTGACTCTGTTCGCGAAACAGGAGCAAAACCGTGGATTTGGCATAGCCCGCTGTTTGACCACACTGAAGAATATAAAGCGCACATTGACCCTGATGAAGCAGTAATCTCACCATATTTTTATCATGCGCTTAAAGAAGGCTGCTACACAAGAACAGACTCAAGACAGGAATACATTGATTACTATAGAAAAGAAGGCGGACATCTTTACCACCTTCACCTTGACTATGTCGAGGATGATCCGTTCAGCGTGAATTTCAGAGCTAAAGCGCTTCCGCTTATAAAAGACGGCTATAAATATGTTCCTTGTTCTTCTACATGTCATCAGTGCGACAGAAACACAAGAGACCTTTATGAATATTTTAAAGAAGGCGCACCTGATGACCAGATTGTCGGATATCTGGCAGCACCATGGGGGCGCACAACCGAGTGGAAGAATCAGTGGAGATTTGACGAAACATTCCACTTCTTTAAAGAAGCAAGAAAAGAAATTTATGGCATTGAGTAATTTAAGAATCAAAAAAATGCGTGCTTTTAAAAAGCACGCATTTTTTATATAGTGAAAATTATTTAATTAATAAGAACCTGAAGAACGCTTATAATTACCTCCACGCTTTGAGTCAAGACCCTTTTTAATGTCGTGCATTCTTTCGTCGCTCGACTGTTTGAATTTGTTCATCATCTCTTCAAAGGAAGTGGGTGCAGAAGAAGTAGAATTTTTGTCAGGCCAGAGAATTTCTTCGGGGCGCGATGATGCAGGTTTTGCAGCATCTTTTGCCTTCTTATCTAAAAGCGCCTGTTTAATGGATAAACTGATTTTACCCTTGTTGTCAACTGAAGTGATTTTAACAGTCACTTCATCATTTTCTTTTAAATGTTCTTTAATGTCTTTAACAAACGACAAAGCCACTTCGGAAATGTGACATAGACCTGTTTTGCCCTCACCCAAATCTATAAAGGCACCAAATGGCGTTATTCCCGTGACCTTACCTTTAACAGTTTTTCCAACCTCCAAAAGCATCTGCATGCTTCCTCCATTCTTTATTTGACATATGTAAATATGATAATCGGCAGAAAATGCCAGATTAATAATTATTTGTTAATGTCTATGAAGACCTTTTCGTTTTTCTTTGTGTAGCCGAGACGCTCACGAGCGGCGCGTTCATAATATTCATCCGTTCCAAGCAAAGCCTTTTCGTCATCTAATTCTTTTTTTCTTTTTTCTTCTAATGAAAACTCAGCATCAATTTCCTTTTCTGCTGCATCAAGCCGTGTTATCTTGAATTGCTGCGAGATGAGCGAAATGCAGATGTAAACAGCTAAAACGAGCAATAAAAGGCGCTTTAAAACATATGAATAATCTATTTTCTTTTTTGATTTTTCTTTATTCATATTGACCTCTATATCATCGGTAGAATTTATTTTTTGTTTTTTATAAATTTAAGAGCTTTGAAATTTTTTCGAAGTGAAAAAAATAAGTTTTTAAATATTTTTTTCAAAACACGAAAAGCGGGAAAAATAGCAAAATACATTACTACATATAATAGTTTATACATAAATTTAAGTGGTGTCAATAGTATTTTCAAAAAAAATTCAGAAATTCTGCAAAAAACATCAATAAAACGACATAAAAAAAGACTGACAAATCTGCTTAAAGACAAAAAGTAGAGAAAGCTCCCCAAAATAGCTCCTAAAAATTGATAAAACCTGATTGCTCCATTGTTCGTATGATATATAACAAAAAACATAATTGCTGCGGCAATAATCCAAAAAATAATATCCTGAGCAGTAGATAGAAAAGCACCTGAGCTCGCCTTTTTTCTTATCAGCCTGAAAATGTCAAAAACAATTGAAATTAAAACACCAGCAAAAATTGAATGGAGAAAAACAAAGAGCTCGTGTGAAAGTGAAAAAAACATATCTGCTCCTTATTTAAAAAGCTTTTTAAATAAGCCTTTTTGTTTTCCACCATAGTTTTTTCCTGAATATAAAATGCTGAATATTTCTCCTTCAATAGAGAGGTCACCGGAGCTTACATCAAGCTTTTGTATATGCAGATTGTCGCCTTCAATTTCAATTATGTCTTCATCTGTAAGCAGAATGATTTTTCTTTCATCAAAAGTGTCCACATCTGCTACTTGTGTTATTGTCAAAAAACTCCGTTCCTTTAAAATCAGGCTGTGTGGCTTTTTATTTTCTTCCATAATAAATTCCTCCGATTGCTTTTATTATTACATCATATGATAAAGAGCAGACGAATATGAAAAAATAGTATCCATTCGGTGAATTATCAAAAAAGTTATATATAAAAGTGCTGACATTTTATTTGGCAAAGAGTATAATAAGAATAATGTGTTGAGAATAGGAGTCGCATCAAAGAGGGCAGTTTTGCCTTTCTTTGTTGTGGCTTTTTTTGTTTAAAAACGGAGGTAAGATTATGTTTGATGTTGCTGTTATAGGCGCAGGTGTCGTGGGTGGCCTTATTGCAAGAGAACTGAAAAAGTATGAGCTGTCTGTATGTTTAATCGAAAAGGAAAATGATGTTGCGATGGGAGCGACGAAAGCAAACAGCGCAATTGTGCATGCAGGTTTTGACGCTGAATGTGGAACGCTTAAAGCAAAATATATGATAAACGCGGCAGGAGTCAATTCTGACGAAATTGCAAGGCTTGCAGGAGATGAGAGTTTTTCTGTTAATGCAAGAAAAGGACAATATTTGCTTCTTGACTCAGAATGTGGAAATCTTTGCAAAACAACGATTTTCAGAACACCTACAAAAATGGGTAAAGGAATTTTGATTTCACCGACTGTTGATGAAAACATAATTTTAGGTCCGACAGCTTTAGACACGGGAAATAAAGAAGAAAAGAAAGTGACGCAAAAAGGATTAAATGATATTATGCGTAATGCGTCTGAATGTGTTACAAAAATCCCTTTTAATAAAGCAATAACATCATTTGCCGGTCTGCGAGCTGTCGGAAACACGGGAGACTTCATAATTGGAGCATCAAAAGACATCAGCGGATTTATAAATGTTGCAGGAATTGAGTCTCCGGGGCTCACGGCTTCTCCTGCAATTGCTCAACATGTTGTCGAGATATTGAAGTCAATCGGATTAAAGCTTAAGAAAAAGACTGATTTTGATGGAAAAAGGATGCCTTCTGATTTTTTAAAGAGTTTGACTTTAGAAGAAAAAATGAATTGATAAAAAAAGACTCTTCATTTGGCAGAATTATCTGCAGATGTGAGGGAGTGACGGAAGGAGAAATATTAACTTCAATCAGACAAAATCCAAAGCCACTTGATTTAGATGGAGTTAAAAGAAGGACAAGAAGTGGCATGGGACGGTGTCATGGTGGTTTTTGCAGTCCTAATGTTCAGGGGCTGATTGCAAAAGAGCTTTCCATAAACTATGAGGAAGTGACGAAGTCGGGCGGAAATTCAAAGCTGATATTTGAAAAAATCAGATAAGGATTGAGGTGGAGATATGCAAAAAAGAGATATAGTCATAATAGGAGGCGGACCTGCGGGAATGGCAGCGGCGGTCAAAGCTTAAAAATCAGGGGCAAGAGATGTTCTAATAATTGACAGAGAAAAAACACCGGGCGGAATTTTGAATCAGTGCATACATAATGGATTTGGACTAATGAGATATTCAAAAGAGCTCACAGGCCCCGAATTTGCGTGGGAACTTGAAAAATGTGTGCGTGATGAAAACATTGAAATCCTTTCTGGCACGATGGTGACAAATGTAACAGAGAATAAAATAATAACTCTGACAAATAAACAAGATGGTATTTTTCAGATAAAAGCAAAAGCAATAATTCTTGCAATGGGATGCAGAGAAAGGTCACGAGGGGCGCTATCGCTTCCGGGAACACGCCCATCAGGTGTTTTCACAGCGGGCTCTGCTCAGAAATATATTAACATTTTAGGATATCTCCCGGGAAAAGAAGTTGTGATTTTAGGTTCTGGTGACATTGGCTTGATCATGGCAAGACGAATGACATTAGAAGGCGCTGCTATCAAGGCTGTTTGTGAGATTATGCCATATTCTGCAGGTCTGACAAGAAACATTGTTCAATGCCTTGACGATTTTAACATTCCGTTAAAGCTCAGCCATACAATCACCGAAATTCACGGGAAAGAGCGTGTCATTGGAGTGACGATTTCTGCAGTTGATGAGGAAAAAAAGCCAATTAAAGGAACAGAGGAATATATAAAATGCGACACAGTCCTGCTCTCCTGTGGTCTGATTCCTGAAAATGAGCTTTCAAAGAAAATGGGAATAGAGCTTGACCCTGTGACAAATGGGGCTAAGGTCAATCAGTTCAGGGAAACATCTGTTCCCGGTGTGTTTGCTTGCGGAAATGTTCTTCATGTCCATGACCTTGCCGATTATGCAGCGGAAGAAGCTGAAATAGCAGGCGAAGCAGCAGCAAACTATGTTTCTGGAAGAATCAGAAAAGACGATGAATTTCCGATAGAATGTGGTGAAAATGTGAGGTATGTTGTTCCTCAAACGCTTTCTGTTTCATCTGACAATGATTCTGTTTTATATTTTAGAGTTGCAAATCCGTTAAAAAATGCTACAATAATAGTAAAACAAAATGAAAAAGTTCTTTTAACAAAAAAGAAAAATAAGTTTATGCCTAGTGAAATGGAAATGATTAAACTTTCGCAAGAGATGATTTCATCTGCGGATAAAATTGTTTTGGAGGTGAAGCAGCAATGAAAGAATTGACATGTATCATTTGTCCTATGGGGTGTTCCGTCTCTGTTTTTGAAGAAGAAAATGGTGAACTGAGAATTTCGGGAAACTCATGCAAAAGAGGAGAAGAATATGCTAAAGGCGAAGTTTTATGTCCGTCGAGAACGCTGACAACTTCTGTCAGAGCGTCAAATGGAGCAATTCTTTCAGTTAAGTCTGAAAAGCCAATTCCTAAAGAATTGCTGTTTGATGCTGTTAAGGAAATTGCAAAAAGCGAAGCGAAATGCCCTGTTTCTGTTGGTGATATAATAATAAAAAACATTCTTGATACGGGAATTGACATAATTGCTACGAAATCTGTTTAAAATAGTCAAACGAGAAGGAGAAGAAATCATGTTAAATCTTCGGGAAAAATGTATAATAGCGGCAGTGCGCGATAACGCAGAATTAGAGGCGGCGCTTATTAATGGCCCTGAAAACATATTTTTATTAAAATCAAATATTCTGAAGTTGCCGAAAATAACAAAGCTCGCCAATGAAAAAAATAAAAAAATTTTTGTGCACATAGATTTAACGGACGGGGTATCAAAAGATTCTGCCGGCGTTGAATTTATATCAAAAACTTTAGTTGACGGAATTATAAGCACAAGGACAAATCTTATTAAATGTGCGCGTGAACATGGGCTTTCGACTGTTCAGAGATTTTTTATAGTTGATTCAAAATCTATTGACACGGCATATGAATCATTTAAATCTTCAAGACCGGACATGGTGGAGCTTTTGCCCGGGGTTATTCCAAAGGTAATCAGAAATTTTTCGGAAAATCTTGAAATTCCAATAATTGCGGGCGGACTTATTGAATCAGAAGCAGATGTGAAATTTGCATTTGACGCAGGCGCATCTGCAATTTCAACAGGGAAAAAAGAACTCTGGAATATAATGACGCAATAATGCTGCAGATTAACTTAAAATTATAAAGCTGTGTGTAATTTTAACAATTTTTTTCGTTTATTCACAGATTGTTTAAATAATATTTCATTTATTTTTCAAAATACGGTTGACAATTGCATATTTAATAATGTATAATAAAAGATGTGGTTTTTTGTTACATAATATGTGATGGGAAACTCTGGAATCGTTTTACTTGCGTTCCAAACTCGGAAAATTGGAGGGAGGGAATTTAATAATGTCCGAAATTAGACTCAAAGATCATGAATCTTTAGATAGTGCACTCAGACGCTTTAAGCGTTCATGTGCAAGAGATGGTGTACTTGCTGAGGTTAGAAAAAGAGAGCACTATGAAAAGCCCAGTGTAAAGAGAAAGAAGAAATCTGAGGCTGCAAGAAAAAGAAAGTTTAAATAAGTCTTAAATTTTGCGAAGTTATTAAAATGAAAAGCCTTCTGTGCTGATTTAGCACAGAAGGCTTCTTTTCATATGGAGGAACTAATTTTTTTAGAAATTAGCAGCCACAGCCGTTGTTTGAGCCTGAGCAGCAGCTGAAGAAGAGGATAATAAGAATTATCCATAAGCAGCAGTTGTTACCACCGAAGCCATTGAATAAACCTCTGTCACATCCCATTACGATTTACCTCCTTTATTTGGTTATGTAATATACTATGCAAGAGGCTGTTTGTTGGTTACAGGGAAGAGTGGTTAATTTTTTTTGATTCCTTTTTTATGAGAATAAAAAAGAGCCTTCCAAAAAGGAAGGCTCTCATTGCAGAAAATATTATTTCTTAAGTGCAATAGCTTCTTTTGCTTTTTTAATAATGTTTTTAGCTGTTAAACCATATTCTTCTAAAAGAATTGCAGGCTTACCTGATTTGCCGAACTTGTCTTCTGTTCCAACTCTGAGCATAGGAACAGGGCATGTCTCACAAAGAACTTCAGCAACAGCACTGCCAAGACCGCCGATGATGTTATGCTCTTCAGCTGTAACAATAGCGCCTGTTTCTTTTGCTGCTTTTGCAATGATTTCTTTATCGATAGGCTTAATTGTGTGAATGTTGATAACACGCGCACTGATGCCTTCTTCAGCTAATGCTTTTCCTGCTTCAATAGCTTCAGGAACCATAAGACCTGTAGCGATGATTGTAACATCTTTACCATCTGCAAGCTGAACGCCTTTGCCAAGCTCAAACTTATATGTTGCTCTGTCGAAAAGTTCAGGAACAGCAAGTCTTCCGAATCTTAAATAAACAGGGCCGTTATGCTTGATAGCAGCTTCAACAGCTAAGATTGATTCTGTTGCATCGGCAGGGTTTAAGATAACCATGCCCGGAATTGTTCTCATGATGCCGATGTCTTCTAAGCACTGATGAGTTGCACCGTCTTCACCAACAGAAATGCCGGCGTGAGTAGCACCGATTTTAACATTTAATTTAGGATAGCCAACAGAGTTTCTGATTTGTTCGAAAGCTCTGCCTGCAGCAAACATAGCAAAAGAGCTTACGAAAACTGTTTTGCCTGTTGAAGCAATACCTGCAGCGGTTGACACCATGTTTGCTTCTGCAATACCGGCGTTAAAGAATCTTTCGGGGAACTTCTTTTTAAAAGTGTCTGTTTTTGTTGATTTTGAGAGGTCAGCGTCAAATACGATAATATCATATTTTTCACCAAATTCAGCTAAAGCTAAACCATAAGCCTCACGAGTTGCGATTTTTCCCATTATGCTTGCACCTCCAGTTCTTTTATGCGAGCATCAATTTCTGCGATAGCCTGGTTATATTGCTCTTCGTTAGGAGCGCTGCCATGCCATGATGCCTGATTTTCCATAAATGAAACACCTTTACCTTTAACACTCTTTAAGATGATAACTGTAGGCTTGCCTTTGAAGCCGTGAGCTTCCATAATTGCATCATAAAGTGCTATGTGGTCATGTGCATCACAAATAATTACATTCCAGCCAAAAGCTGCAAACTTTTCATCTATCGGAAGAGGAGACATAACCTTTGAAATGTCGCCGTCAATCTGAAGACCGTTAAAGTCAACAAAAGCCGTCACATTGTCAAGTTTATAGTGAGCAGCAAACATAGCAGCCTCCCAAACCTGACCTTCTTCAATTTCACCGTCTCCCAAAACAGTGTAAACTCTGTAATCTTTGTTGTCAATCTTAGCAGCGAGAGCCATACCGTTTGCTGCACAGATTCCCTGACCGAGTGAACCTGTTGACATATCAACACCGGGAACACCTTTCATATCAGGATGTCCCTGAAGATAGCTGTCTGCTTTTCTGAATGTTGCAACATCTTCTGTCGGGAAAAATCCTCTTTCTGCAAGCGCGCCATAGAGAGCAGGACTGCAGTGACCTTTAGAGAGAACAAATCTGTCTCGATCCTCCATTTTAGGATTTTTTGGATCAATGTTCATGACCTCAAAATAAAGTACGGATAAGAGATCCGCAATGGATAAAGAGCCGCCCGGATGACCTGATGCAGCATTATATACAGCAGTGAGAATGTTCTTTCTGATTTTTTCAGAAATTATGGAGAGTTCTCTTGCTCTGTTTTTATCCATATTTTTCGCCCCTTTCAAAAATTTTAATTTATAGGATATATTTTAAAACCTTCACCTGACACCTCGCGTGCTCCTATGAAGATAATAAACGCATTTTTATCAACTTCCGACACTATGAGCCTGAGCCTTGGAAGCTCGTGCTTTTTTAAAACGCACATAAGCATTGTTCTGCTTGTGTTTTTATACATTCCTCTAACACTTATGCTGCTTAAGCCTCTGTTTAAGTCGTTTATGATGTCGCAGGCAATCTTTTCGTGCTTGTCCGATATAATGTATGCAATTTTGGCTGAGTTTGCGCCTGAAATAATTGTGTCTATAAGGTAAGCTGAAATTAAAAGAGAAATTATACCATAAAGACTGAGGTTAATATCGGAAAAAACTATTGCACCAATAAAAATTATTATAAAATCAATTATAAACAAACATTTTCCAACATCAACAAAAGGAAAGAGTCTGTTTAAAATTTTTGCTAAAACATCAACACCACCGGTCGTTGCGCCAATCATAAAAATCAGCCCCATACCTATACCGACAAGTGCACCGCCGAAAATTGAAGCAAGCAATCTGTCTGTAGTCAGTGGGGGAAGTGACGCGAATAAATCAATGAAGACAGAAAGCATAAGCGTTCCATAGGCAGTTTTAGAAAGAAAGCCTCTGCCAAGAAATTTACACCCCAAAAACAAAACAGGAATGTTTGCAATAATCATAAAAGCACCAATCGGAAAATTAAAAACGCTGTAAAGTATTATTCCGATTCCGCTTATTCCGCCGGCTACAATATCAGACGGAGCTAAAAACAAGCTGATGCCTGATGCTGATATTAAAGCACCGACGGTTATTATAACATAAATTTTTAAGTTTCCCAATAGTTTTTTATGTTTTTTTAAAAAAATTTTCAGAATTTTCACCCCATTTAAAATTATGTACAATAAATTCGGGGTGATTTTTATTTATTTAGTCCAAAGCCTTTGCCATTGCAACAGCACAGAGCTCAGAGAGTCTTTCTGTTTTACCTTCAAGGTAGAGATAGCCGATGAGAGCCTCAAAGCCTGTTGCTAAACGGTAATCTGTGACATCTGCATTTTTTGGAACAGTGGCAGATTTTGCATTTCTACCTCGTTTGAAAATCCAAAGCTCCTCTTCTGTGAGAATATCAAGCATAGCCTTTATTGAGGCAGCCTGAGCCTGAGCCTTGACATATTTAATTGCTTCTTTATGAAGCTTTCCTGCAGGAGCATTATTTTTGCCTGCAATATGACATCTCACATAAAGCTCATAAACTCCGTCACCGATAAATGCAAGCGTTAGCGGAGAATATTCCTTTGGCGGAATATGTTTTTCGCTTTCTAATATATCATCAATCTTCATCTTCTGTTCCTTTTGTCACGCGGATTTTCGTTCCCTGACGAGTGTCCATAACTTCAATTCCCATTTTGGAGAGCTCATCGCGGATTTCGTCAGACAATGCCCAGTCTTTGTTTTGTCGTGCTTCAGCACGCTTTTCAAGAAGAACTCTTGCTTCTTCTGATATTAAGTCTTCCTGATTCTTATAGAGAATTCCCAAAACAGCACCGAGCTCTTTATAGAGAACGACAGTGTCTTCAATCAGTTTGGCAGAAGATGTTTCTTTAACATTTGAATTTATAAATCTTGCCATTTCAAAGAGAGCTGCAATGGCGTCTGCTGTGTTTAAATCGTCATCCATTGCTGCGCAGAATTTATCTTTAAATGAAACAATTTCATCAAAAACAGCTTTTTCATCTTCTCTGATTTCTTTGCCTTTAGCTTTAGCTAAAATGAATTCTAAATTATAAAGGCAGTTATAAAGCCTTGTAAGCCCTGATTCTGACTGCGCCAAAAGCTCATCTGAGAAATTTATTGCGCTTCTGTAGTGAGCAGAAAGCATGAAAAAGCGGATAACTTCATAATCATATTTTTTAGCAACATCGCGGACTGTGAAGAAGTTGCCTTTTGATTTCGCCATCTTTTCGTTGTTGACATTAATATAACCATTATGCATCCAGTAGCGTGCAAAAGGTTTTCCGTTTGCTGCCTCTGACTGCGCAATTTCGTTTTCGTGGTGGGGGAAAATCAAGTCCTGACCGCCTGAGTGAATATCAATGGTCTCGCCTAAAAATTTATTAACCATGGCAGAACATTCAATATGCCAACCAGGTCTGCCTTCGCCCCAGGGGCTTTCCCATGCAGGCTCGCCTTCTTTTTTCTTTTTCCAGAGAGCAAAGTCTGTCGGATGTTTCTTTGTTTCATTAACATCAATTCTTGCACCTGCTTCTAAGTCCTCCAAAGGCTGTTTTGAGAGCTTACCATAGCCTTTGAATTTTGATGTTTCAAAATAAACATCACCATCAACATTATAAGCGTAGCCTTCGGTTTCAAGCTTTTTAACAATCTCGATGATGGCATCAATGTTTTCGGTTGCTTTCGGATGAACAGTTGCTTCTTTAATTTTCAAGCCCTGAGCATCCGTGAAATATTCTGCAATATATTTGTCAGCAAGCTCTTTAACCGTAATTCCAAGTTCATTTGCATTTTTTATCATTTTGTCATCTATATCAGTGAAGTTTTGAACAAATTTTACATCATAGCCCGAATATTCAAAATATCTTCTTAAAGTGTCAAAAATGATAAACGGACGAGCATTTCCTATGTGGAAGAAGTTATAGACTGTAGGTCCGCAGGAATACATCTTTACTTTGCCCGTTTCCAAGGGAATAAATTCTTCTTTTTTTCTTGTCATGGTGTTATATATTTTCATAAAGCAGTCATTCCTTTCTTTTACTGCGATTGTTTGTTGTTATTATTTAAAATCATCTTTTCGAGCTTTTCAAGTTGAGAAGAAAGTCTGCAAAGCTCTTGAGACACAGGGTCGGGAAGATGCACATTGTCGAAATTTGAAACGCGTCTGTTGTTTATCTTGACAATTCTTGCAGGAACGCCGACACATGTTGAATTGTCGGGGACTTCACTTAAAACAACGGCATTTGCTGCAATTTTTGAGTTGTCTCCAACCTTGAAAGGCCCTAAAACCTTAGCGCCCGCACCAACTAAAACATTGTTGCCGAGAGTCGGATGTCGTTTGCCGACATCTTTTCCCGTTCCGCCTAAGGTCACGCCCTGATAAATCGTGCAGTTGTCGCCAATTTCTGTTGTTTCACCGATTATGACACCCATACCGTGGTCAATGAAAAGGCCTCTGCCGATTTTTGCGCCGGGATGGATTTCAATACCTGTGAAGAAACGGATAGTCTGTGAGACAAATCGCGCAAGAGTATATCTTTTTTTCTTATAAAGCCAATGGGAAAGTCTATGCCAGAAAACAGCATGAAAACCCGAATACAAGAAAAGAATCTCAAAAGTGTTTCTTGCAGCGGGGTCTCTTTCTTTGATTGCACTTATTTCCTCGCGAATAAATTTAAACAAAAAGACCAATCCTTACTAATTTATATTCATTCCAAAACATTATACCTTTTTTTTACGAAAAAAACAATAGTTTTACATTATTTTCTTTAAAATACACACAGCAAAAGAGCTAATACCTTCACATCTGCCTTCAAAGCCGAGATGTTCCGTCGTTGTTGCTTTAACACTCACGCAATTAATAACGACAGAAAGCGTTTTTGCAATGTTTTCGCGCATTGCGTCAATGTGAGGGGCAAGCTTTGGTTTTTGTGCAACGATGGTTGAATCTATGTTGCAGATTAAATAGCCTTTTTCTTTGATTAAATCAGCAACTTTTTTTAAAAGCATTAAGCTGTCTGCGTCTTTGAATTCAGCCTCTGTGTCAGGAAAGTGCTTTCCGATATCACCGAGAGCCAGCGCTCCCAAAAGAGCATCCATTATGGCGTGAACTAAAACATCAGCATCAGAATGTCCTAAAAGACCAACACTGTGTTCGATTTCAACACCGCCTAAAATGAGCTTTCTGCCTTCTGTCAGTTTATGTACATCGTAGCCCTGTCCGATTCTGTAGTTATCCATAGAGTCAACCTTCCATTCTGCTTTCAAGTATTTGTTCGGCTATAATTAAGTCATCACGGGTAGTGATTTTAATGTTTTCATAGCTGTCTTCAATCATTTTAATTTTTTGTTCCAGAATTTCCGCAAGCATGCAGTCATCTGTTGCTGTGATTTCACTCTGCTCAGCGTTTTCATACATTTTATCTATCAGGCTTTTTCTGAAAACCTGAGGCGTATGTATGGCATAAATATGACTTCTGTCAATTGTCTGCGTTATAAAACCATCAGAATCAACATATTTTAGCGTGTTTTTCTCCGGAACACCAAGAGCAGCAGCGCCGTGTTCATTGGCGGAGGTGATAACCTCTGCTAAATGATTCGGGGAAACCAATGGTCGCGCCGCATCGTGCACCATAACGATATCTGCATTTTCAGACACTTCAGAGAGACCATTTCTGACGGATTGCTGACGGGTTTTGCCGCCAACTGTGATGGTTTTCACCTTATCAATGCGAAATTCGCGTACGATATCGTTGCAACCGGGAAGGTCACATTCTGCGGTCACAATAACAATTTCATCAATATATTGACAAGCATTTAACACAGAGAGCGTTCGGGCAATAATGGGCACGCCTGATATGTCAAGGAAAATCTTGTTTATATCAGCACCCATTCTTTCACCCTTGCCACCTGCTGCTACAATACAGCTGACATAATAATCTCGTTTGATTCTCTTTTTCAAGTGATCACCTTACTTTTTCAAATATTCTTTTAGATATTTTCCCGTGTAAGAGTTTTTGCATTGTGAAACTTCTTCAGGCGTTCCGCAAGAGACAATGTTTCCGCCTTTATCGCCGCCTTCAGGTCCTAAATCAATCACATAGTCAGCAGATTTTATAACATCTAAATTATGTTCGATGACAAGGACTGTGTTTCCTGCTTCAACAAGCCTTTGTAAGACATCTAAAAGCTTGTGGACATCCGCTGTGTGAAGACCTGTTGTCGGTTCGTCTAAAATGTAAATTGTCTTTCCTGTGCTTCGTTTTGAAAGCTCTGTCGCAAGCTTGACACGCTGTGCCTCACCGCCTGAGAGCTGAGTTGAAGGTTGACCTATTTTAACATAAGTCAGTCCGACATCGCAAAGCGTCTGAAGCTTATTTTTGATTTTTGGGGTGTTTTTGAAAAATTCGACAGCTTCTTTAGCTGTCATATTCAAAACATCATCAATGTTTTTGCCCTTGTAGTGAACATCAAGAGTTTCTCTGTTATAGCGTTTGCCTTTACACACTTCACAGGGCACATAAACATCGGGAAGAAAATGCATTTCAATTTTAATGATACCGTCGCCTGAACAAGTCTCGCATCTGCCACCTTTAACATTAAAGCTGAAGCGCCCTGCCTTATAGCCCCTGATTTTTGCATCGGAAGTCTGCGCAAAAACTTCACGAATGTCAGAGAAAACTCCTGTGTATGTTGCGGGATTTGAACGAGGCGTTCTTCCAATGGGAGACTGGTCAATATCTACAACTTTGTCTAAATGTTCTATGCCTTCAATTTTTTTTGCTTTTCCCGGAATAGTGTGAGCTTTGTTTAATTCCCTTGCCAAACGCTTATATAAAACCTCGTTGACAAGTGATGATTTTCCTGAACCTGAAACACCTGTGACAACACAGAAAGTTCCTAAAGGAATTTCAACATCAATATTTTTTAAGTTGTTATGGGAAGCTCCTTTGATTTTAAGAACGCTTCCGTTTCCTTTTCTTCTTTTTTCGGGAAGCGGAATGAATTTTTTTCCGCTTAAATATTGCCCTGTAACAGATTTTTCTGATGCTATAATGTCATCAACAGTTCCTTCCGCGACAACATAGCCGCCGTGAACACCTGCACCGGGTCCTATGTCAATGATGTGGTCTGCCGCATACATTGTGTCAACATCGTGCTCAACGACAAGTAAGGTGTTACCAAGGTCACGAAGCTTTTTCAGTGTTGCAAGAAGCCTGTCGTTGTCTCTCTGGTGAAGACCGATTGACGGTTCATCAAGAATATATAAAACGCCCATAAGAGAAGAACCGATTTGAGTTGCCAGACGAATTCTCTGAGCCTCTCCGCCCGAGAGAGTTGCAGATGGTCTTGAAAGCGAAAGATATTCAAGACCAACATCAACCAAAAAGCCGAGTCTTTCGTTAATCTCTTTTAAAATCATTCTTGCAATCGTTTGTTCACGCTCTGACAGTTTTAAATTTTCAAAGAAATCTTTAGCCTCAAGAACGGATAAATGAGTGACCTCATCAATATTCATACCGCCGACCGTGACTGCAAGGATTTCGGGCTTTAAGCGCTTGCCTGAGCAGGTGCTGCAAGGCTTGATGCTCATCAGTTTTTCAATCTCTGCTTTCATATATTCGCTGGATGTTTCACTATATCTTCGTTCTAAATTATTAACAATTCCTTCAAAGGCTGCTTTAAAATTAGCTGTTCCATATGAGCGCTCATAGTGAAGGTCAAGCTTTTCTCCCTTTGTTCCATAGAGAAGAACCTTTTTCACTTCGTCGGAAAGTTCGCCGATTGGCGTTTCTAAATCAAAACCATATTTTTTGGCAAGCGCGTGGTAATATGTGTGTGCGCTTGTTTCTGTGCTTATGGCATTTGACCAGCCTGTTGCCAAAATTCCACCATCTAAGATTGACTTTGTTTCGTCAAAAATCAGTTCGGGGTCAATCTTCATTGTGTTACCAAGACCTAAACAATCGGGGCAGGCGCCAAAAGGACTGTTAAAAGAGAACATTCTCGGAGCTAAATCCTCCAAGCTGATTCCGCAGTCGTCGCAGGCATAATGTTCCGAAAAAATCATTTCTTCTCCGCCTATGACATCAATCATCACAAGCCCTGAAGCCAAAGACAGAGCTGTCTCTATAGAATCTGCAAGCCTTTTTCTGATGTCGTTTCCTGAAACAAGCCTGTCAATAACAATTTCGATGTTATGCTTTTTATTTTTATCAAGCGGAATTTGTTCTGATAAATCATATGTTATTCCATCAACGCGAACACGGACATAACCGCCTTTTTTTGTGCTTTCAAACAGCTTGACATATTCGCCTTTTTTTCCTCTGATAACGGGGGCTAAAACCTGAAAACGCGTGCCTTCGGAAAGAGAGGAGACTTTATCTACAATCTGGTCGACAGACTGTTTTTCAATCTTTTTTCCGCATTTGGGGCAGTGCGGAATGCCAATTCTTGCAAACAAAAGACGCAGATAGTCATAAATCTCCGTAACTGTTCCGACTGTTGAACGGGGATTTTTGCTTGTCGTTTTCTGGTCAATGCTGATAGCTGGTGATAAACCGTCAATGAATTCAACATCAGGCTTATCCATCTGTCCTAAAAACTGACGGGCATAGGAAGAAAGAGACTCAACATATCGTCTTTGACCCTCTGCATAGATAGTGTCAAACGCCAGGGTTGATTTACCTGAACCTGAAAGACCTGTTATGACAACGAGCTTATCCCTCGGAATTGTCACATCTATATTTTTAAGATTGTGCTCCTTAGCACCTTTTATAAAAATATTATTCCTTGCCATAAATAAAAATTACCTGCCTTAAATCCATATTCTCTTATTCTATCTTAATGCTTGTTTTGTGTCAAGCTTTGAAACAGACTCATTATGATATCTTACATATATCTATTATATCACAAATGGTGACCTTTTTCAATTTAAAATATGCGAAAATCATAAAACAAAAGTTTAAAATTATATTGAAATTTGAAATGTTTTTTTGTATAATGTCATTTGTATAAAAATTTAAAGGATGTGTCAGATTTGAATGATGTAATTTCTGTTATAAAGAATTTCCGCACAGAAGGGGACTTAGTAGAGGTTAAGCCTGTGACTGCAGGCAGAATAAACACGACATACAGAATTGTTTTTGATAATTTGTCCTATACATTGCAGAAAATCAATAAATATGTTTTTAAAAAGCCTGATGAGGTTATGCATAATATAACTTTAGTGACAGAACATATCAGAGAGAAAATTAAAAAAGCAGGCGGAGATGCAAGCCGCGAGTGTTTAGAGGTTATAAAGGCGCTTGACGGAAAGCCTTATTATGTTGATGATGACGGTGAATATTGGAGAGTTTATAAATTCATAGACGATGCTTACACACTTGATGAAAATGCAGAAAGCGAAAAGCTTTTCCATGCGGGCTACGGTTTTGGAAAATTTCAAAATATGTTGTCCGATTTTGATGCAACAAAGCTTTATGAGACAATTCCGAATTTTCATAATGAGATTTCCCGTTTTGAAGATTTTAAAAAAGCGGTTGCAGAAGATGCATTTAACAGAGCAGAGGGAGCGAAAGCAGAAATTGATTTTATGATGGCAAGAGGTGACGACATCAGAAAGCTTTCAATTATGCAGCAGAATGGTGAGCTTCCCATAAAGGTTACTCATAACGACACGAAGGTTAATAATATTTTAATTGATAACGAAAAAAATGAGGCGCTTTGCGTTCTTGATTTAGACACGGTTATGCCGGGAATTTCGGTGCTTGACTTCGGCGATGCTGCAAGATTTATTACAAACACCGCAGGCGAGGATGAGACAGACCTGTCTAAAGTCAGAATAAACCTTGAAAAATATGAGTTTTTGGCAAAGGGATTTTTAGATGCAGTGGGAAAAAGCCTGACTAAAGCCGAACGAGATAATCTTTCTCAGGGTGCAAAAACAATGACTTTAGAGATTGGGATGAGATTTTTAACAGACCATTTGCAAGGCGATGTTTATTTCGGCATAGACCACGAGGGGCAGAACCTAGAAAGAGCAAAATGTCAGTTTGCCTTGGCGGCTTCAATGGAAGAACATTTTGACGAAATGATAAAAATAATTGAAAGCTGTAATTAAAAAGGAGAAGACTGATATGCCCTACGATGAAGAAGAGTTTGAAGTGTATTATAAAGTGAAGGTCACAGTAGATGACGAGGTTAAGTATGTTTTCAATAAGCGTACTTTGGTGGGGGATATCGAATCTGCTAAAATGTTTCAGACAATGCGAAGTTTGAAGCGATGTATGTCGATGAGTGAATATAAAAATTATGAGATTATAAAGTTCCTGCGTGCTTAGCAGGAACTTTTTTTATGCAGCCGATTTTGTTCTTTTTTTTCATGGTATGAAATATAAATAAAAAAAGATAATTATTTTTATGAAAGGAAATGCTATGAAAAAATTTTTGGTGATTTTGCTTTGCTTTGCCATAGTTTCCTTAAACGGATGCAATTCAGAGAAAGATGTTTTTGAAGAAGAAATCTATATTGAACCATCAAAGGCTGTAAATGTTGTTCTAAAACAGGGAGGAGACTATTCTCTCTATCCGAATGTGATGTATGGATGGGGAATTAAAAAGAACATAAGTGCTCCGCCGGACATTCCGGAGACTACAAAAACGCTTATGAAAAAATATAATGCATATTACATAGATGAAGGCTCCAAAAACATCTATCTGACATTTGATGAGGGGTATGAAAATGGCTACACTGCAAAAATATTAGATGTTTTAAAAGAAAACAATGTTCCCGCCGCTTTTTTTATAACAGGACCATATTTGAAAAACGAAAAAGAACTCGTCAAAAGAATGGTGAAAGAGGGGCACATTGTTGGAAATCACAGCATAAACCATCCGAGCCTTCCTTCTGTTGCAGATGATGAAGAACTAAAAAAAGAAATAACGGAGTTAAGCAAACAGTTTAAAGAAACTTTCGGAAAAGAAATGAAATATCTGAGGCCGCCGAGAGGAGAATATTCAGAAAGAACGCTTGCATTAACGCGTGATTTAGGCTACACAAATGTTTTCTGGAGTTTTGCATATAAGGATTGGGAGGTTAATAATCAAAAAGGAACAGAGTATGCTTATCAGGAAATTTTAAAAGGTGTGCACGACGGAGCGGTTTTGCTCCTTCACGCTGTTTCTAAAGATAATGCTTTTGTTTTGGATTCTGTGATAAAAGAGCTTAAAAACAGAGGGTACACTTTTAAGTCATTAGATGAGTTTGGTGCATAAAACATTTTTTTCTAAGGATAGCGGCTTGCATTTGGGGATAATATAATCTCAAAGGAAAGTGAGTCGATGAAAATGCTGAAATTAAAAAAGAGAGCAACAATATTTTTCTTCCTTATGTGTGTTGTTGCTCTTTTGTTAATTATAGACTGTAATTTAAAATATCCCCGTGATATAACAATTTATGAGGGTGAAAATCTAATAGCCGACCCTTCGTCTCCTTATTCGCTCAGTATGCCTGCATCATTTGGCGGAGTCTTAAGTGAAACGGGTGAGGTTGAAAAGGTCACTCTTTCACAAAATGAGAAATGTATCACAGCAACGGACTCGGGAAAATATTCTGCGGAAGTTAGGCTTTTTGGCGTGATTCCGGTAAAGAGTGTGAGTGTCAGTGTGACACCGCCTAAAATGTTGATTCCGTCAGGAGAGACGATTGGAATAAAATTATTCACGGAAGGACTCTTATGCGTAGGTGTTTCGGAGATTTTAGACCGCGATGGAAGCATTGTTAATTTAGCATCAAAGTTTGACATAAAAACGGGGGATATTTTTATGTCTGCAAACGGGAAAAAGCTTAAAAGCACAGAACAACTTGCAGAGATTGTCAGCAACTCAAATGGAAGTCCTGTGAATATTGTGCTTATGCGTGGTGGTCAGAAAATTGAAAAGATTGTGACGCCGTCTTTAACAGCAGACGGATTTAAGATAGGAATATGGGTGAGAGACAGCACTGCAGGAATAGGAACTCTTTCTTTTGTTGACTCTGAAACAAAAACATATGGTGCATTAGGACATCCTATTTGCGATAATGATACCGGAATGATTATGCCTGTTTCAGACGGCAGCGTGCTTAAGGCGGATGTTTTTGGTGTTCAAAAAGGCGAAAAGGGAACGCCGGGAGAGCTCAAGGGCACATTTGCCGGCGAGGGAGATATAGGCACAATTGAAAAAAATACTAATTATGGAATATATGGAAGTGTTAAAGATGATGACACATTGTCAGGAGAAAGCATTCCGATTGCATCAAAAAAAGCCATAAGGAAGGGAAAAGCGAAAATCATTTCAAACATAAACGGCAAAAAAACAGAAAGCTTTGATATTGAAATAGAACGAATCCTGACCTTTGGCACAGATGATAATAAAAATATGGTGATTAAAGTAACGAGTGAAGAGTTAATAGAAAAAACAGGCGGCATTGTGCAGGGAATGTCGGGTTCACCGATAATTCAGAATGGCCGAATTGTGGGAGCTGTGACACACGTATTTGTGAATGATCCAACCAGAGGATATGGAATTTTTATAGAAAACATGCTGGCTGAGGCGGAAAAAATTAAATAAGATGAATGCTCACTTATACTGGATATAGGTGAGCATTTTTATATAAAAATAGAAAATTAAATGGGCATAATTAAGCCATAATAGAATTTAAGGAGGTAAAAGTATATGCCAAAATTTGTTCCATTATCAACATTAAAAGACACAACATTTATCTGTGATATGTGTCAAAAGATTAAAGAACCTATTTTTGTTACAAGAAATGGCTATACCGAGCTTGTAATAATGAGTTCTGATTTTTTCAACGAACATATGAGATATCGTGACGCCAATGGAAATGTTGACTTTTCAAAAGAACATATTGGTGTTCCAAACTCGTTTCCTATTAAGACACTTAAACTTACAAGTGATGTTTCTTTAAGATGTTCAAAAACAGATGCACCAATAAGTGTTATAAAAAACGGATACGAAGTAATGGTCATTATGAGTCAAGAGCATTATACAAAGAGAATTAACGACCTATTCCGCATGTAATATTACAATTGTGTTACATTTTTGGTTAAGTGACCAGATTTTAGTTTTTTCAACTGTTATTACCTTATAGAAGGACAAATTTACAATAATAAAAAAATAAGGAGGAATTTAATATGTCAAAGTACATCCCATTATCTTATTTAAAGGACACAAGCGGCATTGTTAATTACTGCAAGGAGTGCAAGATCCCGGTTTATGTTACACGCAACGGTACACCCGAAATGGTTATTATGGATGCAGACTTTTTTGATAATTATCTCAGTCCATACATAATAGATGGTGAGATAGACGTTGCTAAAGTGCTGGAATATATGCCTTTGTTTATAAACATCAAAGCCCTTAAAAATACAGGAGAACTCAGCAAACATTGTGCAGAAACTAAAAATGCAATCCACATTATAAAAAACGGTGTTGGCGAGCTTGTAATTATGAGCTTAGAAGTTTACAACAACTGTAAGGAGAGAGCATTAATTGCTTTGAAAAACAAACAATTTCGCAAATGCGAAAATAATATTGCTAAATAGCGTAATATGTGCTATAATATTATTATACATAATGATACGTAGGAGTGAAGGAAAATGAAGGCTACCATAAATGCTAATGGTAATGAAATTACTGTTATCTCGGAAGGTAACGAGAACGATTATATCTCGCTTACTGATATTGCAAGATACAAAAGTGATGATCCAACTGCAACAATACAGAACTGGATGAGAAATAAAGACACCATTGAATTCTTGGGTTTATGGGAACAGTTAAACAACCCTGATTTTAAACCCGTCGAATTCGAGGGGTTTAAAAAAGATGCCGGTGCAAATGCATTTACAATGTCTCCTAAAAAATGGATTGAAAATACGAATGCTATTGGTATTATCTCAAAATCAGGGAGATATGGCGGAACATTTGCCCACAAAGATATTGCCTTTGAATTTGCTTCATGGGTATCTGCAGAATTTAAGCTATATATTATTAAAGAATATCAAAGGCTTAAATCTGATGAAAACAGTCGTTTATCATTAGAATGGAATGTAAACAGAACTATTTCAAAGATTAATTATAAAATACATACTGATGCAATCAAGGACAAGCTTATTCCCCTTGGAGTTACTCCGGCACAGCAAGGAATAACTTATGCCAGTGAGGCAGAAGTCCTGAATGTAGCTTTGTTTGGAAAAACATCTAAGGAATGGCGTGTTGAAAATCCTGATAAAAAAGGAAATATCAGAGACTATGCTACAATCCAGCAACTTATAGTGCTCTCTAATCTTGAAAGTATGAATGCTGAACTCATAAAGCAAGGAATTCCACAAAGTGACCGCTTAAAAAGGCTGAATACAATGGCGATAGAACAACTTACAACACTTATTGGTAATAGCAGTGTAAAACTTTTAGAATCTCAAAAAGGCGGTGCTGATAAATGAAAATAAGCTATAAAAAATTGTGGCACCTCCTGCTTGATAAAAATATGACTAAACTTGACTTGCGAAAACTTACAGGAATAAGCACTACCACTGTCCAAAAGTTAACCAAGGATGAATCGGTCGGTGTTGATATCCT
>JAZNGA010000031.1:0-36632 GCA_045576235.1 Clostridia bacterium
TCCACTTTTACAACAATGAAAGAATACAAATTAAAACAAAACTGACACCGTTGGAAAAACGATGTCAGTATGTTGCTTAAAATTTAATATTAACTACCATAGTAGCTTTTTTGTGCTGTCTGCACAAACTGGTGCAGTTCAAATATGCTACGGCTCCCTACTTATTATTTTTTTAATTAAAGTCTGGCACCCCCGGCGCGAGTCGAACGCACGACTAACCCTTAGGAGGGGCTTGTTATATCCACTTAACTACGGAGGCGTACCAAAAATTAATCAACGAAGTCTATTATACTATAATCCTTTAGAAAGGTCAAGTAAATATTGAATTTTAGAGCATATTAATTGTATGATTGTCAATGATGTGGGATACTTTTCTAAAATATAAAAAGGTACACTCAAAACTTTTTTCTTCCTAGGTGGAACTACAACGCAGTCTTACCTTGACAAATCACTGTTGCTATAATATTTATATGGGTTAAGCAAAGATTTGCTTAACCCCTTAATTATACTACATCATACCCAAATATTTATTTTAGTATTTCGATAGGTGTTAGAAATAATAAACAAATCTTTGAGATGTTGTTTGATTTAATATTATACATTACAAATCTAATTTATAGCATCTTCAATATTAGTTATCATCCATCTTTATATCACGGCAATAAGAAAAGAAAAGTGGACATCAACTGCCCACTTTTCCACATTAAAGGAGGAAGGATTATATCAATTAAGAGAATTATTCATATAGGAGTTGTTTGATTTCTTCAGAATCAACATTTGATTTATCATACCATTTAAATCCTGTGTCGATTTCTTTTTCAACCTGTTCACCTTTATAAGCCTTATATGCCGCTTCGACTGCTTTATAGCCAATCTGTATTGGGTCCTGAGTCACAGCACCATACATTTCGCCATCGCGCACTGCATCAACCTGACGCTTTCCTGAATCAAAGCCAACGGCTTGAATTTTGCCAGTTTTTCCAAGTTCGGAAAGGGCAAGCACAACACCGATAGCCGAACCTTCGTTTGCTCCATACATTCCAACAACATTTGGATTTGCTGAAATTATTGCCTTGGCTGCATCGGCAGATTTTGTGTGGTCGCCTTCGCCATATTGAATATCAACAATTTTTATATCGGGATATTTGCTTTCAATTCTTTCTTTGAAACCATCTCTGCGGTCTCTGCCGGTCATGCTTGTCTGGTCCTGAACAATCATCCCGATTTCGCCTTTTCCACCAATTGCTTCCGCAAGTTTGTCGGCTGCAAGCGCAGCGGCTGCTTTGTTATCTGTTGCAGCAGTTGACGCGACAATGTCTGAATCAACACCTGAGTCGAAGCCGACAATCGGAATGCCTCTTTGGTGTGCTTTTTCAAGAGAACCTAAAACCGCCTTTGAATCAAGTGCTGCAATGCAGATGGCAACGGGATTTTTTGAGAGAGCAGCATCGAGCATTTCTGTCTGCTTGTCAATTTGCGCTTCTGTGTCAGTTCCCTGAAATGTTATCTGAACGCCGTAGTCCTCTGCTGCCATTTCAGCACCCTTTCTCACAGTTTGCCAGAATTGATGTTGAAAGCCTTTTGCTATGACAGCGATATACGGCTTATCTCCAGTTATTTCATTTAAATTGTCAGACTGTTCATTTCCCATGCAGCTTGTCAAGAATATGACGCAGCAGAGAAGGAGAGTGATGCAAAGAATTTTTGTGTGCTTTTTCATATGCACTTTTCCTTTCTAAAATTAAATATTTTGTTTCTTTCTTCTGTAGGTATCAATAAATACTGCTAAAATCACGACAGCACCAATAACAACAGTTTGCCATTCCTGAGCAACACCGATAATTCTCAGACCATTTGTTAAAACGCTCATGATAAATGCACCAATTATTGTTCCTGAAATCGTGCCCTGACCACCGGCAAGCGATGTTCCGCCGATGACAACAGCCGCAATAGCTTCAAGCTCATATCCCTGACCAATGGCTGGTTGGGCAGACCCGAGACGAGAAGAAATTACGATGCCCGCAATTCCGAAAAAGGCACCTGCCAAAGCGTGTATTCCTGTGAGCCAGCCTGCCACATTGACACCTGATAGTCTTGTCGCTTCTGTGTTTGAGCCTATCGCAAAATTATACCTACCCATAACTGTTTTGTTTAGAATTATACTTGCTATAATCGCCATTAAAAATAAAATCAAAACAGCATTCGGGAGTTTAAAACCAGGTATAAGCTTTCCAAAGATTGAACCAACAGCGATTTCTTTATATTCACTTGGGAAATATATAGGACGGGCTCCTGTCACAACGAGCGAAAGACCTGATGTTATCATCATAACACCGAGAGTAGCAATAAATGCAGGAATCTTCAGCCTTGCAACCATCAGACCCGTGAGTGCACCAATTATTGTGCCAACTAAAATACATATTATTAAACCGAGCCATAGAGGGAGATTTAAATTAGTTACACATAAGCCCGAAATAACAGCAGAAAAAGTCATAACAGTTCCGATAGAAAGGTCAATTCCTCCGGTTATTATAACAAATGTGACTCCAAGCGCTAAAAGTCCATTAACACAGGTCGCTAAAAGTATGGAAATGATATTATCCACCAACAGAAAATTTGGTGATAGAACTGCAAAAATAATAATCAACACAATTAATGTTGCAAAAATTATCAACTTTTGAGCGCCTAAAGAGGAAAAATCCAACATCCTCTTTGACGCTTTGCCTGAATTGTTTTCACTCAAAATGCTCAACTCCTATTCTCAATTGATTCTTCTCTTAATGTTGCATAATGCATTATTGTTTCCTGGTTTGCCTCTTTTATGTCTAAAATTTTTGTGATTTTTCCTTCACACATAACTGCAACTCTGTCAGACATTCTTAAAATTTCAGGGAGCTCGGATGAAATCATTATGATTGATTTTCCTGAGGCAGCAAGCTCTGTTAAAAGCGTGTAAATCTCGCTTTTGGCACCAATATCAATACCTCTTGTGGGTTCATCAAATATTAAAATATCGCAGTCTCTCACAAGCCATTTTGCAATTATGACCTTTTGTTGATTTCCGCCCGAGAGATTTTTTGCAATCTGATTTATTCCAGGCGTTTTAGTTTTAAGCTTCTCAACATATTCTTTTGAAATTTTGGCTGTTTTCCGTTTGTTTATAAAACCAAACCGCGTGAATTTTTCCATTGAGGCAATGACAGTATTTGATTCAACATTCATGCCGACCATCATTCCATATCGTTTTCTGTCCTCTGAAAGATAACCAATTCCGTTTTTTACTGCATCCTGTGGGGAGTTAATTTTGACTAATTTGCCTTTGATAAAAATATCGCCAGATTTTTTCTTGTCTGCACCAAATATTGCTCTTGCAACTTCTGTCCTGCCTGCTCCCATAAGTCCTGCAAAGCCAAGAATTTCTCCGTGCTTTAAATCAAAAGAAATATCTTTTAAAAGACTTCCGTCAGATAAGTTCTGAACTGAAAGAACTATATCATCAGAAAGAGCAGTGCTTTCTTCCTTTGGTTCTTCAAAAATTGTTCTTCCGACCATCATATTAATTATTTCATCTTTTGTGACATCTTTTGTGTTTACCGTGCTTATATATTTTCCGTCTCTCATCACAGTTATGCGGTCGGTTATTTTCATAAGCTCATCCATTCTGTGTGATATATAAACAATTCCGACACCGCGCTTTTTTAAATCCTCAATAATTTTAAAAAGCTCGTCAATTTCGCTTTCTGTTAAGGCTGCAGTTGGCTCATCCATTATCAAAATTTTTGAGTCAAAAGACAGAGCTTTTGCAATTTCAACCATTTGCTGTTTGGCAACGGTTATATCAGCCACTTTTGCCTTTGGGTTAAGCTTGAGATTTAACATATCAAAAAGATTTTTTGTCTTTTTAATCATCATTTTATCGTCTGTAAAAATTTTTGCTTTTCTGGGCTCTCTTCCGATAAAAATATTTTGTGCCGCAGAAAGATGCTGCATTAAGTTTAATTCCTGATGAATGATTGAAATTCCTGCATCTTGCGTATGTCGTGGGTTTTCTGGTTCTAAATTTTCACCCAGATAAGTTATTGTTCCACTGTCTTTTTTATAAACTCCTGTGAGAATTTTCATAAGTGTTGATTTCCCAGCACCGTTTTCTCCTACTATGGAATGAACTTCTCCCGAGCGTAAATCGAAATGACAATCACTTAAAGCATGGACTCCCGGAAAGCTCTTTTCAATATGCTCCATAGTCAGAATAGTTTCTGCCATATACAGCACCTCTTTTCAACTTTTCTGTTTTTATATTTCCATCTTTTTTTTGATTTAATTCATAAAATAAATAAAAAAAGATTGACTTGTGGATTGAGTTGTGATATCATATATTTGAATTATTTTGAAAGAGAGGAAACAGTTCATGGATTCTGACGAGAGCGATAGTAACAACGCCGGAGTTTGTGTTAGTTTGTTATATAAGGCATATCTGCGAATTTATCTGAAAATGCGCAGGTGTGTCTTTTTGTGTTTTAAAAGGGTGTTAATTTGATGAAAAATTGAAAATCTGAACAATAATTAATTAAAATCAAGGAGAAAGGATTTAAAATGGAAACGATACTTCCGTATATTTTCGTGATGATTTTGCTTGTTATAATGTCGTCATATTTTTCGGCAACAGAAACCGCATTTTCATCACTAAACAAGACAAAACTTAAAACATTAGCTGAAGAAGGTAACAAAAAGGCAAAGCTTACGCATAAGCTTTCAGAAGAATATGATAAATTGATTTCCACAATTTTGATAGGTAACAACATTGTAAACATTGCGCTCGCATCAATTTCTACCGTGATGTTTATGCAAATAAATGAACAGCATGGTGCAACGATTTCAACCGTTGTGACTACCATTGTAGTTCTGATTTTTGGTGAAATCACTCCGAAGAGCGTCGCGAAGGACTGCCCTGAGCAATTTGCGATGTTCTCATCAAAAATGATTAGAGTTTTAATCATAATTTTAACACCGGTTAATTTCGTATTTACGCTTTGGAAAAAACTCCTTTCAAAGATGTTTAAAATCGAAAGCAATTCAAAAATGTCTCAGGAAGAGCTTCTAATGTTTGTTGATGAAATTGAACAGGACGGAAGTGTTGACTCTGATGACGGTGAGCTTATAAGAAATGCGATTGAGTTTTCCGATATGGAAGCAGAGGATATATTGACTCACAGAGTTGATATTGAGGCTGTTTCGATTGAAGACTCAAAAGACGAGATTGCAGAGCTGTTTATCAGAACGCGTTTTTCAAGACTGCTCGTTTATGATGGAAGTATTGATAATATTGTTGGTGTGATTCATTTAAAAGACTTTTTTACAGCAGACGGCGTAACAAATAAAAAGCTCAAAGACATAATGACAAAACCTCTGTTTATTCAAAAGTCAGAAAAAATTAATGACATCTTAAAAATTCTGCAGACAAACAAATCTCATATCGCTGTTGTTGTTGATGAATATGGCGGAACATTCGGTATGGTAACGATGGAAGACATCTTAGAAGAGCTTGTCGGTGAAATCTGGGATGAGCACGACGAGGTTATAGAAGACTTCAAAAAGATTGATGAGAATGTCTATAGAGTTGAAGGCTCAGTAAATTTTGATGACTTGTGTGATTTCTTTGGCGTCAAATATGAAACTGACAGAGTTTCTGTGGGCGGATGGGTTATGGAGCAGCTTGGTAAAATGCCTGAAAAAGGTGATGAGTTTGATTTTGAACATCTGTCAATTAAAATCACGGGAATTGACTCTCACAGAGTTACTGAAATCATAATCAAAGAGGGCGAAAAAGTCGAAGAAGATTAAAAAAATAAATATTAAAAGGCTCTGCAATTGATGATTGCAGAGCCTTTTAATATTTAAAATCAATTTATAATTTCGTGCCCACCATCTTCAATGCTTGAAATGTAGAATGATGGTGCATATCCAATTTTTTCGAGGTATGCTTTGCCGACGTTTTCAATAAAATCATCTATGGCTTCTGTTTTAATCAATGTAACACTACATCCTCCGAATCCGGCTCCTGTCATTCTTGAGCCAAGCACGCCTTCAATCTTTCGAGCCTCATCAACAAGCGTATCAAGCTCGGTTCCTGTAACTTCATAATCATATCGTAGTGAATCGTGAGACTCAGTCATAAGTTTTCCGAAAAGCACCATGTCGTTTCTTTCTAAAGCTTCAATGCTTTTTAAAACTCTGGCATTTTCCGTAACAACATGTCTGACGCGGCGTTTGACAATCTCATTTTCAATCAGCAACTGATTTTTTTCAAAATCTTCCTCGCTTACATCTGCAAGGCATTTAGCATCGGGAAGCGCTTTGTTTAGTGACTTTAGTCCTTCTTCACACTCAGCGCGTCGTTCGTTATATTTTGAATCGGCAAGGCTTCTTTTTTTGTTTGTATTTGCAATTAAAAGACTATAGCCTTCCATTGCAAGCTTAACTGTTTTAAAGCTTAAATTATCACATTTCAAGAAAATTGCATGGTCGCGCTTGCCCATGGCGGAAGCAAACTGGTCCATTATTCCGCAATTGACGCCAACATAATTATTCTCGGCTGACTGACCAACTTTTGCCATTTCAACCATATCAATAGGGGATGAAATGCAGTTATTTTCGTTGCTCAGTGTTGCAAAAGCAAGTGCAGTTGCAACTTCAATAGCTGCAGAAGATGAAAGACCGCCTCCGTGGGGGAGAGTGTCATCGTAGAGCATATCGCATCCGCAGATTATGTATCCAAGCTTTTTTAGCTCGCCTATGACGCCTGCCTGATAATTGCCCCAAAAAATATTTTTATAGCTTTCTAAATTATTAATATCTATTTCAATTAAATCAGGAAGGTCTGTTGCCTTTATGAAAATTTTGTCATCATTTCGCTTTCGAATTGCAGTTGTCGTGCCCATAGAAAGAGCAGCAGGGAAAACATAGCCTCCGTTGTAGTCAGTATGTTCACCAATCAGGTTAACTCGGCCGGGTGAAGTGAAAAAACGAATGTCACCGCCATCGCCATATAGCTTTATAAATTCTTGTTTTAATTCATTGATGGTCAATAAAAACACTCCTTTTATCTGTTCTTTTCAAGCCAGCGCTTATAAGCCTCTCTAAGCTCTTCAGCTTTTTCTTCGGGAGCAGTGGGGTTGCAATGAGCCCACGCACCTGTTTCAGAGGATGCATTAAATTTCTGCTTATCCTTTGAACGCATTGGGGGGAAAAATTCAATGTGGAAATGGAAATAGCTTGATGCGTCTTCAGAATTAACCGGAGACTGATGCATACACATCATATAAGGAAAATTGTAATTAAAAAGACAATCAAGAGTTCCCACTGTTGATTTTAAAATGTCAGCAAGAGACATTTTTTCCTTTTCACTCATATCTTCAAGCGTTGAATAATGACGCTTTGATGCAATAAAAACACCATAAGGATATTCTGACCAAAATGGAAGAAATGTAATAAAATCATCATTTTCAATTATGATTCGTTTTGAAAAGCTCTTTTCATTTTCTAAAATATCACAGAAAAGACACTTTCCGTTTTTCTCAAAATGCTCCCGTGATGCTAGAAGCTCAAGTTCAAGCTTTTTGGGAATGTATGAATAGCCATAAATCTGTCCGTGTGGGTGAGGCATTGTAACGCCGACAACCTCGCCTCTGTTTTCAAAAATAAAAACATATTTAATTTTTTCATCTTTTTTCATTTCAGAAAAGCGTTCTGTCCATAAATCAACAAGCTCTTTGATGTGAGAAACGGAAAGTTCAGGAAGAGGTACAGTGTGCTCGGGGGAATATAAAATAACTTCACATTTTCCATATGCCTCTTTTGTTTTATAAAGATGAGTCTCAACATCATCAGGAAGCGGCGGATTTTGTGACAGAGCAGGAAAGTCGTTATCATATTTATAAACCGTAAATTTATCAGGCACCTTTCCCGAACCGGGACAAAATGGACACCAGTCTTTTGGCATCTGTGGTCTGTTTTGTCTGTGGGATGCAATCATAACCCAATCCTTTGTGAGAGGATTATATCTTAATTCAGCCATAATTTTCCTCCGTTTTCTATTTTAAAAGTTTATTAATTTCTACAGGATTTAAATGTCGCCATTTTCCGCGCGGCAGATTACCGAGAATAATATCATCAACTGCAATTCGTTTTAAGTGAATCACTTCGTGGCCGACAGCAGAACACATTTTTCTGACTTGTCTGTTTCTGCCCTCGTGAATTGTTATTGTGATTTCTGTTGTGTTATCAGGCTTGTGGCGGACGGATACTTTAGCAGGTGATGTCTTTTTGCCATCAATCACAACGCCCTTTGATAAAAGCCTTGACTCGTTTTCTGAAACAATTCCTGAAACTATCGCAACATATGTTTTTCTCTTCTCGTTTGACGGATGAGTCAGCTTCTGTGCAAAATCACCGTCATTAGTAAGAAACAAAAGACCTTCAGTATCATAGTCAAGTCTTCCGACTGGATAGAGCCTTTCAGAAATGTCGTCAGAAATCAAATCAAGCACAGTTTTTCTTCCAAACTGGTCGCTTGTTGATGTTATATAACCTGTTGGTTTGTTAAGCATAATGTAATATTTTTTAGATAGTCTCCTGATTGACTTTCCGTCAACAAAGACTTCATCAAATTCCGGGTCAACTTTAGCGCCTGGTTCTGAAACAGTTAAACCATTTAAAGTGACGCGTCCTTCTGCAATTATTGTTTCGCACGCGCGTCTTGATGCAACACCACATTCGGCCATAAATTTTTGCAATCTGATTTTATCACTCATACTGTCCTCCAAACGTAAAAAAACATGCACATTTCAGCACTTTATAAATTATATAACACATTATAAATTTTTTCAATATTATTTGACGATTTTGTTATATTTTGCCATAAAAAACAGATTATGCATTAAAAAGGTCGGGGAAAATCAAATATGATATTAATCTTTTAAATATATCGTTAAAGGTCGGCTTAGGTGGTTCCTGATAATAAATGTCCTCACCTGCAAGTAACTCAATTTTACCAATTTTTTTCTCTTTATATGAAATCGTTATGTTCCCTAAAGCAGCACCTTTTTTTATTGGGGCAAGAATTTTTGCGGGAGCTTTAAAATCAAGATTTATGTTTGAAATGTCATTTTCATCAGTGAGTGTGACATAGAAATTATCGCTTGCTAAAAGCTCTAAGCGGTCTAATGTGCCATTTTCAACGGGGATTGTTTTTAAAATCATATCCTTTATAATCAGCGGCTTTTTTTTGTAAGCTTTAAATGCATTGTCAAGCATTTTCTTGTGGTCATTCCAGTCATCCGGCGCATTTAAAGTGACGGCAATAACTCTGAAGCCGTCGCGTTCAGCAGCAGAAACAAGACATCTTCCCGTTTTTTTTGTGTAGCCTGTTTTAACTCCGATGCATCCGCTATATAAATTTAAAAGCTTGTTGTGATTAGAAAGTGAACGCATATAACTTTCATTACCGTTTGAAATATTTTTTGTTTTTGTTGAAACAATTTCTCTGAATTTTTCATTTTCAAGCGCAGCTTTTGTTATGATTGCAAGGTCATATGCTGTTGTATAGTGACCATCGGCATCAAGTCCGTTTGGATTTTTAAATGAAGTGTTCTTAAGTCCGAGACTTTTTGCCTTATCAGTCATCATTTTTGCAAAATTCTGGACGCTTCCTGCGACATGTTCTGCTATGGCAACAGCTGCATCATTTCCTGATGCAAGCATCAGACCATAAAGAAGCTCTTCCAAGCTAATTTCTTCACCTGCTTTAAGATAAATGCTTGAGCCTTCAACCCCTGCGGCGCTTGAACTGACTTTTACAATATCTGAAAGAGAAGAATTTTCCATTGCGACAAGAGCTGTCATAATTTTTGTTGTGCTTGCCATTGAATGTCTTTCGTGAGCGTTTTTTTCATAGAGAACATTTCCGCTTAAAGCATCAATCACACACGCATATTTTGCTGAAACACTCAAAGCTTCAGCTTTTAAATTGCTTGTTGATGTGAAGAAAACAGTGATAATTGTTATGGTTAGAATAATTTTTTTCAATTTAAATACCTCCTATAAACTATAATAAAATAATATTAATGAAACCTGTAAAAATTTCACATAAACTGATAAAATTAATTTTTTTTTATTCGAGCGTTTGAAAATGAAAAAATCAGACTATATTATAAGTAAGGAAGTAAAAAACCTATATAAAGGAGTGGACAGTGATGAAAATAACAATTTCCGGAAAACAAATCCTATTAACAGATGCACTAAAGGCGAGAGTTGAAGATAAATTTGCCAAACTTGACCGCTATTTCCACAAGGAGACAGAGGCCTTCATAACATTGTCCGTTCAGAGAGAATATCAGACGATTGAAGCAACAATTCAGTCCGGGAACCTGATTTTGAGGGCGGAAGAGGGAACAGATGATATGTATGTTTCCATAGATATGGCTGTTGACACATTGGAAAGACAGCTCAGAAAACATAAAACAAGAATTGAAAAGAAGCTCAAAAAAGAATATTTTGAGGCTTCTCGATTAAAAGAAATTCCATATGACGAAGAAGTGGCAGAAGAGGTTGAATTTAAAATTGTAAAGACAAAGAAGTTTGAAGTTAAGCCAATGAGTCCTGAAGAAGCGATTTTGCAGATGAATTTGATAGGACATCAGTTCTTTGTTTTCGAAAATGCCGAATCGGGTGACTCTAATGTAGTTTATAAAAGAAAGGATGGTAACTACGGTTTGATTGAACTGGAAAAATAGTCCTAAATACACCAGGTGAGCCAATGTGAGATTTTATATATAAGCCAAAAACTATCATAATTTTAACATGATTAATTTACTTCCTGTAATAAATACTATATGTTTGTTTTGATAATTTCGTTCTCACATTGGCTCCTTCACAAAAAGGTTGTTTTTACAACCTTTTTCTCTATTGACATTAATAAAATTTTTGATATAATAGAATAGAAAATTTTTAGAAAGGGGGGAGAAGTAATGCAAAAAACAAGCCAGGATATAAATTATGGTGATTTCTATCTTGAATATAAAGACAAACCGCTTCAGGAGCAGTATAAAAAAGAGCATTACCACAATGCCTGGGAGTTTTATTTTTATTTGGGCGAAAGCATGACATTTTTCTTAAATGACACAAGCTATAATGTCGGAAAGTTCGATTTTGTTTTTGTTGATAAACATATTTACCATAAGACAAGCTATAAAAACAATGAGAAAGAACGAATTTTAATAGTTGTAAAAGATAGTTTCTTCAGCTTGTTTAATGATAAAGAGTCGATTTACAACTGTCTTAAAAATATAAACAGAATTCCTGCGCTGACTTTTAAAGGTGATGCAAAAAAACTAATTTGTGACAAATTCCTGCGAATTGCAAGACTTTATGAAGCAGAAGAAGAATTAAATGACATAATGCAGATTTATTTTGCTGAACTGCTGGCAACAATAAGTGATATGATTGATAATGATGAGGCTTCTGTTGCAAACATTCTGAAAAACAAGAACTCATTGTTAATATCGCAAATAACCAACTACATAAATAATCATTATTTTGAAAAAATATCGCTTGAATTTTTAAGCGAAAGGTTTTTTGTTGATAAATTTCATATGTGTCACATTTTTAAAAAGAAAACTGGCATGACCATCGTTGATTTTATAAATCAAAAAAGAATGACGGAAGCGAAAATACTTTTAACGACAACAACAATGTCAATTTTTGACATATCAAACGTTGTCGGATTTCAGAATCAGAACTATTTTGCTTCGATTTTCAAAAGACAGTTTGGAATGACGCCGAGAGAATATCGTCGAAAAAAATAAAAGCGAAGATGTGGGATTAGCATCTTCGCCTTTTTTATTTTAGTCATCAGTTCGAATCTCAGTTGGCTAACTAACTTTCTTTTTTTAGTTTAGCAAAGGCTCCCATAAGAGATTTTGTTCCAACATCGTCAAACGCTATTTCTATTCTGACATCACTTCCTGATGGAGTGATTGAAAGAACCATACCTCTGCCGAATTTTCTGTGACTCACAACATCACCAGGCTTAAAGTCGATGTTTTGAGGTGTGCTTCTGACATCAAAGGCTCTTTTGTTCATTATATCAGCTATCATATCACTATGAGAACGGGTTCGGGCAGGGATGCTTTGAGAAATTGAAATCTGTTGTTCTTTTGGCTCATTAAGCTTGTTTAAACATTCCTCCGGGATTTCTGCTAAAAAACGGGATTCTCTTGCATATTGTGATTCGTTATATAGTCGTCTCATATTTGCAAAAGAAAGAGAAAGATATTTTTTTGCTCTTGTAATACCAACATAACAAAGTCTGCGTTCTTCTTCAATTTCTGATTGGTCCAAAACAGAACGACTGCTCGGGAAAAGTCCTTCTTCCATACCGCACAAGAAAACGCAAGGGAATTCAAGCCCTTTTGAGCTGTGAAGAGTCATTAAAACGACAGTATCCTGAGTTTCGTCATAGTTGTCAACATCGGCGACAAGCGCTGTTGTCTCTAAAAATTCAGAAAGATTGGGGTTTTCTGCATCCTTTTCATATTCTAAAGCAGATGCTCTGAACTGTTCCAGATTTTCAAGTCTTGATTGATTTTCTACTGTTTCCTCGCTTGTAAGCATATCAACATATCCGCTTTTTGTTAAAACATACTCAATAATTTCAGATGGCAGCATGGTCTCAGCTTTTTCGCGGACTTCATCAATAAGATTTGTGAACATTATGAGCTTATCTGCAACCTTAGAAAGCTCAGGGAACATCATTGCTTTTTGCATTGCGGAAAACATACTGATTCCATTTTCATCAGCAGTTTTAGCAACCTTTTCAAGAGTCTGTGTTCCGATTTTTCTTGAAGGTTCATTCACAACACGAATTAAGCTGATGTTGTCAGAAGGGTTTGCAATGAGCCTTGTGTATGCTAAAGCATCTTTAACTTCTTTTCTGTCATAGAACCTCAGACCTGCAAGCACTCTGTAGGGAATAGAGGAGCCGGAAAGCGTGGTTTCAATAATTCTGGACTGTGCATTTGTTCTGTATAAAATAGCGCAGTCGGAATATTTATAGCCGTTTGAGAGCGCCTTATTTATTGAGTCAACAATATAATATGCCTCGTCATATTCGTTTTCTGCTCTATATAAATCAATTTTTTCGCCGCTTCCGTTTTCAGTCCATAATGTTTTGCCTTTTCTGCCAATGTTATTTGAAATAACAGCGTTTGCTGCATTTAAAATATGCTGAGTTGAACGATAATTCTGCTCAAGCTTAATTACCTTTGTAGCAGGAAATTCACGCTCAAAATCAAGAATGTTGTTAATGTTTGCACCTCTGAATTTATATATGCTCTGGTCGTCATCACCAACAACACAAATATTTTGATGAACAGCCGCTAAAGTAGAACTTAAAAGATATTGAGCGTTGTTTGTATCCTGATATTCATCAACAAAAACATACTTAAATCTATTCTGATAATATGAAAGAACATCAGGATTTTCTGAAAAGAGACGGACGGTAAGCATAATTATATCATCAAAATCAAGCGCATTTGATTCTGAAAGCCTTTTCTGATAGAGAGAATAAGCCTTTGCTATAAGTGATTTTCTATAGTCTGTCTCATTTGCGGCCATATATGCCGATGCGTCTAAAAGATTATCTTTAGCAGATGAAATCTCAGAAAGCACACTTTTATAAGGCAGGTGTTTTTCATCAATGTTAAGCTCTTTTAAGCATCTCTTTATAAGCGTTTTCTGGTCCTGAGAATCATATATAACAAAATCTTTGTCATAGCCTAATTTCTCAATGTTTTTTCTTAAAATTTTCATGCAGGCAGAGTGAAAAGTATTAATCCACATACCATCTGCACCTTCGCCAAGTATTGCTTCAATACGGGTTTTCATCTCGTTTGCAGCTTTATTTGTGAAGGTTATGGCAAGTATTTCACTCGGGAAGCACAAGCGTTTTTCAAGTATGTAAGCAATCTTATTTACAACAACAGTTGTTTTTCCACTCCCTGCACCTGCCAAAATAAGCACGGGCCCGTCTGTTGTTAAAATAGCCTCTCGTTGCATTGGGTTAAATTTATCTAAGTTCATATTTGTCAATTATTCCTTTCAAGGTTTCTAAAGCTCTGGCTGAAATCCTTTCATATCTTTCTTTTTTGTTTTTAATTCTCTCGTCAAGTGAATCAATAATGCCAAAATTTATGTTCATTGGCTGAAAGTTTTTTCCTTCGAAAGAAGAAATATATTCAGCTAAAGCCCCTGTTGCAGTTTTTGCGGTAAAAACCACCGGTTCCTTTCCAAGAAGATGCATCGCAGCATTAATTCCTGCGGCTATGCCTGATGACGCCGACTCAACATAACCCTCAACGCCCGTGATTTGTCCGGCAAAGAAAAGTCCTTTTCGCACTTTTGACTCATAGGTGTTTTTAAGCAGAGAAGGCGAGTTTAAATATGTGTTTCTGTGCATCACGCCATAGCGCACTATCTCCACATCTTTAAGCCCAGGAATCATTGAAAACACGCGTTTTTGTTCGCCAAATTTAAGGTGTGTCTGAAACCCGACAATGTTATAGAGAGTGCCTTGCGAATTATCCTGACGAAGCTGAACAACAGCGTAATATTCCTCACCTGTTTCAGGATTTTCAAGACCAACAGGCTTTAAAGGACCGAAGCGCAGAGTGTCTTCACCGCGTCGTGCCATAACTTCAACAGGCATACATCCTTCAAAAACCTTCTCATCCTCAAAATCCTTGACCAAAGCGCCTTCAGCAGATATTAGTGCTTCATAAAATGCTAAATATTCTTCTTTTGTCATAGGACAATTCAAATAGTCTGCTGTTCCTTTGTCGTAGCGTGCTTTTCGGTAAACAATGCTTTTGTCAATTGAATCATATGTAATAATTGGTGCGGCAGCATCGTAAAAAGATAAACCGCTTGAACCGAAAAATTCTTTAATATTTTCAGAAAGACTATCAGAAGTGAGTGGTCCGGTTGCCACTATAACACAATCAGCCTCGGGAATTTCCGTCACTTCTTCATTTTTGACTTCAATATATGAATTGCTAAGTATTTTTTCAGTTATGGTTTTGGCAAATTCTGTCCTGTCAACAGCAAGAGCACCGCCTGCAGGAACGCGCGTTTTTTTAGCTGATTCCATAACAATAGAGCCTAAAGCCTCCATCTCAAGCTTTAAAAGACCTGCACCGTTTGCACATCCTTCAGCACGGAGCGAATTTGAACAGACAAGCTCTGCAAAAAAATCTGATTTATGAGCAGGGCTTTTCTTTTTGGGCTTCATTTCGTAAAGTTCTGTGTATATATTATATTTTGCAAGCTGCCATGCTGCTTCACAACCTGCGAGACCTGCGCCGATAACTATTGCTTTCACGCTATTCCTCCATAATTTGATTAATATAATTTTTTTCTTTAGGAAAGATTTTATCAAGTCTTTCTCTTGTTTTAATGTCACAATCGAGTTTGTTTAAACAAAACAATTCTTCAGCTGAAGAAAAACCAAGTATGAGCTCGGTAAATGAGCCGATATCCAATGAAACATCATAAAATTTGCTATCGGTTTTAATAATCTTATCAGCTGTTTTTTCATATGTTCCGCAATTTTCTTCAATTAAGTCATCTGTGATTTTGAATTTTAAGTCCTCTATGTCGTGTGGGAATAAAAATTTTTCAATATCAGTTATTCGCGCCATGACTGTCGGGACTGTTTTCAGAACATTTTTTGGATTTTTAATAAGTTTTAAAAGGAGCATATCAGAGACTGTTCTGATTTTGATTTTTTTGTATGCCTTAAATTTTGAAAGAAGGCTTAAAAGAGAGAGTGCATCACTATATATAAGCTCACGCACAAAAACTTCATCATTTTTTTCAAAATAGGAAGCATATCCCGAAAAAGAATTACCGTTTTTAACAGCAAAAAAGCCTCCGCCCGAAAGCTTGTGTTCAAAAAAGATATATTTCCAATCTTGTTTTGTTCTGATAATGTAACCATTTTTATTGTGACAAAAATCACTATAAACAGAATTCAGTTTCTCAAAATCAGAAAAACAGGCACATATAACAGGAAGTGATTCTTCTGTGACGGGCAAATTATCCTGGGTTAATTCATAAACATCAAGTGTATAGCACATCCTGTATCCAAGCTTATTATAAAACTCATAGTTAAAAGGTGTTAAAAGACTTAAAGCCATATTTCTCTTTTTTTGCGTAAGCAGGCATTCTCTCATAATTTTTTTTGAGTAATTTCTTCCCCTGAACTCTTCTGCGACACTCACGCCGACAATATAAGCTGCTGAAAGGGGAGCTTTTCTCAAAAAAACAGAATATTGAATCATTTCAAGAGCAGCCACAAGCTTTTTGTCCTCTTTAATAACGAGAGCATCTTCAGATTTCCAGAAATTATCAAAATATTGTGACAAAAAAGGCTCCTGCTCATGAAAAGCATCAGCCCAAAGTTTTTTTACGGCTTCTTTATCAGTTTCATATGCCTGCATCACTTCACCTCTATATTAAACCTCTCACAAATTCAAACTAAGCATCCTTTAAAACTGCATTAATTTTTTCATGTAAGAAAACTGGTTTATATGATTCTTTTGTTTTTCTTAAATTTTCAATCCCCATATCTTCTTCACGGTTAATATATGTGAAATTTTTCCATTCTTTAGCACAGAATTCACAGTTAATTGCATTAAATGCACCTCTGAATTCAGGGAGAGCAACCTCGAAATGTATTAATGCTGTGTCATCTGAGACTGCTTCACCTATGGAAAAAGCACAGATTTTACCATCTATTTTAATCGCTCCGCCTGTTAGCTCTAATCTATCAAGGTTGTCAAGAGCTTTAAAAGTAGCGTCTTCAGAGATTTCGAGCCATTTTGTTTTTTCTTTTCCTTCAATCCATTTATAAAACACTTTTTTACATTCTTCCGCATCGCTTTGAGTCATTTTAACATATTCATATTTATAATTTTTTTTGAAAAAATTGTAATGATTTCGCTTGGCGTGAAGCTCTTTTCCGCTTAAATCAATGAGCTTTTTAGTTTCATAAATATAATCAAAGGCATTTCTGTCGGAAATATATTCAAATTTATCGGGAAATAAGGATTTAAGCTCATCAACCATAAAAGGTGATAAGTTTCTGAAAACAGGCTTTACGCCTTGTGATTTCATATATTCTAATGCTGAGAGCACGGCCTCTTTTTTGTCACCTTTCCCAACAGGGTAGCTCGCACATAATGGGCTTTTCGGATAATCATAAAAAAGCGAAAGACAATCGCTTGCTATGCCATATTTTACATATTTTTCGCCGCCCCAAAGGAAAGCTGTCGTAAAATTGTAAACAGAATTTGTAATATTTTTAAAAAAAGGCGCAACATATATTTTAGATTGCAAATTTAAAGGCGATAAACTTATCATTTGTTTCACTTCCTGAATTCACTCAAAAATAATTCGTAGATTTCATTAAAAAACATATCGGAAAATTTTTTGCCGCTAAAATGCTCAAAGGCGTAAATTCCTTGGTAACACAGCATCTCAAAACCATTTATTGTTTTTGCACCACGCTTTTTAGCTTCTTTTAAAAACAAGGTTTCCCATGGTGAATAGATAAGGTCATAGCAAACTGTGTTTTCTGTGACAATATCAAACCTATCAAAAGGATTTTCGTTTTCAAGAGGATGCATTCCAAGCGGAGTAGTGTTTATTATAATGTCATATTTTGAATTTTGTACAAACACCCCTGAATATTCAGTGTTGCTGTTTGCCTCAATCATTTTACCAATCAGGTCTGCTTTTTCCTGAGTTCTTGCAGTTATAGTGATTTTTTTTGCGCCGTTAGTGGCTAAAGCATAAGCGACACCGCGAGCGGCTCCTCCAGCGCCGAGCATCAATATATTTTTTTCGTTTATGTCGGTTTTATTCATTTCAAGAGATTTTAAAAAACCAATATCATCCGTGTTGTAGCCATACCATAAGTCATCTTTTTTAACAATGGTGTTAACAGCTCCAATGCATTTGGCAGCGGGAGAAACCACATCTAAATACTCCATGACGCTAAGCTTATGAGGAACTGTTATATTAAATCCTGATGCAATATGTTTTGCGGCTTCGAATTTCGTGCTGAATTCATCCGGTGAAGCATCAAATGCAAGATATGCAATGTCATCACCTGATTTTTCAGCTATAATGCTTTGAAGCATTGGTGACAGTGTGTGTCCGACAGGATGACCGAAAACTATAAAAAGCTTTGTTTCTGCAGTTGAATACATTTTAAACCTCGCTTGTTTATATTTAAACTTGTAACGAGGTTAGTCCTTGAAGCTTTCTCTTCAAGAACTAACCTCATCTTAAAACCTTTTAAAAAATTTCAAAAACTATGATTGCAGTTATTAAACCAACTATTGCTCCGACTAAGACTTCTATGGGAGAATGGCCAATAAGTTCTTTTAATTTTTCATCGGAAATTTCAACATCTTCGCTTTCTTCGTATGAATCAACAAGTTTATTTATAACCTTTGCCTGAATTCCTGTTGCCCTCCTCACACCTGATGCATCATACATAACAACAAACGATAAGACAGCACAAATTGCGAAAAGAGCAGAGGAGACACCCTCTGAATAGCCAACAGCGGTTGTCAGCGACACAACAAAAGATGAATGGGAACTTGGCATTCCTCCCGAACCAATAAATCTGCTCCATTCGAGGCGCTTATTCTGTATTAAAACTAAAATAACCTTTGCAGTTTGTGCAATGAACCAGCCGAGTAAAGCAGTCAATAATATTTTGTTTTCAAGAAGTTGTTCAAAAAAAATCAAGACCATTCCTCCAGTTATTATTTGTCTCTGCTTAATAAGTAATTAGAAAATTCTTTCAAAAATTCAGCCTTCTCGCCATATTCAGAAATGACATCTATAGCATTCTGGGTATAATCCTCGAGCATTTTCTTTGCCTGTTCAATTCCGTAAAGAGTGACAAATGTGGTTTTATTATTTGTTTTGTCGCTTCCGATTGGCTTACCTAAAAGCTCCTCATTTCCTTCAACATCTAAAATGTCATCTTTAATCTGGAAAGCAATTCCAAGATATCTCGTGAATGATTCAATTTTAAGAATATCTTCTTTTGATGCACCGCCAACAAGAGCACCAATTTTTCCGGCAGCCATAATCAAAGCTCCTGTTTTGTGAAGATGCATGGTCATTAATGTGACTGAGTCGATGCTTTTTCCTTCGGATTCCATATCAATAACCTGTCCGCCGATCATACCTTCTGTTCCGGCTGCTTCACTTAAAATTTTAAGTGCATCAACAGTTATGTTAGGTAAAAGTTCGGAATTGTTCAAAGCAACATCAAAAGCACGAGTGAGTAATCCGTCGCCTGCTAAAAGAGCCAATGCCTCTCCGTAAACGACATGATTCGTTGGCTTTCCGCGTCTTAAATCATCATTATCCATACATGGCAGGTCATCATGAATTAATGAATATGTGTGAATCATCTCCAAGGCACATGCAAAAGGCATAACTTCCTCGCCACCGCCAAAGAGCTCACAACAGCTTAACGTCAAAACAGGACGAATTCTTTTTCCTCCTGACATCAAGCTATATTTCATTGCTTCATAAATCGCCTTTTGGTGATTATCGTTTTCTGTGAAATATTTAGTTAAATATTGCTCCGAGAGATTAATCTTTTTTTCAAATTCAAATAAAAAATCCATTATCTTCTCCTTGTCAAACGGGATTAGTCCTCAGGATTATCAAAAATTTCTTCCTTAGGTTCAGTCTCAGCGGTCAGCTTTGTAACCTTCTGCTCAGCCTTATCCAAAGCTTCACGAAGCTCCTTTGAAAGCACTATCCCTTTTTCAAAAAGCTCTAAAGCATCAGAAAGGTCAGCGCTGCCGTCTTCAAGTTTTTTTATAATATTTTCTAAGTCTTGCATTGATGTTTCAAATTTTTGTTCTTGCATAAAGTTGCTCCTGTTCACACAGTTTTTTTTTGAACTTAAAAATTATTTATATAAATATAAAAATACTCATTGATTTTATCATATTTATGTCATTTTGTCAATAAAAAAAGATAAACTTGTCACCTGACATAGATTTTTTGCACAAAAATTTTATGTGTATAATAAATAGTTTTAAAAGACTTGACAATACATTTAAAAAATTATAATATGGCATTAGTTGTTTGACCATATTAATAATGAGGAGAGGGTAATTATGAAATTTTTTCATGTTTACAATGAGGATTGTTTCAAAGGACTTGAAAAAAACGGATTGATTAATAAGGATACGGGCTTTAAAATTCAGCATTGTTTTGCCGTTCCTTTTGAGAGAAAGTTCAATGAAATTGCGGCTAAAGGAGGCAAACTCCATTCTATCATAAAAAATGAAAAGATTCCCTTTTATGTTGACAGAATTGCTGGTGGAATAACATATCATAAATATGATTTTGATAAAGATCTGATTAATGAATATATAGACATTTTGGGTGATTGGTTTCTTGGATTCCAGCTTCATGAAAGTGGCTCTAACAGAAGATGTTCAGATTGGCAAAGAATTCTTCGCGTTATGGAAGGTAGTCACGGACCATATGATTTAGAAAAACTTTCATCTCAGCTTAATCGTTCGTTTGCTGTTATGCCTGATGGAACACAGCTGTTTGCCTTATCTCAGGATTCACCTGAAGTTTATGCAAATATGCGTTATGTAGAAACACATAAAGAATATATCGAGGAGATGCGAGACCTCTTCCGCCGCAGAATGAGTGAGGTCGAAAACAGAATTCTTCCGTGTGACAGCTATTATCTTGCAACTAAAATTCAGGATGAGGTCGGAATGAAGACATTTATGCCTGAAGTAGGAGCGCAGATTCCATCAATGAGACTAGAGGTTGCTCTTGCCCGTGGAGTTGCTAAAGCAAGCAAAAAAACATGGGGTACATATTATGAATGTTGGATGGCTGCGGTGAGCGACAGTGGAACGGTTGAGTGCAGTATGCCATGCTTTAATCTTGATCCTGTAAATGAATGGTATCTGACTCAGGAGACACACTCTGACGACTTTACATCCTTCGGCGAAAATGGTGGAAGCTCGAGACATCTTCAAAACAGAATTTGCTATTATTCTCTCATGGCAGGTGCAGATTATATGGGTGAGGAATGGGGCCTTAACTGCAGTTACACAGATATGGAAGATTTCAACTTGTCAGAATATGGTCTTTTAAAGAAAAAGTTTATAAATTCAGCTCTGAATTTAAGAGGAGTTAAGGCGAAAGTTCCATTTGCTGTTGTTCTGCCTAAAGAGTTCGGTTGCATAGAAATTTTTGGTCTTAACGATTTTGACGGGATTTTTCCTGAATATTCAGGAGAATATTTAAAATGTAAATTGAGTGGTGATGATGAGAAGCGCTATCGCCACATTAACGAAATAATTAAACTCTTATTTAAGAGAACTGATGTAATCGGAAACGAAGGACATGTTATAACAAATTCGAAGCTTCCTGATGTTTTTGATATTATTTATGATGATTCGTCAGATGAGGCATTTAGGCAATATGACTATCTGATTGATGCAACTCAAACTTGCGATTTTGCTGCTGCAAATAAAGATAAAGGATATAGAATTTTAGACTCAGATGATTTAGATAAGCTTGAAGAAACACTAAAGAAACTTATCATTGAAACGATGCCGTGTTATGTTGATGATTTATGCTGGCTTGTTTCAGAAGATGAAAATGGAGCAGAATATTTATCAATTTTTAATAATGAAGGAAATGAAAGAACAATACAAAAAGGAAATGTAATTGATAAAAAAGCCGATAAAATGGTTAAAGCTACATTTAAAAAACCTGCAAGCATTGAAATCATCGCCCAGGGAACAACCTCAATTGAAATTGAAAGAATTGACGAATGTAATTTTAATATTTTTGTTCCATCTGCAAGCTTTGCAGTTTTAAAATTTTAATAAACAACTTAAAGTAATATATTCGTTCATAAGAGTTTTTGTCGAAAAGTTTTTTGATTTCGACAAAAACTCTTATATTTTTACGAAGGATTGGCAATAATATAAACAGAATAATATATGGAATATTATGTAAACGAAGGAGGTTTATGTTTTGCAAGTAAATTTAAACATGAACAAAGATACTTTAATAGCAAAAATGATAGGTGAGCTTGACCATCATAGTGCTAATGAGGTGAGAGAAAAGCTGGAAAAATACATAATCAACAAATCAGCTAAAAATCTCATTTTTGATTTTAGCAATTTGACCTTTATGGATAGCTCGGGAATAGGTATGATTATCGGCAGATTTAAGCTGATTTCTGCAATGGGCGGAAAAGTTCATATTGTTTGCCAAAACAAACAAATTGAAAAGCTGATTAAAATGTCAGGCCTAAAAAAGATTATCAATGTTTATTTCGATGTTGAAGAAGCAATAGAAAGCTTATAGGAGGATAAAAAATGAAGACAGATAACAGAATGAAATTGGAGTTTTTAAGTCTTTCATCAAATGAAAGCTTTGCCCGGGCAGCTGTTGCTGCGTTCGTGTCTCAGCTTGACCCAACTGTTGAGGAAATTGCCGATATTAAAACTGCGCTATCTGAAGCTGTTACCAATGCTATTATTCATGGATATGGTGATAAAATCGGAATAGTAAAAATTGAATGTGAAATCAAAGGGAACACAGTTTGGTTAACGATTGAGGACAGCGGAAAAGGAATTGCTGATAAGGAAAAGGTAAGAGAACCATTCTACACGGAAAGTGATGGTGATGAACGCTCAGGGATGGGATTTACTGTGATGGAAACATTTATGGACACGCTTGAAATCTTCTCCGAAATCGGAGTCGGAACAAAATTAGTGATGACAAAAGAATTTAACGATATCAGGGAGCAGATTTGAGGTAATTGCAATGTGTGATAAGCAGCAAAATACATATATTCTTTTAAAAAAATCATCTGATGGTGATTTGAAGGCAAGAGAACAGGTAATAGAAGATAATATGGGGCTTGTATATAGTGTTGCAAGGAAATTTATGAACAGAGGAGTAGAATTTGATGATTTGGTTCAGCTTGGGTCAATCGGATTAATTAATGCAGTGAAAAAATATGACGAATCTTTTGAGGTCAAATTTTCTACATATGCAGTTCCACTGATTATGGGTGAGATTAAGCGTTTTCTGCGTGATGACGGACCTGTTAAGGTTTCAAGAAGCTATCGTGTTTTAAGTGGAAAGGCTTTAACTTTCCGAGAAAAATTTATGTCTGAATATGGTAGAGAGCCGACAATTAATGAGATAGCAGAAAATTTAAAAGTTGAACGAGAGGAAATAGCAACAGCGCTTGATGCCACTCAAATTCCTGAATCAATTTATAAAACTGTTGACGACACAAATAAAACTAATTTGCTTGATAAAATATGTGTCGGGGTAGACCAGGAGGAAAAAATCATTGATAAAATAACTATAGCAGAGCTTTTAAAATCACTTTTACCAAGAGAAAGAAAAATAATCCTGTTAAGATATTTTAAAGATAAAAAACAAGCGGAAATTGCAAAAACGCTTGGAATATCACAAGTTCAGGTATCAAGGCTTGAAAAGCAAATTTTAAATAAAATAAGAGAAATGATTTCATAAAATAAGGAATTCGCCAAATGGCGAATTCCTTTCTAAAGATTCCAGTTGCTAAAACTATGCTAATTAAACATTAAGATGTTTTCTGACTGATATAAGACTTCCAATGCCACCAAGCACAATTCCCATTACAATAAACATGGGAATCAGATATGGAGTCATATCCGATAGCGGCTTAAAAGAAACAAAACTGATTCCAAGCGAAGAAAGCGAGGAAATGATACCGCTATATGCAATAGAAATAATAAGCAGTGCAAAAATTCCACCAAAAAGTCCGATGATAACACCCTCAATAATGAAAGGCCATCTGATGAACCAGTCGGTAGCACCGACAAACTTCATAATATTGATTTCTTTTGCCCTTGAAAAAACAGCAAGCTTAATTGTGTTTGATATAATGAAAATTGAAATTAAACCAAGCGCAATCATAATCCAAATGCTGTTTTTTGCAATTAACGATGTTGCAGAGAGCAGTTTATCTATTGTTTCTCTGTTTAATCTGACTTTTGCAACACCCGGGATTTGTTCAAGTTGAGCGACGACACTATCTGTCTGTGTTAAATCAGATAAAGTAACTTTATACCAGTCTCTCAAAGGATTGTCCTCTTCATAGCCGTCAAACAGAGCGGCGTTTTCACCCATGCCTTCTTTTAGCGCTTGCAGTCTTGATGCTTTTGAATCAAAGGTTGCTGTTTGGACATATTCTATAGCTTCAATCTTTGATTTTAAAGCTTCGGTTTGTTCAGCAGAACAATTTTCGTCAACTATCAGGATAATTTCATAGTCGCTTTCAAATTGACCTGCAATATAATTTAAGTTAATTGTCAAAACAAGAAAAATTCCAAAAATGAGAAGGCTGACAATGACGGTGAAGACAGATGCAAGGCTCATCCAACCATTTGAAAAAACATTTTTTGTTGCTTCTTTAGAAAAATAGTTCAATTCTCTAATCTTCATAGCCATACACCCCTCTAACTTCGTCACGAACAATCACGCCGTCTTCTATGGCTATTACGCGTTTTTTCATTGAGTCAACGATGTCTTTTGCATGCGTTGCCATGATAATAGTCGTTCCTCGTTTATTAATTTCATCTAAAAGTTCAACAATTTCATATGCTGTTTTAGGATTTAAGTTTCCTGTGGGCTCATCGGCGATTAAGAAAGCCGGATTGTTTGCCAGAGCACGGGCAAGAGCAACTCGTTGCTGTTCGCCGCCTGAAAGTTGATTGGGATAGACTTTAGCCTTGTGTGAAAGTCCCACCATGCTTAAAACATTAGGCACCTGCCTTCTTATTTCACGCGCACTTGCTCCGACAATTTCCATAGCAAAGGAAACATTTTCATAAACTGTTTTTTTTGGCAGAAGTCTAAAATCCTGAAAAACGACTCCCATTTCTCGTCTTAAATATGGAATTTCAGAACGCTTTAAAGAGTTGACACTAATGTTATTTACAATGACTTCGCCACTTGTTGCAACTTCTTCATGCATCAAAAGTTTAATTAAGGTCGATTTTCCTGAACCTGACGGACCAACAATAAAGACAAATTCGCCTCTTTCAACAAAAAAACTTATGTTATTCAAGGCGGTGGACCCGTTTTCGTAAACTTTAGACACATTACTTAAAATAATCATATTTTATCTCCTGTCTTATTTAAGTAATTAGAACTTTGACGGATTTGAATTAAGATATTTATTAACAAGAACAGCAACTTTAAAGACAACTGCATCATCAAATTTTCTTAAATCAAGTCCCGTGAGTCGTTCAATTTTATCAAGCCTGTAAACTAAAGTGTTACGATGAACGAAAAGCTGTCTTGAAGTTTCGCTGACATTCAAATTGTTTTCGAAAAATTTATGAATTGTCTGAAGCGTTTCATCATCAAGAACATTAATGCTTTCTTTTTTAAATATTTCATCAAGGAAAAGTTCGCAAAGCTTGCTTGGAAGCTGATAAATCAATCTTCCTATTCCTAAAGTGTCATAACATAAAATGTAATTATTATTTTCAAAAACACGGCCAATTTCAAGAGCAAGTGAAGCTTCTGAATATGAGCGGGCAATGTCGTTTATAAATTCAGTTGGTGTTCCAACACCGACATACGCCGACACCATTAATTCAGAGTTTATCATTTCAACAATGCTTTGTGCATTTTTCTTGAGTTGCTCTTTAGTGTGTGGTTCGGTCAATGCTTTGATTATAACAATGTTTTCAGTATCCATTGATAAAACAAAATTAGGATCGGGAAACATGTTTTGAAGCAAATGTTGAATCTGAAGGTCGTTTGTTCCATCGGTCTGCACTATGTAAACAATTCTCGGAATTTCAGCATCAATCTGAAGTTCATCACTTCTTAAATCAATGTCACCGGGGAGAACATTTCCTAAAAGAACATTTTTCAAGTAGTTTGTTTTATCATATTTATTGCCACAATGAAGTTGAATATTAGACAAACTCACAGCAAGCATTGAGCAAAAATAGTGAGCGTCACGGTCTGTGCCTTTTGTATATACAATGTAGTCAAACATATTTCTTGCGCCAAAGGCAACAAAAGTATAGTCACCTATAATGAACGATTTGTTCAAAACAGGATTTGAAGTCACGGCATCATATGCGGTGTCTTCATCTATTGGTGTGTGAACATTAGCAACGACAAAACCTGTGTTGTTGAGCACACCTGAATCGCGTGAAGAAATATTTGACATTTGTTCAAGTATCGGTTGAAAGACCTGGCCTAACATAATATAATTCCTCCAATCTGCAGTTTTACAAATTTAGCTGTAAAAACAAAATAGACATAAAAACAACATAATACATCATATATAATATACCTTTTTCGACCTTTTTGCAAGGTATTTTTTATAAATTTCACTAAATTGTAATATTTTCACCTTAATATTTTATTTATTTTTGGGGGAATAATATTAATAAAAAACTAGGTGATGTGATGAAAAATAAAAAAAGATATTTAATCTACATTCTTGGCGGAGTTTTATCAGGGTTTCTAAATGGACTGTTTGGAAGCGGAGGGGGAACATTAATTGTTCCTTTTATGACTGAATTTTTAAAATTAGAAGAGCATAAGGCACATGCGACTGCAATTTTAATCATTTTGTCATTTACACTTGTCAGCCTCTTTTTCTATGGAATGAACTCTTTTTTAGATTTAAAGCTTTCGCTTTGGGTTTCAACAGGTGGGGTGGTCGGTGGATTTGTCGGGGCAAAGCTTTTAGCTAAATTATCATCAAAAGCTATCAGAAAAACTTTTGGAGCATTTATGATTATTGCAGCTGTCAGGATGGTGATGAAATGATTTTGGCAGTTTTAATCGGTGCGCTAAGCGGTGTTATCAGTGGTATGGGAATCGGTGGAGGAACAATTTTGATTCCTGCCTTGTCAATTTTTTTGAAAGTAAACCAACATAATGCACAAGGTGTAAATTTATTATATTTCATTCCGACAGCAGTCATCGCTTTAGTTGTTCATTTTAAAAATAAAGCAGTAGATTTTAAAACTGCAATTCCAATTATGTTTTCGGGTGTTGTTGGAGCAGCAGGAGGGGCAGTCTTAGCAGGAGTAATTTCGGCTGAGCTTTTAAAAAAGTTTTTTGCAATATTTCTTTTTGCGATGGGAATATATGAAATATTAAAAAAGGATAAACAAAACAAATCGAAAAATCATTGATTTTTTCAGTTTAGATAAAAACATTATAAAAAAGCAGATATCGAGGCAAAAACTAAACACCAGGATATCTGCTTTTTATTACTGTTCCATATGTCTTCCTAAAAAGCCTGCAGCTGATTGAGCAAGCTTTTCTTCAATCTCACCCATTTTCTGTGGCGTATCATTTGAGAAGAACACCACAGAACCAATCGTGTCTCCTTCAGAAATTATTGGGACAACAACACCAGCGGCATATTTTTCACTTCCGTCAATCACATTGATTTTTTCGCTTTGAGGGCCATTTGAAACAAATGTGATTTTATCTTCGATAAATTTTTCAAGTTCCGGACTGATTTTTTTATCGGAAAGCTCTCTTTTAGGCACCCCTGAGACAGCAATGACATTGTCTTTGTCAGTTATGCAGGTGGGGTGGCCGCTTGTTCTTGATAAGCTTTCAGCATATTGAAGTGCAAACTCTCCAATTTCTCCAATTGGAGAATATTTTTTAAAAATAACCTCTCCATCTCTGTCAGTATATATTTCCAGCGGGTCACCTTCGCGGATTCTCATAGTGCGGCGGATTTCTTTTGGTATAACAACACGACCAAGATCGTCAATTCTTCGCACAATTCCTGTGGCTTTCATAAATTTGCTCCTTTTAGAAAAGGCCTCTTTGTGTAAAGGGGGCTGTCGCCGTAGGTGACTGGGGGATTATAATTCTGCAATCCTTCCACTGCAGGCGTGCCCCATCCCTTTGCACAAGGGAGGCTTTATTTAGATTTTATTTACAAATTTATTGTGTGCAGACAAGGAATTTTTATGTAAAGAAAAAATTGGGAAATTAATGATGTATATATCGTAGAAACATTACCTGTTGATATTCGATAATATTATAGTTTTGCTCTTGTTTTTAGTCGACCTGTTTGCTATAATAATTATAATCTTGTTTGGAGGTTCAAAATGACAAATAAAACTTTAACCGGCAGAGAAAGTATAACAATCAATGTAATGAAGGCGATTTCTATATTAAGTGTAATTGCTGCGCATGTAGTGTCTGTTTCGCACACTGACCTTTTTTCAAAAACAATATCTTCTTTTTGGGTTTTGTTTGGGAATGTGGGTGTAATTGCATTTTTTGTCATGGGAGGTTTTTTATATAACAGAAAGCCTTGTGATAACACTATGTTTTGGAAAAAGAAATTCTTCCGAATCATCATTCCATGGTTAGTATGCTCTCTCATCACATATTTACTTTCTGCCGCTTCAGCGCGTAGTTTTAGTTCGTTTTCGTATTTTAAATGGGTTATGGGCAGTGGAACATGGTATTATTATATTACAATATACACATTCTATCTTTTAGTTTTCAAATGGTTCTGTGATAACGATATCATTTTATGGCTTCTGATTGTTGTTCAGTTTGTTTCTCTTGTTCTTATTTCTTTTGGAATATCAACAACAATTCCTTCACGTTTTTTCACTGACTATCTTAATCCGCTACATTGGATTGGATATTTTAGTTTTGGAGTTTTGGTTAGAAAACACGAGTTACATATAAAAATGGGGCAACGAAAAATTATAGTTATTGCATCGTATGTTTTAGCAATTATGTGTTTCTGTTTTCTTTACATTAATGAAATATATGTATATTTTCATATTGTATCATCTCTGTTCTGTTTTGCAACATTTATAGTTATTGCAGATATTTCATATAAAATTGCTGTGCTAAAAATGGCAAAGCTTATTGATAAAATCGGCGTATATTCGTATTGCATATATCTTCTGCATATGCAAATTGTTCAACGCTTTTTGTCGAAGTTGCCAAATTCCTATTTTAAAATTGCTTTTTCTCCGTTCATTGGTTTAGCCATAATGCTCATATTAATTAATATAGGTTTGCTGATTTGCAAGAAAATACCATATGGAGACAAAATAAAAATGATAGTAGGATTGTAGAATATTAATTTTTCAAACAGTGCAGTTCATAAGAAACCGTTTTTCAGATTATATCAATGTTTTAAGATCAGCTTATCAAGATGTGAAAAATTTCCGTTCCTTATCGTGTCTGCTGAAATTGATAGCGTCGTTCCGCAAAGACAACACTCAAGAATCAAATTATCTTCATGAATTTCAACATCAATCAAGTTTGAGCCACATTCACAGTAGAGCTTTTCGTTGTCTGACAACTCCTGAATCTTGTCAAGAGCTTTAAGCATTGTCACGCCGTTTTTACCTGTGTGGTCTAAACCGCATGCCATGACAACTTCGTTTATATATTCTTCGTTAGATAAAACATTTTTCTTGACTGCATCATCGTGACCAATGAAAACTAAACCTACAACAACATTCGGGCACATAAAGGTTGAACAGTCTTTTTTGATAAGAGTCATCAATGGAAGATTGAATTTATGAAATTCATCACATATCAGACATTTTATTTTAATTGTGTAATTTGATTTGTTTTCCGGTAAAATATTCAGTGTTGATTTTCCACATGAGCATTGAGCAGAGATGCCTTTACCACCCGAAAGTTCGAAAAGAGAAAAGGTGACAAATGTTATCTCACCGCAGCAGGAACATCTATATGCTATTGTTCTGTTAAAATCTATAATCATAAAGAAACGCCTTCCTTTTTATTCTAAAGACTATGATACAATAATTTGTTGCAAAAGTCAAAGGATATATTAAATTTTTTAACTTGATTATAAAAATTTTTTGTGATATAATTTAAATATAATTAAATTAAATAATTTTTTTCAGGAGGTTTATTATGAGCAATTTAAAAGGAACAAAAACAGAAGCTAATTTATGGGCAGCGTTTGCAGGAGAATCGCAGGCACGAAATAAATATTCATATTTTGCATCAAAAGCTAAAAAAGATGGATATGTTCAAATTGCAAACATTTTTGAAGAAACAGCTGCTAATGAAAAAGAACACGCTAAAATCTGGTATAAGCTTTTGCACGATGGTGTTGGCGACACTCTTTCAAATTTAAAAGATGCTGCAGCAGGCGAGAGATATGAATGGACTGATATGTATGCAACCTTTGCTAAAGAAGCAAAAGAAGAGGGTTTTGATAAGATAGCGGCGCTTTTTGAAATGGTTGGTGCAATTGAAAAAGAGCATGAGGAAAGATATAATGCTCTTGCTTCAAACATTGAAAATGACACAGTATTTAAAAAAGACAACAAGAAAATTTGGCAGTGTGGAAACTGCGGACATCTCCATGTTGGAGAAAGTGCTCCTGAGGTTTGTCCTGTTTGTGATCATCCAAAGGCTTATTTCTTTGTCAGAGCTGAAAATTATTAATAAAACAAAAATTTTCCAACTACATCAGTGGTTGGAAAATTTTTATAGCTAAAATAAAGTGTTCACAATGCGGGAACTTTTGTTCTATATAAATATGTAAGCAAGACGAATATTTTTGATAAAAGTGATTTTTATAATAAAAGTCAGAAAATTAAAGATAATAATGAAGAATGGAAGGTTTAAGTTATGCTTAAAATAGGTTGTCACTTGTCTTCATCAAACGGATTTACTCATATGATAGAGGAAGCTAAAAGCATAGATGCAAATGTCTTTCAGTTTTTCACCAGAAATCCCCGTGGGGGAAAAGCAAAGGAAATTGACAAAGCTGATGTAGAAAAATTTTTGCAAATAAAAAATGAAGATGATTTCGGCCCGATATTAGCCCACGCGCCATACACATTAAATCCTTGTTCTGCTGATGAGAGAACAAGAGCTTTTGCGCATCAAGTTATGGCTGATGATTTAGAGAGAATGGAATTTGTTCCGGGGAATATGTATAACTTTCATCCCGGAAGCCATGTTGGGCAGGGAATCGAAAAGGGAATTTCTCTGATATGCGAAACAGTAAATGATATTTTAAAGCCTGAACATCAGACTAAAATTCTTCTTGAAACAATGGCAGGCAAGGGAAGTGAAGTTGGGTCAACTTTTGAAGAACTGAAGCTTATTATAGACGGTATAATATTGAATGATAAAATCGGAGTTTGTCTTGATACATGCCATATCTATGATGCAGGTTATGATATTGCAAATGATTTAGACGGTGTTTTGGATGAATTTGACAGGATAATCGGACTTGACAGGCTTTGTGCAATTCATTTAAATGACAGCAAAAACCCATTTGAAAGCCATAAAGACAGACACGAAAAAATTGGTGACGGAAATTTGGGGCTAAATGTTATATCTTCAATAATAAATAACGAAAGATTAAAAAATCTTCCGTTCTATCTTGAAACTCCAAATGATGTTTCAGGTTATCAAGAGGAAATTAAATTAATTAGAAGCGTTGTCATATAATTGTAAAACTAAAAAACTTTACACTTGTTTGGAGGAAAAATGAGAGTAGCTGTTATTTTTACGGGCGGAACAATCGGAAGCACTTTAGATGGAGAATGGGTTTCTCTTAATAGTGTCTCAAAACATTTACTTATAAGCAATTATTTAAATAAATTTGGAGATGAAGTTAAGTTCGACATCTTTGCTCCGTTTTCTATCTTAAGCGAAAATTTGTCGGGGCACGAACTGTCAAAGCTGATAAAATGTGTTGATGATTGCTTAAAGAAGAATTATGATGGAATTATTGTTACGCATGGAACAGACACAATTCAATACACGGCTGCCGCTCTCTGCTACACGCTGGAAGTAACAAACATTCCTGTTTTGCTTGTTTCAGCTAACTATCCTCTTGACGCTGAAATGACAAATGGAAACATTAATTTTGAAGCGGCTGTTTCGTTTATTAAATCAAGGGCAGGTTGTGGAGTTTTTGTCAGCTATAAAAACACATCTAAAAGTGCAGTAGAATTCCACTATGGAACAAGACTTCTTTCCCATCTTGAAACAATTGATGACTTATATAGCATTGATAGAGGAGCGTTTGCGTTCTATGAAGATGGAAAAATCTGCTTTAATAGCGGATTTAAACCTGTAAAAACAAAAAAAGTATATAGAAATTTTAATTTCCGTGATAAATCAGACATTCTTGTTGTGAGTAGTCATCCCGGGGACTCTTTTGAATATAACATCGAGAAGTTTAAGGCTGTTATTTTAATGCCTTATCATTCATCTACTTTAAACACGGCGAGTGCCGCTTTTGTTGATTTTTGCAAAAGAGCAAGGGAAGGAAACATTCCTGTCTTCGTTGTTAATTTACGGTCTGAATTTATTTACGAAAGTTCCAAGGTGTTTGATGAGCTCCATTTAATCAAGCTTCCGCTATGTTGTTTTGCGGCTGCATATGTTAAATTATGGATTGCCTTAAGCTCCGGATGTGATGTCATAGCTTTTATGAATGAGGAAATTTGCGGAGAATTCCTTGATGATTGATTTAGCGACAAATAAAAAAGCTTTTTTGAGTGCTGTGAATCGGCGCTCTTTTTTTTATGAAAACAAGGGGTTTTGAAAGACAATTAATCAATAAAAATTTGTGTTTTTCTCTTGCATAATGAAAATTTATATGATATAATAATAAACAGAACATATGTTCTGTTTGTGAGGGAAGTATGGAAAAAATATATTTATGTATAGATCTGAAAAGCTTTTATGCATCTGTAGAATGTGTGGAAAGAGGGTTAGACCCGTTTGCAACAAATCTTGTTGTCGCTGATTCTGCCCGTGGAAGAGGGGCAATATGTCTTGCCATAACTCCGGCTATGAAGTCTCTGGGAGTGAAAAACAGATGTAGAATTTTTGAAATTCCTGATAATCTTTCATATGTAACGGCAAAACCACGAATGAAGCTTTATATGAAATATTCTGCCGATATTTATGCTATATATCTTAAATTTGTAGCTAAAGAGGATATATATGTATATTCCATAGATGAGTGTTTTTTTGATGTGACATCATATCTTAAGCTTTACAATAAAACGCCGATAGAAATGGCAAAAATGATTATTGATGCTGTTTATAAAGAAACAGGTATCTGTGCAACTGCAGGCATTGGAACAAACTTATTTTTGGCAAAAGTCGCTCTTGATATAACTGCTAAACACGCAAAAGATAACATTGGTTTTTTAGATGTAGAAAAATTTAAAAGAAATCTATGGCACCATAAGCCTATAACTGATATATGGAATGTTGGAAAGGGAATTGCAAAAAGACTGTCAAAGTTTGGAATCGATGATTTATATGGCGTTGCACACATAGACGAAAAAGTGCTTTATAAGGAGTTTGGAGTTAATGCCGAATTTCTTATAGACCATGCAAACGGGATAGAAACATGCACGATTTCTGACATTCATGAATATGTTCCCGAAAGTGCATCTGTATCAAACGGACAAATTTTGTTTGAGGATTATTCATATGAAGATGCGCTCATAATTTTAAAGGAAATGATAGAACCATTAGTGCTTGAAATAGTCGAAAAAAATTTTGTGACCAATTCAATTTCACTGTATGTTGGTTATTCGAAAGAAGTTATAAAAACGACAGGGGGAACCGTAAAGCTTCAAAACTTCACATCGTCTTTAAATGAAATAACAGAGGCTTTTATCAGCTATTACAGAAAAACAACACAAAAAGGATATCCAATACGCAAGCTTAATCTTGGGCTTAATAATTTAATGGAGGAGGAGTTTGTTGTTTTGGATTTGTTTTCTAATTATGAGTCTAAAGCAAGAGAAAGGGAAAAGCTGAAAGTTTTAATAGATATAAAAAATAAATTTGGAAAAAATGCAATTTTAAAGGGGACAAGTCTGAACAAAAAAGCCACTGCAATAGTCCGCAATAAAATGGTAGGGGGGCATAACGGTGAATGACAGAGCAAAACAGTTTTCGTCATTTTCTCCTTTAAGGGGCTACAGCGAGCTGCTTAAAGCAAAAGAAAAAATAATTGTCGAAAGAAGAGAGCTTTCAGAAGAGGCTATGAAGGAGCTTTCAGAAAAGCTTAGTCAGCTATGCAAAGGGATGATGATAAAAATTATATATTATTCAGACGGTGAATATCTCGAAGCAGAAGGTGTCGTTTCTGATTTTAATGTGTGTTGCAAAAAGCTTACCCTGGTGAAAACCAAGATAAGCTTTGAAGATATTTATGATTTAAAAATAATAAGTCTTTCCACTTGAAGATTATTTTTTGAGACATTTCTTGCTCTGAATAAAATAAACAGCTTTTGCAAGAAACATATCAGATAAAATATGGCGCATAGATGCAGCTGTGCGCATTATAAATCCCGGAACAATAACTTCTTTGCCGCGAAATAGCTTTTTAATGGCATATTCAGCAACGAGTCTGCTTGAGAGAATAACAGATTTGCCCACTTTTTCTGTTCCGTTCCCGAAAGAAACCTTTGCAATTTCTCCGAATTCTGTTTTAACAGGTCCGGGGCAAAGAACGCTGATTTTAACATTACTGTCTGCTTGCCTTAATTCTTCAGCAATGCCTTGGGTTAAGCGAAGAACATAGGCTTTAGAGGCGTAATATGCTGCGAAAAGTGGCCCCGGGAAGAAAGCAGCAAGCGATGCAACATTTAAAATATATCCGCTATCTCTTTTTTTGAATTCCTGAACAAACAATTTTAAAAGAATATGCATAGCGCAAATATTTGTATCTATCATTTTAAGCTCAGCGGTTAAGTCTGTCGAAGAAAAAGCTCCAAAAACACCAAATCCTGCGTTGTTAACAAAAACATCAACCTCGGCAGCTTTGCTCGCTAAATTTTTACAAGCCTCTGCATCTGTAATATCAACACTAATGACCTCAACATTCGTTATAAGCTCTTTTTTTAATTCTTCCAAACGCTCAGTCCTTCTTGCAACAGCAATTATATCATATCCCTTTTCGGATAAAACATGAGCTATATCGCGTCCGATTCCTGAGCTTGCTCCAGTGATTAAAGCTTTCATAGATTTTGTTCCTTCTCTAATGGTGTTGTTTAAGAAAAATTTTTAAAAACATAAATTTCATTTCTGGCTATCTCTCTATATGAAAATGTATTCATGCCCTTTTCCGTTGATATTTCTTTCGTTTTGTTATATGTATCTTTATTTTCATATAAATTCAATATGCATTTTCTTAATTCATCTTCTGACACATTTTCAAGCAAAACACAGTTTCTGCCGATATTAATATGTGTAAAGTCCTCAAGTTTATGAATTATATCAACACTTTTTCATTATACCATAACATCTTTAGCTAGTCAATAATTTCACAAACAGAAAGATAATGGCGTTTAGAATGTGCCAACTATGGAACCACAAAAGCAGTAAAGCGAGGACTTACTAGCGAATTTTACACAGCCTCAAGAGTATGCTATATTGAAGAAACCGATAAGTGTAGGATAAAGAAAAAGTGCTTACGGGAGAAATCCTGTAAGCACTTAGGAAAATGGTGCGGATAACAGGACTGTTACTCTTTTTAAGGGAGTGCCCTGTTATCCTGCTTTTTCTATATTAAGTTCGCTGTTAAACTCTACTGTTCCAACAAACTTATAATAAATATTTATGTCCTGATAAGTTTCGCCCTGATATTCGTACTTTTCGCCAACTTCAATTCTGTCAATAAGCTCATGTAGAATCTCGTAGTTGAGTTCTCTAATTCCAATATACTTTTCAATTAAGTTTACAAAGTCTATGGCATTATCCTTTGATTTATGGTACTCGTTAAGCTCGCTTTCTATTCTTGATGCCTCGGCTTTTAATTCTGCCTGTTCTTCTTCGTATCCTGCGAGGAGTGATGCCATTCTCTCGCTTGACAGATTTCCTAAGACTGAATTTTCATAGGTCTTTTTTATCAGGAGTTCAAGCTCGCCGATTCTCTTATTTGCCTTTGCAAGCTTTCGCTGATTATCTTTGGTTTCTGCCATAATCTTTTGCTCGTTGCATTTAAGTGCCGCTTTGTATAGGGCATCTCTGTCTGTTTCAAGCAGCACGGTTTTTGCATAGATGTCGGCAAGGACTACACCATATAGCTCATCATATCTTATATAATGGGACGGGCAGTATTGTTTGCCTTTTAGATTATATGTGTTGCATACATAAGACTTGGTTGCATTGGAGAACACCAATGCTTTTTTACAATCCATACATTTTATTATCTTAGCAAAGATTTGTGTTTCGCCTGTTTTGGTCTCTCTTGCCCGGCTTTCAAGCAGTTTTTGTACTTCATCAAAGGTCTGCTTATCAATTATCGGCTCATGGGTATTTTCTACCACAATCCATTCATCCTTTGGAACATCCCTGAACTTCTTTGACTTAAAAGGCTTCTCTTTTCTGTGGTTAACCATATTGCCTATGTAAACTTCGTTTATAAGCATATC
>JAZNGA010000032.1:0-3775 GCA_045576235.1 Clostridia bacterium
TTCAAGGGTTAAAGAAGTTTATTCAAACTCTTAGAATTATTTTCGCAAAAATTTAGACCGACACTTTTCAATGCCGGTCTATTTGTTATGCTGTTATTTAAGTTGAATTTTTTTTGAATTTTTTCTTGACTTTATTTAGCAGGTCTTATAGTCTTATTTGTTACATTGATAAATCTTCAACATAGAGAGTTCTCACGCCGTCAGCACTTTCTTCAGGTGCAGAATCTTTAGCGTCTCTCGCATCAAAGAATTTTGTTGCAACCTGCGGGAAGAGAGCATAGCTTAAAACATCTTCTTCCTGCTTCATTCTGTCTTTAATCTCTTCCTCATAGCCTTTGAGCTCAGGAGAAATGAGGTCTGCAGGTCTGCATGAAATAACTTCATCATCACCAATTGCTTTCTTTCTCACTTCTTCATTAACTTCACCGGGAAGTCTGCCATATTCACCGCGAAGGAGACCTTTTGACTCTTTTGTTATCATCTTATATCTCTCGCCTGCCAAAACATTTAAAACAGCCTGAGAGCCTACAATCTGACTTGTCGGTGTAACGAGCGGAGGATAACCGAAGTCTTTTCTGACTCTTGGAACTTCCTCTAAAACCTCATAATATCTGTCTTCCGCGTTAGCCTGCTTAAGCTGAGATAAAAGGTTTGAAAGCATACCGCCCGGAACCTGATATAATAAAGTGTTTGAATCAACATTTAAAACCTTCGGGTCTAAATCTCCCGAATCTTTTAACTTTTTAGCAACACCACGGAAATATGCAGCAGCATCTGTAAGCTTTCCTAAGTCAAGACCTGTGTCACGCTCCGTGCCTCTAAGTGTTGCAACGAGCGCTTCTGTTGCAGGCTGTGCTGTTCCGTTAGCGAGCGGAGAAAGCGCACAGTCAACAATGTCAACACCAGCCTGACAAGCCATAAGGTTTGTCATATCTCCTGTTCCTGTTGTGTTATGAGTGTGGAGATGGATAGGAAGGCTGACTGTTTCTTTAAGCTTTTTGACGAGCGTGTATGCATCATAAGGAAGGAGAAGGTTTGCCATGTCCTTGATGCAGATAACATCAGCGCCCATCTGTTCAAGCTCTTTTGCAAGCTTCACGAAATATTCAATGTTATGGACAGGGCTTTCTGTGTAACTGATAGCAGCTTCACATATTCCGCCATACTTTTTAGTATATTTCATAGCTGCTTCCATGTTACGGGTGTCGTTGAGCGCGTCAAAGATACGGATAACATCAATGCCGTTTTCAATTGATTTACGGCAGAACTGCTCAACAACATCATCTGCATAATGCTTATATCCTAAGATGTTCTGTCCTCTTAAGAGCATCTGGAGTTTAGTTTTCGGGAGCGCAGCTTTAAGCTTTCTGAGTCTCTCCCATGGGTCTTCGTTTAAGAAACGCATACATGAATCAAATGTTGCACCGCCCCAGCATTCTAAAGACCAATAGCCAATGCTGTCTAAAATCTCACAAGCAGGGAGCATGTCCTCAACTCGCATACGAGTCGCAGCCTGAGACTGATGAGCGTCTCTTAAAATTGTATCTGTAATTTGGAGTTTTGTAGCCATATTAATCCTTGCCTTTCTGTTTAATTAAAATTATTTAGCAAACAGCGAAAGGAATACACCTGCCGCAATCGCTGAGCCGATTACGCCTGCAACATTCGGTCCCATAGCGTGCATGAGAAGGAAGTTTTTCGGGTTTTCCTTCTGACCAACAACCTGAGAAACTCTCGCTGCCATTGGAACTGCAGAAACACCAGCAGAGCCAATGAGCGGATTGATTTTCTCTTTTACAAAAAGGTTCATAAACTTTGCTAAAAGAACACCGCCTGCACTTCCGAAGCTGAATGCAATAACGCCGAGCAACAAAATGCCAAGTGTCTGCAAATTGAAGAATGCAGAAACTGTTGCTGTCGCACCAACTGAAATACCTAAGAAAATTGTTACAATATTCATAAGCTCGTTCTGAACTGTCTTGCTCAGTCTTTCGCAAACGCCTGATTCTTTAAGCAGGTTACCGAGCATCAAAGCACCAATTAACGGAGCTGCTGAAGGGAGAAGAAGCGAAACGAAAACTGTAACAATAATCGGGAAAATGATTTTTTCCGTTTTTGAAACTTCTCTGAGCTGCTTCATTTCAATCTGGCGTTCTTTTTTCGTTGTGAGAGCCTTCATAATAGGCGGCTGAATAACTGGAACGAGTGCCATATAAGAATATGCCGCAACAGCAATCGGGCCTAAAAGTTCAGGTGCGAGCTTTGATGTGACGAAAATTGCAGTCGGACCATCAGCGCCACCGATAATTCCGATTGAGCCTGCTTCTAAAGCAGTGAAGCCCAAAAGGTCTTTAGCGGCAACAAATGTGACAAAAATACCAAGCTGAGCTGCAGCGCCCAAAAGAAGACTCTTCGGATTTGCAATAAGCGGACCGAAGTCTGTCATAGCACCAACACCGATAAATATAAGCGATGGATAGATGCCAAGCTTAACGCCGAGATATAAGTAGTCAATGAGGCCTGCTTTATCTACAAAGTTTGCCCAGTCAACATGACCGCCTGCATAGAGCTCTGAATGGTAGAGGTTAGCTCCGGGAAGGTTTGTGAGGAGCATACCAAAAGCTATTGGCAAAAGCAGAAGCGGCTCAAATTTCTTGACAATTGCAAGATAAAGAAGAACACACGCAACAGCTATCATAATAAGATAGCTGTAATTTTCAACAAGCATATAAAAGCCTGTGCTTTTTATAAATTCTAAAATTGCTTCCATGAGTGATTACTCCTTTTCTGTGTTGTTGATTATGCAATAACGCAAAGGAGTGTTCCGCTTTCAACAGTTGCTCCCTGATTTACCCCAACGCTTGCAACTGTTCCGTCAACAGGAGCCATAATTTCATTTTCCATCTTCATAGCTTCTAAAACCATTAAAACCTGACCTGATTTAACGCTATCGCCAGCTTTCACATTAACGCTTAAAATCGTTCCGGGCATCGGGCTGTTAACTTCTGTTCCGCCTGCAACGGGAGCAGCAGGAGCAGGTGCAGCAGCAGGAGCAGGAGCGGCAGCAGGAGCAGGTGCAGCAACAGGAGCCGCGCCACCCTTAACTTCCTCTAAAGTAACTTCATAGTTTGTTCCATTTACATTTACACGATATGTTTTCATAAAAAATCCAAAACCTTTCTGCCCACTTAATATTTAATTAAAGATGCATTTATTCTTACTGCGGGCGTGTAAGGTGCACCATCATCTTTTCTTATCGCACTAAAAAATGCAACCTCTCAGACCTTTTTTAATGAAAGGATTCTGATTGAGGAAACATCTTTGCCCATATTCTCTGCAATGGCAGCAGAAATTGCGGCAACAAGTTCTCCTCTGTTTTGTATTTGTTCAGTCTTTACTTCAGGCACTGCCGGAGCAACGCAAGGCTTCTCGTCTGTCTTTTCTTTTCTTTCAACAAGTCTGCATAAAAGACTCATGATTTTCGCAAGAAAAATAATACAGATTAAGCCTATGAATGTCGTAGCCAAACCTAAAACTACAACAAAAAGACTTGAATGTTCCATTCTTCTCTCTCCCTTCCCAAAAAGATTTAATAAGACCGCTTAAAAAGCTAAAAAATGAGATGAATCTGAGGGGTTATTTTCCGTTAAATAAGGAAAAATTTCCTTAAAATATATTTTATTCCAAAAATAAAACCACAAATTCTCCACTATTATACATTATACTACCTAATTTTTTTCATTTCAAGTCTGTTCACAATTTGTTTACAATTAAA
>JAZNGA010000033.1:0-140486 GCA_045576235.1 Clostridia bacterium
ATCCATCCAGAAGGTCAAAATATTTATTATTGAGTTATTACACATTGTATAGTTATAATCGCTTTCTATGTGGTTCAATACTAAAATTAATTTGGAAAATATATTTGTAATTGAATCTATTTGTTCTTGTGTAAACTCCACATGATTCAGTAATAGAAAAATATTTTCTAACAATTTACAAACAGAGCTTATTTGATAATGTAACAAGTACTCACTATTTATATATTCTGTAAGATTATCTGCCATTTCAATCAAACAATCAATTCTTTCGATATCAATCCTTAAATTTGTTATTTCATGTTTTTTTAACAATAAGCTTAATTGTTCTTTAGAGCAATAGAACACTAACGCAAAAAGATTAAATTCATTTAATACCGTTCGCTCGTATTCAATAATTTCCCCTCTAGTTTTATATTTCATTTTGCTTTTTGGAGAAATAAAATATAACGATAAATCGTTAAATTCATATATTGCCTCTTTTAATTTTGAAATATTTTGTTCACTTCCACAAATCGTAGAAAAATACATATTATTTTCATTAAAATATGTCAAAATATCTTCAAGTTGCGAACGCAAACTTTTATACTTTAAATTCTTTACTTTTGTTTCACGGGATATATGGTGAGTATATGGTGTTAATTGATTTGCAATTGTTGATTTATAATTCACAATATCAACGTAAAGATTATTCATCCCATCAAAATAACGATTAAGTAAACCATATGCTTGTTTTTCTTCCTCGTCCATTACATCTTTAACGTTGAAAAACATAGCTCGTTCGGTCATACAATGCATAAAACAATTATAGCAACAAATCGTTTGTTGAAATAAGTTGTTTTCTTTTTTAAATTCTCTTAGTAAATTAGAATATTCTTCAACAGGTTTTGAATCTGCAAGAAATATTTCGAAAAATCCTTGTAAAAATAACTTCCGTAATTTATCAAGAGGTTTTTTAGAACTGTTTAAATCTTTTTCGAGTTCTTTTAATTTCGTATAATTAAATTTGAAAAAATGTTGAGATAGAGTACTTTCTTTTATTTTGCTATAAATTACATTGTCTCCAACACATAATCTCGAAATATGTGTTTTTTTCAATGCATTTTCGACTTCATGTATTCTATCTTCCTTAAGTAAGTTCTTGATAGCTTCTTTTTCGCCCAAGTGTCCAAAATCAGTTTGGACTATTCCGTTAATATCAAAATAACAATATTCAGGAATTGATAGGATTTTCAAAACACTTTTAGCATCTATATAATTCATATTATCTAGAAGTTTAAGATTACTGATGATTTCATCAATGTCCTCATAATAATAAGAGGTTCTTGATATATATTCACAAATCCTATTTAAATTATTTGCAACATCAGAATCGTAATGCTTTTTTGTTTTAAAATCGTCTGGAATATCAAATGAATTTATTATTTTGATATTTTTCTTATTGTAGTAATCTACTTCATAATCCGAAAGTTTTCCCTCAGGATTAATAAAAAAGTGGGGCTTTCTATTTGTTTCTTTGCTGTTTTTGACAAGATTATCTACCCAAGACATAATAAGTTTTAAATTCGTATCAGACAAACTGTACCCTACAAAAACAAACGAATGATTTACAAGGAGAGATTTTATGTAGGTCTCTATTAATTTATGTGTCTCTGAGTATGTTAAGTAATCATCTTCTTTTAAGACAATATTCTCAATGTCACGCAAATCCCCATGCATTTTTATTAACAAATGACTACTTGATATATCTACTAAATCGTTATCAGAGTGAATTACTTCAAAGGCTCTCTTTTCATTTGTATATAATGGGTTGTATCTTTCGATGGCCAATTCAATCAAATTATCATAGTTTGTAGTAATAATGTGTTGTGGATTGAGCGACATAAGTGAGTCCAATATCGGATTCTGTGTCTCATCACTCAATTTGAATTGTTCTAAAAGAACCTCATAGTATTTTGCTTCGTTTGAAAAAGCATACTGAGGAATTTTTAGCATTTCATCTGATGAATACTTCTTAATAGAAGGATCTTCTGAATAGCTAATTACTTTATCAAATTCACGAACTAGCCCCTCCCAAGATGGATACCCAGAATTGCGTGATACGCCTGATCCTATAAAAAGAACTAACTTTCCCTGGTCGGCATATTTTTTTATTTCTTTAATACTTTTTTTGATTTCCATAGTCTTTTACCTACTTGTCTTTACAATTTCATTTGTATTTTTATTATAACAATAGAAATGAAAACATGCAATATTATCAAAAACTCCTTGCAACAGTATCATTGCAAGGAGTTTAATAGTTAAGGTTCCTATTTAGTGCATAACCTTTTGCATATTATGGCGTAAGTTTGGCGTAAATTGGCGTATATCTTTATTTTGCCAATTCGTCAAACCCGCTATTTCACTGCACTTTTTTGATTATTTGTTATCAAGTGGCTTCATTGTCGGGAACAACAACACATCTCTGATAGCTGCGGAATCAGTTAAAAGCATACACATACGGTCAATGCCAAAGCCAATGCCGCCTGTAGGTGGCATACCGATTTCCAAAGCGTTCATAAAGTCTTCGTCAGTTGTGTTAGCTTCTTCATCGCCTAAAGCGAGAAGCGCCTCCTGAGCCTTAAATCTTTCTCTCTGATCGATTGGGTCATTAAGCTCTGAATATGCATTTGCCATTTCCCAGCCATTCATAAAGAATTCAAAACGCTCAACATAATCAGGATTTTCAGGCTTTTTCTTTGTGAGCGGAGAAATCTCAACGGGGTGGTCCATGACAAATGTAGGCTGAATGAGATGTTCTTCAACAAATTCTTCAAAGAAGAGATTTAAAATGTCACCCTTTTTGTGATGCTCCTCATATTCGATGTGGTGCTTGTCAGCAGCTGCGCGAGCTTCTTCAACTGTGTTAATTTCATTAAAGTCCACACCTGAATATTTCTTAACGCTATCGAGCATGGTGATTCTTTCAAACGGTTTTCCTAAATCCATCTCAATTCCGTTATATGTTATTTTTGTTGTGCCTAAAACTTCTTGTGCAACATAGCGATAAAGGTTCTCTGTCAGGTCCATCATACCATGGTAATCAGTGTATGCCTGATAGAGCTCCATTAATGTAAACTCCGGGTTGTGGCGAGTGTCTAAACCTTCGTTTCTGAAAACTCGTCCGATTTCATAAACTCTGTCTAAACCGCCGACGATTAATCTTTTTAAATAGAGTTCAAGTGAGATTCTGAGTTTGAAATCCTCATCTAAAGCATTAAAATGTGTTTCAAATGGACGGGCAGCAGCACCACCTGCGTTTGAAACAAGCATTGGTGTTTCAACCTCTAAAAAATTCTGTTCACTTAAATATTTTCTGATAGCAGCAATCATTTTAGAACGCTTGATAAATGTGTCCTTAACCTCAGGGTTAATTATTAAGTCAACATAGCGCTGACGATATCTCAAATCTGTGTTTGTCAATCCGTGGAATTTTTCCGGAAGAGGAATGAGTGACTTTGAAAGAAGAGTATATTCAGAAATTTTTATTGAAATTTCTTCAGTCTTTGTCTTGAAAACCTCACCTTTAACACCAACAATGTCTCCTATGTCAAGTTTTTTGAAAGCGTCGTATTTGTCTTCAAGCAAATCCTTCTTGACAAAGAGCTGAATTCTGTCATTCATGTCAGCTAAATCACAGAACATAACTTTACCCATGCCGCGTTTTGACATCAATCTGCCTGCGATGGAAACAGTCTGTCCTTCAAATTCTTCAAAGCAATCTTTAATTTGTTTAGCAGAATGAGTCTTATCATATTTAACCTCAACAAAGGGGTCATTTCCTGAATCCTGAAGTTCTTTTAATTTTTCTCTTCTGACTCTCAACACTTCATTTAAATCAAGTTCGTGCGTCTGTTCCTGTTGCATTTTTATCCTCCTGAATTAAAAAATAAGTCATATACTATTTTAGTATACAATATTTTAGTCGATTTGTAAACATTAAAATTTAACTAATGAAAAAAATAATATTTTTGTAATCTTGACACTTTTTTTGCCGTATGATATACTTCAAATATGAATAAATATATGAGGGTTTGTTGTTATGCTTCAGGTCAAAAAAATAATGATTGTGCCTAATAGCGCCAAGGATAATAACTTTGAATATCTGCGCGAGGTAATTGAAATAATCGGCGACAGGGCAGAGATATACATAAGTGAAAAATTTTCTGCACAGGGCATAGGAAATGTTTTTTTTGCAAATGAAAAAATCATATATTCTAAAGTCGATTTGATTTTAGTTTTAGGCGGAGACGGAACTCTTCTTTCTGCGGCAAATGACGCAGCTTTTTATGAGATTCCCATTCTTGGCGTTAATCTTGGCAGGCTTGGTTTTTTAGCCGAGGTTGAAAGAAGAGACATAAGAAATTGCCTTAATAAAGTTTTTGCAGGAGAGTTTATCATTGAAGACAGAATAATGTTATCTGCTTGTGTGCGAAGAGGAAATGAAAAAAAAGCAGAGTTTGATGCTTTAAATGATATTGTTGTGACGAAGGGTGTAAATGCTACGCTTATGGATTTTAACATTAACATCTGCGGCGAATTTGTTGATGATTATAAATCTGATGGCGTGATTTTATCGACTCCAACTGGTTCGACTGCATATTCCCTTTCGGCAGGCGGGCCGCTTGTCAGCCCTGATCTAGAAGCAATCCTCATAACACCGATTTGTCCCCATAAGCTCTATTCGAGAGCGCTTGTTGTTTCAGCTAGCGACACGATTGAGATAAAAACAAATGCTGATGAAATTTTTTGTGCTGCAGTGATGGCAGATGGACAGAAAAAGTCTGACATTAAAGAGGGCGATATTTTAGAAGTGAAACGCTCGGAGAAAGTGACGAAGCTTGTGAGACTGACTGAAAAGGGATTCTATAGCAAACTAAGACAGAAGCTCATGGGAAAAGAGCTTGAGAATTGATGGAAAGAGGTAAATTTCTATGAAGCAAAAAAGGCACGATGCAATTTTGGAGCTGATAGAGAAGCATGAAATAGAAACCCAGGAGGAGCTTGCTGAACTCTTGATAAATGAGGGCTATAATGTCACGCAGGCGACAATTTCGCGAGATATAAAGGCATTAAGACTTATAAAAACAGTCGGCTCAAACGGATTGTATAAATATTCAAAGGCAGGCCGTAAGAAAAATGAAGATGACAGCCTTGGAATAATTGTGCAGTCTGCGGTGAGCGTGGACTGTGCACAAAATATTGTTGTGATTAAAACTCATTCGGGAATGGCTCAGGGAGCCGCCGCTATTTTAGATTCGATGAAGCTATCTGAAATTATCGGCACAATTGCAGGCGATGACACGATTATGTGCGTTGCAAAAACAGAGCAGGAGGCACTAAAGGTTGCGTCGAAAATTAACGCTCTGATACAATAGAGGTGAAAGCTCGTGATATATTCTATTAACATAAAAAATATTGCTCTCATCAGTGAAGTGAACATTGATTTTTCTGATGGCTTTAATGTTATAACAGGTGAAACTGGTGCAGGTAAGTCTGTGCTCATCGGTTCTATTAATATGCTCCTCGGAGAACGCGTGAGCAAGGAAATCATTCGTGCAGGGGCTAAAAGCGCTGAGGTTAGTGCTGTTTTTTATGTTGAAGATGAATTGATAAAAGATTGTCTTGAAAGCATGGGCATTTCTTTAGACGAAACAGGCGAACTTGTGATGACAAGAGAACTGTTTGCAGACGGGAAAAATGTTTGTAGAATTAACGGAAGAATTGTCAAGGTTGCATCACTGAAAGAAGTTGGAAGATATCTGGTTGACCTTCATGGTCAACATAACAATCAGATGCTTTTAGACCATAATGCACACATTGACATTTTAGATAAATTTGCCGGAAGTGAAATTTTTGATATTTATGACAAATATAAGGAAGAATATTTAAAGCTTCAGAATTTGAAAAAAGAGCTTTCAGAAATTGAAAAAAACACAGCTGACAGAGAAAGAAAAATTGACATTTTAAATTATGAGATAAGTGAAATCAGGGCGGTAAGCCCAGAACTTGGTGAAGATGAAGCCCTGAAAAAGAAAAAGGAAATTCTTGATAACTACAAAAAGCTTTGTTCATCTGTCTCCAAAGCCTATTATTTGCTTTATGATTCAACTGATGGAAATAACGCATACCAAATTGTTTCAGATAGTGCTATGGCACTTTCGGAGGCAGGAGAAATAGATGACGGATTAAAAGAAACAGCAGAAATTGTTGACGGAATTGTTGTTCAGATTCAGGAAATTGCGCGAACTGTCAGCTCTTATCTTGATAGCCTTGAAAATGGTGTTGAGCAGGGAATTGATATTGGTGCAAGACTTGATGAGCTATATAAACTCAAGCGTAAATATGGAGGAAGCATAGAAACTGTCTTGAATCATCTTGAAAACAGCGAAAGAGAGCTTGAACTCATAAATAATTATGACCAGCGCAATTCAGAGCTCCTTTCAGAGATTGATAAAACGGAAAAAAGTGCGCGTGAGTTAGCTTTGAAGCTGAATAAAATCAGAAAAGAAACAGCTCAAAAAATTGAAAAAGAGATTTGCGAAAGTCTGGAGTTCCTTAATATGAAGGATTCTGTTTTTTCAGTCAGCTTTGAAAAAACAGAACTTTCAAAGTCGGGATGCGATAAAATTGAATTTATGCTGACGACTTTAGCCGGTGCTCCGCCAAGACCACTCTATAAAATTGCATCAGGCGGCGAGCTTTCAAGGATAATGCTTGCTATAAAATCGGTTTTAGCCGAAACAGATAGCGTTAAAACCATGATTTTTGACGAAATCGACACGGGAGTGAGCGGTGTTGCAGCTCAGAAAATAGGCGAAAAAATTAAAGAACTCTCAAAAAATAAACAGATTTTCTGTGTGACTCACTTAGCGCAGATTGCTTCAAAAGCAGACACACATTTCAAAATTGAAAAAAAATCTGCTGATGAGAAAACCAATGCATATGTTGAAAGACTTGACAATGATGGAAAAATTAATGAGATTGCAAGAATCATCAGTGGAGACAAAATAACATCGACAACAATAAGTCAGGCTAAGGAAATGCTTAATATTTAATATCTGTAATTAATTAAATAAAAAGTCTTTTCTTTTGCCGAAAAGACTTTTTATTTATAGCTTAAAAAAGAGGTGATTAAATGAAAAAATTTGATGTGACCGGGATGAGCTGTGCTGCGTGTTCAGGCGCAGTAGAAAAAGCGGTGTCTTCTTTAGATAATGTTACCTCGTGCACAGTTAACCTTTTAACAAATTCAATGATTGTTGAAGGGGATGCATCTGAAAATGAAATTATTGCCGCAGTGCAAAAAGCAGGTTATGATGCAAGTGTCACAGGAGCTGAAAAAAATGAGAGAAAAAAAGATAATGATGAAATAAAACCGCTTTTGTTAAGGCTCTTTTCATCCGGTGCTTTTCTTGTTGTTTTAATGTATATTTCAATGGGGCATAGCATGGCAGGGTGGCCGCTTCCTGCTTTTTTTGAAGGAAATCACATAGCTGTTGGAATTTTGCAGCTTTTGCTTTCAGGAATAATCTTAATTATAAACGGCAAATTTTTCATAAATGGTGTTCATGCTGTCTTAAGAAAATCGCCCAATATGGACACTTTAGTTGCACTAGGCTCAGGCGTTTCCTTTATTTATAGTCTTTATGTCTTGTTTGCAATGACTGATGCACAGATAAAAGGTGATTTTAGACTCGTGATGAGCTATATGCATGATTTCTATTTTGAGTCTGCTGCAATGATTGTTGTTTTAATTACAGTTGGAAAAACATTGGAAGCCTATTCTAAAGGCAAAACAACTAATGCGATAAAAGCTCTTGTTGAGCTTGCTCCCAAGACTGCAAACATCATACGCGACGGGAAAGAAATAATAGTTTCTGTTGATGATGTCAGGATTGGTGATGTGTTTATTGTGAGACCCGGTGAAAATATTCCCGTTGATGGTGTCGTGACAGATGGTCAAACTGCGGTAGATGAATCTATGCTCACGGGAGAGAGTGTTCCTGTCGATAAAACCAAAGGCGATTTTGTTTATGCAGGAACGATAAACAAGTCAGGCTTTGTCAGGTGTGAGGCTTTAAATGTCGGAGAAGGAACAACTCTCTCACAGATTATCAAAATGGTTAATGATGCCACGGCTTCTAAAGCCCCGATATCAAAGGTCGCAGATAAAGTTTCTGCTGTGTTTGTCCCCGTCGTTTTATTAATAGCAGTAATAACACTTGTCGTATGGCTTTTAACAGGAGAGAGTGTTGGTTTCTCCCTTGCGCGTGCGATTTCAGTTTTAGTCATCAGCTGTCCATGTGCTTTGGGGCTTGCAACCCCCGTTGCAATTATGGTGGGTAACGGTTTGGGAGCGAAAAACGGTATTCTTTTTAAGACGGCCGAGGCTTCAGAAACTATAGGTAAAATAAAATTTGCAGTTCTTGATAAAACAGGAACAATAACTAAAGGTGAACCTGAAGTCACCGATATTATCCCATGTGGTGAGCTAACAGAAAAAGAACTCATGGAAAACGCTTTTTCCATAGAACAAAAAAGCGAGCATCCTCTTTCTAAAGCAATCATCAAAAAAGCGGAAGAAATGAATTTGGAAAGTTTTGAAGTGTGCAATTTTGAGGCGGTGAGCGGAAGTGGACTCAAGGCATCTGCTAATGGAAAAATGCTTTATGGCGGAAACCTGAAGTTTATAAAAAGTTTCGCAAACATACCTGATGATTTAATCAGTGTAGCTGAAAGACTGTCAAATATGGGAAAAACGCCGCTGTTTTTTGCTGAAGATGAAATAGTTTTAGGTTTGATTGCTGTAAGTGATGTGATTAAAGATGACAGCGCATCAGCCATTTGCGAACTTAAAAAAATGGGAATAAATGTTGTTATGCTTACGGGCGATAATGAAAGAACAGCAAATGCAATAGGGAAAAAAGTTGGTGTTGACAGAGTGGTTGCAGCGGCAACACCATCAGATAAAGAAAAAACAATAAGAAGTCTTAAATCAAAGGGTAAAGTTTTGATGGTTGGAGACGGAATTAATGATGCACCTGCGCTGACTTTGGCAGATGTTGGGATGGCTATTGGAGCAGGAACAGATGTCGCGATTGATGCTGCTGATGTTGTTCTTATTAAAAGCAGATTGTCAGATGTGCCTGCGGCCGTCAGACTGGGACGGGCTATGCTTAAAAATATATATGAAAATCTTTTTTGGGCATTTATTTATAATATTATCGGCATACCGCTTGCGGCGGGTGTGTGGATAAATGTTTTCGGTTTGAAGCTTAGTCCGATGTTCGGAGCAGCTGCGATGAGTCTTTCAAGTTTTTGCGTTGTGTTAAATGCGTTAAGACTGAATTTCGTAAGCATAAGAAAAGATAAAGAAAGCAAGGAGAAAAAATTTATGAAAAAAACAATTAAAATTGAAGGTATGATGTGTCCTCACTGTGAAGGAAGAGTTAAAAAAGCGCTTGAGTCGCTTGTCGAAGTTTCTGAGGCGAAAGTAAGCCATGAAACAGGAACGGCTGAAGTGACGCTTAATGCAAATATTGATGATGCTCGTCTTAAAAAAACAATAGAAGATCAGGGATATAATGTAATATAATAATGTTTAAAGAAAAAATTAAAAAAAGCTTGCATTTTATGTTTTTATGTGATATAATCATTCAGGCAAATACGCACGCGTCGTGATTTTAATGGGCGGTGCCGCAATAGCGGTTCCCTTAAAATGTGACCGACGCGGAGGGTATAAATTTAACCGGAGGTGACTTTTATGTCAGTAATTTCAATGAAACAATTGCTTGAGGCTGGTGTTCATTTCGGACATCAGACAAGAAGATGGAATCCTAAAATGGCGGAATACATCTTCACGGAGAGAAATGGTATCTACATCATCGATCTCCAGAAAACTGTAAAAAAGGTTGAGGAGGCTTATGCATTCATTCGTGACATCGCTCAGGATGGCGGTGAAGTTCTTTTCGTAGGAACAAAGAAGCAGGCTCAGGACTCAATCAAAGAAGAAGCTCAGAGAGTAGGAATGTATTGGGTTAATGCAAGATGGCTCGGTGGCATGCTCACTAACTTCAAAACAATCAAAAAGAGAATCGAAAGACTTGAACAGCTTGCAAAAATGGAAGAAGACGGAACATTTGAGCTCCTTCCTAAAAAAGAAGTTCTTAACTTGATGAACGAAAGAGAAAAGCTTGAAAAGTTCTTAGGCGGAATCAAAGATATGACTAAGCTTCCTAAGGCTCTCTTCGTTGTTGACCCGAGAAAAGAAAAGATTGCAATCGCAGAAGCTAAAAAGCTTGGTATCCCGGTTGTAGCTATCGTTGACACAAACTGTGACCCTGAAGAAGTTGATTATGTAATTCCGGGTAACGACGATGCAATCCGCGCAGTAAAACTTATTGCCGGCACAATCGCAAACGCAATCATCGAAGGCAGACAGGGAACAGACGCTGTTCCTGCTTTAGAAGTTGACGGCGCAGATGAAGAAGCAGCTGAAGAAGCAGCTGACAATGAATAATTTAGGAGGTAGAGAGAATGGCATTTACAGCAGCTGATGTTAAAACATTAAGAGAGCGTACAGGTTGCGGCATGATGGATTGCAAAAAAGCACTCACAGAATGCGACGGCGATATGGAAAAAGCTATAGAAATATTAAGAGAAAAAGGCCTTGCTGCAGCAGCTAAAAAATCTGGCAGAATTGCAGCAGAAGGTGTTGTTGAATCATTTATCAGCGAAGACGGTAAAATCGGTGTTCTTTTAGAAGTGAACTCAGAAACAGACTTTGTTGCTAAAAACGAAGACTTCAGAACATTCGTTTCTGATGTTGCAGCTCACATTGCTGCAAAAAATCCTTGCTGTGTTAAAGAGGAAGGCTGTGACGCTTGTCTCTTAGACCAGAAATTCTTCAAGGATGAAACAAAGACAATCGGCGATATGTTAACAGATAAGATCGCAACAATCGGCGAAAACATGAACATCCGTAGATTTGAAAGATTTGAAGGTGTTGTTAACGCATATATCCACGGTGGCGGCAGAATTGGTGTTTTAGTTGACTTCAAGTTAGAAGATGAAGCTAAAGCAGCAGATAGCGCGTTTAAAGAATATGCAAATGACATTGCTATGCAGATTGCAGCAGCCAACCCTTCATTCCTTGATAAAGATTCAGTTCCTGCTGAAACAGTTGAAAAGGAAAAGGAAATTCTTATGGCTCAGGCTATCAATGAAGGCAAACCTGCTAACATTGCTGAAAAAATGGTTAACGGCAGAATTGCTAAGTATTACAAAGAAGTTTGCTTAGTTGAGCAGCCTTTCATTAAGGATGGCGACAAGACTGTAGCACAGCTCACAAAAGAGATTGCTCAGGCTATCGGCACAGGCATTGAGATTGTTAAGTTTGCAAGATTTGAAAAAGGCGAAGGTCTTGAAAAGAGAGAAGACGACTTTGCTAACGAAGTTGCAAGCATGATTAAATAATTAAGCTTTAATAAAAAAAGCGGAATGTTCTTTTGAACATTCCGCTTTTTTATTAGCAAAACTGGCTATTATATTTTAATATTAAACATTTATAAAGTTATTATTTTATAATCATTTTCTCTTAAAACATTCAAAAGGTCTTCTGAAGTTTTGATTTCATATGATGTAAGTATGCCTCCTCTTGCAAGGTCAGGCACCTGATGTGCATCAGAGCCACCGATAGCACGCAAATTGTAAGTCTCTGCCCACGATTTAGCAAAGGAGTTTCTTGAATCATGCCTTGGGTGAGCGTTGAAAATCTCAATTCCATCAAGAAAATCCGGCGATGTGATTGTCATGCGATTGCGGAAAGGATGAGCCTGATAGATTAAAAGACCGTTTTCGTGAGCAATTTCCGAAAACTCTTTAATTCCGATATCATATATGTTGGTGTTTTTATTAAGAAATTCTTCGGTTATGCCATAAACAAGGTAATCATTTTTGTTTTCTGCAAAATTTAATTCAACGCCAAAAATTATATTTATTCTTCCGTTTGCAGCTTCTTTTGCTGCATAGTAGCCCTTAAGTAATTTTTTGATGTCGTCTTCAATTCCATTTTCGCCCTTGTGTCGCGAACCAAAATGGTCGGTTATGACTAAAGTTTTATATCCTGCTTCAACATATGCATCAACGATGTCTTTTGCCGACACTTTGCCGCATTTAACGCTTGACTCTAAGGTGTGACAATGCATTTCAGTTTTTAATTTATGCATAAAATAAGCCTCCAAATATAAGTAAAGCAAAGGCTATAGCAAAATATTACTATAGCCTTTTTTAGCAAAATTATTTACCAAACTGTGGACCGTAAGCTGCGCAAGCTCTGTAGTCAGCGCCTTCTTTGTCCATGCCAAATGCATTCCATGCAGCAGGTCTGAAGATTTGTTCTTCAGGAACATTATGCATACATACAGGAATTCTGAGCATTGAACACATTGTGATAAGGTCAGCGCCTATGTGGCCATAGCTGATAGCACCGTGGTTAGCACCCCAGTTATTCATAACATCATAAGCTGTCTTGAAAGCACCTTCGCCTGTGCATCTTGGAGTGAACCATGTGCAAGGCCATGTCGGATTAGTTCTTTCCATAAGTGTGTCAGAAACTTCATCAGGAAGGTGAACTGTCCAGCCTTCTGCAATCTGAAGAACAGGACCAAGACCTTTAACTAAGTTAAGTCTTATCATTGTAACAGGCATCTCGGCACGGGTTGTAAAGTGACTTGAGAAACCACCACCACGGAAATTATCAAAGCCTGCTTCGCACCAAACAGTTGCATCTGTCATCTTCTTAATGTCTTCATCAGTAACTTCCCACCATCTTTTCATGATAGCGTTTCCGTTTTCGTCTTTACATTCACCACAAGCATCCAAACAAGCAGCACCAGAGTTGAGAAGATGAATAATACCGCCGTTTTCTTTAGCTTTGCCTTCTAAATCATAGCCAGTAACACGCTTTGTTGCTTCAGGTGACCAATAGGTTCTGACATCAGCAAAAATCTGTGCGCGGTGTGTGAGCAGACGCATAAAGAGCATTCCAAGACCGTTTAAAATATCATTTTCTGTTGCAAGTGTATATGGCTCGCGAGCGCCTTCGTAGTCAAATGTTGAGCTTAAAAGTGCTTCAGGATAGTCACAGTTCGGCCAGTGGTCTGTCCACTGTCTCTGTCCCTGGAAGCCACCTACAATAGCGTTGTGACCAACTTTTTCTTCCTCAAAAGCATCAGGAAGATTTTTGTTTCCTGCCATAAGGTCTTTGATGATACAATACATTTTAACAGTGAATTCCCACTGTTTTTCCTTTTGTTCATCGCTGAATTTATATTCATCAGGATTGTCATCGCGGCCCATTTTGCAATGTTCTTTTGTCCATGCCAAAGCCTTCTGATATTCTTCCTCATTATAAATTCCTTCTTCCATTCGGCGAAGGATTTCAACCTCATCAACTGATTCAACTCTCATGCCAAAATATGATTCCATGAAATCCTGGTCCATGATTGAACCACCGATTCCCATGCACTGAGAACCAATCTGAAGATATGATTTACCTCTCATTGTTGCAACTGCAACAGCGGCGCGTCCAAATCTCAATAATTTTTCTTTGACATCCTCAGGAATGATTGAAACCTGATCGCGGTCCTGAACCTCATGACCGTAAATGCCGAAAGCAGGTAAGCCTTTTTGCGCATGAGATGCTAAAACTGCTGCTAAATAAACAGCTCCGGGGCGCTCTGTTCCGTTAAATCCCCAAACACCTTTGATTGTTGTGGGATCCATGTCCATTGTCTCTGAACCATAGCACCAACACGGTGTTACAGAAAGGGTGATGGAAACGCCTTCCTTTTTAAATTTATCAGCGCAAGCTGCTGCTTCAGGGACACGACCAATGCTTGTGTCAGGTAAAACAACTTTAACAGGGTCACCATTTGAATAGAAAAGATTTTCTTCAAAAAGTTTTTTAGCAGCCAATGCGAGCTCCATTGTCTGACCTTCAAGACTTTCACGAAGCTTCATAGGACCTCTTCGTCCGTCAATAATAGGACGAATTCCGATTACCGGATAATCTCCAACATATCTTTTTTCTGCCATTATTTTTCCTCCTTGTTTTATATTATTTGTTTATTATATCCTTTTTATAAAATATTAATGTATTTGAAAATCATTTTCATTGACTTTGCAAATACTATTTTATATAATTAATTATATAATTGAATATCAATTTTGTAAATGCTGAAAATATGCAAAAATCTTTTAGAAATTGATTTGGTGGTGTTAGTGTGGAGAGATATGTGAGCCTATTTGTTTTTGACCGTGCAGTTGTCAACGGAGCGTGGGAGCTTGACAAAAACAGAATTGTAAACAGGCTATATTATGTTAATGATGGATATGCCAAAGTGCATAGTGCTTCAAAAGAATATGAGCTAAAAGCAGGCTATTTATATCTTTTTCCGCAGTGCAGTGACTTGAAAACCATTGAATCAAAAAATTTTGACCACACATATTTTGACTTTATGAGTCCTTATGTGATTGACGACAAGGCGTTTATTGAAATCAAGGTGACTGACTCATTTCTCACAAATATAATCAATAGTTTAAATCTTATTGTCGATAAAAAAGATAAATATAAAGAAACTGCATATTTTCTTCTTGAAGGCCTTTTTGATTATATTAAAAAGACACATGGAATTCCTCTTGCCAAAAATGATTTTGTTTCTAAGGCTGTCAAATTAATTCACAAATCACCAAACGATTTTAATGTTAAAGCTTTAGCAGAATTTCTGAATGTCAATGAACATCATTTTATAAGAACTTTTAAAAGAACAATGGGCGTAACCCCAATGAATTATATTCGCTCCTGCAGATTATCAACGGCTCTTTCGTGTCTGAAAAAGGGAATGAGCGTCAGAGAAGTCAGCGAGGAATGTGGATATCTTTCACCTTCGGCTTTCACTACTGCATTCAAGAGGGAATATGGTTATTCGCCAAAAAATATAAAATGATTTTTTTGAATAATTTTTTGCTCCGCGGTAAAAATATTTATGTGTTTCAAAAGAAACATGATAAATATCCAATATTGGGAGGACTATAAATGTCAAACAACAATCAAAAAAACAACAACCAGAACAATCAGCAGAATAATCAGCAGAACAACAATAATCAGCAGAATAAACAAAACCAGAATAATCTTGGTAACAAAAAAGACAACAACAGATAGTTTTAAAAAAAGATGCGGCATTCTTTAGAGGATGTCGCATCTTTTTTTGTTTTTGATAATTTAAATTTTATTGACGAAATCGACATATGGTGGTATGATATGTTTTGTAATTTTTAGTCTTAAAAACAAATAAAATATTAATATCATTAAAAATTTTTGAGGAGATTAAAATGAAAACAATTGTGATTTATAAATCAAAATATGGTTCAACCAAGCAATATGCCGAGTGGATTGGAGAGGAATTAAATTGCGAGGTTAAAGATGCTAAAAGGGTTAAAGCAGATGATTTAAAAGACTATGAAACAATCATTTACGGCGGAGGTCTTTATGCTGAAGTCATCAGCGGAGCCAGTCTGATAACAAAAAATTTTGATAAGCTTTGCGGGAAAAAACTAATTGTTTTTTCAACAGGCATAACCCCGCTTGATTGCCGTGATTATTATGACAAGCTTGTGATTGAGAAAAACTTCAGTCCTCATATGCTTGAAAAAATTAAGGTTTTTAATTTTTTAGGGAAGATGGTTTTAGACGAGCTTTCTTTACCTCATAAAACTGCAATAAAAGCGCTTAAAAAGCTGATGTCGTCAAAAGAAAATCCAACGGAAATGGAAAAGCTTTTGATTGAACTTTGTGATGCAGACGGAGATTTTACAGATAAAAATGCAATTAATGAACTTGTATGTTATGCTAAAAAAATTTTTAAGTGAGTTAAAATTTGACTGTTTGCAAAATTTGTGGTAAAATATATATTTAATGAATTTTATACATAATTGGAAGGAAAAGATGGTTTAAATGGCAGAAAACATAAGAAACATTGCAATTATCGCTCATGTTGACCACGGCAAGACAACGCTTGTTGATGGTTTGCTTAAAAACAGCGGTATATATCGTGAAAACGAACAAGCCCCTGACAGAGTTATGGATTCAAATGATTTGGAAAAAGAACGCGGTATAACAATTTTATCAAAAAATACTGCAGTTTTATATAATGGTGTGAAAATTAATATAGTTGACACTCCAGGGCATGCAGATTTTGGTGGAGAGGTTGAGCGTGTTCTTGGTATGGTTGAAGGCGTTTTGCTTGTTGTTGACGCATTTGAAGGCGCAATGCCGCAGACAAGATTTGTTCTTAAAAAAGCGCTTGAATATGACCTTAAACCGATAGTTGTTGTCAACAAAGTGGACAGACCTCAGGCAAGATGCGAGGCTGTTATTGATGAAGTCCTTGATTTATTCATTGAGCTTGGTGCAACGGATGAGCAAGCATATTTTCCTGTTGTCTATGCATCAGCAAAACAAGGTCTGTCAGGCTATAGTGAGCAAGAATTAGAGCCGAATATGACAGCGATTTTTGACACAATAATAAAACATGTTCCTGCTCCTTTGGGTGAAGCGAAAGAGCCGTTTCGAATGCTCATTTCAAACATTGATTATGATGAATATGTCGGAAGAATTGCAGTCGGAAAAATTGACCGTGGCGAGCTTAATTATGGACAGAATGTTTCGCTTTGCCGTGCTGATGGCGAAGTGAAAAATGTTAAGGTTGGCAGGGTTTACACTTTTGATGGTCTGAAAAGAATTGAAACGCAGAAAGCCTCAGCAGGTGACATAATCTGTGTTTCAGGCTTAGGTGATGTTAATATCGGCGAAACTCTTTGTGACACACAGAAAATTGAGCCACTTCCCGTTATTGAAGTTGATGAGCCGACTATTTCGATGAATTTCATGGTTAACAACAGCCCGTTTGCAGGACAAGAGGGTGACTTTGTGACGAGCAGACACCTTCGCGAACGATTGTTTAAAGAGCTTGAAACAAATGTTAGTTTGAAGGTTGAAGAAACCGACAGTGCTGATTGTTTTAAGGTTTCGGGAAGAGGAGAGCTTCATCTTTCGATTCTGATTGAGACGATGAGAAGACAAGGCTATGAATTTCAGGTTTCGCGTCCTGAAGTTATTTTAAAAAAGATAGATGGAAAGATTTTTGAGCCGATAGAGGAATTAATCATAGATGTTCCTGAAGAATTTTCGGGAGCCGTGATTGAAAAGCTGGGTTCAAGAAAAGCCGAAATGACTAATATGCAGCCAAATGACACGGGCTATATGAGAATTAGTTTTCTGATTCCGTCAAGAGGTTTGATTGGTTATAGGAGTGAATTTTTAACGGACACAAAAGGGAATGGCGTTATGAACACTGTTTTAGACGGATTCGGTGAATACAGGGGAGATTTTGAAAGCCGTGAGCGTGGTTCTATGATTGCGTGGGAAACAGGGGAAAGCGTGACTTATGGTCTTGCTAACGCCCAGGAAAGGGGAAGGCTGTTTATAGGTCCCGGCTTTAATGTCTATGAAGGAATGATTGTCGGAGAAAATGCTAAAGATGAGGACATCACAGTTAATGTCTGCAAGAAGAAGCATGTTACAAATATGCGTGCATCGGGAAGTGATGACACAATCAAGCTGACTCCGCCTTTAAATTTAAGTCTGGAACAGTGTCTTGAGTTTATAGCCGACGATGAGCTTGTCGAAGTGACTCCTGAAAGCATTCGTTTAAGAAAGAAAATTCTCACAAAATCGGAAAGAGATAAACTCGCAGGCAGAAATAAGAAACAGTAATTTTTGTTATAAGGGTGTGTGATATTATGAATTTGCGTCAGCAATATGAACTTGATGAAGTCAGTAAATTGTCTCAATATGCCAAACTATCAAAAGAAACAAAAGGAAGGCTCAAAACAATTGAAGAATGTCCCGTGAGAACAGTTTATCAACGAGACAGAGACAGAATTATTCACGCAAAATCATTCAGACGATTGATGCATAAAACTCAGGTTTTCCTTTCGCCCGAAGGAGACCACTACAGAACAAGACTGACGCACACTTTAGAAGTTTCCCAGATTGCAAGAACAATTGCCCGCGCACTTAATTTAAATGAAGATTTAACGGAGGCTATTGCTTTAGGTCACGATCTTGGCCACACACCATTTGGTCACTCAGGAGAAAAGCTATTAAATTCGATTTGTAAAAAAGGCTTCAGACACTTCGAGCAGAGCCTTAGAGTTGTTGATGTTTTAGAGGGTGGAACAGGATTAAATCTCACATATGAGGTGCGTGACGGAATAAAAAACCACGCCGGTGATGATGAAGCGGAAACATTAGAAGGAAAAATAATCAAGCTTGCTGACAGAATTGCATACATAAATCATGACATAGATGATGCCGTCAGGGGTGGAGTTATTTCAAGGGACGATGTTCCCAGACATCTTTTGGAAATTCTCGGATATTCACACGGAGAAAGGATACAGAATCTGATTTGTGATGTCATAGCAAACAGTAAGGACAAGCCTGATATAAAGATGTCTGATGAAATAGCTGATGCCATGCAGAAATTAAGAGATTTTATGTTTGAAAATGTATATGCAAACACAGCCGCTCAACTGGAAGATGAAAAAGCAAAGGGAATTTTAACCTCTCTTTTTGAACTTTTTCACAAATTTCCTGAAAAGCTTCCTGATAACAGCCGAAAAATGCTCGTGACAACAGATAAAGAGCAGGTTATTTGCGATTATATAGCGGGAATGACAGATAATTTTGCGATTGAAAAATTTAATGAATTCTTTATTCCGAGAAGCTGGAGCATAAAATAAGTGAATAATTTGTTTTAATATGGCTGATAATATAAATTATTTGAAAATATTAAAGCTTTAAAAAGGATATTAGTGTTTTTTGACGAAAAAATATATGTAAACAGATTTGAGGTGAAATTATGCCACGATACACTCAAAATTCAATAAGCGAAACAGCATCAAGAAACAATCTCGTGGATGTAGTTTCATCATATGTTCATCTGAAAAGAGCAGGCACGAGTTATGTTGGCTTATGTCCGTTTCACAGAGAGAAAACTCCATCGTTTCATGTCAGCGAGGACAAACAGCTTTTTTATTGTTTTGGTTGCGGAACAAGTGGAAACATCTTTGATTTTGTCATGAAAATTGAAAATCTTGATTTTGTTGATGCATTGAAGTTTCTTGCGCAGCGTGCAGGTGTGACTCTTGAGGAAGAAAAATCGTCATACACTGAAAACGAAGAAAAAAGAAGCTTAAAGCAAAGAATTCTTGAAATTAACAAAATTGCAGCGAAAAAATTTTTTGACAACCTTTTTGAAAAGGATGCTAAAACAGCGCAGGAATATGTTGTTAAAAGAGCGCTTAATAAAAACTCTTTGGTGAAGTTTGCCATCGGTTATGCAAAGGATTCGTGGGATGATATTTTAAATTTCCTTAAAGAAAAAGGCTTTTCTCAGGATGAGATTTTGGCGGCAGGCTTGATTGCAAAAAATGAAAATGGAAGAGTCTATGACAAATTCAGAAACAGGCTGATGTTCCCCATAATTGATGTAAGAGGAAATGTTGTTGCGTTCAGTGGACGAGCCTTAGGTGACGACCCCGCAAAATATATGAACTCCCCTGAAACTCCCGTTTTCCATAAAAGCAGAAATTTGTTTGGTTTAAACATTGCAAAAGCACACAGTAAAACAGATGGTGTTGTTTTAGTTGAAGGTAATATGGATGTTGTTTCACTCTATCAGAGAGGGGTTCCTAATGCTGTTGCAGGACTGGGAACAGCATTTACAGAAGAACAGGCAGGCCTTTTAAAAAGATATGCAAAAATTGTTTATGTCTGCTATGATAACGATGAAGCAGGTCAGAAGGCAGCGCTTAAGGCGATTGATATTTTAATGAATTCGGGAAACAATGTAAAGGTTGTTTCTTTTACAGGTGCAAAGGACCCTGATGAATATATTCTTAAAATGGGAACGGAGGCGTTTAATAAGCGTCTGAAAAATGCGGTGTCTCCGATTGAGTTTAAAATTATGAATATCAGGAAAAATTATGACCTGACAAATGTCGATGAGAAAATCAACTTTGTTAACGAAACTGCAGTGATTTTGTCAAATGTTGAAAACACAATTGAACGAGAAGTATATGTGAAACGCATTTCAAGCGAAACTGACATTTCAGAAAAATCTATCAATTCAGAAATAAATAAATTAATTTTTAGCAAAACAAAGAAGGAAAACGAAAAAAAAGAACGAATAATTAATAGTGTCGAAGAAGAAGTTAAAATAGTGTCAGATATTGGAGAAAAGCAAAATTTCAGCACATATAAGACTGAAAGAATGTTATTAAATGTTATGTTTTTTGATAATAAAGCATTTAATTACGCTAAAGAGAATGCGGAAGAAACTTTGTTTTTCGGTGCCATACACAGACAGCTTTTTAAATTTATGCTCAGCTTTAAGACGGAAAACCCTGATGCATCTGCTTCCGAGTTTTTGGTAACTCTTGATGAGAGCATAAAAAACTATGCATCTGCACTGCTATTTAAAAACTTTACGGCAGACGGACTCAAAACAGCTGAAGATATCATTAAAAAACTAAAAGCCGAAAAGCAAACGGCTTACATAAGAGAGCTGGCAAAGGCGGGTCGCGTTGATGAAATTAATAAAATTATTAAAAGTGGGGGAAACAATTAATGTCTAACGAACAGAAAACTGATATCGAAAAGACAGAAAAAAAGAAAACCAAATCAAAGGCAAAAGTTGAGGAAGAAATCTTTGATAATGATGGGGTTGTAGAAATAATTGAAAAAAAGCCAAAGAAAAAAGCCGTTAAGACAGAGATAGTCGATGAGATTCAGGAAGAAGCTCTGCCTGAACCATCAGTTGAACAGAATGATGTTGAAGAAAGAAAACAGAATGTGTTGGCAGACCTTTGTGTGAAAGGAAAGCATCACGGCATTTTGACATATAAGGAAATTATGGATGCACTTTCTGAGTTTGAACTTGATACAGAGCAGATTGAGCTTGTCTATGAACACCTTGAGAAAGAAGGTGTTGAGGTTGTTGCCGACCTTGATAAGGAAATGGAAAAAATCGAAGAAGAGATTGGCGACCTGACTAAAGATGAAGACATAGATTTAAGCGATGAAGCTTTGGAGGTTTCCAATCTTAAAGGCATTTCAATCGATGACCATGTCAAAATGTATCTTAAAGAAATTGGAAAAGTCACGCTTTTAGACCCTGAAGAAGAGTTAAGGCTTGCTAAACTAATGAGTGAAGGCAATGCAATGGCAAGAAAACGACTTTCCGAAGCGAACCTCAGACTTGTTGTTTCGATTGCAAAAAGATATGTGGGCAGGGGAATGCTCTTTTTAGACCTCATCCAAGAGGGAAATTTAGGACTGATTAAAGCTGTTGAAAAGTTTGACTATAAAAAAGGATATAAATTCAGCACTTATGCAACATGGTGGATTAGACAGGCGATAACAAGAGCTATAGCAGACCAGGCGAGAACAATCAGAATTCCTGTTCATATGGTTGAGACCATCAATAAACTAATAAGAGTCTCAAGACAGCTTGTTCAGGAGCTTGGCAGAGACCCTCATCCAAACGAAATTGCAAAAGAACTTAATATGTCAATTGAAAAAGTGCGTGAAATCATGAAAATCGCACAGGAACCAATATCACTTGAAACCCCGATTGGCGAAGAAGAGGACAGCCATCTTGGAGACTTTATTCCCGATGAAGACGCTCCTGCTCCTTCTGAGGCTGCATCATTTATGCTTTTAAAAGAGCAGCTTGGTGAAGTTTTGAACACTTTGACGCCCCGTGAAGCTATGGTTTTAAGACTGCGTTTTGGATTGGACGACGGAAGACAGAGAACTCTTGAAGAGGTTGGCAAGGAGTTTAATGTGACCCGAGAAAGAATCAGACAGATAGAAGCTAAAGCATTAAGAAAATTGAGACATCCGAGCAGAAGCAAAAAACTTAAAGATTATCTTGATTAATTTTATTGCATCCCTTCAGGAATTTGAAGGGATGTTTTTTTGCTTTGTAATATTTAAAAATAAAAAAACAAAAAAAGTTGTAAATTTTAGTTGAAATTATTATTTTGATGTGATAAAATAGATGAGTGGGGAATTTTATATGAAAATTTATGGAGAGATGGCTGAGCTGGCCTAAGGCGCACGATTGGAAATCGTGTGAGCGTTAATAGCGCTCCGAGGGTTCGAATCCCTCTCTCTCCGCCAAGGAGATTAACCGTATAAATGCTACAGAAGGTAGTGTTTATGCGGTTTTTCTTTGTTTTTGAGAGTGTCTTAAAATATCTCAAAATATACTCAAATAACCCTTAAAAATGTGTAAAAAATGTGTAGTAAATTATGTTATATCTACTGCATACACTTTTTCAAAGACTTCTCTTTGTTTCTTCTCTCTGATATCCGTGTAGATGTCCATTGTGGTTGAGAGTTGAGCATGTCTTAGAAGAATTTGCATTTCTTCCGGAGGGATACCTGCTTCAAAGAGCATAGTAGCATATGCTAAAATACAACTGTTAATGGGTGTGCTTTTAGCATATCAACTTTTTTGAAATCGTCCTGTTCCAGCAGGGCGGTTTCTTTTTTTGGAGAGTTGTCCAAATTTTAATTTGGCTCACAACTTCCACGCAAGGACTTCCCACCAAGCAAACCGTTTGTGGTGCAGATGAGTGGTTGAAGTCTACCCTATTAATAGGGGAACTAAAAGCAAAGCTGTAGAGGATATTAACAAGATATCTCGCGGAGTTAATACCATTATAGCAAATGAGGAACAAAAAGTTCCAATGTTGAACCTTAACTCCACAGAAGAAGAAATAGAAACAGTTCAGAAATACCTTGAGCATGTTGCAGAATCGTTTGCGGAACAAGTAGAGCAAGAAAAACATAAGGATGTAGTAAACGAATCAAACGTTGCTAATACTGTTAAAACTACCGATGTGAAGGAGAGAGATAGTTTTGTTTCTGTAGGCGATGTATTTAGGAACACTAAAACAGGGAATATGCTTCGTGTGGTTAGTCGTGATGCCAGAAATACTGTCATACAAAGAGAGTCAGGAGCAGATGTTGAGACAAAGATATTTACAAACAGTCAGGCAGATGCGCTTGTTACGAATAAGGAGTATGAACGAATTGAAATCTCTAAAGCCATCGCTCCTGAAACGGCACAAAATTATAGTATTCTTGTTTCAAACCTCAAAAGAAAAGCTGAAGGACTTGGTTTGTTGGATAATGATTTCTATACGACTCTGCAAAATGTTGACCTTTTAAACCCAACTATAGAGAATATTAAGCTTATAAACGGTCAGTTTCATGAGGTGTTTAACGGAAAGGATGATACGCTTGTAAAGAGCTGGCTAGGTGGAATTGACAAAATACTTACTGATGCATTGACAAGACAAAATGGAAGTAGTACAATAAACACAGAGACAAATGCAGGGGAGGTTGTTGGTGATGAAGGACAAAAAGCAGAAGGACTGGGGCTTTGGGGATATGATAGACACAATGGAAATAGAAGAAGCGGAGAAAGATTATCAATATATTTTCGACGAACACCTAGCACAACTTATGGCGAACGTTTTGGGGAAGACGAAAGAAGAATATATGAAGAAAACGAAGGAAAACAAGTAGAACTTATTGTTAATAATTTTCAAAGCATAGCTAAATTTACTGAAATTACTGAAGTGCTTTATTCGGATGAAATGCGGTCTATAGTTGAAGAAAATATGAAGTACGGATTAAAGACTATTTTCACGATAGGTGATATCTATTTCAGTCATTCTAATGATACAACACAAAGTGTTGCAGCAACCGTAGTTGATGACATTATTTTTATTGATGCTAATGTAGATGCGACACTTAAAGACGTTTCAAATCATGAAATTGTTCACTATGCAATAAGGAAGTTGGCAGAGACGACAGATTTGACAAAGAAGGATATAGCTAAAAAATTAGTAGAGAGAATACGTTTGTTGGCAAAAAAAGAGGAATTTGATAGAGTTTTTATTGAGTCTTCAAAACTTGTCAAAAAATCATATAAAAACGCAACCGAGTTCAACATACTTGACGAATTTTGTGCGGAAATAGGCTATCTTATACGCTATCCTGAGTCAGCGGAATGGTTTGCGGACTATGATGCGGCGGTTAAGCTATTTGACGATTTGCTGACTTTAGACCCCAAAAAACAAACATGGCTTAATAAAGGCATTGGAACTTCAAACGAAGACAGTTCTGATGCCTTTTCTAATGAGGATGAACAGACATTGTCGGTTGGTGATACATTTTTAGACAAGAAAACAGGGGGAGTTCTTCGTGTGGTTAGTCGAAATGATGCAAATACTGTTATAGAAAGAAATACTGGCGGAAAGATTGAGACAAAGATATTTGCAAACAGTCAGGCAGATATGATTATTGCAAATAAACAGTTTGAGCAGATTGAAAAACCTATGAATACTTCGTCGCAAGAAGGTGTTTCTGCTACTGCACTGAGCGTAACAGAAGATGTTGAAAGCAGTATAATGGCTGAAAATGTGAATGAAGCACACGAAGACATAACAAACCTTACAGAAACTGTCAAAAAATCGCTCAGACCTGAGATGCTTTCCGATGAAAGAATAATGAATATGCTTAAAAGCAGATTCGGGGATAAGCCTTTTGAAGCTTTAGCTAAAGACATTATGCTAACCTTTGAGAGAGACGGAAGCATTGGAGAGCATGAGATACTCTTTGCTGACGGCGGACAGGCCGTGTATGATATGCTTGAGCGTGGGGAGGCAGACGGAGCAGAAAATTTTCAAATGGAATTGAATAATCAGTCTGAAAATGATATAATAGAAGAAAACAATATTGACAGCATTAATTATTCTTTAGAAAGTAAGAAAAGGAATAGAAAGAGAAATACTTCGAGGAAAAGAACGATATATAACGAGTATCAGACAAACGCTTTGATGTGGGCGAGAAGTACAGACAGAAAAGCGGGAGATACAACAATTTTAAATTCCAACGGGAAATACTTTGCTCTGATAGAAGCAACAGAAGATGGTTTTATAGAATTACGCAAGGGCAGTTATAAGGAGGTGCGTGCTGAATATGAACGAGTACACAGCGAAAAAGATACGAGCTTTCATGAGGATATTAATGAAATTAGGGCTGAACGAGACGGAAATTTGTGGAATTTGCAGTATGCTGGATACGGAAGAAATGATGATAGAGATGGTGGACAGATTGGAAGCGAAGGACTTCAAGATGAGTCCGCAAGAAGCGATGAACATCTGCGCGGCGGTGATAAAGGAAAATATGACTCAGGCAGAATAGAGGGCAACGAAAAGAGCGATAGAGGTTTATCAGAAGAGGAAACAACAGTTTCGTATCTGTTAGAAAGCGAGGAAGATTATGGCAAAAGAAGAAATTTATTATCAGATGGAAGCGGCAAGCGGAAGAACGGTAAGAGTTCCCAAAAGCAAGCTCAAAGAGTGGATGGCAGGACAAGACGCTATAAGAAGGGGCAAAAAACCGCAAATGAGCGAAGAAAGTATTGCAAAACTCAGAGAGCTTCTGGGCATATCCGAGAAAGAATAGTATATGGTCATAAGTGCGAGGTAATATCTGAAGAAGCTTATAATGATGAAATGAATAAGATAGCTGAGCGAAACAGCCAAAACGGTATAGACGAAACTATTTTTATTTCAGGTATGGCAGAACTGCCATTTACAAAAGACGGTATCGGAAATTCAAAAAAAGCCAAGGGTATATTTATTAAGACAAAAGATGGTCGCAAGATTGTTGTTGTACAATATGATAACTTCTATTTTACACCTGAGCAGATTAACGACCACGAACTTGTACATAATGATTATGGCAGCGAACTAACTCAAAAGGCAAAGAATATTATATTGAATACTCTTTCGCAAAAAGAAAAAGAAGAAATACTTGGATTTATAGCAGAGGATTACTTGGGAATCATTAACGGCGATGAGGCGGAAGTGATTGAGGAATTAGTCGCAAACATACTTACAGGAACACATTATAAAAGCGATGTTTTTAATGAATTGATAAATGCATATTGGAAGAAAGACGATGCTTTTATATCCCGTTGGGAATATGAAACAAGCAAACGTTCTTTCAAAAGAGAAGTTGAAAAAGGATATTACGACAACTTGAATAAGATGGATGGTTGGCTAACACCTGAACGGGAATATGCAATGTTATCGAAGGCAATTATGGCAAAGAATGCCGGGCTTACAGATGAACAGCTAAACCCTATAGATTTTGTATATGCAGCAGATGGGTTTTATGTTTATAAGAATATTTCATTGGGTAATTTTGAAATTTTACATAATTATGATGCATCGAAAGATAGAGATGAAATTAATTTGGTAGAGGAGCTGATAGGTAATGGCTTTGACACAGTTAGACGAGCTTTTGATAATGGGATTAGTAGCATCAAAAGTGGAAAAACAAGCAATATTAGGGATTTTGGGAGGATTGAAAACACAGAAACAAAGAGAAAAGATGCTCAATTTCCTGATAGACAACAGAGAAGCGACGCAGTCAGATATTCTTCTTCAACTCGTGGAAATAACGAAGTAGAAAGCAAACGTTCTTTCATAAGTCAAGTTGAAAAAGGAAATTACGACAATTTGAATAAGATGGACGGTCGGCTAACACCTGAACAAGAATATGCAATGTTATCGAAGGCAATTATGGCCAAGAACGCCGGGCTTACAGATGAATAGCTAAACCCCGTAGATTTCGTATATGTAGCAGATGGATTTTATGTATATGAAAATCATTCAATCGCTGATTTTACTGTTGTTTCAAAAATAGATATAGAAACAGAAAAAGACGAAATAGATTTTGTTAAGGAGGCAGTTAACAATGGCGCTTACAGAGACGGACAAGGATTTAATAAATGGTCTGGTGATGTTTGGAGTAGAAGAAAAGGCGATAATAGGTATTCTAAGTGGACTGAAAACACAAGATATGAGAGAACAAATGATAGATTATCTACTGAACAACAGAGAAGCGACACAGTCGGATATCCTTCTTCAGCTGGTGGAAATAACGAAGTAGAAAGCAAACATTCTTTTAAAAGGCAAGTTGAAAAAGAAAATTACGGCAACTTGAATAAGACGGATGGACGGCTAACACCCGAACAAGAATATGCAATGATATCGAAGGCGATTATGGCAAAGAATGCCGGGCTTACAGATGAACAGCTAAACCCTGTAGATTTTGTATATGCAGCAGATGGGTTTTATGTTTATAAGAATATTTCACTTGGTGAATTTAGCGATGTACGAAGAATAAATATTGTTGATAATGATGGTCAAATAAATCAAATAGGTGGTGAAATAGAAGATGGCACTTACAGAAGCTCAAAAGATCCTTATTCATTGGCTAAAGAGTATAAACGCAGAAGAGGAAGCAATAATCGGAATAGTGCTGGGACTGAAAGAGCCCGAACACACAGAAATGATGTTGGACTATCTTTTAGACAATCCGGAAGCGACACTATCAGACATACTTTGGAAAGTGGCGGAGATGGTGGGAGAACCATTATAAAATATTCCTTAGCAGGCGAAAACACAGAGTTTTGGGATGAATGTCTTGCGGCGGCGAAGGAATATGGTGTTATTCCAAAAGGTGAAAATCCTGCAAGGGACATACAAGTGCCGAGAAAAACAGCTAAAGATAAAAATGTATCACAGACTGTTCGCACAATTCTTGAGGCAAATGCAACACCAGATGAAGTGTTGCCAACTATTGAGGAGCTTGTTACAAAAGGTGAGTTTTCTTATAATGTTTATACGGACAAAGAGGCTATCTCTAAAGCAGAAGAAAACATCACCAAAAAAGGTTGGGAAACTGCGAAGGCGGAATGGTATAAATCCATAGGAAGCGGAGAAGTATCTAAAAAAAATACAGCTGAAGGATGGGTAATATACAATAATGCAGTAAATAGCGGAGATGTGGAAACGGCATTGGAAGTTCTTAATTTTATGGTTAAGCACCAACGCAGTGCTGCACAAGCATTACAGGCTACAAGAATATTGAAAAAGCTCTCTCCTGAAACACAATTATACGGAGTGTGGAAAAGTGTTCTAGCACTACAGAATGAATTGACTGACAAATACGGAGATAAAGCGCCCTAAGTGACATCCAAACCACTCATTTCTTCCCAAAAAAGTGATTTAAACACTGTGAAAAGTGACACTAAAATTAGTCAATTGCCTTAATTTTTTGCTTTTTATATTATATTTAAAAATTGTTGATTTTGCAAATTTTCTGTGTTATACTACATACAAATTCAAACAATCTGGAGCGTGATAATATGAGAATAGCAATTATGACTGACCTTGAAGGTGTTGCAGGTGTTGTTAATTTTAAAGATTGGATTTCCGAGGAAGGTCGCTACTATGAGCAGGGGAAAATTTTTTTAACTGAGGAAGTTAATGCGGCAATCAGAGGTTTTTTTGATGCGGGCGCAACAGAATGCTTTGTTATTGATGGTCACGGTCACGGCGCAATAAACACCGCTCTTTTAGATGAACGAGCTCTTTATTCACGCGGTTGGGCAAGAATTCACGAATTTGGTCTCAGTGCTGGCTTTGACGCATTAGCGTTTGTTGGTCAGCATGCAAAATCAGGAACTAAGCGTGGGCATCTCACTCACACAGGAGACCCTGCGGTGCTCGAGGTGAGATTAAATGGAATAAGTGTTGGTGAATATGCTCAGAATGTTTTCATTGCGGGTGCATATGGCACGCCTGTTATTTTTGCCTCTGGAGACAGGGCTTTGTGTGAGGAAGCAAAAGAACTTACGCCATTTGTTTATACGGCTGAAACAAAATATGGAGTCACGCTTGATGACGGAAAGCATTGCACAACGGAAGAATATTGGGTGCATAATCTGGGAGCTGTTCATGTTCATCCTAATGTTGCAAGAGTGCGCATATATGAAGGCGCAAAAGCTTCTCTTGAGGATTATATTTTAAATCCTGATAAGTTTGTCCCATTGAAACTTGAACCACCATTTGTCCGTGAATGTTGGATTCGTGCTTCCAAAGACAGGGCGGCTCACAAGTGGATAAAAAGACATGAGAGTGATATTATCGAAATGTATTCTGCACCATTTGAAATGTTTGAAGAAGGCGAATATGAGCTTCCATAATTAAAAATATTAAATGAGCATCACAGTTTTTCTGTGATGCTTTTAATTTAAATAACTATTAAATTTTTTTGTCGCTAACTTAACAAAATTATAAAAGATAAACAATATGATAATAAAGAAATATTTTTTTATGTTGATTTTTGAAAACGAGTGTTATTTTATTTTGATAGACTTGAAAAAATTTGTTAAATATGGTAAAATTGCTATAACGAAAGGGTGGGGTTATGAGAAAGTTAAGACAGTTTGAGTTTGTGATGGAGATAGCACGGTGCGGATCTGTGTCAAAGGCAGCAAGATATCTGAATTTATCTCAACCAACGCTATCTAAATATATTGGAAACCTTGAGGAAGAAATAGGCCTTGAATTGTTTGACAGAACAACTATTCCATTAAAGCTTACAGAAGCAGGAAGAAGATATGTTGTGGCAGGGGAAAGAATTTTAAAAACATACAGCAAGTTAAAAGATGACCTTGAAATTATTAAGGCGGGCAAAACTAATACTGTAAGAGTGGGAATCAGCCCAACTCGAGCCCATTTTATATTATCAAAGCTTATAAAGAATTTTAAAGAGATAAATGATAAAACTAAAATAGTTATAAAGGAAGACACTGTGTCTGCCTTAAATGAAAGCCTATATAAAGGGGAAACAGATTTAATTATTTCTCTTAAAAGTGATGAAACAAGATGTTTTGATGAGGTGCCCCTATTTAAAGAAAAGACTTTGCTTGCAATTCCTAAAGAATATGAAAACTATTCTATGGAAAAAATACTTAAGGAGTGTCCTTTTATAAGCTCGGATTCAGGTAATTATCTTTCCGATATGTTGTTTAATATTATGTATGAATATGGACGAGAAGACCCTGTCATAGAGGCACAGTCAATTGAATCTGTTCTTGTTTTAGTCAATGACGGAATAGGTGCAGGATTTGTGCCATCGTATGTCAGAGAAAGATGTTTTTATAATAATATTGTTTTTAAAGATATTCCTGATGTAATTAAAACAAAAAATAAAATTGAAGACAACCGTCAGGTATGTGTGTTTTTCAAACAGGATAAGATACTTAACAATGTAGAAAAAGATTTAATTCAGGCGGCAAAGAATTTGAAGTAATTTAAGATGTGTATTATTTATGGTAAAATTGCTATAACTAATATACATCTTGTTTTTTTGGGAAAAGGTTGTATAATAAATAAATGTAAAAAAACAAAAGGGGAGTGAGTATTTTGCCAATAGAATTCTTATATTTGGCTATTGTGTTCGTAGTGGCTATTGTTGGCTTTGTGGGATTTAAAAGACCGCTTTACGAATGTATGCTTGCAGTATTTTTTGTGCTTGTTGCAGTTACAGGCACATGGGCAGAGATAGGTAACTTTATTTGGGATGCAATGACAGAATCGAGTCTCTATGTTATGATTGTGTTTGTTGTATCGGCGGCGCTGCTTTCTAAAACTTCAGTAATGGATGATTGTATAGCGATTATATTATCTATTTTTGGAAGATTAAGAGGTGGTGCAGGGTTTGTTGCTATTATAGGAAGTACATATATGGGTTCTCTTTCAGGTAGCGGGCCAGGAAATGTTGCTACAACCGGCGTTTTTACAATTCCTGCTATGAAGAAGTCGGGATTTCCTTCTCATCTTGCTGCAAATGTTGAGGCACACACAAGTACAATGGGTAATATGATTCCCCCCGCAGGAATGATAGCTATTGCATTTGCGCATCTTGATAAGCTTTATCCTAACACATACACAATGTCACAGTATTGGTTGCTTTTATGGGGAATTGCTATTTGGTTTGTTATTCAGCGTATAATTACTCTTTACTTTATGTGCCGTTATTATAAGGTTGAACCTATGGCAAAAGAAGATGTTCCGCACCTTGGTAAAACGCTTAAAAGAGGATGGAAGGCAATATTTTTACCTATTATTGTATTCCTGCCTTTCCTTATAACAAACAGCTATGCAGATTTCTTTGCTGCAAGATTAGGTGCAGGTGCAAAGTCTTTCTCTGATAGTATATTACTTTTTATCCCATCGTTGATAGTTATCTGTGGAGTGTTGCTTTCAGGAAAGGAAACAATAAAGAAGATGGATTTAAGGTTTACATATAATGCAATCTGCGAAGGGATGAAGGGAGTTGTTCCGACATCTGCTCTTGTTCTCTTTGCATATTTTGTAAGTAATGTGTTTGTTCATATCAGAGTAGAAGAAGCAATCGGTGCATACCTTAGCAGTCTTAATATGCCACTTTTGGCACTTGCTATTATTTTACCATTATTTACTGCAATTTTAGGTATGCTTATTCCGGGATCTACACAGGTTAAGATTTTCGGCGGAATTATTATTTCTGTTATAGTAGCAGCAGGTGGAAATCCGTTTATAGCAGCAGCTATGCTTCCTTGCATCTGTGGTGCTATGCATGGCGTTACGCCTCCATACTGTGCTTGTGTATATGTTGGTATGGGTATTGCAGAGGCGGAGCTTAAGCCTACCCTTAAAAACTGCGCGATATGGATTGTAATTCATTACTTGTTGTCTGTGCTGGTTATTATGGGTTGGATTCCTTTGTTTGGATTAGCAGGTTAAGGAGGAATAACTATGCGAGAAAAAGTATTCAATATTCTTAAAAGGACATACGGTGTTATAATGACAATTAGCTTCTTTGCAGGAATAATTCCCTTGATTCCGTTTGTTGTTGCAATTATAATCGGAGGACCTACAGGTGAAGCAATAGCTTTGTTCTTATCAAAGCAGATTTATCCATGGATAATTGCTATGGCATCAGTTGCTGTCATTATCGGATGGATAGCAATGTATATCGGCAAGATAGATGAAGCATCTGTTAATAAAGGAAAAACAAATAAATAAAAAAGTCCCATCTGGGACTTTTTTATTTATTTGTGATTATTATACTATTTATGATAAATAGTGCTTGAAATGTTTTTGTATAGATGTTATAATAAAAATAATTGTGTTTGAATGGAATGAAATGTTTTTTTGTTCCTTGCTCAACGAAATCAGCAGACCTTTGCTTTGTGTGCTGATTTTATAATGATAAAGTTAAAAATTTGAGAAAATGAGGTATGACTAAAGTGAATTTGAAAATTTTGTTTGCGCCTAAGGATATGACGGAAGGCGCTCCGTGGAAAAGTATAGTTTCATTTACTCTGCCGATGCTCATTGGTAACATTGCGCAGCAGCTTTATAGCACAGTTGACTCAATTGTTGTTGGTAAATATGTTGGAGATAATGCGCTTGCTGCAGTTGGAAGTGCTTTTCCCGTCGTGAATCTGATTTTAGTTTTATTTATCGGCATCTCAACCGGTGCCGGTGTTATGGTTGCACAATATTTTGGAGCAAAAAACAGGGAAAGCCTTTCTCGTACTATTGGAAATTGTATCACAGTAACTGCGATAGCATCAATTATAATTATGGTTGTTGTAACGCCATTTGTGAGGCCTCTTCTAGAGATGCTGAACACGCCACCTGCAATTTTAGACGACTGTGTAAATTATTTGATTATTTCAGTTATTGGCATTGCAGGATTAGCCTATTATAACATTTTAAGCGGAATAATCAGAGGAATGGGGGATTCTTTTTCAACTCTGATTTTTCTCCTTGTTGCAACAGTAATAAATATTGTGCTTGATATATATTTTGTTGCCGGACTTAAAATGGGTGTTGCAGGCGTTGCATTAGCTACAATAATTGCTCAGTTTGTTTCATCACTGCTTTGTTTTATCAAGCTTTCGAGGATGTCTGAATATTTTGATTTTGGCATGAGTTTTTTAAAGCCCGAAAAGGAATATGTCAGCAAAATCATTAAGCTCGGACTTCCTTCAGGACTTACGCAGGCGATTTTCTCGTCAGCAATGATTTTGGTTCAGTCATTAACTAATCAGTTTGGCGAACAGTTTATTGCATCAAATGTTATAGTTATGCGAGTTGATGGATTTGCAATGATGCCAAACTTTTCATTTGGTATGGCTCTCACAACATATGCAGGGCAAAATGTTGGTGCCGGACTCTATGACAGAGTGACAAAAGGAGCTAAGCAGGGAACATGGATTGCTTTGCTGTGTTCCGCATTCATAACCTTTATAATTCTTCTTTTTGGAAAATATCTGATGGGAGCCTTCACAGAAGTTGAAGCAACGGCGGAGATGAGCTATTATCTTATGAAAATCTTGGCAGTTGGTTATCTTGCTGTTGCCATAACACAAAGTTTATCAGGAATTATGCGAGGCGCAGGTGACACAATGACACCAATGTGGATTTCGTTAATTACAACCGTTCTCATAAGAATTCCGATAGCATATGGAATATCCTATTTAACAAGAACACACGAACTGCCTGTCGGAAGATTTGAATGTATTCAGGTTTCGTTGCTTCTTTCATGGGTTTTGGGTGCTGTTCTCACTGTAGTTTTCTATCGCATTGGAAAATGGAAGAAAAAAGCCATCAACCAGTAGGGAAGGTTTGTAATGAATTATAATTATCACACTCATACATTTTTTTGCGGTCATGCTGATGGAATGTGTGAGGACTATATTAAAAGAGCAATTGATTGCGGAATAAAGAATATGGGATTTTCAGAACATATCCCATTTGCTTTTCCTGATGGATATGAATCATTTTACAGATTGCGTCTGTCAGAAACCGAAGATTATTTTTCTATCCTTAAAGAATTAAGAGAAAAATATAAAGAAAAAATTAATATAAAAATTGGCTTTGAAATGGAGTATTATCCGAAATATTTTGATGAAATGCTGTTATCTGCTAAAAGATATGGTGCGGAGTATTTAATCTTAGGTCAACACTTCATCAAGCAGCAGGCAGAAAACCATGACGGATTATATGTTTTGAAAAATAATGACAGCTATGAAGATTTATCTGAATATGTCAATTGTGTTGTGAGTGCAATAAAAACAGGTGTCTTTAGTTATGTCGCTCATCCCGACATTTTTAACTATACAGGAGATGTCAAGTCTTATGATGAACAAATGACTAAAATTTGTGTTGCATCCAGAGAACACAATATCCCCGTTGAAATAAATTTTCTTGGTATCAGAGAAAAAAGGACATATCCTGATAACAGATTCTGGGAATTAGCGGGACGAGAAAAATGTCCTGTCACTTTTGGTTGCGACGCACATAACATTAAAAGTGCTTATGATGACTCATCATTGGAAACTGCGAAGCATCTTGTTGAAAAATTTAATCTGAATTATATTGGAGAGCCTGAAATAATCACATTATAAACTGATTTAAAAAAATTTTTTAAAATTATTGGAACAAAACTAAAAAAGTTTCCGTCTATAGTAGTGTCAGTAAAAAAATACATAAAATTGAACTTTAGGAGGAAATGAACATGAAATTAAGAAAATTATCAGCTTTATTTTTAGCAGGAGCACTTTTAGCTGTGCATATGACAGCCGCAAGTGCAGATGAAGTCGTTCTGGACGGCACGATTGATTATGAAATAGGTGAGCAGGCAGAAGGCGAATATGGCATAATGCTCATCAGCGAAGCGCCTGTTGAAGAAGTGCCGTCATATGTAACTATCGGTGGAAAAATTACTGAATGTGTAAAAAATGATGATGGCATCATTGAGGCGATAGTTGTAGATTCCGGTGAAGGTCAGGATTTGCAGCTTAACATCTCTTATGAGGACACAGTTTTAATTGATGCAAACGGAATGCCGTTAAGCTTTGAAGATTTAAAAGAAGAAATCAACATTTACGCAGCACATAGCGCGGCTCAGACATTAAGTCTTCCACCTCAGTCATTTGCTTTAGCTATTGTTGTTTTGGGAGAAAATGAAATTGCTCCGAAATATATGGAAGTTAAAGAGCTTTCAGACGCTGATGGAAAAACATCTTTTGAAAGCGCTGATGGAAACTATTTAATCGCATTTGATGAAACAACGGAGTTTGTTCCATATAAGACAAGAAACATCGTAACTTCTGCAGATTTAAAAGCAGGCTCAAAAGTTTTTGCTTGGTATGGCATCAGCACAAAGAGCATCCCCGAGCAGGCTTTGGCAACAAAAATTATGATTTTACCTGAAGTTGTTGAGGAAACAGAAGATGCAACAGCAAAAGTAAAAGAGGATGCTGTAATTATTGGTGCTGAAATTAATGGTGTAATTATTGATTTTGAAAAATATGGTAGCCTTCTTCCGACAGTTGAAGACGGAATTGTATATCTTCCAGTTCGTGCAATCGCAGAAGCTGCAGGGGCAACTGTTATGTGGGACGGCGAGACAGGTGCGATAATAATTGAAAAAGACGGAGCTAAAACCGAGCTTAAAATTGGCAGCGAAAAAGCAATAGTTAATGGTGCTGAAATCATTCTTGCAGCAGCGCCGAAAATTGTTAACGACAGAACTGTTATCGGGGTTAGTGTTGACTTAGAAAAATATGGTTTTAAATTTATCACAGAATAGTAACTAACGAGCTAAGGAGCTGTAGCGAAATGAGTTCATTTTGCTACAGCCACTTTTTTTATGTGAGTACATTTTTTGCAATGTTTTATTGCATTTTTTAACCTTTACTTTTTTTAAGCAATATGTTATACTGCTCTTGAAAATAAGGTTGTAAAACCTTGAATTAAGGAGGAAGTCCACCATGAGAAAGTTAAATGTAGCGGTTATCGGTCAAGGCCGAAGCGGAAAAAACATTCACGGAAAATACTTTGAATCTGAACTCAACACAAAGTTCGTTGTAAAGTATGTTGTTGACAAAAGTCCTGAAAGAAGAAAAATTGCAGAAGAAACATATAACTGCAAAACTTTTGCAGATTATACCGAGCTTTTTGGCATAGAGGACATTGACATCGTTGTCAATGCATCATATTCTGATATGCATTATCCAATATCAAAGGATTTGCTCGCGCATAAATTTAATGTTTTGACTGAAAAACCTATGGCAAGAACTCGTTTTGAAGCAGAAGATCTCATCAGAACAGCTAAGGAAAACGGTGCAATTATTGCTGTTTTCCAGCAGTCACTTCTCGCACCAAACTTTGTGAAAATTAAAGAATGCATTGAAAGAGGTATCATTGGTGAGCCTAAGGTTGTTAAATTCAGAAACAACAGCTTATCAAGAAGATGGGACTGGCAGACTCTTCAGAAAAAAGTTGCTGGAGGCGTTTATAACACAGGACCGCATCCGATTGGTCAGGCAATGGACATCTTAGGCTTTGGTGATGACATCAAGGTTGAATTTTCAAAGCTTGATTGCGCTCTGACAAGCGGTGACTCTGACGATATTGCAAGAATTATCCTTTCAGCTCCAGGTAAGCCCATCTGCGACATTGAAATTAACTCTGCAGATCCGTTAACAGATTATGCAATAAAGGTTGTTGGAACAAGAGGTGCAATAAAAGTTTCAAATGTAAAGGCTTGGGGTAAATATATCGTAGATGGAGAAAATGAAGAAAGACCTGTCCAGGAAGAATTCATTCACGACGGCGAATTCCATCCTATCTATTGCGGAGAACAGTTAAATGTTCATGACTTTGAAGAAGAAATCACAGCTTCTGTGTTCAAAGAATCAACAGGCGCTGTTTATGAAAACTTATATGATGTTATCGTAAATGGTGCAGAATTGTTTGTTGACCCTGCAAAGATTGCAAAACTTGTAGGTGTTCTTGAAAAAATTCATGTTGACAATCCGCTCCCGAGAAAATTCTAATTAACTGATTGTCTTTTAAAGGCATATTGTTTTATGTAAGTAAAAAACTCCTTGAAAATTAACATGTTTTCAAGGAGTTTTTGAATATGTGTTAAACAGAAAACAACGGAGAATATTATGATAAAAAAAGAGTTTTATGATGAGCTTTACAGGCTTTTAGAAAATGTGACACCGCTTAAAGTGGATTGTGGAGGATTGTGTCAAGGCGCCTGCTGTGAAGGGGATGGAGAAACGGGAATGTATCTTTTCCCCGGTGAAGAAATGATGTATGACGGAACGGAAGATTGGCTTGAAATATGCGATAGCGATTTCTTCTTTGAAGGAAATCCCGTGAAGATTGCAATATGCGATGGAACATGTGACAGGAAAAAAAGGCCGCTGTCATGCAGAATTTTTCCGCTATTTATTGACGAAGAAGGCAATCTCACATATGATGCCAGAGGAAAATGGCTATGTCCGCTTGTGACAGCAAACATAGAATTTGAACAATTTGACCCGCGATTTATTGAAAATGTCACCAAGACTTTTGAAAAGCTTATGGAAAATGAAACAACTGAAAACTATATAAAAGAAACGCAGAAAATAATTAAAGAGCATTCAGAGTTAAAGGAATTATTTGAATAAATGATTGCAATGATGTCGAATAATGTAGATAGTAAAAAAAGCCATCCTTGCCTAAAGAATGGGGAATTGTTGCAAACGGTGGGAGGATTCGAAGAAAATCGCAATTATTCATTTTTGCAGGTGACATTAGATTATTTAGTCTTTATTTATGGGAATCAGTGTGCTAAACAGTCTGAAGAGACAGCTATTGCGTGCTGATTTTTTTTGTTGTTCTTTGAGGTCTTAAGTTTATTATTGAAAAACAAATCAACACCACAAAATAGATTATTATACAAAATATTATTTTTAAAACAAGAGACGATATTTTATAATCTGTTATCATTGTTTTTTTTATAAATGTCCCGACAGCGTAAATCAAAACTGTTGGAATGAGAATCCACGAAAAGAAATTGACCTTGAAGTCTGTTATCTTGATTAGTCTGTTAATGCTTAAAAATGCGTTCAAAAGCTCGCTTATAAATATAACAGTAATATATCCTCCTATACCGTAACGCGGAAGGAAATAGATAACAGATAGAACGCTGACTGCAGAATCTATGATGTTATACCACATAGAATTAACCTGCTGATTAAGACCTTTTAACATACCGTCAACAATGCCATCAACATACATAACAACACAAAGAGGTGCTAAGAGTCTTAAAAAAAGACCGATTGTCTTTTCTTTATAAATTACATATCCGATTTCATCTGCAAAAGAGAAAAACAATCCGCTTATGCAAATTGAAAAAAGCATTGCCGTCTTTATCATTCGTGAGGCAATGTGATTAATCTGTCTCTTATGTCCGAGTGCGGAACATTCTGCAAGTTCGGGAACGAGCAGCCCTGAAAGTGATTTTAAAATTGATGATGGAAACAATAAAAGGGGCAGAGTCATCCCGTGAATAGTGCCATAGCACTTTAACGAATTTTCAGAGTCAAGTCCGGATTTTTTTAAACATTTTGGAATGAGAATGTGTTCAATTGTTATTAAAGCAGAACGAAGGTAAGCGCTGAATGCGACAGGTAGAGCAATTTTCAAAAGTTTAGATAAAGCCTTATTGTCTTTAACATTTGTTTTGTAACGCTTTTTATCTACACGATATAGCACATACATATATAAAAATGATGCAATTTCCGAAATGCTTCCACAGAGCACCATACAAAGACAAGCATATTCAATTCCTTTTTTGCTGAAAAGCTCCAGAGTAATAATGCTTGCGCATATTTTCACAAATTGCTCAAAAAGTTGGGCAGAGGCGCTTTTATAAACTCGTCTGACTGCAATGAAATATCCACTCATTGCAGATGACATTGCTATCGGCACCATGCTTATGCTCAGTGCTTTTAAGGAAAGAAGAGTCCTTCTGTCACCTAAAACATTACTTGCAAGATAATCAGAAAAAATAAATAATAAATAAAATGACAAAAAACCAAAAAAAGCACTATATGTCAAACATTTTTTCATGATGAAATCAGCGGCGTTTTTTTCTTTGTGAGCTATTGTCTCAGAAACCATTCTTGTTGCAGCAAGATTTATGCCGGATGAGGCGAGTGTCACACTAAAGCCATAGACGGACATAATTAACTGAAATAGACCTACGCCAGCCGCTCCAACCTTGTTTGATATGTAAACATTAAAAGAAACACCGACTAAATTCATTATCATAGTGGTTGAAGATGTTATTGCAGCATTTATAATAAACCGTTTTTTACGCATTTTGTCTCTCCCGGATTATTTATATTAAAATTATATGTAGAAAAAATAATTTAGAGTACAAAATGGTAACAGATTTTTTGCTTATGAATATTATGTCTGTATAAAGCCCGAATCTGTAATGAGTTAAGGAGTGGTTATATGCTGAAATATAAGCTTTGGGGTGCTATAGCAACATCGTTTTGTGTTGGAGTGTTTTCGGGATTAATATTGCCGCCGCTTTTTCTTGTTATAGTAGAGGGTGTTTTGATTATTTTTATAACAATTTGCTGGTTGTGTGGTTAAGGAGGTTTTTTATGAAAATTATGGTTGTTAAGTTTCCAAGGATGATAACAGGAATATTAAAGGCAATACTTAAAGTCAAATGATGATGGAGAAGAGTAAAGATTAAAAAATAGATGAAATAGAAAAAAGACATCCGACAGGATGTCTTTTTTTCTGGCGCGCCTTGAGGGATTCGAACCCCCGACGCCTCGGTTCGTAGCCGAGTCCTCTATCCGGCTGAGGTAAAGGCGCATCTTGCAACTAAACAACATAAGCATTATAACATAGCAATAAGTAAAAAGCAAGCTTTTTTTAAAAAAAGATTATAATTTTTGTCGAGAGTGAAATATTTTATCTGATAAAGAAAATAAAAACAATTTTAAAGAGCACGAAAACGATTTTTAGCCGTTGTAATTTTAAGAATAGAGACAGAAATATTGACAATAATCGTTAAATATTATATACTTTTAATTGTTCTTATTTAAACATTTTTATTTGAAACTTTAAGGCGAGAGAAGAGGTGGAATCATGGGATTTGTTCATTTACATGTGCATACAGAGTTTAGCTTTTTAGATGGAGCCTGCAGAATTGCCGAACTTATTCCACGCGCAAAAGAGCTTGGAATGAACGCGATAGCAATAACTGACCACGGCGGAATGTATGGCATAATTGATTTCTATAAAAAAGCAAAAGCTGAAGGCATAAAGCCGATTATAGGATGTGAAATTTACACTGCAGCTAAAGATATGAAGGACAAATCCTTTGATTTCGGAAACAGAACGGGACATCTTATCTTGCTTGCTAAAAATATGACGGGCTATAAAAACCTTATTAAGCTTGATTCTTTAGCTTTTACAGACGGCTTTTATTATAAGCCTAGGGTGGATTTTAATCTTATTAAAAAATATTCAGAAGGCTTGATTTGTCTTTCAGCCTGCATTGCAGGAGATATTCCGAATGCAATAATAAATGATGACTACGAAAAGGCGAGAGAGCTTGTCAGAAAATATGTTGATGTTTTTGGGAAAGATAACTTTTTTATTGAAATTCAGGAGCATGGAATTGCAGAACAGAAAAAAGCAAATCAAGGGCTTGTTAAGCTTGCTGAAGAATTTTCCCTCGGTCTTGTTGCCACAAATGATGTGCATTATTTAAATAAAGAAGACGCAAAATATCAAGATATTTTAATGTGCATACAGACAAACAGAAAAGTTGCTGAAACAGACAGAATGAGCTTTGAAACAGATGAATTTTACTTAAAGAGTGAAGAGGAAATGCGCTCGCTTTTCGGCAATATCCCGGAAAGTCTTTCGAACACTGAAAAGATTGCTCAGATGTGTAATCTTGATTTTGAATTCGGAAATTATCTTCTTCCTGAGTTTGATGTGCCTGATGAAAAGGATGCATATGAATATTTAGAGGAGCTATGCTTAAAAGGATTAAAAGAGCGCTATAGTGTTATAACTGATGAAATAAATGAAAGGCTTTCATATGAACTCGGCGTTATTAAGAAAATGGGCTATGTTGACTATTTCCTGATTGTCTGGGATTTTATAAGATATGCTAAAGACAACGGCATTCCAATCGGACCAGGAAGAGGAAGCGCCGCGGGAAGCATCGTTGCATATTGCCTGAGAATAACAGACATCGACCCAATCAGATTTAATTTGCTTTTTGAGCGTTTTCTAAACCCGGAAAGAGTTAGCATGCCTGATATTGATGTTGACATATGCAATGAAAACAGAGGCAGAGTAATTGAATATGTCGTCGAAAAATATGGCAGAGAAAAGGTTGCGCAGATTATCACATTCAATGCAATGAAGGCGCGTGCTGCTGTTCGCGATGTCGCAAGAGTGCTTGACATTCCTTATGGTGACACGGATGTTATTGCAAAGCTCATTCCAATGGAACCGAAAATGACGATAGAAAAAGCAATTTCGCTTTCTCCTGAGCTTAAAGAAAAATATGAAAACGAGCCTTTAGTTAAGGAACTTTTAGATGATGCAATGGCGCTGGAGGGACTCACAAGAAATGCAGGAACTCACGCGGCAGGTGTTATAATAACAAAAGAACCGATAACTAACTACATTCCGATTCAAAAAAATGATGATGTGACAACAACACAGTTTCCAATGGGAACAGTTGAAGAGCTGGGCCTTTTAAAAATGGACTTTTTAGGGCTTAGAAATCTTTCAATCATTAAAGACGCCCTTGACATAATTGAGCTTTCAACAGGGGAGAAAATTGATATTGCAAGGATAGACATTGACAAAAAAGAAGTTTATGATATGCTTTCACGCGGTGAGACGGAGGGCGTTTTTCAGCTTGAGAGTCAGGGAATGAAGCAGTTCATCAAAGAACTGAAGCCCAATAGCATAGAAGATGTCATAGCCGGAATATCGCTTTACAGACCGGGACCGATGGATCAGATTCCAAGATACATTGAAAATAAGAATAATCCTGAAAGTGTAAAATATAAGCATGAAATGCTTGAGCCAATTTTAGATGTGACATATGGTTGCATGGTCTATCAGGAGCAAGTTATGCAGATTGTTCGCCAGATGGGCGGCTATTCATTGGGCAGAGCGGACCTTGTTCGCCGTGCTATGAGCAAGAAAAAAGCTGATGTCATGGCAGAGGAACGAAAAAACTTCATATATGGAAAGACAGACGAAAAAGGTAATGTTTTAATCGACGGAGCATTAAGACGAGGCGTCAGCGAAAGTATCGCAAATGAAATCTTTGATGAGATGATGGATTTTGCCGAATATGCTTTTAATAAATCACATGCGGCAGCATATGCTGCAATTACATACCAGACGGCATATTTAAAATGCTTTTACCCGGCGCAATATATGGCGGCACTTTTGTCAAGTGTTTTAGATTCTCCTGCTAAAGTATCAAGATATACTATTGATGCAGAGAGAATGGGCATAAAAATCCTTCCGCCTGATATCAACAAGAGTTATAGCGGATTTACCGAATCAGACGGAAATATTCGTTTTGGTCTTGCTGTTATAAAAAATATTGGTAAAGCGTGCATCGACACTATTGTTAAAGACAGAGCTGAAAAGGGCATTTATAAAAGCTATGAGGATTTTGCAAAAAGAACATCACATCTGAATGTGACAAAGCGCGTGCATGAAAATCTTATAAAAGCAGGAGCTTTTGATTCGCTTTCTGAAAAGCGTTCGCAGCTTTTGTGCGTTTATGAAGAGCTTTTAGATGCGGCTTCAGAAGACAGAAAGAGAAATGTTCTGGGTCAGCTTTCTCTCTTTGGTGACGAAGAAGAGGAAACAGATGTAACATATCCTGACATTAAAGAGTTTGAACAGAAGAAATTGCTTTCACTTGAAAAAGAGGTTGCAGGTTTTTACATTTCGGGACATCCTTTAGATGAATATTCAGAGCTTGTGAAGAAGCTTTCGACTGTTTATTCGGCAGAGCTTTTAGCGGCAAGTGAAGAAGGGGCAGAAACGAATGATTTTTATGATGGACAAGAAGTTTCAATTTGCGGAATAATAACAAATGTGAAAACTAAATTTTCAAGAAATAATCAGCAGATGGCGTTTGTTACAATTGAAGATTTAACAGGAAGCACAGAGGCAATAGTTTTCCCGAAAACTTATGCAGACTATAAATCATTGGTTTTAGAGGACAGCATAATAAAAATTGATGGAAAATTGAGTTTCCGTGAAGAAGAGGAGCCGAAAATTCTGTGTAATAAAATAACAAAGCTTTCAGATTGCACAATGGATATGGCAAAGGAGAAAAATTATGAACAGACTCCGATGCAAAAAAATTCCGTGAATTTCCAAAAGCTTTATTTAAAGTTCTGTCTTGGAAAAGCTTTTCTTTTAGACAGAGTAAAGGAAATTTTAAAAAAACACAGCGGAACCACCCCCATTTATATTTACATGGAGGAAACAAAACAAACTGCCGTAGCACAGGAAAGCTTCTGGATAAATTCAGAGTCTGAAGGGCTGTTTGATGAGCTTAAGCTCATGCTTGGCGAAGAAAATGTTTTTTTGAAAAAGTGAGGACAACATGAAAACAATTACGATTAAAAATCCTGCAGGAACACTTGAAATGCAAAGGCTCACCTTTGGTGCCGGCAGTTTTAAAGACTATTCGAAAAAAGAGGATTATTTTAAGCTTTTAGATTCATATTATGATGAATTTGGAGGAAGATGCTTTGACACAGCACGAGCCTATTTCATTTGGGAAAAAGGCGGAGAAGGTGTGAGTGAGAAAGTTTTGGGCGAATGGATAAAATCGCGTGGAATTAAGCGTGATGAAATTGTCATAACAACAAAGGGCGGATTTCCTCATTTAGAAGATTATCATAAACACAGGCTTGATAAAAAAAGCCTATACATAGATATTGAAGAAAGCTTAGATGCTCTTTCTCTTGATTATGTTGACTGCTATCTTCTTCACCGTGACACGCCTGAGTTAACAGCTTCTGAGATGCTTGAAACATTAAATGAATTCTATGCAAAAGGATATGTCAGATTTTTGGGAGTTTCAAACTGGACGGGGAAGAGAATTGAAGAGGCAAATGATTATGCCTGCAAAAAAAATCTTATGCCGGTTTCCTTAAGTCAGATATGTTTCAGCTTAGCAAGAACAACTCCGGAGATAGTAAAAGATGACACAATGGTTTGTATGAATGATGAAGAATATAAATGGTATAGTGAAAATCATTTTCCCGTAATGGCTTTTTCTTCTCAGGCAAAAGGCCTATATCCAAAGCTTCTTTCGGGAAAACCGCTGTCGGGGAAATGTTTGGAAAGATATGGGTCGGAGGAAAACATTAAAAAGGCTGAAAGGGTTAAAAAAATAGCAGAGGAGAGAGGAATTTCTCCTGCTGCGGTCTCTGCCTTATATGTTTCTTCAAACCCAATTAACTCCGTTGCGGTTTTTGCGCCATCAAACATAGAGCAACTTAAGGATACAATGAGCGCTGTAAACTATGAACTTACAAAAAAAGAGATAAAATATCTTGACGGAGAATGAAAATAAGTATATAATATATTGGCAATGCATACTTAACATTTTAAGGAGGAATTTTTAGAAAATGGAAATTTTGTACGAAAATCTGTTGAGCATTGAGTGGCAACAGATTGTAATGTGGATAATTGGAGGTTTATTAATTTACCTCGCAATCAAAAAGGATATGGAACCAACGCTCCTTTTGCCAATGGGATTTGGTGCGATTTTGGTAAACCTTCCGTTTTCGGGTGCAATTGAAACGCTTGAGACGCTTTTCTCTGCCGGAATTTCAAATGAGCTTTTTCCACTCATATTGTTTATAGGAATAGGCGCAATGATTGACTTCGGTCCGCTTCTGTCCAATCCTAAACTTATGATTTTTGGTGCAGCGGCGCAGTTTGGAATTTTCCTTACACTTTGCTTTGCATCAATGTTCTTTGGAATTAATGATGCAGCATCAATCGCTATTATTGGTGCGGCTGACGGTCCTACATCAATTGTTGTTGCACAGGCACTTGATTCTAAATATCTTGGAGCAATAATGGTGGCTGCATATTCATATATGGCTCTTGTTCCGATTATCCAACCTCCTGTTATCAAGCTTTTGACAACAAAAAAAGAGCGAATGATAAAAATGGAATATGCATCAAAGCCTGTTTCACAGACAACAAAGATTCTTTTCCCGATTATAATCACAATTGTTGCAGGAATAGTTGCTCCGGCTTCTGTTGCTTTAGTAGGCTTTTTGATGTTTGGTAACCTTATAAGAGAATGTGGAGTTTTAAATTCTCTTTCCGAAACAGCTCAGAAGGTTTTGGCAAACCTCATCACAATCTTCCTTGGCATCACAATATCGCTTCGTATGCAGGCTGCAGAGTTTTTAGCACCTGAAACATTGCTTATTTTAGGCCTTGGTCTTGTTGCGTTCATTTTTGACACAGCAGGCGGCGTTGTTTTCGCTAAGATATACAATTTGTTTGCTAAAAAGAAAATTAATCCAATGATTGGCGCAGCTGGAATTTCTGCATTCCCGATGTCAGGAAGAGTTGTTCATAAGATGGGCCTCGCTGAAGACCCTCAGAATTTCCTTCTTATGCATTCAATTGGCGTAAATGTATCAGGACAGATCGCTTCTGTTATCGCCGGCGGTTTGATACTTAACTTCTTTTTGAAATAGACGAGGTGACTGAATATGAATTTTAATCCAATGAACTTTATTGCTAATTTAAAATATATGGGCACAGGTATGCTCAGCATTTTAATTGTTATTGCTGTTATAATTTTGTGCACAGTGGTGCTCAACGGAATAATGAATAAAATAGAAAAGAAATGATTTAAAAAAATAAGACTGTGATTTTTGTCACAGTCTTATTTTTTTATGTCGTCAAAATATGAGATATATTCGATTGTTTTTTCTTTTGGGAAAAGATATGAATATAAATCTGTGAAATAATCATCTGTCATGCTTGCAATATAATCCACAACAATCTGATTTTTTTCTGTTGTTTCAAAATAATCATATTTTCCTTTGAATTTGTTTAAATTATTTAAAAATTCAATGTGATGCTTAAAAATAACAGAATTTTTATCGCCTGACTCTAAATAGGACAAAAGCTTGTTATAAATCTTCTCGAACATCGGATTAATTGTAGGTGCAAGTTTTTTTCCAACAGCATCGCTCTTATAAATATACTCATAATTATCTTTTTTAGCTTTTTTAAGGTCGTCAAAATATGCATCATCCATTTTGATATAGTTTTTTCCATAACTGTTTTCAATGATATTAACAATTAAATTATTAATCATAGCCGCATTAAAATTGCCGATAACTCCTGAGTCAAACATATCATCATTATCAAGCACACGCGTTTTCAGCGCGTCCTGACGGTCTTTTCCGAGATATGCAATTATGTCACAAATTCTCACGACGCAACCTTCCATGGTGGAAGGAATGAGAGCCAGAGAGGCTTCGCGACTCTGATAGCACGCTTCAAATTTCCTGTCAAATTCATTGAAATCAGAAAGAGGAGAAGGGCGGTATTCTTTGAGCTCAAGCTCACCATTATGTGACAAAATTCCATCTAAAGTCTGCAGACTTATGTTATAATTAAAAATTTTATCTAAAACCCGAACACTATGCACATTATGATAAAAAAATCTGCCTGTGTACGAATGATAAATTTGGCTTAAGATGTCTTCGCCTGCGTGTCCGAATGGCGTGTGACCTATGTCGTGTCCCAAGGAAATTGCTTCAATTAAGTCAAGATTAAGTCCTAAAAGAGCGCCGATGTTTCGGGAAATTCTCGAAACAATCTGCACATGAAGAGCTCTTCTTGAAATGTCATCATTTTTATAAAAGGAAAAAACCTGAGTCTTGTCTGCATAACGGTTATAATAAGGACAATGAAGAATTTTTTCAACATCGCGTACAAATGAAGGACGATGAAGATTTGCCCTGTCTTTTTCAGGGTTTCTCCTGATTGCAGGGTCATTAACTTTTTCTAAACCATTATCTATTTTTATTTTTTCCTGAATTGTTTTTGAAAGATTATGATAGCTTGTCATATTTCTGATTATTCCCCGTCTTGCAGATTAAGTTTGTCGTGAATCAGCTTAAGACCGATTAATGTCAGGTCTCTGTTGATTATATCAATTGATTTAGACTCCATAGCAATCAGTTTTGAAAGACCACCTGTTGCAACGACTTTAGCATCGGGAGCGTCAAGCTCATTTTTGAATTTTTCCACAACATAGTCAATCATACCGGCATAGCCGTAGTAAATACCTGACTGCATTGATGAAATAGTGTTTTTACCGATGGCATTTTTCGGCTCTGTTATTTCAACTCTTGGAAGTTTAGCTGTTTTTTCGACCAAAGCGTCAATTGAAATCTTAATGCCTGGATAAATTGCACCACCTAAATAGTCACCATTTTCATTGACTGCGCAGAAGGTTGTGGCTGTGCCAAGGTCAATTATGATAACAGGACCGCCATAGAGATATCTCGCGGCAAAGGCGTTCACAAGTCTGTCTGTTCCGAGCTCTTTTGGGTTGTCAATTAAAATCTTCATGCCAATAGGAGTTGAGCTTGTCACAATGTTTGGTGTGATATTTAAATATTTTTTCACAGCATTTTCAAGCGAGTGCATAAGAGGGGGAACAACAGATGCGATAACTACATCTTCAATTTCAGAAATATCAAGCTTAAGCGTCATCAGAATCTGCATAAAAAACAGCCCTATTTCATCTGATGACCTGTTTTTGTCTGTTGACATTCTAAAGCTTTGAACAAGTTTATCCCTATCGTAGAGTCCCATAACCGTGTTGGTGTTTCCGACATCAATAACAAAAAGCATAATAAATCACCTTTATTTAAATTTTTTCAATCCAAACCTTTTTTGTTTCCGTATCAATAAGCGCATAAGAGCCTGAATACTTTGATGAGCCCGGATTTAAAACAATAATTCCATTTTCTTCAGAAAGAGAAGCGATGTGAGTGTGGCCATAAACGCAAATGTCACAGCCAAAATCCTTGCAGGCAGATTTGATGAGGGTTCGTCCCGTTTTAACGGAATAAAAATGCCCGTGAGTTATAAAAAAATTAAGTCCGCCAATTTCGCAAATTAATTCTCTGGGATAATTTGTAAAGAAATCATTATTTCCGCGAACCCCATAAACAGGAAGATTTTGAAAACACATTTTCAGACTGTCAATATCATCCGCAACATCACCACAGTGAATAACAGCCTTAATATTTTTGTTTGATTCAACAATATTAAGCATTGAAGTGTTATCTCCGTGAGTGTCACTAAAAACAGCAATAATCATATAATCACCTGCATTTGCCATATTTCCTCTTTTTAACAATTACCCCAAACATTATATACTAAAAATGTGTATTTTTCAAGCTTTTGACAATATTTTTTCTGATTTTTGTTTATAATAGCTGATATATATAAATTTTTGCGGAGGTAAGCAAATGGTTATTGCAGTCGAAAGAGGACTAAATGACATAAAAAAACATCTTGAATTTAAAGGATATACAGTTGTTGACGGATATTCATACAGAGGGGCTATTGATGCTTATGTTTATGAAAACATGGGATTTTCTGCTGTTGACGATTTTAACAGCTATTCACAAAATAGCGCTCAGTCGGCAGGAGTTTTAATTGTAAATGCAAAAAATAAATCTCCTGAAGAAATTGCAGACATTTTAAAAAACAGAGTATATGGAGAAAATATAAATTTTATGTGATTATGTATTGCAGTTTTGTAAAAAATGGTGTATAATAATCTAATGTTTGAGTTGCTTAAAAGCAATGCAGACTAAAACATTTTAAAATGTAATCGCATAAATTCTCTGAAAAGATATAAGTGACGAGGAGAGTGACATAAATGGAGAGAAGCGTTTATCTTGATAACAGTGCGACAACGCCCCTGAAAAAGGAAGTCCTGGATATAATGATGCCTTGTCTGACTGAAAATTTTGGTAATGCATCATCAATATATAAAACGGGCAGAAATGCTAAAGCAGTTTTAGAAGCAGCAAGAGAAAAAGTTGCAAAAGCAATCGGAGCCGAACCAAATGAAATTTATTTCACAGGTTCAGGGTCAGAGGCTGATAACTGGGCAATTAAAGGAATTTCGGAGGCTTATGCTGAAAAAGGAAAGCATATTATTTCAACAAAGATTGAACACCATGCAGTTCTTCACACCTTGGAACATCTTGAAAAGTGTGGCTATAGTGTGACCTATCTTCCTGTTGACAGCGAAGGTTTAATCAGTCTTGACGATTTAAACGCGGCAATTAAAGAAGACACAATTTTAATCACGGTTATGACCGCGAATAACGAAATAGGCACGATTCAGCCGATAGAAGAAATCGGTAAAATTGCCAAAGAGAAAAAAATTATTTTTCACACAGATGCCGTTCAGGCTGTCGGAATGATGGAAATTGATGTTAATGCGCAGAATATCGATTTGCTTTCGCTGTCTGCTCATAAGTTTGGTGGTCCGAAAGGCATAGGTGCGCTTTATGTTAAACGAGGAGTTAGGCTTCCGAGCTTTATTCATGGCGGTGCTCAGGAAAGAAAAAAAAGAGCAGGCACGGAAAATATTGCGGGAATTGTTGGACTTGGTGCGGCAATAGAGCTTGCAACCAATAACTTAGAAGAAAAAACTGCAAAAATTAAATCTTTAAGAGATAAGCTTATTTTAGGAATAGAAGAAAAAATTCCATATGTTAAACTAAACGGTCACAGAGAAAAACGACTCGCAGGAAATGTGAATTTTTCTTTTGAATTTATTGAGGGAGAAGCGCTTCTTTTGATGCTTGACTTAAACGGAATAGCGGCGTCAAGTGGCTCGGCGTGCACGAGTGGCTCTCTTGATCCATCTCATGTTCTTTTGTCTATTGGTCTTCCTCACGAAATTGCCCATGGTTCGTTAAGGTTGAGCGTTGGCGAAATAAACACAGATGATGATGTTGACTATGTTCTTGAAAAATTGCCACAGATAGTTGAAAGATTAAGAGAAATGTCACCACTTTATGAAAGAGTGAATAAATAAGCAGGAGGTAAAACTTATGTATAGTGAAAAAGTTATGGATCATTTTGCAAACCCCAGAAATGTTGGCGAAATTCCTGATGCTGACGGAGTTGGTGAGGTTGGTAACGCAAAATGCGGCGACATAATGAAAATATATTTAAAAATAGAAAATAACATTATCGTAGATTGTAAGTTTAAAACTTTTGGATGTGGTGCTGCTGTTGCGACAAGCTCAATGGCAACGGAGATGGTCAAGGGTAAAACTGTCGAGGAAGCATTGGAGCTTACAAATAAAGCAGTTATGGATGCTTTGGATGGTCTTCCGCCCGCTAAGGTTCATTGCTCCGTTTTGGCTGAAGAAGCAGTCGAAGCTGCGATTATGAACTATTATGAAAGAAACGGAATAGAATATAAACCAAAGAGAAAGTGCAGCGGTTGTTGCTCAAGCTGTTCAAGCTGTGAGTAGTTTTTTGGGGGGATATTGTGAGGAAAACAAAATTTATAGTGATGTCGGCCGTCATTGCGGCAATTTATGCAGTTTTGACTATGAGTCTTTATGTAATGTCCTATGGTCCTGTTCAGTTCAGATTGTCTGAGGCATTGACAATTCTGCCTATTTTCACTCCTGCTGCAATTCCTGGACTTACGATTGGCTGCATAATTGCAAACATTATGGGCGGCTATGGCATATTGGATGTTGTTTTTGGAGGATTAGCGACGCTTCTTGCGGCTGTTTGCACAAGATTTTTGCGCAAGAATATTTTTTTAGCTCTTTTTTCCCCAGTGTTTTTCAATAGCATCATAGTTGGACCGATGCTTTATTTTGTTGTTCCTGAAAGCAAATCGCTTCTTTTTAACATTTTCACAGTTGGTTTTGGAGAGCTTGCTGTTTGTTTTATTGTTGGCTATCCTCTTATGCGTCTTTTGAAGAGATATCCGAAAATATTTGAGTGATAGATTCAGGCGCCATTTTTAATATGTGCATATGTGGATAATCGCCTGAAAGCTCTGATATGATTTGTTCAGTTTCTTCATTTGTGTCGCTGAAAATTACTAAAAGCTCATAACCAATATTTTTAGCACTTAATGCACAAGACCTTACTGTGTCTTCAACATTGCTTTCAGAATCGATGTAAAGTAGCATTAATGTTTTGTCATTTGGTTCTTTTTTGTTATTAAAAAAACAATAGAAAATTCTTGATATAATGTCAATTACTGCATATGTAACTAAAAATATCATTAAAGTGTCTGTTATTATTCCTTTTATCATGAAAAATCACCTCAATACAAATTATGCTAAAGATAAATTTTTTGCTACATAAAAAAACAGCCCTGAAGGCTGTTTTTTTATTTTATTTCACCTGACAAAATATCAATAGCATATTTAGCATATTCGGGAAGATATTGACCATGACGGGTTATAATAGCAGGCTGGCGTATGTTTGTTTCGCATTTCGGAATGAAAAGCTCAACTTCGTCATTATAATTCATACTTTTAACAAATTGAAGGGGAAGCAATGTTGCGCCAAGTCCGTTTTGTGCCATTGTCCACGCAGTTGTAATACCAACAACCTCCATTGATATATCAGGCTGAATTTCGGCGGTGGAACATATTTTCTTAAAAAGATGATGCATTTCCTGCGTCGGACTGACAACAATGAAAGGAAGTTTTTTGCAGTCCTTAAAATCAAGTGAAGGCAATTTTTCACCTGGTGAATGCTTAATGAGATGGAGCATAGATTTAGGAACAACAAGCACGAGAGTATCCTGCTCAATCAGCTTAATATCAAACAATGATTCGTCAACAGGAAGATTAACGATAGCAAAGTCAACTTTCCCTTCTGATGCTAACCTTCTGAGGTGGTCGCTTGAATATTCATTCAAAACAATCTTAACATCGGGATATTTTTCTTTTAATTTTTTGCAGAGATTTGAAACTAAATATAAACTCCTGAAAGGAGATATGCCGATAACGAGCTTTCCGCGCTTTTTTGAATTAAAGTCCTGCATTGAGCGGTGGAGTTGTTCTTCCTGATATAATAAATTCTCTATTTCTTCAAAGAAATATTCACCTGCAGCCGTTAATGAAATTGGATTTTTTCTTCTGTCAAAAAGCTCAACGCCTAATTTTTTTTCTAAATTTGAAATTTGCTTACTGAGTGCAGGTTGGGATATTTTAAATTCTTCTGCCGTCAGAGAAAAGCTTAATGTTTTTGATAGTCTGAGAGCATATTCTAATTGTTTGCTATTCATCTTTTGACGCACCTTTCGTCTTTGTTTCAATTACTATATTACTCTATAAAGAAAAAAATTTCAAGTAGAAAATAAAATTTCAAAAAGCTATTGACTTTTTATTAAAAAAGGATATAATATAACTTATTAGATATGAAACATATAACTAAAAAATAATGCGGGAGGAGAAAATAATGCCGGTTTCTTTGCTTTATTTAGGCTTGATGCTGCTTGTTATTGTAGTGTGGTTTGTTTTAGTAAAACGCCCTGTTTACGAGGCGGTACTTCTTAGTTTTATTGTACTTTTATTTGTTACGGGAACATGGGGAAATGTTTGGTCTTACATAGATGCGGCGCTCTCGACTTCGCTTCTATATTCCATGGTTGCCTTCGTTGCAATGTCGGTTTTGCTGACAAGAACAAAAATTGTTGACAGTTGCATTGCTGTTATTTTATCGCTTATAGGGCGCTTAAGAGGCGGCGCAGGATATACTGCTGTTATTGCAAGTGCTTTTATGGGTGCGCTGTCAGGTTCGGGACCGGGAAATGTTATGGCGACAGGTGCAATAACAATTCCTGCAATGAAGCGCTCAGGGTTTCCTCCTGAACTGGCGGCGAACATAGAAAGTAATGCAAGTTATTTGGGCAATCTGATTCCGCCATCATCTAATATTGTGGCAGCGCTTGGAGTGTTTGCGGCGGTTTATCCAAACACTGAGTTGACAACCGGACAGTTCTGGATGGTTTTGTGGGGGATTTCTATTTGGTTTATTTTGCAAAGGCTCATAATGGTTTGGGGATTTTGTAAATATTATAAGGTTAAACCTATGGAAAAGGGAGAACTTCCTTCCTTGAAAGAAACCATAAAAGAAGGATGGCAAGGTCTTTTAATCCCTGTGATAATTCTTCTTCCGTTTATTCTTGATTATTTATTTAAAAGTAATTTCTTCACAGAAAGACTTGGAGAAAATGGTGCGAAATATTTTTCAAGCTCAATTCTTTTGTTTATTGGTGGTATTGCATCAATTTACACATGCTTTGTTGTAAAAGATAAAGATTCTGTAAAAATACATAATCTTGCAAAAATGTTTGGCGGAGCAGTTAAAACAATTGCGCCTTCAATCGGTGTTTGTGTGTTCGGCTATATGATTGGCTCATTATTTTCAGATTTAAATGTTGCTGAAGATTTAGGAAAGGTCATAGCAGCATGGCAATTTGGAAAGTTTGGCACGGTTGTTGCAGTTTGCGCAATAACCTGTTTTATGGGAATGGTAATTCCTGGCTCGTCTTTGGTTGTTATCTTCGGCGGTATGTTTATAACAGTGCTTGTAAATGCAGGCTGTGACCCACTTTTATCTGCTGCGATGCTTCCTTGCATATGCGGTGTTATGTGTGGAATAACTCCTCCGCTCGGACTTGGAATGTATGCAGGAATGACGCTTGCCGAATCGGATTTTTATAAAACCTTCAAAAATGATTTGTGGTGGGTTTCGGCACAATTCACTCTTCAGGTTCTTATTTTGATGGGTTGGTTGCCGGTTTTTGGCTTATAAGGAGGTAGATTTTATGAAAAACTTTTTAAAAAAAATTGCTGATAAGCTTCAGCTTATCTTCGGTTATGGGATTCTGCTTTGTCTGTTTGTTGGAGGCTTAACATTTTTTGGCTATCTGGCGGCATTCATAATCGGAGGAGAGACTGCAGTAATAATTTGCGAATTTATTTATAAGATAATTTTTCCTATAATCATTAAAGCTTCGACAATTTTTGTTCTTTTGGGACTTGTCATAATGTATTTAAGAGGCGAAAAGTCGCTTGATGTTGGAAAAAAGAAAAAAGTGCACAAAATTAGATTATTTTAAAAGCAGGTGACACATTGAACATAGCTGAACTTTTGAAAGAAAGCAGAATTTTTTATGATATAGAAACATATGACATTTTAGAGTCAACAAATTCTATGCTCAAAGACATGGCAAAGTATGGGGCAAAAGAAGGTAAGGTCATAATTGCTTCAGAGCAGAAAAAAGGAAGAGGGAAGATGAATAGAACATTCTTTTCCCCGAAAAATTCCGGAATATATATGAGCATTCTTTTGAGACCTGATATGCTCGCAGAAAAAGCTGTTTTCCTGACAGCTATGACTGCTGTCGCAGTTGCAGAAACGATTGAAAATGTGTCAGGAGTTAAAGCAGAAATCAAATGGGTTAATGATATTTACTGTAAAGGTAAAAAGGTTTGCGGCATATTAACCGAGTCTGGTTTAGACCTTTACAGTGGAAAAATTGACTATGCAGTCATAGGAATTGGGATTAATCTGAAAATAGCTGAAACAGGTTTCCCTAGCGAAATTTCACAAATAGCTGGGGCAGTTTTTGAAGAGAAGGATTATGATGAGGAAAAGAAAACAGAAATCATAGCAGGTGTTTTGGAAGCAATTTATAAATATTATCTTGAATTTGAAAAAGGAACATATAGGGAAAAATATAAGAACCGCTCAAATCTTTTAGGTAAAGAAATTGTTGTTTCATCGGGAGAAACAATAAAAAAAGCAATCGCTGTTACAATTGATGACGATTGCAGATTAGTTGTAGAATATGATGATGGAAAGAAGGAAACGCTTTCATCCGGAGATGTTTCTATAAAGCCTATATAATATCAATTATGTTTAAAAGAGCTGCGGCAAAATGAACTCATTTTTGCTGCAGCATCTTTTTTTAATATAAATCATTTTTTATTAAATCTTCAAAGCTTTCGCGTTTGACAACAACTCTTGGTTCTCCGTCTTTTACCATTATGACTGCAGGGCGCGGAATTCTGTTATAATTGCTCGACATTGAATAGTTATATGCTCCCGTTGACAAAACTGCCATAATATCGCCGACATTTGATTCAGGGAAAAGAACATCTTTTCCTAAAAGGTCTCCCGATTCACAACATTTGCCTGCAATTGTCACTCTCTGGTCTTTTGTTGCTTTAGCATTATTTGCAAGCATAAATTCATATTCGGCATCATAGAGAATATATCTTGGGTTGTCAGCCATGCCTCCGTCAACAGTGACATATGTGCGCACATCGGGGATTTTTTTAATCGCGCCGATTTTATAGAGTGTTATGCCTGCGGCACCAACGATAGAGCGACCTGGCTCCATTATGACTTTTGGAGTTTTTATTCCAAGCTTTGAAGATGTTTCTTTAAAAACCTTGCTAACTATATTAATATATTCATCATATGGAACAGGATCGTCAGATTCAACATATCTGATTCCGAAACCGCCGCCTAAATTGACTTCGCTGATAGTGATTCCAAGCTCGCTTTGCAGTTTTGCAGCAAAAGTCAGCATAATTTCAGCAGCGCTCTTAAATGGAGAAATATCAAAAATTTGTGAGCCAATATGACAATGTATTCCCAAAACATTAACATTTTCCATTTTTGATGCGGTTTTAATAATTTCAAATGCTTCACCTGTTTCCAACGCTGTGCCGAATTTTGAATCAATCTGACCCGTCATGATAAAATCGTGAGTGTGAGCATCAATTCCCGGTTTGATTCTGAAAAGAATATTCGCTTTTTTATTCATTTCTTTACATAAATCATTCAAAAGCTCAAGCTCAAAAATATTATCAACAACAATTCTGCCGACACCTAAAGAGAGAGCTTGCCTCAGCTCGTCCTCTGTTTTGTTGTTTCCATGAAAATAAATCTTTTCCATAGGAAAATCTGCTTTAGATGCGGTGTAGAGCTCGCCGCCTGAAACGACATCCAGTCCAAACCCTTCCTCTTTTACGATTTTGCACATTGAGAGTGTGCAAAAGGTTTTTGATGCATAAAGAATCATTCCGTTTCCATCATAATATTTTTCAAGTGCATCTTTATAAGCTCTGCAGTTTTTCCTTATTAAATTTTCGTCCATAACATAAAGCGGAGTTCCATAGTTTTTTGCAAGCTCAACTGTGTCACATCCACCTATGGTCAGATGATTTTTTTCGTTTGTTGATAAGTTTTCGTGTAATAACATTTTTTTCCCCTTGTGTTTATTATGATTATTTTAATAATTTTAAGAAAATTTTATATTCGTCTTCTTCTGTAACATCCCATGGGCATGAAGCAACATTTTTTGATTTAATCGTCTTTGAAGCAAATAGTTTTGCTTCATCATCTGTAATGATTTTTCTATCTGGCATAAGCTGATTTAAAATCTTGTCAAATTCTAAAATGCTGTTAAGTCCCAAACAGCCTAAAAGCTCTGTTACGAGGTTGTGATTTATCTTGTCGCAATGTTCAACAAAAGCCGAGAGTAAAACGCCATTAGCATTTCCGTGCGTGAGGCTTTTGTAATATGTTAAAGGATATCCCATTGAATGAACAATAGTTGTTCCGGTCTGTGCAATAGCAACACCTGCATAGGTTGACGCTAAAAGAAGATTTTCTCTGTCGTGAAAACGGAGGTTGCCTTCAAGAAGAGAGGGAAGAGCTTTTCCCCATAGCTTCAAAGCTTTCGTGGCATATAACTCGGAAAAAACATTGGTCCTGTTATTTAAAATGCTTTCCAGTGCGTGTGAGAGCGCGTCAACGGCTGTGTCAATCGTGATCGACATAGGAAGAGACAAAGTATATTTTGCATCTAAAAAAGCAATCTTCATAAATGTGTCGTTTGTAGAAAAACTAACCTTTGTTTCTTTGCTGTCAACTGTCAGAACGGAATATTGTGTGACCTCGCTGCCTGTCCCTGCAGTCGTTGGAATTGCAATGATGGGGAGTGGTTTGTTTTTCTGCTCACCATCAAAAATCTGCATCGGAGACAGGTCGTTAGTTGCATACATCGAAATTGCTTTTGCAGCATCTAAAGGAGAGCCACCGCCTATTGCAACAATAAAATCAGCATTTGTTTCTTTTGCAAATTTACCGCCCTCATAGCAATTTTCAACCGTGGGATTATTTAAAACCTTGTCAAAAATGCTGTAGGAAATGTTGTTTTCTTTCAGGGCGTAAATAACATCATCTAAAGCCCCGCTGAATTTAGCGCTTGTTTTTCCCGTTACAATTAATGCTTTTTTGCCGAAGCGTTTAAAGAGTGATGCATTTTTTAAAACACAATTTTCACCCGAATATATATTTGTTGGCATATAAAAGCTCATAAAAAGCCTCCTGACTTGTGTCTATAAGGAAATATCTCTGTGAGCAACTGCTGTGTAATAGTTTTTGCTTCTTAAAAATTCTCCCAACTCTTCAGCTAATGCAACGGAGCGGTGTTTGCCACCGGTGCAACCTATGCTGATAACAAGCTGAGGTTTTCCTTCTTCAATATATTGAGGAAGCAGGAATTCAACTAAAGAATGAAGATGAGAAATAAACTCTTTTGTCACATCCCAGCGCATCACATAATCACGAACATCATCATCAAGACCTGTGTGTTCTTTTAAATTTTCTTCATAGAATGGATTCGGAAGAAACCTCACATCGAGCATTAAATCGCTATCAAGCGGGATTCCGCGTTTAAAACCGAAGGAAAGAACCGTGATGTTAATATTTTCCAATTTTTTTCGTTTATCAAAAATGTCTTGGATTTTCTCCTTGAGCTGATTTGAATTAAGCCCCGAAGTGTCAATAATGTAGTCTGATTTCTTTCTTATTGAATAAAGAAGCTCGCGTTCAAAATCAATTCCGTCAACAACGCGTCCGCCCTTCGAATGAGGGTGTTTTCTGCGGGTTTCTTTATATCTTTTTATAATAGATTCATCACTTGCTTCTAAAAAAAGCACTTCACATTGTTCGCCGCTTTTTTTGATTTCAAAAATTTCATTTGCAAGTTTTTTAATCAAATCACCGCTTCGTGCATCAACAACAAATGCAATTTTGTCCATATTCATATTAGAATTCTGACATAATGTTATAAAATTGCGGACAAGTGTGGGCGGCATATTATCAATACAATAATATCCTATATCTTCCAAGATGTGAATTGCAGAGCTTTTTCCTGCACCCGATAAACCCGTAACGATGATATATTGCATTTTTCTCCCTCATTTTCTAAAAGTTAATATATACTTTAATATTTTATCATATTTTGAACAAAAAGTAAAAGCTTTTTAGAAAAAAATTTTTTAATAAATGTAAGAATAGTTTTGGGAAAAATTTGTTGATTTATAAAACCTATTGTGATATACTGAAAAAAGGGTGGATTGGCTGATGGTATATATCAAATTGAGGTCTTTTGCCCATTAATTTTTTTTGAAATCAGAGTGATATGATGGAGATATATTTACTTGAGGAAAGAGACAAGAAAACATATTTTGATGACATATTTCAAATGCTCAAAAAAGTGATAAAGACTTTATTCCACCGCTTTCAAAACGAAGCTCGACGACTCATGCAAATTTTAAAACGGAAAATGATGACTTTGAGGATCAATCATCAATTCTTACATATCTTAAAGATATGATTCGGCAAAACATTCTTGTATGTACTGAAGACGATGAGCTTTTGAGCTTTGTATCTTTTAAGGAAAACTATGCCTGTGATTATTTTGGAATAGAAAATGGTTCAAACATTTACATATCAACCCTTGTTTTAGATGAAAACGACAGAGGAAATGGGATTGACACAATATATTTTGCTAAAATAAGAAGATAAAATTTTGAAAAAGAAAGAGGTTTTTAACATGTTAAAAGCAGGATTTTACGAGAAAAACATAACACCGCCGCTTGGATGTGACATTCCGGGATTTTTCACTCCTCGTGTGGCTGATGATGTGCTCACTGATTTATATGCAAGAGCAGCTGTTGTGGACGACGGCAACGAAAAGGTTGCGATGCTTGCGCTTGATATTTGTGGTGTGACTGCGGCGATTTCAAATGCGATAATCGAAAGAATTCATGAATATACGGGAATTAAGAAAGAAAATATTCTGATTTGCGCAACCCATCTTCACACAGGAGGTCCTGTGGGACTTGCTGTTGAAACATTCACAAGGGATGACAAGGAATATGAGAAAATGATGATTCGCTTAGCGGCAGATAGCGTTACACTTGCAAATCGCAGACTGAAGCCGATGACAGCAAAATATGCTCAAGGTCATGTTGATTCAATCTCTTTTGTCAGAAACTTCACAATGGAGGGCGGATATGTTATGACCAACCCTGAGGTTGGAAGACCTGACATAATCGGACCGTGCACTGAGATTGACCCTGAAGTTCCTGTTTTAGTCTTCTGTGACGAAGTAGACAAGCCGTGTGGTGCGGTAATTGCTTTTGCTTGCCATCAGGACTGTCTCTGTGGTGAAAAAACAGCTTACAGCACAGATTTTGCAGGCGTGATGGATAAAGAGCTCAAAAAAGAATATGGCAGAGATTTTGTTTCTGTCTTCTTTGAAGGAACCTGCGGAAACATAAATCATTATGATGTTAATGCAAAAGAGCCGATAACATTAGAGCATCACAGGAAGATGGGAAGAATTTTAGCCGCAGAAATCAAATCGATTATTCCTGAGGCTGAAGCTTTAAAAGACCAGAAAATCAAAGTCAAGAAGGAAAAACTCACATTAAACAAGAGATTGTTTACAGATGAGCAGATTAAAGCAGCTCACGAACTAATAAAGGCAAGTGAAGGAAAGACGATTGAATATACGGAGTTTAATCCTGAAAGCGAGTTTTTCCAGTTTCATTATGCACACAGAGCAATTAAATATATGAAAAATCCTGAAAAGACATATGATTTAGAAGTTCAGGTGATAAAAATCGGTGACTTTTTGCTTTATGCAACACCTTGCGAAATGTTTGTTCAGTTTGGCTTGGAGATTAAGAAAAATGCGCCGACTGATAAGCGCATGGTTGTCGAACTCGCGTTTGACTATATTGGCTATCTCCCGACAAAAGATTTATTTCAGCCGACAGTTTATGAATCGACTCTTCCGACTTGCATGTTTGAGCCTGAGGGTGGTCACATCATAGCAAATAAGCTTATTGAAATGGGTAAAGAAATTTTTTGATGTTTAAACAGGTGATTTTAATGCACTGCAATATTAAACCGGCGGTGCAAGCTTTAACATAAATATTTTTCGGAGAACATATAAATTATTATCTTAATTTATAGTTTAAAGGGGATTATTTATGTCAATGCTTTTTTATCTTTTCTATCTTTTGAGATATGGTGCATTTCTGCTTTCATATGTTTCGCACGGAAATGCGTTTCCAAAACCACTTTCACCAAAAGAAGAAGATGAGCTTTTAGTTCTTGTTCAGAACGGAGATGAAGAAGCAAAAGATAAACTTATTGAACACAACTTAAGATTAGTTGCCCACATAGCAAAAAAATATTCGCTAAACACAGGAATTGATGCAGATGACTTGATTTCTGTAGGTACAATAGGCTTGATTAAGGCTGTAAATTCCTATAATGGAAGGAAAAGTGTTCGACTGGCTACATATGCGGCACGATGCATTGAAAATGAAATGTTGATGATGATGCGAAGTGCAAAAAAGACTTCAAAGGAGATATCTTTAAACGAAAGCCTGGGTGGAGATTCAGACGGAAGCGAAGTCACTTTGATGGATATCTTATCTGTTGATGACGATGATGTCATTGACGAGGTGAGCCTTGGCATAGAGTCAAAAAAACTATATGAAGCTATTGAAAATTGCCTAAGCAGCAGGGAGCGACAGATAATAATCTTAAGATATGGTCTTATTTCAAAGCCATACACACAGCGCGAGATAGCAAAAAAACTAAAAATTTCGCGTTCATATGTTTCGAGAATTGAGAAAAAGGCGCTTTCTAAAATGAACAAATATTTTATCAGTAAAGAGGGAGTTAATTGATTAAATTAATCATAAAAGCTTTTATTAAAGACAGAGATAATTTAACTGACAAAAATGTCAGAGCTCAATATGGAATGATTTCGGGTGCGATGGGAATTGTTTTGAATCTGATTTTGTTTTTGGTTAAGCTGTTTTCGGGATTTGCGATTAACTCTATCGCAGTAATATCCGATAGTTTTAATAATTTGTCTGATATGGGGTCGTCTTTGGTTGCTGCAATAGGCATCAAAATGAGCAACCGCAGACCTGATAAGGAGCATCCTTTCGGACATGGCAGAATTGAATATATTTCCGCGTTGATAGTTTCGTTTATGATTTTCCTTGTTGGATTTGAACTTTTTAAAGGCTCACTTGAAAAAATATTTAATCCGACTTTGGTCGAGGCTTCACTTGTTCCGATTTTGATTCTTTGTTTATCGGTTTTAGTGAAAGTCTGGATGTTTGTTTATAACAGATATATTGGAAAGTTAATTAACTCAAATGTGATTTTAGCAACAGCTCAAGACAGCTTAAACGACAGCTTTGCGACAATTTCTGTTATTTGTGCAACAATCCTCAGCGTGAAAATCAGTTTTCCGCTTGACGGGATTTTTGGTTGCATCGTTTCAGCCATGATTTGCTGGACGGGTTTTTCTGTCGCAAAAGATACTATTGGAATTTTGCTTGGAACTCCGCCTGACAGCGAAATGGTGAAGGAAATTTCCGAAATCATTTTGTCAAAAGAAAATATCGTAGGAATTCATGACCTTATTGTTCATGATTACGGTCCCGGCAGAATTATGGCGTCAGTGCACGCAGAAGTGCCAAATGATGCCAACATAGAGACTATCCATGAAGTGATAGACTGGACAGAAAAACACATTGAAGAAAGGCTTGGAGTTCATATTGTTATCCACATGGACCCAATTTCTGTAAATTGTGAGAGAACAAATAAGATTAAGGAAATTGTCACAAGTATCGTTAAAGAAATAAATGAAGCTTTTGATATTCATGATTTTCGTATGACTGACGGAGAACATAACATAAACCTTATTTTTGACCTTGAGGTTCCTTGTGAAACTGGGCAAAAAGAAAGGGAAGATGCGCTTTGTGCCATCAAGTCAAAGCTTAAAGAAGAAGATGAAAAATTTAATGCTGTAATTATTGTAGATAATAAATATTAAAAAATCTAAAAAAAACCTTTACATTGCAAAAAAAGTGTGTTATAATTTACAATGCTTGTTTTTGACAAGGCATAATTTTCCGTTGCTAGGTTTTTGGCGTCACCTCCGCAGGTTGGCCTTATGCTTGGCTTCAGGAGTAAAAATTTAAGGAGGTTTCATCATGAGTATGAAAACAGAACAGAAACAGGAAATCATTGCAAAATACAAATTGCATGACACAGACACAGGTTCTCCGGAAGTGCAGATTGCAATTCTCACAGAGAGAATCAACCACTTAAATCAGCATCTTAAAGAATTTAAGAAAGACCATCATTCGAGAAGAGGTCTTCTTAAGATGGTTGGTCAGCGCCGTGGTCTTTTAAACTATCTTGTAAAAGTTGACATTGAAAGATACCGTGCTATCATCGAAAAGCTGAATTTAAGAAAATAATTTGTCAATAAAAGGTGCCACGTTACTGCATTTTCGCTGACGTGGTATTTTTTTGTCAAAAAGTTTCCCATTAGGTCTTTTAATTTTCTTTTTTATATGTTATAATGTAGTTGAAACAAATGATGACTTTAACAGGATGGTATGAAATGATTGTTAGTTCTGAGGCGCTCTTTAATTCTTCGGAATGTTTTTTAGTGCCGAATATTGTTGCAAACAATTTAATACAAGAAGGCCGCCCTGTTTACATAGCGGTTTATCTTTATGCCCTCTGTCAATATAACAGCGGAAATCATAACATTTCAAACAAAGGAATTGCAGATGCTCTTAAGGTTAGTGTCATAGATGTTGTGAACGCTTTTTTGTTTTTTAATTCAAAGGGTTTCTTAAAAATTCATAATTTTAAAAGCATAGATGATGCAGAATTCGACATCGAATTTTTAGGAACGGGAAGTTATTCTAAAAAAACATCCGGAGCTTTTCGCCCGAGCTATAAGACAGAAGAAATCGTCAGGAATTTAAACGATAATTCAAGACTTTCTGGAATGTATAAAATGGTGAGTCAGATTTTAGGCAAAAATCTGAGCACGGCAGACATTGAGCTTTTATATTCTTTTTATGATTTTTATGCACTTCCGGTTGAGGTTATTCTTGTTCTGATTGAATATTTTGTTTCAAAGGGAAAGCGCTCGTTAAAGGCTATAGAAAAAGAAGTTGCTAAATGGGCAAACGCAGGAGTTGACAGTGTCAGAAAAGCCAAGAACTATATAAAAAAGCGGGAAGAGTTCCTGAGTTATGCCTATAGGATTCGTTCTTTAGTGGGAATTAACGAGAGAAAGCTTTCCGAAAAAGAACTGTTTTTCATTAATAAATGGCAAAATGAATATAAAGCAACTGAAGATGATGTGAAAAAAGCATTTGAAATCACTGTGGACAAAACAGGTAAGCTCTCATTTGCATATATGGATGCTGTTTTGCGTTCGAATTTAACAACACCTGAATCAAAAACCGTTACGCAAAAGAAGCCTGCACAAAAAAATGGCTCAAAATATAATTTTGATGCACTTCAGAAAAAAGCTTTTGAAAACATCAATAAAATTAGTAGTGGAGGTGGCTGCTGATGGCATATGACAAAAATCTTTATTTTCTTGTCCGCGAGGAATATGAAGAAATCAGGAGACACAACGAGCAGGATTTAGAAGAAAGACGAATGAATGTTTTTTCAAAGGTTCCTGAAATCCAACAGATAGATGACGAGATTAAGAAAATAGGTCTTAAAATTTTTAAAGTTGGTTTAAAATCATCTGAAGAAAATGTGCTGGGTCACCTATCAATGCTCAGAATGGAACAGAAAAATTTGCTCTCTAAAAGAACAGCTCTTCTTTTGGAAAACGGATTCACATCAGATGAGCTTTCTGAAAGATTTATGTGTGATATATGTAAAGACACTGGGATTGCTGACGGGAAAGATTGTGAATGCTTTAAAAGAAGATTAATTCTTAAATCGTTTGAAAATTCAAATCTTTCAAGACAGCTTCGTGATCAGAGTTTTAAGACTATGTCCTTTGATATGTATTCAAAAGAAGTAATTCCTGAATATGGGGTTTCTCCTTATGAACATATGCTTAGCGTCACGGAGATATGCAAAAATTTTGTGAAAGAGTTTGATTTTTCTTTTGAAAATCTTCTTTTTTGGGGCGACCCGGGACTTGGAAAAACTTTTTTGTCAACATGCATAGCAAAAGAACTCATAAAAAATGGATATTCAGTAATTTATGAGACGACATACAGAATTTTTTCAATGCTCGAAGATTATAAATTCAAAAGGACAAGCGACATTGAAGCTCTAAAAGACAGAACTGAAAAGCTCTATGAAACAGACCTTTTAATTCTTGATGATTTAGGCAGTGAATTTTCAACGAGTTATACAAATGCTGCTCTTTTTGATATAATAAACACGAGAATGATTTCAAATAAAAAAACAATTATAAACACAAATTTAAATATGTCGGAAATAGCCGAAAAATACACAGACAGAGTGGTTTCAAGAATTATGGGAAATTACCGCATTGTGCAATTTATCGGTGATGATATCAGACTTATAAAATCAGGATTAAATAACAATTAATATACAAGGGGGATATTTTCAAATGGTAACTCATGGTAATGATGTGAAAATTTTTTCGTGCAACTCACACCCGCAGCTAGCTGCTCATATTGCGAGCCTTTTAGGTGTAGGAGTGGGCGATTCTGATGTTTCAATGTTTTCAGACGGGGAAATATCAGTTAACATCTATGAAACAGTCAGAGGCTCAGATGTGTTTATTGTTCAGTCAACCTGCAACCCGGTAAATGATAATCTTATGGAGCTTTTGATTATGATTGATGCATTTAAGCGTGCATCTGCAGGAAGAGTAACAGCTGTTATGCCATATTTTGGCTATGCACGACAGGATAGAAAATCAAAAGCCCGTGATCCGATTTCAGCAAAACTTGTTGCAGATCTTCTGACAGCAGCAGGTGCGGACCGAGTTCTTACAATGGATTTGCACGCAGCACAGATTCAGGGCTTTTTCAACATCCCTGTTGACCATCTTGTTGGCGCTCCAATAATTTCTTCATATTATCTGGATAAATTCAAAGATGAGCTTTCTGATTTTGTTGTTGTTTCTCCCGACCTTGGTAGCGTAACAAGAGCAAGAAACTATGCTTCAAGACTTAACACGCCAATTGCGATTGTTGACAAAAGAAGACCAAAACCAAATGTTGCTGAGGTTATGAACATAATAGGCGACATCAAGGATAAGAAGGTTATCTTAGTTGATGATATGATTGACACAGCGGGAACAATTGTTAATGGTGCTAAGGCGCTGAAAGAGAGAGGTGCTTTAGAAGTTTATGCTTGCTGCACACATGCTGTTTTATCAGGTCCTGCAATTGAAAGAATTCAGGAGTCTCCGATAAAAGAGCTCGTAGTTTTAGACACAATTCCCCTTTCACAAGATAAATTGCTTGATAAAATTAAAGTTTTATCTGTTGCTCCTGCTTTTGCTGAAGCAATAAAGAGAATAGATGGTGACATTTCATTAAGTGAGATGTTTAACTAATGACTAAAAAAGAAAAAGTTCTTTTCATAAAGAAATATTTTGACAAAAAATATAAAGATGCTGATTGCACGCTTGAGTATAAAACTCCTGCTGAGCTTATGATTGCCACGATTTTAGCTGCGCAGTGCACAGATGCAAGAGTGAACATAGTCACAAAGGATTTATTTAAAAAATATCCTGACATTTCGGCTTTTGCAGATGCCGATTTAAAAACGCTTGAACAAGATATTCATTCAACAGGTTTTTATCATAATAAGGCTAAAAATATTATTGCATCGTGTAAAATGCTGCTTTCTGATTTTGATGGAGTTGTCCCCGACACGATGGAAGAGCTTTTAAAGCTTCCGGGAGTTGGCAGAAAAACAGCAAATCTTTTGCTTGGTGATGTTTTTAATAAACCTGCAATAGTTGTTGATACTCACGCAAAAAGAATAACAAAATTAATAGGACTTACAAATAACACCGACCCAAACAAGGTGGAGATGGATTTGAAGAAAATCGTTCCTCCTGAATATGGTAGTCAGTTTTGCCATTGTCTTGTCTATCACGGAAGAGAAATATGTGTCGCAAACAGACCTAAATGTGATGAATGTGGGCTGGTAGAGATTTGTAAGCATGGTGGAAGTGTTGAGCGAAAAAATAAGACTTGATGTATATTTAGCCGAAAACAACCCTGAATTGACGCGGGAGAAAGCCAAATCACTTATAATGGCAGGCGTTGTCTATGTTGACAACCAGAAATGTGACAAGGCAGGAACAACCATAACTAAAGAGCAAAAGGTTGAAATAAGGGGTAAAACGCTTAAATATGTAAGTCGCGGCGGCTTGAAACTCGAAAAATCAGTTGATGTTTTTAAATTAAACCTTGATGGATTTATTTGTATGGACATAGGGGCTTCAACGGGCGGATTTACAGATGTTATGCTCCAGAACGGTGCAAAAAAAGTCTATGCAATTGATGTTGGCTATGGTCAGCTTGCGTGGAAGCTCCGCACAGATGAGCGTGTTGTGTGCATGGAAAGAACAAACATCAGATATGTAAAGCAAGAGGATATTTCTGACGAGATTGATTTTTTCAGCGTTGATGTGTCATTTATTTCCTTAAAGCTTGTTCTTCCTGTTGCCTTTAACCTTTTAAAAGATAGTGGAGAAGCAGTTGTTTTAATTAAACCACAGTTTGAAGCAGGAAGAGAGAAGGTTGGAAAAAAAGGCGTCGTCAGAGAAAAATCAGTTCATGTTGATGTTGTGAAAGAAATTATGAATTTTGCTAAAAGTCTAGGGTTTGGACTTTTAGGACTTGATTTTTCTCCGATTAAAGGTCCTGAAGGAAACATTGAATATCTTCTCTATATGAAAAAAGGCGCAGACTCTTTAATTGATGAAAGCGTGGCAGACGATGTTGTTTGTAGGTCACACGAAAATCTTGATAGATAAACTAAAGGGCAGAGATTTTATTCTCTGCCCTTTTTACATATTTTTTTATGTCTCAAACAAATAATTAAACTTCCTGCCGCTAAAAAACAGAGAAGAGCAAGCATTTGCGACACTCTAATCGGCCCTATATATAAGCTGTCAGAGCGAAGGCCTTCTATCCATAGACGACCAAGCCCGTAAAGTGATATGTATGTCAAAAACATTTCACCATCAAATTTTTGTCTTTTTTTGCAAAAGAAAACTAAAATCAAAAAAATCCCCAGGTTCCAAAGTGATTCATAAAGAAATGTCGGATGAACGCTTATGCCAAGATCACAAAGCTCCATACGCCATGGGAGCGTTGTTTTTCCGCCATATGCTTCAGCATTAACAAAATTGCCGAAGCGCCCAATCATTTGTCCGATTAAAAGACCAAAAGAGCATGTGTCTAAAACATTTGTGAGCTTAATTTTTTTTATTTTGCAATATATGCTGACAGCAATTGTTGCGCCAATTATCGCCCCGTAAATTGCAATTCCGCCCTCCCATATTTTAAAAACTGACCAAAGGTCGTCTTTGTAGCTGTCCCAGCTAAAAACGACATAGTAGAGTCGCGCACCGATAATAGCAGAAGGAAGTCCGACTAAAACCACATCTAAAAGACTTTCTGAGTCTAGACCATAAGACTTTGCTATTTTAGAACAGAAAATATATGCAACTACGATACCTATAGCAATAATCAGCCCATAAAAATGAATATTAAGTCCTAAAAATTCAAATGATTCATAAACCTTAAATGGACCAATAGAAAGGCCCGGAAAAGAAATAGTATTCATTGTTTTTATCCTTTCTGCTTCAAAAATTTAAACTGGTTTAATAACAGATAAGACAGTTTTGTTCTCATCAAAATATTCTTTAAATCTTTTTTCAATTTCAGCGTGTGTTATCGAGTCAACAACATCAAAAAAATCAAATGGCATAATATTTTTAAAAACATTTGACATAAAAGAATGTGATATATTACTAACACTGTTAAACATTTTAATGTAGCTGCCGTGAAGTGCATTTTTAGTTCTTAAAACATCCTCTTTATTCAGTCCGTTTTTTTTCAAAAGTGAAATTTCATTCAAAATAATCTCTTTCACTTTCTCAGGATTTTGGCTCTCACCTGAAACAGCAGTGAAGCCATAGTTTTTCTCGCAGGAGACTTCAGTTTCCAAGTCGCCTAAAATGTGCCCTTCGTTGTAGAGTTTATTATGAAGATTACCGGTTTTGCCAAAAATAATTTCTGAAATAATTGAAAGCTCAATGCTTTTTTTCAAAAGGTCTTTTCCTGTTTTTTCGCACGATGTATCTTTAAAGCCAAACATAAACATCGGGACAGAAACAGAATGCTTCTGCGTGATGGTCTCTTTTAGAACTGAATCAGGCTCATCATCAAAAATCCTTATAATTTCGCCTCGAGGTGCTTCTTTTGATAAGATATTATTTTCAACAATTTCTCCAATTTTTATGTGATTGACATTTCCGACAACAAAAAGAGCCATGTTGGACATATCATAGAAAGTGTCATAGCATTTATAAAGCGTGTCTTTTGTGATTTCAGAAATTGATTCAACAGAGCCGGCAATATCAATCCTGACAGGATGATTGTGATACATTGATGACAGAAAATTCATCATAAGTCTCCACGAAGGCTCATCATCATACATTTTAATTTCCTGCCCAATAATTCCTTGTTCTTTAGAAACATTTTCATCGGTAAAATATGGTTTTTGCACATAGTCAAGCAAAATTTCAAGATTTTCGTAAACATTTTCACTCGATTCGAAAAGATATGCTGTTATGTCGAATGATGTGTAGGCATTTGCATTTGCACCATAGCGTGCAAATTTTTCAAAAACATTGGTTTCATCGGGTTGTTCAAACATTTTATGCTCTAAAAAATGTGCAATTCCATCAGGTACAACGGTTTCATTGTTTTCTCCAAAAGCAATAAATCTATTATTTATAGAACCAAAATCCGTTCCGATTACTGCATATGATTTAACATAGTCAGGCTTTGGCATAACACAGACTCTTAGTCCGCTCTCGTGCACACCGACATAAAGCTTTTCGTCTATTTTTTCATTATATAAGAGTTCGAATTTCATTTGTCTTACGCCTCGCTTTCCGCTGTCAGAAAATAGACCATTTGTGGCTCAATTTTCTGTGCAATCTTGACTACATCATCAATAGTTACAGCCTCGATCTTTTTAATCAGTTCATCTATTTTAACGCATTTACCCGTGACAATCTGTCCTAAATAATAATCAGCACTATAGCCGATGTCATCTCCAAAAGCTTTTAGAGAGTTTGTAATGCTCTTAATGGTGGAGTTGAATTCGTAATCAGAGATGTCTCCATCCTTCATTGCTTTTAACTGAAGATTAATTTCATCTAAAGCTTTTTGTTTGTTTCCGATTTCTATTCCTGATGAAATTGTCATAATTCCTTTGTAGCGCTCCAAACGAGATGAAACATAATATGCAAGACTCAGTTTTTCACGCACATTATTAAAGAGTTTTGAATGAGCGCCGCCTCCTAAAATTCCATTATATACCATCAAGGCGGGGTAGTCATCATCCTGCGGCATTGTGTTCGTGGCAAAACCAAGACAAAGTTTAGCCTGAGTAACATCAAATTTTTCAGTGACTTCTTCAGTTTCGTTTTTTCTGTCATATATGTCACATACTGGATATTCATAGTTTTTTATGATAATATCCTTAAAAGCATCCTTTGTGTATGAAACTATTTTCTTAATATCAACATCTCCTGTTATAAAAATGTCGATAGGGCTTTCTGTCATAATCTTTTTATAATGATTATAAAGAGAAACATTTGTTATTCTGTCAACATCCTCAAGCGTTCCAAGTTCGTGAGTTCCATAGCGGTTATCTTTACACATGAGCTCTAAAATTCTCCAGGCGCTGTATGAGCGCTTGTCGTTAATCAGCGCTGAAATATCATTTTTTAAGTTAACTTTTTCCTGTTCTACATAGTCTTTTTTAAAGCCATCATCTTCAATCAGGGGATTTAAAAGCATATCATACATCATTAAAATAGCTTTTAATGTGCATTCGTCACCGTCTAAATATTTATCGGAAACTACATTCACAGCAAGCGAAATAATCTGGTCTTCGCCTTTTCTTTTAATTGTTGTGTAGAGACCTGCGCCATAAAGAGACTGAAGATATTTTGAAATTTGAATCATATCAGGGTAATTCTTTGAGCCTCTGTGCATAACATCTGTTAAAAGAGCATTCATTGAAACTTCAGCTTTTGACAGCGGTCTGTGAATGTTGACACTTGCTGCAACAGTCTTGAATTTTCCTGTTTGAATATGATATAGATTAATTCCGTTTTTTATGCTGTATTTAATCATTATAAAGTTCCTTTCCGTCTAAATCTGCATTATAAACATCTCGTTTGGAAACGCCTCTGTCACGAGCAACACATTTAAGCGCCTCTTTTTTTTGCATACCCTGATTTATATAATAATTAATATGCTCTTTAAGCGGTAATTTATTTAATAATTCATCACCTTTAGTTTTTTCTTTGCCTTCAATTATGAGAACAAATTCACCGCGTGGCTCGTTTTCATCATAAAATTTTATAGCCTCGCTTAAAGTGGTTTGTCTTATTTCTTCATAAACTTTTGTCAGCTCACGACAAACAGCAATTTTTCTCTCACCCAAAAAGTCATAAAGGTCAGAAAGTGTTTTTTTGAGTTTATGGGGAGCTTCGTAAAAAATTAATGTTTGAGTTAAGTCTTTGAAATCATTGAGCTGTTCTTTTCTTTCCTTGTTTGATGTTGATAAAAAACCGCAAAATGTGAAAACTGAGGTTGATATGCCTGAACATATCAGGGCAGAAACTAAAGCAGTTGCACCAGGAACAGGAACAACTCTGATGTTTTCCCTGATGCAAAGCTTAACTAAGTCCTCACCGGGGTCGGAAATTGCCGGTGTTCCTGCATCGGAAACTAAAGCAATGCTTTTTCCGGAGTTTAACAACGAAATCAAATATTCTCCTTTTGCCTTGGAATTATGCTCATAATAGCTTGTAACTGTTTTTTTGATATCAAGATGTGATAAGAGCGATAGTGTGCGTCTTGTGTCCTCTGCGGCAACTATATTAACATTTTTTAATGTCTCTAAAGCTCGCAAAGTTATGTCGCCTAAATTACCGATAGGCGTTGCAACTAAATATAAAATTCCTTTTTCGTTCATGCTTTTCCTCCGCTGATTTTAAGTCCGGGCTTTCTGTCCTTTTGCCCTTCAACAAGCACTAAAGCTGGCTCATCCTTTGAGCCGGTCATTTCAAGCCTCTTTGGCTCTAACCTATATTTTCTCATTAAATAAAAAATGTCAACAAGTCTTTCGGGGCGGTGCACCATAAAGAATCTGCCTCCGCTTCCCAAAAGATATGAAGAACATGATATTACATCTTCTAAAGTGCACATAACTTCGTGGCGCGATATTGTTTTAGAATCGTTTGTGTTCTTCTTGCCCGTTGCGTCAACCATATATGGCGGGTTGCAAGTGACAACAGTGTAGCTGTTTGCGTCTTTCATCATTTTAATATTTTTTAAGTCTCCACAATGTATGGTGATATCATCAGCAAGAGAATTGAGCTCTATGGTGCGTCTTGCCATGTTGGCAATTTCTTCCTGAATTTCTAGCGCAGAAATATGTTTAGGCCTTTTTTTCTGGTGGATAAGGAGAGGGATGATTCCCGTCCCTGTGCATAAATCCATCACAGTGTCATTTGGCTTGATGTTTGCAAACTCAGCAAGCAAAACAGCATCAGTTCCAAACTTGAAACCATCAGTTTTTTGAATAATTCTATATCCGCAACCTAAATCTTCAACTGTTTCAGATTCTTTTATCATATTTCACGCCTTCCGTCTATTGCACGCGAAAGAGTGACATCGTCAGAATATTCTAAATCTCCGCCAACAGGTATGCCGTGTGCAATTCTCGTGACCCTAATTCCGAGTGGCTTTAAAAGATTGCTTATATACATTGCGGTTGCTTCACCTTCAATTGTGGGGTTCGTTGCCATAATGACTTCTTTTACGCCGTCTCCGTTTATTCGGGCTAAAAGCTCTTTGATGCGGATGTCTTCAGGACCAATCGAATCCATTGGAGAGATGACTCCGTGAAGGACATGATAAAGACCTTTATATTCTTTGATTTTTTCAATTTTTGAAACATCCTTCGGATTTTCAACAACACATATTATCGAAGTGTCGCGCTTGATATCAGAGCAGATGTGGCAGGGAACAGTTTCTGTTAAAGCGCAACAAATCGGACATAATGTTATTTTTTCTTTTACAGCAATTAATGTTTCGGCAAATCTTCTGACATCTTCTTTATCCATTTTGAGTACATGATATGCAAGCCTTTCTGCGCTTCTTTTTCCAACTCCGGGAAGCTTTGAAAATTCTTCTATAAGCATTGCGATAGGAACAGCATACATAAAATCAAGTCCTTTCTGTAGCAAAAATCAGTTAATTTTCGATGCTATCAAGCGAATCGAAGTTAAAAACTAAAGCACCTTTTTCTTTTGCAGAAATTTCACCATATTCATCAGATTTTACAGCAGGTCTTCCAATATATTCAGAAAGGAGCCTGTCTAAAACATCTGGGTCTTTAACAACAAAACAAATGGCGCCGCTGTTTTCTGAATTAACAATTGAAAGGAGCTTGTCAACATCTGTGTTTTCGTCTTCAATCTTAATTTCAAGAATGTTTTTGTTATCTCCGATAATGTTGCCTTTAAAATCTAAAAAGACAATTTCTTTTCTTGAACATACTGCATTAATTTCCTCAAAGTCGGGAATATATGGCTTGAATTGCCATAAAACTTTTGACATTTCAATATAGTGTTTTAAAGTTGCTTTTCCAGACAGACCAATCATTGCACATTTATAGTTTACAAAATTTGGAATGTAGTCACTAAAAAGCTCAGGGGAGAGAAAGCCTGCATCAAGCCAAATAAATAGCGGCACGGTTGTGAAATCGGACATAGTAGTGAAAACTTCCATTGCAACATCAATATCAGTTTTAAACACACATCCAACAGAATCTGCACCAATAGCTTGCAGAGTTACAAGAGCAGACAGGGGAGTCGTGCCGTCTGAAAGAAGACCTGTGCCCTCAAAACAGAGACCAATGCTTACGGGAAGCTCTGTTTCTTCCTTTGCTGCGCTGAGTGCATATTTTGCCTCAGCTAAAGTTTCAGCCCCGTTTAAAAAAATCATTGACACACCGTTTTTGTCAAGATAGGTGATTTCATCCTTGATTATTTTTTTATATTGTTCATAATCTTTAAAAAAACGAGGAATTCTCATCTCGCCTGCTGCAAAAACTTTATCATCTGCAGCTTTTAAAGTCATTTTAATTATCTTATCTTTTTCCTCTTTGTCTTTGGCAAGGTGAGTCGGTGCAATTAAAATGTTTGCTCCACATTCCATGTAATCCGTAAATAGCCCAGGAATGTCTTCTGCATTGTTAAACTCATCAAGAGTCGCAATCGACATAATATTCAAAGATAAAATGGTTTTTAATTGAGCAGTAGTAATAAAATCATCTCCCAGCCATAATTTTATAAACATAATTAATTATTATAATTTTACTATATGTGAATTTTTTTTTCAATCTTAATTTATATAAGTAACAAAAATTTAACACAAGTGGCTCAAAACCATATTAATTTTGTTTGAGAATCAGCATTATAATGCGTTATATAGTATTGACAAAATATAGTGAAATGTGGTATATTTTAAAAAATATTGCACAGGAGAGTTATCTTTATGAAAAAAATTTCACTTGTTTTTTTTATGATAGTTATGTTGCTTTTAAGCTCGTCAAATGTTTTTGCAGGAGACCTTCCCGAAACACTTTTGTCGGATGATGATGCACAGATATATTTTGGAGAACTCATAGAGGTTAATGTTTTAAGCCGCGATTTTAAAACAATAGTAAAGCCAGTTAAAAAAGTTAAAGGTGATGTCGAGCTTGGAGTTGATGAAACATATGTTGCGCCTGAATTTGTAGGTGAATTCAGCGCTAAAAAAGGAAACATATATCTTTTTGCATATCTTGACAGTAGCAATCCGTTATATATTTTTGAGATAGATTCATACGACACAAGTGCACTCAAAATCACGGGTATTAAAAAAAATGAAATGTGGCAAAGATTTTTGGGATATATCAACGAGGGAAAGTTTGAAATTGCAGAAAAAGAAAGACTTGAAAGACTTGGCATTTCAGAAACTACGGAGCCTTATGAGCTTCCGCCCTTGAAGAGCTACAGTATGGAAGTGTATATGATTATCAGCATTTTAATCTCTGCTGTTGCTTTTGTGATTTACACTAAAGTGTCAAAAAATAGACTTGGGTAAATTTGTTGTGAATAAATTTTTGTTTTCTAACAACTTTTTATGTTTTTGTAAAAAGTGGACTTTGTAGTAGGAAATATTATTAATAATTATCTAAAAGGTGATAATGATGGAAAAAACAATCAAATGGGGAATTGTTGGTCCTGGTAATATTGCTAACAAATTTGCAGAGGCAATAAAAAATGTCAGCGGAGCAGAATTGACAGCCGTTGCCTCTCGCTCAGTGGAAAGAGGAAAGGAATTTGCTGTTAAATATCAGGTTCCAAATGTTTTTTCCAGCTATGAGGAAATGGCAGAATCACCACTTGTTGATGCTGTTTATGTTGCAACGCCGCATCCTTTTCATAAGCCATGTGCTGAAATTTTTCTAAAAAGTAAAAAACATGTTTTGTGTGAAAAGCCAATTTGTGTTAATGCTAAGCAGGCAGAAGAACTTAATAAATGTGCAGATGAAAACAGTGTTTTTTTAATGGAAGCAATGTGGACAAGATTTTTACCTGCTATTAATGAAGCTGTTGAAATAGTAAATAGTGGTGAAATCGGAGAGATAAGGGCAATTAACGCAGATTTTTGTTATTCAATTCCCATAGAGGAAGATGAGAAGGTTTTCAGGAACAATATGGCAGGCGGCTCGCTTTTAGATGTTGGCGTTTATTGCTTGAATTTTGTTGCGATTTTTTTAAAAGACAACCCCGAAAGCATTATCTCTGTTTCAGAAATTGTGGAGGATGTTGATTACCAGACGAATGTTTTGATGAAATATTCAAACGGGGCGCTTGCCTCAATTTCTTCGGCGATAAAGGTAAATAAGCAAGAGATGGGTTATATCTATGGCTCAAAGGGTTACATTGCTTTACCGCATTTTTATGGTGCACAGGAATTAGTTGTTAACATAGATGGCGAAGAAAGGCACATAAAAAAACCGAGCATTGGCAAGGGGTTTGAGGAAGAAATCATTGAAGCCTGCTCGTGTATTCGTTCGGGAAAAAAAGAGAGCGATATTATGCCAATGTCTGAAACTATAAGGATTCTTGAACAGATGGATAAAATCAGAGAGCAAATTAATTTGAGTTATCCTTTTGATGTGTGATTTTAAACTGAAATTTGTGTCAAAATATTTTTAAATCCTGACTTGACACTTAAAAATTAATAGAAATATAGGAGGAAAAATTAATGGCACTACACATTTTAGACGAAGCAAATCGTTGTATTCAATGCAAAAATCCGTCTTGCCAGAAAGGTTGTCCGATAAATACTCCTATCCCGGAAATCATCAGACTTTTAAAGGAGAATAATCTTGACAAAGCAGGTAGGATTTTATTTGAAAATAATCCTCTTACAACGATTTGCAGTTTAATTTGTAATCACGAAAAACAGTGTGAAGGCAATTGCATATTGAACCAAAAAGGTTCACCAATACATTTTTCCTCAATAGAAAATTATATATCATCTGCATATGCGCCTAAAATGGTCAAAGGCCCTGCAGAATCTAATGGTCAGAAAGTTGCTATTGTGGGATCTGGTCCTGCCGGAATTACCATAGCAATTATTCTTGCGCGTTATGGCTATCAGGTTACAATCTTTGAGAGTAAAGATAAAATCGGAGGCGTTTTGAGGTATGGTATTCCTGAATTTAGATTGCCTAAAAGTGTGCTTGATGATCTTCAATATCGTCACATTGAACTTAAAGGAATCAAAATTCGTCCCAATATTCGCATTGGTGACGCTATCGGAATTGATGAGTTATTTCGGGATGGCTATAAAGCAATATTTTTAGGCACAGGTGTGTGGCACCCCAACACACTACATATTAAAGGCGAAACATTGGGAAATGTTCATTTTGCTATAAACTATCTTAATAATCCAAGTGTTTATAAACTGGGGAAAAAAGTCAGCATTATTGGAGCGGGCAACGCTGCCATGGATGTTGCCAGAACCGCAGTGCGTAGTGGAAGTGTAGAGGTCACATGCTTTTCTCTTGAAAAAAAGGTTGCAGCAAGTGACTACGAATATAAATATGCAAAACTTGAAGGTGTAAATTTCAAATACAATCTTAAACCGATAGAGATTCTCGATGACGGAGTTGTTTTTCGGGAGGTTATGGAAAACGAGAATGGTAGCATTGAAGAAGTAGCGGAAAGCGACAAGTTTTATCCTTCAGATTCTGTCATTATAGCAATCAGTCAAGGCCCGAGAAATGTCATAGTGTCTACTACACCTGGGCTTGAAGTAAGTAAAAAAGGACTTCTGGAAGCAGATGAATTCGGTAATACAAGCAGACGCGGAATATTTGCATCGGGCGATGTCGTAAATGGTGCACGAACAGTTGTCGAAGCCGTTGCCCACAGCAAAATTGTTGCAGAAAATATGCACAAGTATATTATGGGATTAAATGACGGCAAAGAAAATATTGTTTAAAATTTTCAAACCTGACTTGATACGAGTCATTATTTTTAATTTGTTAACTATGAAAGGGTAGTGTTATATGAGTATAAAATATACATACACAGATAACGGCAAAACGCCCGCAATTATAACCGTGAACAACAATTTTACACCTGTTTGGATTCAGCAGGAATGGGAATCTGGTGAGTTTGCAGAATTTATTCAAAAAAATGGATGTGGTCATTGTTGCACAGCGATGGCGCTCAATTTGAACGGCATTACCATAAACCCTCATGATGTGTATTCTCTTTGCAGGGAGTTGTGGGGAGCACCTCGCGTGGGAGCTCCGATTTTTGAGGACAATTTTTTGAGTGAAACCGGAATTGCAGAAATAATAAGGCATCATGGGATTTCTGCACAGGCTCTTGGTGTTGAAAAAGGTGAAGCATATGCAGCCTCTACCTTCATAGAAAATGAACTTTTATTAGGTAAACAGATTATTATTTGGTCGCATCCGTCAGATAAACTTCCTGACAATCCTTTTTCTCCCGGTGAACATTATATATTAGCTGTGGGGGTTGCTGCAAACAGCAAAATTCTGATAGCTAACAGTTCCAATCGGTCTAAAGCGGAAAACGGAATACAGTTTACAGAACGCGAAATAATTGAAAAAGTTCTTTTTGAAGGAACGGAGACTACGGACTATACATGGGGGAGACACGATTTTACAAAAAGCGGTGCTTTTGTGGTTATAGGATAAAAGACAATAAAATTGATTTTGTTCGAAGAAAATAAAGATTTTTACAGGTGATGGTATGAATAATATTATTAATACAATTTTGATGTTGTTGTTTTTGTTGTGTTGGATTTTAATTATCAGAAAGATTTTTATCAACAGATGCTCCTCTGTCAAAACAATTAAGGCAAAAATTGTGGATAAGTATAAGCCCAATGTGGTTTCTAATTATCCAGGCACTTTTAAACCGGAGCGTTTCATAGTTGTTTTTGAAACAAAGGATGATAAACTTTCGTTTGATGTTTCAGAATTTTCATATAAAACCTATAAGATTAATGAAAAAGGAACACTGAAATATAAAGGAAATAAAATTATAAGTTTCAAATGATGTGATAAAAGTGTGTTTATTTCAGCGTGTGTTAATTAAATTTAAATAAAACTAATAAAATGGGGGAAGACATGGGGTTTTTAATTATTTTATTGTGTGGTATGCTTTCTTGTGCAAAAGTCACTATTCAGGGTAGTTTTGCAAGGAGGAGCATAAAAAATGGAAATGATTCAATAATGGCGAATTGCTATATTTTTGCATTTACATCTATCATGTTTCTGATTTTAATGAGAGACGGAATAAGTGTTCATGTGCTCAGCTATGCAGTCTTTTTTGGTGTTTTCAGCGCGCTATTTCAAATTTTCTATGCTTTGGCATTAAAAACAGGACCGTTTTCAATATCATGTATGTTAATTAATCTTAGCATGATTATTCCGGCTGTTTTCTCAATTATATTTTTTGATGAAAAATTGACATTATATAAACTTAGCGGATTTATATTATGCTTAACAGCGCTTTTTTTAAATACAAAAAGCGATGGCAAAGAAGTGAACTCTAAATGGTTTTTCTATGTAATAGCGGCGCTTGTTTCAACGGGTAGTCTCTCAGTTGTTCAGAAAATATTTGCAAAATCTGCCTATTCACACGAACTGTCTCAATTCATATTCTTAGGATATTTTGTTGCATTTTTAGTAACTTTAATTGTTATTTTAATACAGAAAAAGAAAAAAAGCGAAATAACTTTCAAAGTTAACAAACACAACATTTTACTGATTTTTGGTATTGTTTTGTGCTTGGGAGTTTTTCAATATTTTAACACTATGGCAAACTCGTTTATAGATGCAATCGTGTTAAATCCATCAGTTTGCGGACTATCAACAATGCTATTATCAATTTCGGGAAGAATTATTTTTAAAGAAAAATTTACAAGGAAACAGCTTTTATCAATTTTTGTAGGAGTTGTGGCTATCATATTGATAAGCCTTTAAATAAATACTTATTATGAAGGGAAGAGATTTTATGAAAAAGAAACTATATAAATCAAAAACAGATAAAAAGCTTTGCGGAGTTTGTGGGGGCGTTGCAGAATATTTTGATATTGACCCAACAGTAGCGAGACTTGCATGGGTTGCATTTACGCTTTTGGGCGGCTCCGGAATTTTGGCATACATAATTGCGGCTATAGTAATGCCCGTTGAAACGGAAGAATAATTGTTAAATTTCACAGAAACAATTTTTGTTGAGGTGTTAAAAATGAAAAAAATAATTTTAATAATGCTAACTATTATGCTTGTTATTTCATCGGGGGTTGTTTTTGCTGAAGAGTGGGAGCAGGAAATAACAGTTACTTACAATGGAGAACTGATTGATTTTGAAGTTAGTCCCCAGATAATTAATGACAGAACAATGGTGCCATTCAGGGCAATTTTTGAAACTCTCGGAGGCGTAGTGGACTTTGACGGAGAGACAAGAACTGTTTCGTCGGAGTTTGAAGGGAAAAAGCTTTCATTTGTAATAGGAGAGTATGAAGCTGTTTTGGAAACACCTGATGGAAAAGAAATTATTCCGATAGATTCCCCTCCTGTGATAGTTAATGATTACACGCTTATTCCAGTCAGATTTGTTGCTGAAAGCTCAGGTCTTAAGGTTAATTGGGACGAACACTACAGAGAGGTTGTAATCATAGACACTAATGCGTGGAAGAGAACAATCAGCGAAAAATCTCCTTTTATGAAAAAGTTGATAGAAATGCCACTTTCTGAATTTAATTTTGATAATATATCAGAGTCAACAACGACATTTGATGTAGAAATAGGCATTTTGCTTGAAAACGCAAAAGAGCTTTATGGTGAAGGAGAAACAGGTCCGGAAAACATCGATTTAAACATAAGTCTTAACATTAAGAACGAAGAATGGTTAAGCAAAAAAAATGCTATGGCAAAAAGCGCGATAACACTTGACCTTTCGTCGCTCGGTAATTTAATAAAACAGACGGAGTCACAGCTTTCATTTGAAGACCTTGATGTTATTTCAAAGCTTCTGAAACTCCACAACTTTAACATTGAAGTTATATTAGATGAGGATAAAAATATTTATTTGAAGAGCGTAGAAATTATTGATTTAATAAATGACCTCGGTGGGGAAGATGTTGCGCAGATGTTGGGAGATAATTATGTTAAAATTCCTTATACCGCTAAAAATGTTGAGAATTTAAAATCTCCTACGCTCTGGTCATATGTTGAAATGATGGTTGAAAATGATGAAACCATGACAACGCACGATGTTATTATGATTGAATATATCTTAGGAGCATTAGGAGACTTATATTCAAAGGATTCTGTCACCGTTGAAGAGAAAACAAATGGTGGTTATAAGGTAACTTTTGATGTGAACCAGGAAGATTATTTTAAAATGTCAACAAACCTAATTGACAAAATCTGGGAATTCGGTGGTTTAAATGAAGCAGAAAAACAGTTTGTAGAAGAGCAGAAAAAAGAAATGCTCAAGGATTTCGAGAAAATTGATATGGCAATAAAGGGATATATTGATGCAAAAGATGCAGTTAATTACTCATACGACTTAAAATCTTATATTAAAGTTAATGATTTACTCATTCCCGGCGCGGAAAATGTGAGTTTGAGTCTATCGCTTGACATTAACTTAAAAGCTATGTCAAAAGAGACTGCAAAAGCAAAGAATATACAAATACCAGAAAATGCAGTTGAAATATTACAATAAGCAGTTTGATATTTTTAGAAAAAGGTGATGAATATGAAATATGTAGTTTTTTTAGGAGATGGAATGGCAGATTATCCGAATGATTCTTTAGGTGGGAAAACACCTTTAGAGCTCGCTGTTAAACCGAATATTGATGCTATATCTAAAAATGGTATGTTAGGGCTATGTAAAACCGTTGATGATTCGTTGAGTCCGGGAAGTGATGTTGCTAACCTTTCTGTTCTTGGATATGACCCTTTAGTTTATTATTCAGGGCGTTCCCCCCTCGAAGCGCTTAGCATAGGGGTTGATTTGACTGAAAGTGATGTGACATTCAGGGCAAATCTTGTCACGCTTTCAGACGATAACGCCTATGAAGAAAAAACAATGGTAGATTACAGCGCTGACGAAATAACAACAGATGAGGCTAAGGTTTTAATTGATTATTTGAGCAAAAACATAAAAATTAAAAACTTTAGTTTTCATAGCGGAATAAGCTATAGACATCTCCTTGTGCATGACGGAGGAAGCACAAACATAAAACTGACTCCGCCGCACGACATTTCAGATAGAAAAGTAACTGAATATCTGCCGACGGGTGATAATGCTGAGGACATTCTATACATTATGAAAAAAAGCTACGAGCTTTTAAAAGACCATCCAATCAACATAAAAAGAATAGCAAATGGAAAGCATCCTGCAAATTCACTTTGGATTTGGGGAGAGGGCAAAAAACCAAAGCTTGATATTTTTTCAGAAAAATTTGGATTGAAGGGAAGCATAATTTCTGCTGTTGACCTTTTAAAAGGAATTGGAAAGGGTGCAAAAATGAATGTGCCTGAAGTTGTTGGGGCAACGGGAAATATTGACACAAATTTTGACGGAAAAGCTCAGGCGGCAATCGATGAACTTAAAAGCGGACAGGATTTTGTTTATATTCATGTTGAAGCACCTGATGAGTGTGGACACAGATGTGAAATTAATAATAAAATCCGTGCCATTGAGCTCATAGATGAAAAAATTATTGCTCCGGTTATGGATTATTTAAAAAACAGCGGAGAAGAGTTCTCCGTTTTAGTGATGCCTGATCACCCAACACCCCTTTCGCTTAAAACACATGTGCGCAACGCTGTTCCTTTCGCGATTTTCAGGAGCAACGGATGCGAGAAATCTGAAATGTCCTACACCGAAAAAAATGCTGAAAAAACAGGATTGTTTATTGATAAGGGTTGTAAAATTATGCCTTTATTTACAGGTATTGACAAATAATTACATTTGTGATATCATATAGCAAGTAGTTGCTTGGAGGTGTGAGAAAGTGATAGAGAAAGAGGATATAGAAAGAGTCCGCAATATTTTAACTGAAAATGTTGACAAGAGAATTCGCCTGACTGCAAAAAAGGGAAGGAAACGCGTTGTTGTCAGACACGGATTTATTAAATCTACCTATCCATCGCTTTTTGTTGTCGTTTTAGACAGTGTCTCAGAATTTGCTTCAGGCGGCAGAACAATCTCTTTCAATTATTCTGATATCCTCATAAAAAATATTAGTGTAACTATCGTAGATACCAAGCAAGAAGTTGAATAAAAAAATTAAGGGACTTTAGTAAAATCGCTAAAGTCCCATTGTTTTTTATCTATATATTATATTTTTCGCAAAATTCTTTGAGTTTATCAAATGTTTCATCGCTTATATCGTGCTCAAGCCTGCAAGCATCTTCCTTTGCTGTTTTTTCGCTAACACCGAGGTGAATAAGAGCTTTTATAAGCAAAGTGTGTCTGTTATAGACCCTGTTTGCAATCTTAAACCCCTCATCAGTTAAAGAGATAAAACCATTATCATCTATTGAAATCAGTCCATTTTGTCTGAATTGTTTCATTGCAACACTAACGCTGGGTTTAGTATAGTTAAGTTCATTTGCAACATCAATAGAACGAACATTTGCAAGTCGTTGTTTTAATATAAGTATAGTTTCTAAATAGTTTTCGCCTGATTCGTGAATTTTCAACTAATCACATCCTTCACTCTTAATTTTAACAGAAATAAACAAAAAAATCAATATGAAAGTCTAATTAAATTTTAAGATTGGTTAAATCTTGATTAATATGTAAATTTGATGTAAAAAATGTATAAAACTATTTACAGAGGAGAAAAAATTATGTATAATAATAGTAGATAATTAATTTTGGAAATGAAGTGAGATCATTGCCTTTTATAGGAAATATAAATATAAAAATGTTGATTTTAAGAGCTATTTCAGTTTTGCTTGCTATAAGTGTTCACGAAGCATCTCATGGTTTTGCAGCCTATCTTTTGGGGGATAGAACAGCAAAAAACATGGGTAGAATTAGCATAAATCCAACAAGACATATTGACCCCATTGGTGCTTTATGCCTTTTGATTTTTGGTTTTGGCTGGGCAAAGCCTGTTATGGTTAATAGCTTCAAGTTTAAAAATCCAAAAACCGGAATGTCACTTGTCGGTCTTGCCGGACCATTAGCTAATTTTTTACTTGCACTTATCGCTGGTATTATAATCAAAATATTATATGTAACAAATTGTAATATCAGTCTGCTTTGGGAATTTATGATTGTCTTAATTTCAATAAATGTTGGGCTTGGAGTTTTTAATTTGATTCCAATTCCACCACTTGATGGTTCTAAAATATTTTTGTCACTCTTGCCATCTAGGCTGTATTACGACATAATGAAATATGAACACATTGGCTGGATTTTGCTGGTTATAGCGCTTGGGCTTGGTGTTTTAGATCCAATCTTAGGAACAGTTAATAATTTTATTTTAAGATTTATTTTCTTTTTAACTGGCGTGCCAATATAATAAAATAATGTGAGGTTAAATTGATGAAGGCTCCTTTAATTGATGATAAGATTGCTGTTAAGCTTGAGGTCTTTGAAGGCCCGCTTGAGCTTCTTTTGCATCTTTTAAAAAAGAATAAAGTAAGTATCTATGACATACCAATAGTTAAAATAACAGGGCAGTTCATTGAATATCTTGCTGCATGTAAGAGTTTTGACATAGAGCTTTCGTCTGATTTTTTGCTGATGGCTTCTGAGCTTCTCATGATAAAATCAAAAATGCTCCTTCCTAAGCCTGAAGAAGAAAAGGAAGATCCCCGACTGGATTTAGTGGACAGGCTTCTTCAATATGAAAGAATGAAAAAAATTTCAGAGTTTCTTAAGGAACATGAATTTGCAACAAGATATAATTATTTTAAAGAGCCTGATCATATTGAGTCAAGACCTGCTGACTACAGTGAACAGACATTTGATTTAGACATTTTAATTTCAGCTTTTTTAGACATTGCTGATAAAACTGAAAGAAAAGCTCCGCCTCCTAAAAGCGCTTTTAAAGCTATAACTCCTCACGAAATTGTTCCTGTTGAGAGCAGAGTGAAATATATCAGGGAAAGGCTTAAAGTAGGCAAAAAAATGAAGTTTGAAAAACTTTTTTCGGGAATTGAATCGCGCCCCGTTTTAGTTGCAACTTTTTTAGCCCTTTTAGAAATGATTAAGGGTGAATTAGTCATTGCCGAAACTGATAATAATAGAATTTACATAACAAAACTCAAAGACGGTGATTATAAGAATGAGTCAGAAATATGATTCGATAATTGAAAGCATTTTGTTTGCCGCAGGGGATAGTCTCCCTAAAAGTCAACTCGCTGAAATCCTTGAAATTTCTGAGTCTGAGGTGGACAAGCATATTGAAGTTCTTAGAAAATTTTATAAAGAAAACAACAGAGGTTTTAAAATCATCGAAATAGAAGATGAGTATCAGCTTTGCACTGTTGAAGAAAACTTCAGATATATCCAATGCATAAAAGAACCAAAAAGAAGACAGGGACTTTCTCAGGCGGCATTTGAAACTCTTTCCGTCGTTGCTTATAATCAACCTGTCACAAGAGGAAGCATTGAGTTTATTCGCGGTGTTAATTCTGATGGCTCTGTAAATAAACTTGTTGAGCGCGGATTGATTGAAGAAAGAGGCAGACTTGATGCACCGGGCAGACCCATTCTTTATGGAACAACGCTTGAATTTTTGAGAAGCTTTGGTCTCCGTTCTCTTCAGGATTTGCCGGAGCTTGAGGCTGTTCAGCTTGAGCTTTTTGACGATGTTCAAATGACTAAGGAAGACAGTGCCCAGCTTGAGCTTAAAATTGATGACAAGACAATTGATGCGACTGACGCTGAAAAAGTTGATTGTGAAAACAATTGACATAGCAAGGGGTGAAAAAATGAAGGTGCTTTTAATATTAGCTATAATTTTGCTTTTCATTATGGCGCTTTTGTTTATTCCTGCATATGTCGGAATTGAGTATACTATAAAAGACAATACTAAAAAGGCTTTTATCATTTTAAGAATATTTAAGGTGATACCTATTAAAATAATTCTTAAAAAAAACATAAAAAAGAAAAAGAAAAAGATCACCCTTGAAAAATATATTGAGACGGCAGCACATGCTATGGATGCATATAAAGAAAGTAAAGATCTAATTAAAGAAGTTTTAAAAGGAACAAAGGAAAAAATAACTTTTTATGAATTGGTTTTCGATGTTGATTTTGGAACTGGAAATGCTGCAAGCACAGGAATAATGACAGGGGCAGTTTGGTCTGCAACAGATATTTTTGTTTGCATTATAGATAGGATTTTTGGGGTGAAGAAGTTTAAGGTAAATGTAAATCCTCAATTTGACAAGAAATGTTTCAGCGGCCAATTCAAAAGTATATTAAAATTCAGGCTGGTAAATATTATTATCATATTAAATAAAATATTGCGTGTTTTTAAAATATTTAATGAACATATAAACAAAAATGAAAAACAACAAACTAATTAAAAGGCGGTGCATTAAAATGGCAGAACATCCAATTAAAGGACTTATGGAAACAGCAATGAAAAGCATTAAGGACATGGTAGATGTCAACACAATAGTAGGAAATCCTGTTGAAACACCAGACGGAACAATCATAATTCCTCTCTCAAAGGTTTCTTTCGGATTTGCATCGGGTGGTTCAGAGTTTGGGCCTAAATCTCAGATTACTCCTGATGCAAATGCTAATTTTGGCGGAGCAGCCGGCGGTGGTGCTTCAATTGAACCAATTGCTTTTTTAGTTGTTGGAAACGGACAAATTAAGTTGATGCCGGTTGATTTAATTCCATCTCCATATGATGGAATTATTGAAAAAGTTCCTTCGCTTATTGATAAATTCACAGAATTTATCGGCAAAAAAAGAGCGAAAAAAAATGAGACAATAGAAGTAGCTGAAACTGTTGAGGAAATTAACAACTAAAAATTCACTTTGAATTGGGGTGCTTTTATGGAAAAAATTATTTCTGATTTAAAGAAAACTGCAATTTCTGCAGCACAGAAGACAGGGGAACTTGTCGAAATTGGAAAGCTTAAGCTTGCAGCATCAAATATCAAAGGCAAAATTAATGATATGTACAAAGACTTAGGTCTTGCATTATACACTGCTGAAAAGCAGGGAAACGAAGATGCAGAAGTCTTAAGAAATATTATTGGAGATATTGATAGGCTTTTTGAAGAGCTTGCAAAGTTAGAGAATGAAATCGGCTCGTTAAAAAGTCAAAAAAAATGTGCATCATGCGGGGTTATGTGTGATAATGAATCTGCTTTTTGTGCATCTTGCGGAGAAAAATTTTAGTATATTAAATCATAACACAAAACAGGATATGTCAAAAGACATATCCTGTTTTGTGTGCTAATGAAATTCAGAAAAAACAAAATTATTTATCCTGATTTTTGGCACTTTCTTCAATAATTTTCTTTGAAATGTGGTCGGGCGCTTGTTCATATGCTTTAAATTCAAATGAAAAGCTTCCTCTTCCCTGTGTCATAGAGCGCAGATCTGTTGCAAATTTCGCCATTTCAGCCATTGGGACATCAGCTGTAATAACAACTGTACCATCTGGTTGCTGGTCACTGCCTAAAACTCTTCCGCGACGCTTGTTTATGTCACCCATAATATCGCCCATATCACCATTTGGAACTGTAGCATTAAGAAGTCCGATTGGTTCTAAGATAACTGGAGCCGCCTGTGGTAAACCATTTTTATATGCAAGATTTGCAGCCATTTTAAATGCCATTTCAGAAGAGTCAACACTATGATATGAACCATCATAAAGTGTCGCCTTGAGTCCAACAACGGGATAGCCTGCTAAAACTCCATGTTCCATACTTTCCTTAATTCCTTTTTCAACAGCGGGGAAGTAGTTTTTGGGAACAGCACCACCAAACACTTTTTCCTCAAAAACCAAACCTTCAGCGTCTGATGGTTCAAATTCAATCCAGACATGGCCATATTGACCATGACCACCTGATTGTTTTTTATGTTTTCCCTCAATTTTTACGCTCTTTCTGATTGTTTCCCTATAAGGAACCTTAGGTTCAGCCAAATCAACATCAACATTATATTTACTTTTTAATTTACTCACTGTAACTTCAATATGTTGCTCACCGATTCCACTTAATATGAGCTGTCGCGTCTCAACATTATGAACTAAAGAAATTGTCTGGTCCTCTTCCATAATTTTGTGGAGTCCGGAACTGATTTTCTCTTCATCACCCTTTGCTTTTGGCATAATTGCCATTGAGGTGACAGGAGCAGGGAACTTAATCCTCTCAAGAGTCACATTGATTGATTTATCACATAAAGTGTCGCCTGTTGATGTATCGTTAAGTTTTGGAATTGCACCGATATCGCCTGCAATTAGCTTATCTGTATCAATTTGTTTTTTTCCGCGTATGAAACAAATTTTACTGATTTTTTCTTCCTTGTTTTTTGATGAGTTAAGAACAGTTGAATCCTTTCTCAGCGTTCCCTGATATACTCTTACAAAAGAGAAACGGCCAATAAATGGGTCAGCTATAGTTTTGAAAACCTGAGCCACCAATGGTTTATCGGGAGAAACATCGATTTCAACAGGCTCATCATTTTTATCAACAGCTAAAACACTTGTGCTTTTGTGTGCAGAAGGAATGTAGCTGACAATTGCATCAAGTAAAAGACGAGTTCCCTGATTTTTAGCAGCACTTCCGGATAAAACAGGAACGAGAGCACGGGATTTTATGCCGGCTGACAAGCCCGTTTTTATTTCTTCTGTTGTAAATTCTATCCCATCAAAGAATTTTGACATAAGTTCATCATCCGTTTCAGCAACAGATTCGATAATCATTTCTCTGATAGGGGCAATTTCTTCTATGGTTTCATCGGAAATATCTTCATCCACAATATTTTCTCCGCGGAATATTCTTTTCTTTAAATCGATGAGATTAATAAATGCATTAATTTCTTCACCTTCTTTTACAGGACTTAAGAAGGGAACAACGCTTTTACCAAAAGAATCTCTCAATTCGTTTAAAACCTTATTGTAATCTGCTTTTTCATCATCAAGTTTATTTATATATACAATAAGTGGAATGTTATGTCTGCGACATATATCCCACGCCTTTTCAGCACCAACCGTTACACCTGATTTTCCGCTGATAACTAAAATAGCAGCATCAACCGCGCGTAAGCCTTGATATTGTTCACCTATAAAATCAAAAAAGCCGGGCGTATCTATTATGTTAATTTTGCAATCATTCCACTCAATAGGTAAAATTGAGGAAGAAATAGAGCATTGGCGTTTTATTTCTTCGGCGTCATAGTCGCTAACCGTGTTACCGTTCATAACACTTCCGATTCTGTCTATTGTTCCGCTCGAAAAAAGCATAGCTTCCGCCAAAGATGTTTTTCCGGAACCGCCGTGACCTAAAAGAGCCACATTCTTGATTTTTGATACAACATAATCTTTCATATTAACACACCCTCCAAATACTATAAATTTGTTTGTATATATAATATATATCTGAGAAAATTAAGTTTCAATCATGTTTTTTAAAAAATAATAATTTTTAATATTTTTTTATTTTAAAATTAGTAAAATTAAACAATTTATTTTGGAATATAATGTAAAAACGATTAGGCGGTGTTTGGCAATTTTGCTTGTTTTTTTTATAAAATTTATAAAAAAAGGAATCATACCAAGGTATGATTCCAAAAATAAATAGATGAATTATTAATCTCTTTTTTCTGCCATAAGGTCACGGATTTCCATAAGAATATCAAGCTCAGTTGTTTTTGGCTCTTCTACAACTGTTTCTTCAGTTTTTTCGGCTTCTTTACGCTTAAATTTACTTAAGAATTTGATACAGAAAAATATTGAAACAGAAATTATAAGAAAATCAATAAGATTCTGTATAAATGAGCCGTATAATATAGCTGCTTCGGGTTTTAAAACCGTTCCATCAGCTGCAAGTTCAGCTTTGGAAATAACTAGTTTTAACTTGTTGAAATCCATACCAGCAGTTATGTAGCCAAAAAAGGGCATTATTATGTCATTAACAAGTGATGTGACGATTTTGCCAAAAGCACCACCAATAATAACACCGACTGCCATGTCAACAATGTTTCCTTTTAATGCGAATTCCTTAAATTCTTTAAACATAAAAAATTCCCCCTTAATTATATAAATAAATTATTTATGATACATAAAAAATCATCATATGATGAAGCCTGAAATGCGTGTGTTTTGAACAATGTTGAATTTTTCATTCCTTTGATATACCAGGCAAAATGTTTTCTGAATTCTAAAACTCCGATTTTTGAGCCCTTACAATCGATAAGCATGGAAAGATGCTTAATCATAACAGATTTTTTTTCTTCAACACAAAAAATTTTTTCAGGCTCATTGTTTATAAGATTTTTAATTTGCGTGAAAATAAATGGATTACCCATAGCACCTCGTCCTACCATCACGGAATCACATCTCGTTTCGCTGAACATTGAAACAGCGTCCTCTGCTGAAAAAATATCACCATTTCCAACAACAGGAATTGAAACTGCATCTTTTACAGCTTTAATAATCTCTCTGTCTGCTTTTCCGCTATATGCCTGAGCTTTTGTTCTTGCATGAACTGTGATAAATTTTACGCCGCAATCTTCTGCAATTTTTGCAATTTCAACAGCATTAACAGTGTGTTCATCCCACCCCGAACGAATTTTAACGCTGACGGGAAGAGTAGATGCTTTAACTACTTTTTCCATAATTTTTTTAGCGAGAGAAGGGATTTTCATCAAAGCTGAGCCTTCACCATTTTTTATAATTTTAGTTGCTGGACAACCCATATTAATATCAATAGCTTCAACACCGAGACTTTCCAGATATTGTGCTGCTTCTGCCATGACATCCGGATCATTCCCAAAAAGCTGAACAACTAAAGGCTTTTCGAATTCATCAGTCTTTAACAATGAGATTGTTTTTTTGTCACCGTAATGAATTGCTTTAGCGCTCACCATTTCTGAAAAAACAACATCGGCACCATATTGCTTACACAACATCCTAAAAGGCAGATCAGTCACTCCTGCCATTGGAGCTAATAAAATTTTACCTGTCATATTTGAATTTACCATTTAATCCTTCACATTTAGTTGTTTTCGTCTATTATATCATAAATTTTTTAAAATTAAAGAGTTTTTTTATTTTTTTGTGGAATAATTTGTTTTTAAAGAATAATAAATAGCACAAAGAATGGAGCAATGTTTATGTTAGAAAAAAATAATCTTACAATGCTTGTAGATTTCTATGAATTAACAATGGCAAACGGATACTTAAAAAATGATTTAAAAGACCAAATAGCATACTTTGATATGTTCTTCAGACGAGTCCCTGATGGTGGAGGCTATGCTATTATAGCGGGCATAGAACAACTTATTCACTATATAAAAAACTTAAAATTTGACAAAGATGACATAGAATATTTGAGGAATAAAAACTTATTTTCAGAAGAATTCCTTAAATATTTGTCGAATTTTAAGTTTTCGTGTGATATTTGGGCCATGAAGGAAGGAACACCTATTTTCCCTATGGAACCAATCGTTATTGTTAAAGGTCCGGTCATAGAAGCACAATTTATTGAAACTATGCTTTTGCTCACAATAAATCACCAGTCACTAATCGCGACAAAAGCAAACAGAATGGTGCGTGCTGCGCAAGGTCGAGCCGTAATAGAATTTGGTTCAAGAAGAGCACAAGGCTATCACGGGGCAATTTTCGGGGCAAGAGCGGCATATATTGCCGGGTGTAATGGGTCAGCCTGTACGATTACAGATAAACTTTATGGTATTCCGGCTCTTGGAACAATGGCGCATAGTTGGGTTCAGCTTTTTGATTCTGAATATGAGGCGTTTAAAGCTTATGCTGAAACTTACCCTGAAAATTGTGTGCTGTTAGTTGATACTTATAATGTGTTAAAATCAGGAGTACCTAACGCAATCCGCGTTTTTAACGAGGTTGTTGTTCCTGCTGGCTTCAGACCAAAAGGAATCAGAATTGACAGCGGCGATATAACCTATTTATCCCGAAAAGCACGAAAAATGCTTGATGATGCAGGTTTTTATGATTGCCAGATTACCGTTTCTAATTCACTTGATGAATATATTATCAGAGATGCCCTAACACAAGGAGCAGCAATCGATACTTTTGGTGTTGGTGAAAGATTAATAACATCCCGCTCTGAGCCAGTGTTTGGGGGAGTGTATAAGCTTGCCGCTATTGAAAAAAGCGGAGAGATTATTCCCAAAATTAAAGTCAGCGAAAATTCTGAAAAAATAACAATTCCCGGTTTTAAGCAGGTGTTCAGACTTTATGAAAAAGATACCGATAAAGCAATTGCGGATGTGATAACTTTGTTTGATGAAAAAATAGATTGGAATGAACCCTATGAGCTTTTTGACCTGGAACATACAATGGAAAAAAAGAAAATTAAAAATTTCAAAGCTGAAAAGCTACTTATAAAGATTTTTGAAGGTGGAAAACAGATATATACATCTCCTGATATAGAAGAAATAAGGGAAAATTGCAGTAAGGAGATAGAAAAACTACGGGATGAAGTGAAGCGTTTTGATAACCCGAATAAATATTATGTTGATTTATCAGAAAAACTTTGGAATTTAAAAGAAAAAATATTATATAACATTAAATAAAAGTGTTGTTTTTATCAAATGATTATGATATAATTTTCATACGATAAAAATATAAAAAATTAATCTTTTTAACGAGTATTATGTTTGTATATTTTATTTGTTCAGAGGAAAAAATGAAAACTGCTTATGATAACAACAAGTTATTAATTCAAAAACAAAGCCCATCAATGGCTTATGACGGAAAAAATTTGAAATTATGAAAAAAAGATAGATAATGCTACTGAAATCAGATTTACATTTCTAAGTGAAGAAGGATACAGAGTGCCATGTCATATGTTGTTACCTGACGGAGTTGAAAAGCCACCGGTCATTATTTGCCTACAGGGACACTCCAAAGGAATGCACATTTCACTTGGAAGACCAAAGTATGATGTTCAGGTTTCAGGAATTGAAGATTCTATCTTCCCGATATCCGGAGCGGAAACTGTTTTTAATAAAGGAAAACAGGCATATGATGATTATGGAAAAGGGGGACCGTTGCACTCTTATAAAAGGGAACGGTGGTCACAGGTTCTATGCGGATGATTCATGGCCTGTTGTACATAAGTATCTTGGTATATGATTCACTGTCAACTTGATAAAATTCCTATGTGAAAGTCATATATGGACTATGTTTGAAATTTTATCAAAAATATTATGTCGCGAGGTTGCTATGAAAAAAATCGATTTTCATTCTCATATCATTCATGGTATTGATGATGGTGCACAAAATGTTAAAGTGGCACTTGATATGCTTAAAGATTCATTTTCTCAAGGTACGGACATAATTGTCGCAACTCCGCATTTTAAAGGAAGCAATACAGACATCAACGAATTTATTAATAAACGCAATTTTAATTTTAGAGAATTGATGCAAAAAGCAAAGGAATGTTCATCTCAAATTCCTGATGTATGTTTAGGTGCTGAGGTTGCTATATCTCCCTGTATTTCTGAATTCGAAGACTTGAATTCACTATGTATAGAAGGGACGAATTGCATTCTCCTTGAGATGCCAAATTCCTATTGGTATGATGCTATTTTTGATGAAATTTATAAGATCATCGCTAAAAGAGGATTAAGACCTGTTATTGCGCATGTGGAGAGATATAATCCAAGAAAAACAGGATTGGAACAGTATTCCAAGCTATTTGCCATGGATTTGATTTTACAGATTAATGCTACTGCATTTTGTTCGCTTTTCGCGAGAAGAAAGGCGCGTTCCATAGTAACTAAAAAAATAGAACGCGGTTTTGTTTTAGGTTCTGATTGTCATGATTTTAAATATAGAAAAAACTATTTTAAAAAAGCATGCGATCAAATAGAGAGATGCTTTGGCGAGGATTTTTTAAATGAAATTTTCTTATTGTCAAAGAAAATTTTACAAAGAAAATAAAACAAGAAGTATTTATTTGAAATTTTTGAAAAAAGTACTTGTTTTTTTGTTTTTCTTATGTTATAATACATATTTGTGATTGAAAGCTTGGCTTTTAGACACGCTGTCAATACGGGCGGTCCTCTGTTTATTTGATTTAAGCAAGAACGTCTACGAGAGAGAGGAGGAAGTTAAAATGGACGCTGTTAAAGAACTCACAATGAATCAGATCAGAACAGATCTTCCGGAGCTTGAAATTGGTAGCACGGTTAAAGTTCATGTTAAAGTTACAGAAGGAAACAGAGAAAGAATTCAGATTTTTGAAGGAACTATCATCAAAATTCAGCATGGTGGTATCCAGAAAACATTTACAGTAAGACGTATCTCTTATGGTATTGGTGTTGAGAGAACATTCCCTGTAAATTCTCCTAAAATCGACAAAATTGAAGTTGTTAGATACGGTAAAGTTAGAAGAGCTAAGTTGTTCTACTTAAGAGACCGTGTTGGTAAGGCAACAAAGGTTAAGGAAAAGTTAAAATAATTTTTAACTGAAAAAGAACTTTAAGAGGTATGTTTTCGGCGTTGGATATGTCCTTCACCATGATATATTTGTATCGCGGTGTGACTCTTCACTGCGCTGTTTGACATACCTCTTTCGTTTGTTAAAACCTATAATTCAAGAAAGGTTAGTATTATGGATAACGAAAAAGATTTTGAAGAAAAAACAAGTGCTGAGATGGAAGAATTGATAAACCAATATTTCAAAGAAGACTTTGATGAATTGGAAGAGTATGAAAAAGAAATAGCATTAAAAGAAAAATTATCTAATGAAAAGAAGGTCAGCAAAGGTTTTTTAAAAGAACTGTATGAATGGACACAAGCTATTGCCATAGCCGTTGTTCTTGCTTTGTTTATTAATCAATTCGTTTTTTCCATTGTTGAAGTGCAGGGCGCTTCGATGGAACCCACGCTCAATAATTCAGAAAGACTTTTTGTTTTTAAAAGTTTTTATGAACCAAAAAATAAAGACATTATAATTATCAAATCTGAACAACTGGGAAAATATATTGTTAAACGCGTTATAGCTGTAGGCGGACAGACCATTAATATTGACAAAGAAACAGGCGATGTTTATGTTAATGGCAAATTTCAAAATGAGGCTTATGTAAACGAAGGAACAAATTATTATGTTGGAAACACACAGGAGTATCCATTAACTGTTCCTGAAGGCCATGTTTTTGTCATGGGAGATAACAGAGGTAATTCAATGGATAGTCGAGCTTTAGGTGTGTTAGAAAACGAAGATATTATGGGTAAAGCTATTTTCAGAATATGGCCTATTAGTAGCTTTGGCGGTTTGTATGATAATTTGAAATAAATTTATCGGATTGTTCAAAATAATATTGAATAATCCGATATTTTAATATATAGAGAGAAAAGGTAATAAATTATGAATATTCAATGGTATCCAGGGCATATGGCAAAGACAATGAGACTTATAAAAGAGAATTTGAAGCTTGTTGACATTATAATTGAGCTTTTAGATGCTCGTATTCCGATTTCATCAAAAAATCCGGATATAGATGAGCTTGTCAAAGCAAAACCAAGAATTATTGTTTTAAATAAATCTGACCTTTCTGACGAGAAAATCAACAAGGATTGGATGGCATATTATAAATCTAAAAACATTCCCGTTGTGCTCTATGACAGTGTTCATCAAACCAACACAAATCTGATTTTCGATTTAATTCAAAAAGTTTTAGAAGAGAAAATTGATGGCTTAAAAGAAAAAGGGATGATAAACAGGTCGGTTAAAGTAATGATTGTCGGCATACCTAATGTTGGAAAGTCATCTTTTATAAACAAATTAGTCAAAAAATCTGTTGCTATTGCAGGAGACAGGCCGGGTGTAACAAGAGGAAAACAATGGATTCGCATGAAACAAGGCTTTGAACTTCTTGACACACCAGGGATTTTATGGCCTAAATTTGATGAAAAGACGGGGCTTAATCTTGCATATATAGGTTCCGTAAAAGATGAAATTATTGATATTGAAACTCTTGCTGTTCATCTTCTTGCGTTTTTCAATGTTAATTATCCCGAAAAGTTGCAAGAACGCTACAAGATAGAAATAAACAGTGAGATGACGGGGTATGAGATTATGGTTGCCATAGCAAAAAAACGCGGTTTTTTAATATCAGGCGGAGAATTTGACACATTGAGGTGTGCAAATGTTGTTTTAGATGAATTCCGTGACTCAAAGCTCGGAAAAATATCTTTGGAAAAGCCATCTGACTTTTATGATTTGGAGGATTATGATGAGACTTGATGAATTTGACAAGCAATTTATCACGCAAGGATATAAAATTATTGCAGGTGTTGATGAAGCGGGAAGAGGGCCGCTTGCTGGACCTGTTTATGCTGCCGCTGTTATTCTTCCTGAAGATTTTTATTCGCCAGAAATAAATGATTCAAAAAAAATCAGCGAAAAGAAAAGGGAAGTGCTTTTTGATATTATAACAGAAAACGCGCTGGCATATGCTATAGAAAGTGTTGATGCTGAAATAATTGACGAAATAAATATCTTAGCCGCAACAATGCTTGCTATGAAAAAAGCAGTAGAAGCGCTCAAAGTCAAACCAGACCTTGTTCTTGTTGATGGTAATAGAACGGGAGATTTGTCGATTAAGACTCAATGTGTCATAAAAGGCGATTCAAAAAGCCAATCCATTGCTGCGGCGTCAATTCTTGCAAAAGTTGCAAGAGATAGATTTTGTAAAGAAAAGCTCGATCTTTTATATCCCGAATATTGCTTTAATAAACATAAAGGCTATGGAACTAAACTCCATGTTGAAAAAATTAAAGAGTTTGGTCCATGTAAAGAGCACAGAAAGACTTTCTTGAAGAAAATATTGAATTCAAATAAGAGTGAAGAATTATGAACAAATTGATTGTGGGTGCGAAAGGCGAATATGCCGCGTGTGTATATTTAAAGAAGAACGGTTACAAGATCTTAAAGAGAAATTATAAAAAAAGTTTTGGCGAAATTGACATAATTGCTAAAAAGAATGAAGATATTTCTTTTGTAGAAGTTAAAACAAGAAAAAATGAAGACTTTGGTCGCCCTTGCCAAGCTGTCAATGAATCCAAAAAGTCAAAAATAAGAAAAACTGCTATGGCATACATTGTTGAAAATGCTCTTGATGAAAATTACTCGTTCGATGTTATAGAAGTTTTTCATAGCGGTGGGGAAATTATAAAATTAGAGCATATTAAAAATGCTTTTTTCTAAAATTTCTTCTTTTTTTGAAAAAAAAGCATGAAACAGTTGCTTTTTTTTTCTTTTTATATTAAAATGTTATGTAAGAATATATCTTGGAGGTAATATATGTATATTTCTGAAAAAGCAAAAAAGATTAAAGCGTCAACAACGCTTGCTATTGACTCCAAATTTAAGGAAATGAAGGCAAATGGGGAAGATGTTGTTGGCTTTGGCGCAGGGGAGCCTGATTTTAACACTCCTGACTATATAATTGATGCAGCTATAAAGGCTATGAATGATGGAAAAACTAAATATACGCCTGCTGCAGGTACAGTTTCTTTAAGAACTGAAATTTGTAATAAACTAAAAAACGAAAACAATCTTGACTATTCATTTAATCAGATTGTTGTAAGCAACGGCGCGAAACATTCGCTCGTGAATGTTTTTCAGACAATTTTAAATCCCGGAGACGAAGTAATTGTTCCGGCACCATTTTGGGTAAGTTATCCCGAAATGATTAAGATTGCTGATGGTGTTCCTGTAATTTTATACACGAAAGAAGAAAACAACTTTAAATTTACTAAAGATGAGCTTTTATCTGCGATTACTGATAAAACAAGGGCTGTTGTTTTAAACAGTCCATCAAATCCTACAGGTATGGTCTATACAAAAGAAGAGCTCGAAGAAATAGCAAAGGTTGCCGTTGAAAAAAATATTTATGTTGTTTCCGACGAAATATATGAACACCTTATTTACGAGGGCAAGCATGTGAGCATTGCTGAGCTTGGTGATGATATTAAAAACCTTACAATAATAATAAACGGTGTTTCAAAAACATATGCGATGACAGGATGGAGAATTGGTTACACTGCTTCAAACATTGAAATTGCTAAAGCAATGGCAAATCTTCAATCGCATGCAACATCTAACCCTAACTCTATCGCTCAGGCTGCTACAGAAGCAGCTCTTACCGGTGGCTATGATGAAATCAATAAAATGAAAGCTGCTTTTAAAGAAAGACGCGATTATATGACGAAGAGAATTAATTCAATAGATGGAGTGTCATGTAAAGTTCCAAATGGTGCTTTCTATGTTTTGATGAACATTTCTAAGTTAAAAGGAAGAACCATCGGTGGCGAGATGATAAATTCTTCTGATGATTTTGCCGGTGTATTTTTGAATAAAGCCGGCGTTGCAATTGTTCCATGCAGCGGATTCGGTGCTGATGATTATGTTCGTTGGTCATATGCGACAAGTATGGAAAATATAAAAGAAGGTTTAGACAGATTAGAAAAACTTTTAGGAAATATTTAATTTGAATTTACATTTTAATATGTATTGAGAGGGAAGGCAAAAAAATATTATGCAATATCAATCTACAAGGGATAAAAATATTAGTGTTGAGTCTGCTGTAGCAATTAAGACAGGATTGTCAAAAGATGGTGGTCTTTTTGTTCCATGCATGATTCCTCAAATATGTGATGATGAATTAAAAGCTATGTCGTCTCTGAATTATAATGAAAGAGCTGCAAAAATTTTAAGCTTATTTCTGACTGATTTCACTCAAGAAGAGATTATAGAATGTGTTGACAAAGCGTATAGTAAAGAAAAATTTGAAACAACAGACATAGCTCCGCTTTATAAACTTAATAATTCAACATATTTTTTAGAATTGTGGCATGGGCCGACATGTGCTTTTAAAGATATGGCGCTTCAGATTTTACCTCATCTTTTGCTTAAATCGGTTAAAAAAACCGGCGAAACAAAAGAAATAGTCATACTTGTTGCAACATCAGGTGATACAGGTAAAGCAGCTTTGGAAGGCTTCAAAAATGTTGATGGAACAAGAATTATTGTTTTCTATCCCGAAAAGGGTGTGAGCAAAATTCAGAAGCTTCAAATGGCAACTCAGGATGGTAATAATGTCGATGTTGCTGCTATAAATGGAAATTTCGATGATGCACAGACAGGTGTAAAAACAATATTTTCAGATAAAGAATATTCTAAAATTCTTTCTCAAAACAGTTTTATGCTCTCGAGCGCAAATTCTATAAACTGGGGAAGACTTGTTCCGCAGATTATATATTATTTTTCTGCATATTGTAATTTGCTTCGTAATGATGAAATAAAATTAGGTGAATCCGTTAATTTTGTTGTTCCTACAGGTAATTTTGGAAACATTTTAGCTGCCTATTACGCTAAAGAAATGGGTTTACCGATAAACAAACTCATTTGCGCATCAAATCAGAACAACATTCTTACCGATTTTATCAATACAGGTGTTTATGACAGAAATAGAAACTTCCACACAACATCATCACCATCTATGGACATACTCATATCAAGCAATCTTGAAAGACTGCTTTTCCATGTTACAGATGGAGATGATGCAACAATTAATATATGGATGAATGATTTAAAAGAAAACGGAAAATATGAAGTTCCAGAAAACACAAAGAAAAAAATCAAAGAGATTTTCTGGGCGGGTTTTTGTAATGATGAAATGACTTCTGAGACAATTAAAAATGTTAAAGAGTCTCATGGATATGTCATCGATACACACACTGCAGTTGCAAAAAATGTTTATGACCAGTTTGTTTCAGAAACAAATGACACACATAAAACTATTGTTGTTTCTACAGCGAGTCCGTTTAAATTTGCAAATAGTGTTTTAAGTGCCATTGTACCTGAAGGGGAAACAGAAGGAAAAGATGATTTTGAGCTGTTAGATATGCTGTCTAAAAAAGCTGAATTAAATCTTCCTGAATCATTATCTGATCTCAGAAATAAGCCTGTTGTGTTTAAAACCACTTGTGAAAAAAATGAACTTTATGAGGTTGTCAGCAATATGCTTAACCTGGCATAATTATGGAGAGAATTATGGAATGGATTCAAGTTTCAATATATACATCTTCTTTCGGCATTGAACCGGTTTGTGGAGTCTTATATAATTTAGGTATAACCGGTCTCGAAATTGAAGATTATGAAGATTTCAAGAAGTTTTTAGATGATAATCGTGCTTCGTGGGACTATGTTGATGAAAAATTAGCTGAAGAAAAGTCAGGTGAAACTTGCATTAAACTTTATTTACCTGATGATGCAAAGGGATATGAGACTTTGAATGCTGTTAAAACAGTGATAGCAGCCTTGAAAGATTCAGATGCACAAAATCAACTCGGAAGACTTGTCGTTTCTTTGGGGCATGTCAAGGAAGAAGATTGGTGCAACAATTGGAAGCAATATTTCAAACCTTTGCTTGTTGGTGAAAACATTTTAATATGCCCAGATTGGGAAGATGTTCCTTGCTGCGAGAACAAAACTGTTTTTAAAATTAATCCCGGCATGAGCTTTGGAACGGGTTCTCACGAAACAACACAACTATGTATCGAGGAGATGGAAAAACATATAGAACCTGGACATGTTGTGTTAGATTTAGGGTGTGGAAGCGGCATTTTATCAATAATAGCAATGCTTTTAGGTGCTAAAGAAGCTACTGCCATTGACATTGATTCAAATGCTGTAAAAATCGCACTTGAAAATGCTGAAAAAAATGGCATTTCCATTTCTGATTATCATACTATTGCAGGAAACATTTTAAACGATGAAAATTTGTGCACAGTTATTTCCAAAAAGAAATATGATGTTATTTTTGCAAACATTGTTGCTGATGTAATCATCGCTTTAAAGCCAATTGTATATGATTTTATGGATGATGAAACCATACTTATAACATCCGGCATAATTAATTCCAGATTGGACGATGTGCTGAATGAATATATAAATAGTCCATTTGAGATAATTAAAATCCGCGAAAAGGGAGAATGGGCATCAATATCGCTAAAAAAAGCGGCTATAATGCCGTTAAAATAATAAAGGAGTGTGTTTACTATGTATAACTTTAGTATTCAGTTGGATGACAACAGTACTTATTTTCACTATGGTATCTCCAACATTGAACTTAAGGACGGTTTTTTTGGTTTATGGCTTCGTGATTTCAATGACGAACAGCTGAAAAAGCGTCAGGAGATATTGATAAAGTCAATGCAGAAAATTGTACTTTATAGTGTTAAGGTGCCGGTTTGCGATTATGAAGTTTACGAAAAAATGCTTAAAAATGCTAGTGTATTAAAGATTGAAAATATTAAAATCAGTTTATCTGCTATACGAGATTCATCAGATTCAACAATTGATGCATTGAAAAAAATCATTAATAAAGCAAATGAGTTTGGTATTAAAATTTTATTTGAAGCTTCATCAAATCATTCTTTCTTCACATTAGATTTTTATAAGAAAATTCGTTCAGAGGCAACAGGTCTCATTTTTAGTCCTCTTGAATATATCAAGCTGAAGAAGGCTCCTGTTGATGTTTTGAAAGAATGTGATGTAACAGAAGATATTTGCTTCATTCGCGCAAATGATGGTTTATTAGATTCAGGATCCCCGACACTTCCCGGAAAAGGTGATGGAAACATATCTGAATGTGCTAAATTATTACTTGATAAAGGTTACAAAGGATATTTCTCATTCGCTGATTACTCAAACAGCTTCTTGATTTCAGAAATAATCAGAAGATATAATGAATATTTAGCAGCTATATAGTACAAAAGAGCGATAACACAAAATGTTATCGCTCTTTAAAATTTCAGACATATTTCTTCATCCGCTCTAAAGCGCCTTTTTCAAGTCGTGAAACCTGAGCTTGTGATATACCAATTTCATCAGCAACTTCCATTTGTGTTTTTCCCGCAAAAAAACGTAAGTTTATAATTTTTTTTTCGCGCTCTGTCAATCTCTTCATAGCCTCTTTTAATGCAATTTCCTCCAACCAGCTTTCATCTGTGTTTTTTGTGTCTTTAACTTGATCCATAACAAAAAGTGTATCTGTACCATCATTATATGCAGGTTCAAAAAGAGAAACAGGTTCTTGTATTGCCTCAAGTGCAAAAACAATGTCTTCTTTAGGCATATTAAGCGCTTTGCTTATTTCACAAACTGTCGGTTCCTTTGAATTTTTGTTAATATATTCTTCCTTAACCTTAAGCGCCTTATATGCAACATCTCTGATTGAACGGCTGACACGAATATGATTGTTGTCCCGAAGATATCGTCTTATCTCTCCGATTATCATAGGAACAGCATATGTTGAAAATTTAACATCGTGAGACACATCGAAATTATCTATTGCTTTTATCAGACCAATACAACCAATCTGAAACAAATCATCAGGATTTTCACCCCTATTATTGAATCGTTGTATGACACTGAGAACAAGTCTCAGATTTCCATTTATAAATTTTTCCCGTGCTTCTTCATCTCCGTTTTTTATTTTAATCATAAGATGTTTTTTTTCTTCGTTGGATAATAGAGGTAGTTTGGCTGTGTTAACACCACAAATTTCAACTTTGTTTGACATATTTTAATTCATCCCTTTTATTTTCAAGTAAATATAATTATTTCCTTTTTATGTAAAAATATACCCAGGAGAATTATTTCAACATTGTTAATTTTTTTATTTATGACTTTATATCTTAAAAAAAATATGCTATAATATATTAGAAAAGTAACACTAAAGGAGAATTATAAAATGTTATGTGTAAGATGTAAAAAAAATCCTGCCGTAGTATTTATCAATAAATTAAATCCGGCTGACAATTCTCAGTCAACGGATGGCTATTGTCTAAAATGTGCTAAAGAAATGGGCATTGCTCCTGTTAACGATATCTTGAAAAATATGGGAATTTCTGAGGAAGAATTTGATGAAATAAATTCAGGTATGAATGAGCTTATGAGCAACCTTTCGGATTTTGGTTCTGAAGATGTGGAAGTGATCGGAGAAGATGCATCGCCTATTGCAATGCTTGGAAATATTAACAATTTTTTTGGGAATTTTATGAATAAAAATTCTTCAGGAACTGATGGCTTCGGCTCGACTAAAACAGCTACAAAGCCTAAAACAAAAGAGAAAAAAAGAATTTTAGACAGTTTTGGAACGAATCTCACAAAAAAAGCAAATGATAAGCTAATAGACAGAATTGTTGGTCGTGATGCAGAAATCAACAGAGTAGTGCAAATATTGAACAGGCGCTCAAAAAACAATCCTGTTTTGCTTGGTGAACCTGGTGTTGGTAAAACTGCAATCGCAGAGGGACTGGCTGTTAGAATAGCAGAAAAGAGTGTTCCTCCAAAACTTTTCGGTAAAGAAGTATATTTACTTGATTTTACAGCCATCGTGGCGGGGACACAATTTAGGGGACAGTTTGAAGCACGACTAAAAAAAATTATTGACGAAGCCAAAGAATTGGGGAACATTATCCTTGTGATAGACGAACTTCATAACATAGTTGGTGCAGGTGATGCTGAAGGCTCCATGAGCGCAGGAAACATTTTAAAACCGGCTTTGGCACGCGGTGATATTCAGATTTTAGGCGCGACAACACTTGATGAATACAGAAAACACATTGAAAAAGATTCTGCATTAGAAAGGCGTTTTCAGCCTGTTATGGTTAATGAGCCATCTATTAGTGAAACAATTGAAATTATAAAAGGCATTCGCGATTATTACGAAAAATATCACAGAGTAATAATTTCTGACGACATAATAAAACAGGCTGTTTTGATGTCCGAAAGATATATTACTGACCGTTTTTTGCCTGATAAGGCAATTGATGTTATTGATGAAGCAGGTTCAAAAGTTAACCTCTTAAATAAGGATTTAGTTGAACTTACAATGCTTAATGAAGAATTAAGACAAATTCAAATCCAGAAAGATGAAGCAATTTCCTCAGATTCAACCGAAAACTATCAGTTAGCCGCAGAGCTAAAAGCAAGAGAATGTGCTATTATTGAAAGAATTAATCAAATCGATTCATTAGGAATTGATAAAAAAATCACTATTGAAGATGTGGCAGCAGTCATTGAAGACTGGACTAACATACCGGTTAAAAATATAACCGAGGAAGCAAGCTTAAAATTAATGCAGCTTGAGAATAGAATTTCCAAAAGAGTTATAGGACAGGATAAAGCAATCAGCATGATTTCTCAAGCAATCAGAAGAAACAGAGCAAGGCTTTCAAAGAAAAGAAAACCTGTTTCTTTCATCTTTGTTGGTCCAACAGGTGTTGGTAAAACAGAACTTGCTAAGACATTAGCAGAAGTGATGTTTGATAACGAAGAGGCAATGATTCGTGTTGATATGTCAGAATATATGGAAAAACACGCTGTTTCAAAGCTAATTGGTGCACCTCCCGGATATGTTGGTTATGACGAGGCTGGACAATTAACTGAAAAAGTAAGACGAAAACCATATTCTATAATACTTTTAGATGAGATTGAAAAAGCACATCAGGATGTTTTTAACATTTTATTACAAATTTTAGATGATGGTAGAGTAGCGGATAGTCACGGCAGAATGGTTAACTTTGAAAACACTATTATCATTATGACTTCAAACGCAGGCTCAGATTTAAAAACTGCAAATTACGGTTTTAATAAAACTGACGAGGAAAATATTAAAAATAATGTTGACAATGCATTGAAAAACATTTTCAGGCCAGAGTTTTTAAACAGAATTGATGATGTGGTTATTTTCGAAAAGTTGTCTAAAGAAAATCAATTAATAATAATTGATTTAATGATTAACGAGCTTGCGGCAGAACTTTTTTCTCAAGATATAATTTTTGTTGTTGATGATAATGTTAAGCAATTTATTTTAAAAATAGGATATGATGAAAAATATGGCGCAAGACCATTAAGAAGAACCATAGAAAAATCTATTCAAAACAAAATTGCAGAATTATTAATCAAAGGCGACATAAAAAAACACAGCAAAATTACTGCCGTGCTTGAAAATGACGATATCAGCATCAAAATAGAGAATTAGTCATAAACGGGGCTTATTCTATATAATTAAGCCCCGTATTGCTAAAAAAAGTAACAAGACCAATTATACAAAATAAGAATTTTGTATAATTGGGAGGAGTGTTTTTTATGAAAGAATTCCCATATAATGATGTTCCTTACTTTATTAAGGATTTTATAACTTATATGGAAGCAATAAAGGGTAAATCAAAAAATACAGTTAATGAATATTATTTTGATTTGCGCACTTTTTTAAGATTTATGATGGTTTCCCGCGGTTTAGCCAGCTATGATGATTTTGAAAAAATCGATATAACAAAAATTGATGCAGATTTTTTAAATACTGTAACTCTACATGATTTATATGAATACCTAGCATATACATCTCGCGAGCGTTTAAACAATGCAAACTCGCGAGCGCGAAAAGTTGCTTCACTAAGAACATTTTTCAAATATTTAAATGTTAAAGCAAAATTAATTGATGATAATCCTGCTAAAGATTTAGATTCACCCAAAATACCAAAATCATTACCCAAATATCTCTCCTTAGATGAAAGTAAGACTTTGCTTAAATGTATAGATGGTAATGATAAATTGCGTGATTATGCAATAATTACCATTTTTCTAAACTGTGGTTTGCGTTTATCTGAATTGGCTGGCATTAATGTTAATGCTATTAAAGGTGATAAACTGGTAGTAATTGGTAAAGGTGATAAAGAAAGAACAATTTATTTAAATAAAGCTTGTTTAGATGCAATTAATAATTATATTGAGAACGAACGCCCCAAAGATGGTATTAAGCCTCTACATAAAAATGCGCTTTTTATAAGTAGAAACAAGCAAAGAATTAGCGTTAAAACAATTCAACATTTAGTCAAAAAACATCTTCAGGTTGCAGGACTTGATACAACGAAATATTCAGTTCATAAATTACGCCATACTGCTGCAACATTAATGTATAGATATGGTGATGTTGATGTCAGAGTTTTGCAGGAAATTTTAGGACACACTAATTTATCCACAACACAAATTTATACTCATTTAGACGATGAACAACTTCGCAGAGCTGCAGGAAATAATCCATTAGCTGATTTTAACGATGAAGACTAAAAAAAGAAGGGGCTCTCCCCTTCTTTTTTAACCTAAAATCTTTCCAACTGAAATCGAATTGCCTTTAATATATTCACTGACAGGCATTTTCTTTTTGCCTTCCATCTGTATTTCCGTTATATTTATTGCTCCATTTCCGCATTTTATAACAATTCCTTCAGGTGAAACATTTATAATTTCACCATATTCACCGTTAAAATCTTTTTCAAGAGGTTTGCATGAAATAATTTTCATAAGTTTTCCATCATAATTGGTTTGAGCATATGGATATGAATTCATTCCTCTGACAAGATTATATATTTCATCAGGACTGCAATTAAAATTAATTTTTGCTGTCTCTTTTGTAATCATCGGTGCGTAACAAGACTCAGAATCATCTTGCTTTTCCCGTATTATAGCATCATTTTCAAATAGTCTTATTGTTTCGATTAAAGTTTCCGCCCCTAAAACAGCTAATTTATCATGGAGAGATTCGCCCGTGTCCGACTTCTCTATTGTTATTTCCTTTTTCAAAATCATATCACCTGTATCGAGCCCTTTATTCATAAACAATGTTGTAATTCCGGTTTTATTTTCCCCATTAATAATGCTCCACTGAATTGGTGCTGCCCCTCTATATTTAGGTAAAAGTGATGCATGTACATTTATGCAACCTAATTTCGGAAGATTTAGCACTCTTTCAGATAAAATTTGTCCATATGCAACAACAACAAATAAATCGGCATCAAAACTTTTCAAATATGAATATGCATCATCATTTTTTAAAGATTCAGGCTGATAAACTTCGTAATTTAAGCTTAAAGCACATTCTTTGACCGGAGTTGCTGCAAGTTTATGTCCACGACCTTTAGGTTTATCGGGCTGCGATACGACTAATAATATTTCATGCCCTTCATCAGCCAAAGCTTTTAATGAAGTGACAGCAAAATCCGGTGTCCCCATAAACACTATTTTCATTTTAACTCACCTCGTTTACAATATTATTCACACATTTCGATTGCCTTATCAATATATAAAACACCACTTAAGTGATCTATTTCATGGCAACACGCAACAGCAAGCAATCCTTCAGCTTCAAGCTCGAAAGTTTCACCTTTTCTGTTTTGCGCTCGAACAATAACTTTTTCGGGTCGTTTAACTTTTCCGCTTTGTCCCGGAACAGAAAGACAGCCTTCTTCATTGCACTGCTCCCCTTTCTGATATACGATGACAGGATTTATAAACTCAATCAGCCCTTCTCCAATATTAATTACAACTACCCTCTTCAACACGCCAACCTGCGGTGCTGCGAGACCAACTCCATTTGCTTTTTCCATCGTCTCATTCATATCATCTAAAAGCGTTAATATTCTTTCATCGATGACGCTGACTTCTCGTGACTTTTTTCTAAGAATATCTGCATCCTCGTCTATTTTTAAAATGTTTCTAAGTGCCATGTTTTTTCTCCTTTATATAATATTATTCGGATTATACTCAACATGCATACTAATCCATTTACTTTCCTTCGTTTTATTATGAACCTTAATAATATTGTTAATTATTGTTTTAAAATCTTCATCTATTTTGCATTTAATTAAAATTTGCCAACGATATTTATCATTAATACGCGATAAACTACACGGTGTTGGGCCCAAAATCTCATTAGCATCAAGAATATTAGTTAAATAGAATGCTCGCTCAACATATTTTTTTATTTTGTTTGAATATGAAGAAACTGCATCGTTTGATGAACAAGTGAAGAGAATTGAAACAATATCGCAAAATGGAGGATATCTCAATATTTGTCTCAAATTTATTTCGTTTTCATAAAATGCTAAATAATTTTGATTTTTTGCATGTAAAATTATGTCATTTTCAGGAGTGTAGGTTTGCACAATTGCCCGTCCTGGCTTCTCTCCTCTCCCTGCTCTACCACAAACCTGAGTGATTAGATCAAAAGTGCGCTCCCCAGAACGAAAATCATTTAAATTAAGTCCAATATCTGCCGCTAAAACGCCAACTAATGTGACAGACGGGAAATCCAAGCCCTTTGCTACCATCTGTGTGCCGATTAAAATATCAGTTTTTTCCTCTTTAAACATTTTAAGTATATCACTATGGGATGTTTTTCTTGTTGTGGTATCAACATCCATTCTTAAAATTGATGCATCAGGAAAAAGTTTTTTAATCTCATCTTCAACTTTTTGTGTTCCAACACCAAAATGCCTGATGTATGAACTTGAACATTCCGGACAGGTCTTCGGATTTTTTATCGTATAACCGCAATAGTGGCAGGTTAAACTTTCATTTGATTTGTGATATGTAAGCGATATGTTACAATGTTTACATTTTGCCGTATATCCACAGCTTCTACAGGAAACAAACGATGAAAACCCTCGTCTGTTTAAAAACAAAATAGTTTGTTCATTGTTTTTAATATTAACTTCAATCTCTTGTTTCAATTTATCACTTATAATAGAACGATTACCGTTTACTAATTCTTGTCTCATATCAACAAGTTCAACCTTTGGAAGATTTTTCTTGTTTGTTCTCTTACTTAGTGAAATAAGCTTATAATCGTCAGCTTGTGCCTTATAAAAGCTCGATACATCAGGTGTTGCTGACGACAAGACTAAAGGTATGTCGTGATATTTTGCACGAAATTCTGCAACCTCTCTCGCGTGATATGCAGGAAGATTTTCTGATTTATATGTGTTTTCGTGTTCCTCGTCAATAATTATAATTCCAAGATTTTTAATTGGTGCAAAAATCGCCGAACGAACGCCAACAACAACAGAAACTTCACCATTTCTAATTCTTCGATACTCATCAGATCGCTCACCTGCTGATAATTTAGAATGAAGCAAAGCAACTTTTTTCCCAAAACGGCTGACAAATCGTTCAATAATCTGTGGTGTCAGAGATATTTCAGGAACGAGAACAATTGCAGTTTTATTATTTTTGATTTTGTTTTCTATGCATTGAAGAAAAACTTCTGTTTTACCACTTCCCGTTACGCCATAGAGTAAAAAAGTTTTGAAATTTTCTTCATTTAAAATCGTTTCTATAGCATATTTTTGTTCATCATTTGGTCTAAAAGGTTTAGACGGCTCTATTGCATCATAATCAATTGGGTTTCTGATCACTTCAATTTCGTTTTCAACTAATATTCCCTTATTTACTAAAGATTTTATAACAGCTCTGGTACATCCTGTAATCATACATATATCAGAATAGGATATAAATTCATTCTGAATCATAAGTTCAAGGACTTTTGTTTGCATTGGAGCTTTATCACGCAAAAGTTCTAAATGTGTATATGCATCATCGTAGGATATATTTAGCTCAACACCTTTAATGGTTTTTTCATTTGTTTTATCAAAGTGAACGCCTATCCCCGGAGGCAAAATTGTCTTAATCGCCGAAATTAGTGTAGAAAAATATTTATCTTTCATAAATTTAGCAACATCTAACAATTCTTCATCAAATAATGGAGCTTCATCACTAATCCCAACAATTTCCTTTAAATTTTGGACAGTGCTTTCTTGTGGGAAAGCAACAACAAACCCTTCAATGACATAATCTCCTTTTCCAAATGGAATATATACCATACTTCCTATATTAAGTTTTTGATAAAGTTCATCAGGTGCCGTATAATCAAATAATTTATCTACACTTCTTGCAAGCCTGTTAACAACGACACTAACTATATTGGACATATCAACTCAGAGCCTTTCTGCATATAAAATTTATTTCCCGGATCGCACAGTTAAGAGTTTATCGATAATTTTATTTGCAACAAGAAACTTGTCCATATTTGGAAGTTTGTCCGTATGTCCTTCTTTATCTATGATTGTTACTGTGTTATTATCAGTTGCAAACCCCGCGTTTTCATCTAAAAGGTTGTTAGCAACAATCATATCTAATTTTTTTGATTTTAACTTTATAGCTGCATTCTCTAACAAATCCTTTGTTTCCATACAAAATCCGATAACAACTTGATTTGAGCGTTTGGATGTAGAAAGTTCAGCTAAAATATCAATGTTTTTTTCAAGATTTATTGTTAGTGAATCCTTCTTCTTTATCTTATTTTCTTCATATGTTGATGGTTTAAAGTCAGCAACTGCTGCAGCTTTAATTAAAATGTCAGACTCTTTAAAAAGTTCACTACATACTTCGTACATTTCACTTGCACTTTTAGTTTCAACACAATTAATGCCAATAGGCTCAGGAATAGATATTGCGCCATGAACTAAAGTGACATCAGCGCCCCTATAGCGTGCTGCTTTTGCAACAGAAATTCCCATCTTTCCCGATGAATGATTTGTTATATATCTTACTGGGTCGATGCTTTCCATCGTTGCGCCTGCGGTAACAAGTATTCTGACGCCTGCCAAATCCTTTTTAAATCCTATTTCATTAATGACAGCATCTAAAATGTTTTCGGGGTTCTCAAGTTTTCCTTTACCAATATCGCCACATGCTAAAGTGCCGCATGATGGTTCGATAAATTTAATCCCGCGTTTTTTTAATGTTTCAATATTTGTTTGTATGGCGATGTTCTCATACATAGCAGTGTTCATCGCAGGGGCAATCAAGATTGGAGCCTTTGTTGCCATAAGCACAGTGGAAAGCATATCGTCAGCAATACCTGAAGCAATTTTGCCAATTATATTTGCTGTCGCAGGTGCAACCAAAGCAACATCAGCCCATTTTGCCAAAGAGATATGTTCAACATCCCATGTAACAGGAGTTTCAAACATATCATATGCAACCGGATTACTTGTCAAAGATGAAAAGGAAAGTGGCGTGACAAATTTAGTCGCAGATTCAGTCATAATAACTTTAATCTCTGCACCCTGTTTTTTTAAAAGACTAACAATTTCCAATGCTTTATATGCAGCGATTGAGCCAGTTACTCCTAATAAAATATGCTTACCCTTCAACATTTTATCTACTCTCCTCTATCTTTTAGAATTATGTTAATTGTTTTTTCAATCAATTCAAACGAAAATCCTTTAGATGCTAAAAATCTTTTCACCTTCATAATATTTTTATATTCAAAATTGCCGTTTAACTTTTTTTCAGCAAGCGGCAAAATATTGTTTTCTTCAATCAATTCAACATCAAAATCTTTTGTTACTTCATCAATCACCTGAGCATCAATGCCCTTTTGTATCAAATCATATTTTATTTTTTTTATTGCAGTACATTTAATATTTAAAGCATCATTTATGTAACTTTTAGCGTAGTCAAAATCATTAATGAAGCCATAGCTCTCCAAAAAAACTAATGTTTTAGCAATTACTTCATCATCATAACCTTTGACTGTGAGTTTATCAATCATTGCTTTTTTAGTATATTTAAAGCGCGATAGCAGTGAAAGCGAATAATCCTTTGCTGATGAAAAAAGAACCGTTTCTCTTATTTTTTTCAAATCATCATCCGACATTTCTGTGCCAACTTTAATTTTTAATTTAAATAAATCAAAATCATCGATGCCAAAGGCAAATTTCTCATCTAAAAAAACAGAACTTCGATTTTTAGACCTTTTTTGTTTTTCAATCTTAGTTATAATCATAATAAATCACCAGCAAAAACGAAAACGGGATTCTGCATAAGTATCATTTTGATAAAGGACACCTCAGAACCCCGCTTTAAATACATCTTTTAATACAATATATAGGTTTTATTTTTCGCAGTAAACACCTAACGGATAGTAAGGCATCATATTTTCCCTCAACCAATCAAGAGCTTCAACAGGAGAAAGTCCCCAGTTTGTCGGACAAGTCGAAAGAACTTCAACTAAAGAGAAGCCCTTCTTCTCTATCTGAGTCATAAAAGCTTTCTTAATTGCTTTTTTTGCATTATTAATATTTTTAACACAATCAACAGCAACTCGTTCGATGTATGCAGCACCATCCGTTGTTGAAAGCATTTCACTGATTCTGATAGGGAAACCTTGTGTTTCAGTGTTTCTTCCGTATGGAGATGTCTGTGTTATCTGACCAGGCAAAGATGTTGGTGCCATCTGTCCGCCTGTCATACCATAGATTGCATTATTAATAAAAATTATTGTTATATTCTCTCCGCGTGCTGCAGCATGAACAGTTTCAGCGGTGCCAATAGATGCAAGGTCACCATCACCCTGATATGTGAACACAACTTTCTCAGGATGGACTCTTTTAACACCTGTAGCAACAGCCGGAGCTCTTCCATGGGCTGCCTCTAACATATCGCAGTTAAAATAGTCGTAAGCAAAAACTGAACAACCAACCGGCGCTACTCCGATTGTTTTTCCTTCAATCTCCAGTTCGTCTATAACCTCAGCAACAAGACGGTGAACAATACCGTGTGTGCAACCGGGGCAATAGTGCAAATTTACATCACAAAGAGCATGAGGTCTTTTAAAAACCTGTTCCATTATTTTATACCTCCTGCAATTTTTTTGAATTCATCAATGATTTCATTAGGATAAGGAATATTACCGCCTGTGCGACCGTAAAAATACACAGGAACTTTACCCTCTGTTGCAAGTTTTACATCATCAACCATCTGTCCCAAACTCATTTCAACGCTGAGAATTGCTCTAACTTTTCCAACATATTTTTTATAAGTATCAACAGGGAATGGCCACAATGTGATTGGTCTGATTAAACCAACCTTATAGCCTTCTTCTCTTAAACTTAAAACAGCATTTTTTGCAATTCTTGCGGTTGAGCCATAAGCTGTAATAATGTAGTCTGCATCATCTGTCATGAATTCTTCAGACATAACTTCAGTTTTTTCAATGTGTTTATATTTCTCATTTCGTTCTAAAACAATTTTTTCAAGGACATCAGGCTGTATATATAAAGAGTTAATCACATTATGCTCTCTTTTCATATCGGTGCCGTTTGTTGCCCATGTTTTTTTCTCAATTTTTCGGCCGTTGTCAATTTCAAGAGTAACAGGCTCCATCATCTGACCGAGCATACCATCACCCATAATCATAACAGGCATTCTATAAATATCAGCTAAATCAAAAGCCAATGATGTTAAATTAATAATCTCCTGAACAGAACTCGGCGCTAAAACAATCATTCTATAATCACCATGTCCAAGTCCTTTTGTGGCTTGATAATAGTCAGACTGAGCTGGTTGGATGCCACCAAGTCCCGGGCCTGCTCTAACGATATTTACCACCACTGCAGGCAAATCTGCTCCTGCTATATATGAAATTGCTTCAGCTTTCAAGCTGATACCGGGGCTTGATGAAGAAGTCATAGCTCTGGCACCTGCTGCTGTAGCTCCATATACCATATTACAAGCCGCTATTTCGCTTTCAGCCTGAAAAAACACGCCGCCAACCTTTGGCATACGCTTGGCCATATAGGCTGCAATTTCAGTCTGTGGTGTTATTGGATAACCAAAATAATGCTTACAGCCCGACATAATAGCTGCTTCTGCTAAAGCCTCATTTCCTTTCAATAAAACTTTTTCAGCCATTTTCTACACACCTTCCTACTTAAATACTTCAATTACACAGTCAGGACACATAGTTGCACACATTGCGCAACCTAAACATTTGTCCATTTCTTTAACCTCAACAGGATTAAAACCTTTTGCATTCATTCTGTCCTCTGCAACACTAATGATTTTGCGGGGACAAGCAGTAATACAAAGATAACAGCCTTTACAGCGTTCCTCATTGATTATGACCTTGCCCATTTATTGCACCTCCATACTAAAAATCAAGCATTAAATATCTGTTAATATAAAATGGTTCACTAATATATTCACGAGGAATGTTTTTTATGACCTCCTCAAGTCCCGATGTATATGTTACATCAATTCCAACTTTCTGTGAAACCTCGTTTATGATATTCTGTCCTTTTAAAACATCGCGATCTGTTGTAAGATGAGCAATGTTTGAATTGTTAATAAGTCCTGAAACTTTAAGCCTTGATGAAGTTTCAATATCACAAAGAAGCTTGATGATATCATCACCAGTTGCAGAAAGCGGTCTGAATGTGTTGATAACAAAAAACATATTGTAGTCTTCTTTATCAAAGTATTGTTTATATCTTCCAAGAGCTACTGCTCCATCATCATCGCCACCAACATCAAAAACACAAGCTGCATCAACATCACAAAAAACCCTGAAAATTTCAGACGGCAAAGCAGGAACATCAACATTACTGCTTGCAAACTCAGATGCAATAACATCAATTCCAAATTCTCTCAATTGTTTTTTCACATCATTCGTTCTGAAATATGGATTAACAATATCTAAATCAACAATATATACTTTTTTAAATTTGTCTTTTAATTTAATTGCAAAATTGACAGCAAATTCTGTTTTACCGCTGCCATAGTGTCCAACAATAACATTAATTCTTTTGTTTTCCATGATTTCTCCAAAAAATTAAATTACATCTGTTTCTAAATAATTATAACACAAAATTGATGTTCTGTACAGTAAAATTTAAAAAAATAATATAAAAATTAAAAATAATTGAAAAAACGACGATATTTTTGCAGAATTTATTTTTTTACAAAAACAGATCGTGTCATTTTTGACAATTTGAAATTATTAACACTTTTGCGGAAAATGTCATATATTGTAGTATAACACATATTTAAGGAGGAATAAATATATGAAAAATAATTTTGAAGAAATGTATGTAAAAGTTGGTTATGCTTTTGTTCCTATTCAGTCTTTTGAGGAAATGTACTCTCCGGAAGAGGCGCTGGCAAACGGAACAGCATTTCCTGAACTAAATCTGCCAATGTCGGTCTATGGACCAAAACCAAATTAGGAGGAATGTTAAAATGACTAATAATATGAATAACAGAGAACGAGAATGTGTTTTAAAACAACTTATGGCTTACGATTTCGTATTACTGGAGTTAAATTTATTTTTGGATACACATCCGAATAATCAAAAAGCGCTAAATAAACTTCATCACATACGAAAAAAAGCTCGTGAATTGCGGGAGATATATGAAAATAAGTTTGGTCCGTTAACTGCTTCTGCTGTAAAATCTGAAGATGAATGGACATGGATAAATTCACCGTGGCCATGGGAAAATTAAGGAGGTTATTATATGTGGCAATATGAAAAAAAATTACAGTTTCCAATTAATATTAAAAATCCAAATCCTACACTTGCTAACTACATCATAAGTCAATATGGTGGACCTGACGGAGAACTTGGTGCGTCTATGAGATATTTATCTCAGCGTTTTTCAATGAAGGATGACTCTGTAAAAGCAATATTGACAGACATCGGCACAGAAGAACTTGCGCATCTAGAGATGGTTGGCACTCTTGTGCATCAGCTTACAAAAAATGCAACAACAACTCAAATTGAAAACAGTCCTCTTGCTCTTTATTATGTTGACCACGCCAAAGGTGTGTGGCCGGTTTCTGCTGCAGGTCAGGACTATACATCAATGAGCTTTGCTGTTAAGGGGGATCCGATTGCCGATTTAGTTGAAGATTTAGCAGCAGAACAAAAAGCACGAGCAACCTATGATAACATACTAAAATTATCAAACGACCCGGATGTTAACTGCGTTATATCATATTTACGAGAACGAGAGGTTGTTCATTTCCAGAGGTTCGGTGAGGCACTTGACAGGATTCAGGCAAAGGCTTGTGAAAGAAATAAATTTTATATGAATAAATAATATAAGAAGAAGATACCATCTCGATTTTTGTTTGAAATGGTATCTTTTTTCTGTCTGTTATAATTTTTTATTTCAGCATAACTCTTAGCTTTTATTAACATTACCGTTTATCGTAATACCCCCGTCACAAACAAGGATGGCAGCGTTAAAATAAGTTCTTTCGTCACTTGCAAGAAATAAAGCAGTCGATGCAATTTCCTCGGCTTTTCCCCAGCGTTTAAGAGGCGTCAGTCTGTTTCTGAAGAATTCATCATCAAAATTCGGGCCTCCAAGATTACTTTCACCCACAATAGGTGTCTGAATAGCCGCAGGACATATGCAGTTTGTGCGGATATTATATTTGCCATACTCTACCGCCATAGAACGCGTAGGAGCAACCGTGCCGCCTTTAGCTGCTGTGTATGCATCACTTCCGGGAACTCCTGTGACTCCTGCTGATGAACCTGTGTTGATAATGGCTCCTCCGTTTTTCTTCATTAAGGGAATTGCATGTTTACAGCACTATACAAGTCCAAAAAGATTAATCTTTAAAATGCGTTCAAATATTGCCATATCAAGAATGTCAACCTCTGCATCCTTTTTACCCCAGAAAACAGATGCATTATTATATAAAACATCAAGCTTGCTATAAGTCTTGCTTATATCGTCAAAAACAGTTTTCACTGCCCCTTCATCAGAAATATCAACAGTGTATAGCTCTGCTTTGCCTCCGACTTTTTTATTTCTTCTGTGGCACTCTCTCCAGCTTCCTTATTTAATTCAAGTATTAAAACATGAGCCCCTTCTTTAGTAAACATCTGTGCTGCAACTTTGCCTATGCCGCCGCCTGCACCTGTGATTGCGACTATTTTATTTTCTAAACTTTTCGCTTTTTCACATCCTTTTGAAAACCTTTTATTTGCAGACTTTAATAATCTCTTCTTCAATATATGGAGCAGTTAAGTGATAGAACTCTCGCAGCCACTGCTGAGAACCAACCTCGTGAACATTCACATCAGGAAGTGCCATTCGTTTCATCTTAACATTTAGACAACCTTCATCTGCTAAAACTTCTGCAACAGCAGAGCCAAGACCGCCCGATAAGTTATGCTCCTCTACAGTGATAATTTTCCCTGTCTCTTTTGCGGCCTTTATGATAGTCTCTCTGTCTATCGGCTTAATTGTGTGCATTGAAATAAGACGACAATTAATTCCCTTTTCTTTTGCTGCTTCAACTTCTTTCGGAGCCTCGTAACCTATAGGACCGCAGAAGATAACACTACAATCGTCGCCGTCTTCTACTGTAATCGCTTTTCCCAATTCAAATTTAAAAGGTCTATGATGAATATCTTTTTCATTCTTATAACCACAACGATAAAATACAGGGCCCTCATATTCAAACACCGCACGGGTTGCAGCCTCAGCTTCCTGCAGGTCACACGGAACAACTACAACCATGTTCGGAAGCGCACGAAGAATTGCAATGTCTTCTGTTGGATGGTGAGAAACGCCTAAAGCGCCATATGAAACACCGCCACCGATGTTTACAATTTTAACATTTGCATTATGATAACAAACATCATTACGAATCTGCTCTAAGCAACGAAGTGTCGGAAAATTCGCAATTGGATATGTAACTGCAATGTTTCCTTCCATTGCGATACCGCAAGCAACTCCTGTCAAATGATGTTCCATAACGCCGCAGTTATAATATCGCTCCGGAAATTTTCTTGCAAAGCCTTAAATTTCGCCATAACCAATATCTGCTAAAACCAAGTGTATTCTCGGGTCTTTTTCTGCAAGCTCTATTAAAACTTTATTAAATATTGTTCTCATCTGTTAACCTCCTCCAATTCACGATATCCAGCTTCCAAATCTTCCTTTGACACATGCCAGCAATGTGATTTAACTGTGTTTTCAAGGAAGCTTACGCCCTTGCCTTTAATTGTATTACACACTATAAACGAAGGTTTTCCTGCCTCAAGCGGAAGCGACTTAAAAGTGTTTTCCAAATCCATAAAATCATGTCCGTCAACTGTTTTTACAGCCAGCCAAACATTGCAACTTTGTTTGCAAAATCACCAAGGTCACAAATATCTTTAGAAAAACCAAGTGCCTGAATTCTGTTATAATCAGCAATTGCAACTAAATTTTCAGGATGATGCTGACCTGCAAACATTATTGCCTCCCATGTTGAGCCTTCATTGCAGTCTCCATCTGACATCATACAGAAAATCTTATGCTTTTTGATTTTCTTTTAGCAAAAAAAATCAGGAGTAAACAATCACATTTGTTTGTCTAAGGATAAGTTAAACAACTTTCTTTCGCTTTGTAAAAGTCTTGTAAATTCTAATGAATCTCATCTGTCATACATAGCATCTTTTTTCAAAATTATATCATACATAGATGAAGGAATGACGAAATACGCTGTAAACAACACAACACAGAACATTCCCGAAAACTAAAAAAACATATTAGATTATATAAACAAAAATTTCGCATTAATTAACACAGTTAATGAAATTTCCGAAAAATTTTATATCAGCATTTCAACTCTTGAAAGGCTTTTTAAAAAATATCTTTCAATGACCCCTAAAAGATATCTTGAGGACAAAAAACTACAAAAAGCATGCATTCTGTTAAAAGAACAACGAAAAGTTATTGAGGCTTGTTTTGAAAGCGGATTTTCTGACTATTCTCATTTCATTTCAATTTTTAAGAAAAATTTCAACACAACCCCGATGAAATACAAAAAAACGGTGTAGAAAAAATAATATAAAAATATAGCCACAAACCATTGCATTTTTGGTTTGTGGCTATTTGCTAAATTTATTATTTGTTGTCTAACTGCAAAGATTTTCAAGTCTTTTTTTAGAGCTATGCTTCATAAGGCTCAATTACCAATTCATAAAGATATGCTCTGAAGCTGTTTAATTTGAGATTAATATTGTTAACTCCTTTATCAAGAGCAGAAACAAGTTCACACTCCATCATTGGACTTTGTGAATATGCAGGGTCACCGGCGTTAAATCTATGTGTGCATGTTGCTGCTTTACCACCATTAACATCCATTGACAATGTTGTGTCGGTTGTTTGCGATACCTTCGAGCCCAGAGCTAAAGCTTTAACTTTAACCTTTATTTTATAGGTGCCTGCCTGTTCAACATTAACCTTATATGTGTGGTCTTGTAAATTACCAGAAAGAATAATGCCTCTGCCTGATGAATTGGTTTGCAAAAGTTCGCTGTTTGTGTAATCTGCAAAATATTCATATCCTTCCGCTCTTGGATAAGAATTTGCCCCATTGTTCATTTCAACACTGATATATGTTCCGCTGCCGCCAACTTTACCATAACAATTATAGTCAGACGGATAAATTGCAAGGGCTTCTTCTCCTACAGAAATAACTGTAGAACGAATATCAATATATGAGATGTTAACATCTAAAAGTGATGTTATTTTCATTGTCCACACGCCTTTTGACAAAGAAACAGATCCTGATGTTTTTGAAAGTTCATCACCAACTCTGATATAATTTGTTTTGTATGTGCTTGATGCAGCATTTGGCATTGCAAATGCATTGATAACTTCTTCGCCCTTTTCAAAGGTCACACTATATCCGTTTGCGGCAGCTGCTACTTGGTTTAAAAACACAGCATAGTCTCCGTCTTCTTTGATATCAACCTTAAAGACTTTCTCTTTTTCGGCATTAAAGACAGCATCTTTTAATGTTATTCTTGTGAAGCCATCACCTAAATATTTTGTTGTGTAATCAGGAATAACTTCTCCTAATGCGTTCGCTGAAATCGGGCTCATACCAGAAATATTTTCCCAAACAAAAGCTTTCACTTTGTCAAAGCTGTTTGCTGTGAAACTCTTGGTGAAGAAATATTGCACACCTGCGTCTAAAGTGATAGTTTCAGGTTTAATTTCTTTTAATCTTCCTCCTGAATAAGTTGCAACAAGAAGCGTGTTTGTTTTAGATTCTGAAGAATTGTTTTTAAATGACAAGTTAACCAGTCCTGTTGAACCATTGACAGAGATAACTTCGGCTTCAAAATCAGGGTTATCAACACAAAGAGCGAGATAACCATATGTTCCTTCTGTCATTTCAACATTTAAAACATCGTTTTCAACTGTGTAAGCAACATTATCAGATTTTTCGATTTCAGTAAAATTAGCTCCAGGTCTTAAAACATTAGAAAGCTTAATATCTCTTTCTGCAATTTCATGACAGTCAACATAAACATATGTTTTGCCCTCATAAGGAATCGTGTAATATGAGATGTCTTTTTGGTCTGCAGAATTATATTTTTTATATGCTACACCTTTGATTATCTGATTTGTTGTTCCGGTTTCAGAAAATGCAAGAGAATCAACAAAATAGGGATATGTTTTCTTTGATGTATAGACATATGTTGCGGCGCTCGTTTTAGTTTTTCTCACGCTTGGTTCAGCATCATAAATTGGCAAAAATCCGCTTGAGAAGCTCACCGCGATATTATCATTAGTTTCATCATATGCATACTCAACCTGTCTGTCAGGCATGCTGTCTGCATTTTCATCCCACGCATCAGAAGCCATCAGATATGAGACGGCTGATGGATATGTGAGAGTGGACATATTTACCGGCTCAGTAAAGTCTAAAGTAATATCTTCTGACTCGAAGTTAAGAGTGAACTCTTTTGACTTTGGAATGTATCTATGTACTCCGCTTTTAAATTTTAAAAACTTGTTAAACTGATATTGAAGACCTCCATAATAGTTGAAGTTAATATCTTCAAGGATTTTATGTTCAAACATGGTTAAAACAGTGCTGTCAGGCATTATTCTGTAAGTTAAAACACATTCAACCAACGGCTGACCTATTGCCATGCTCTGCGGCTCTGCGTATCCACCTTCAGGCCTGTTTTCTCTTAATGTTGCACCAATCATAACAGGATTCATTATGTAATATTTTTCTTCAAAATCCACATAGTCGCAGTTAGTTAAAACTCCGTCCTCAGCTTCAGTTCTGATACCACCTTTTACGGCATAAACCTTTTTGTATGCATATTGGTTCGCAGAATATATCTGCTGATTCTTAGCTTCTGCTTCAATGGTTATATCCCCTGTGTTTTTTCCATGACTGACATATGTCAGCTTGTCACCTGCGATATCAGTGTAAACGCTAAATTTTGTAAGTGATGAACTTTTATTTTCCGAGAGAAACAGCAATTGGTTTTCATTCGGAACTTTTAAAAGGCTCCATTTATGATTAGATGCATCTATCCAAAGCGAACCAATGTCAGCATATGTTTTACCGTGAGCCTTGCTATCAACAAGAATACCTTTTGAATATCCGTGATTAGCTCCAATGTAGGACGAGTTAAAATTAAACGGAGCAGCTTCATCGCCACCATTTGACAACACGAGCGAATATGATGAATTTATGCTTGCTGCCTTATCAATTAGACCGGCTGTGGCAAAATCAAAAGGTTCATTTTTATCAAGACTCTGTTCTTTTAATCCTATGAACTTCTGGACTAAATCATAGACCTCATTATGATTTGTTCGCGTGTATAAATTGTTACCATCAACAAGAAAATCCATTTTGCCTTTATATGCATCAGATACTTCCATGCTTGCTTTAGCGTAAATCGTGAAACTGTCTTTTATGTTTGCTTTGCTGATTGAATAGTCTCCGTTGCCAAGGTCATTTACAGGGATTTTTGCACCATCACTTTTTGCAATAGCATATACATCATCGAGTTCAGCTCCTGTGTTTATTTTAACGCTGAAAAGATAGTCAGAATCTGAAAAAGCCGTGTTTGAGCCTGTTATTACAGAGTTCTCATCACTAAAGCCTACACTATATCACACATCTTCAAAGGTTATCGAGGAAATCAAATAGTAGTCTCCGCCACCCTTAAGTGTTAAAAATTCATAGCCTTCTTTGATATTAATTTCACCAACTAAAACATCGGAATAATCACTATTGCTTGGAATACTGCAGCGAATTAAATCGCTGTTTGAAGCGCTAGCAAACTTAAGATCAACTGTTGCAGTTTCTCTCGGAACTCTAATGTTAAGAGTCACCTTATAGTTTCCCGGCTTCAAGTCAGAGATGTCATATCTTGACCACTCATCAGGATTGTGCTGAACATGTTGAGTGGATACTACATTACCATTAGTAAAGGTGAAGTGATATCCACCGCCGGCCAGTGCCCCTATGTGAGTTCCATCACATTTTACTGTCAAGCTACTATTGCTTGTAGCTTGACAATATTTGTCATAATAGTCCACCAGTAGTTCAACTACAGCTTTCTTATTTGTTCTGTCATAGCTTGAGGTTGTGTCATGAGCTGAAATTTTAATAGGTTCTGATGTGTCTTCTGCTCCAACGCGCTCTAAAGTTGCATTTTTGAGCTTAACCGTGTAGATTCCGTTGCTCTTGATCTTTAATTCCTTTGCTCCTTCAGGAATGTAGATTTTTCCTGCTTCTTTTGATGTTGTGTTTTTTGGTAAATATGTCTTTAATTCCAAAGCTTCGTCAACGATAAAGTCAAAGCCTATGAAATTCTGATCAACTATGTCCGCCAAAGAATATTCGAGGCCGACACCATATGTTCCAGCTTTTAAAAATGAGATGTCATAGGAAACCCATTCGCCGCTCGGCTCATAAACAACATAGTCGCCATCTGTTGCCGGAGCTGTCAAAGCGTCATTATGAGCGAAGAAGTCTTTAACTTTTGTCTTTTTATCAACAACAAAAGCATCAAGAGCTTGAAATTCCATCATCTGTGTATATGAAACTCTGCTTGAGCCTTTGAGATATAGATATTTTGTGTCTTTTCCAATGAAGATTATGCCTAAATTCTGCTCATAATATGCGCCAAATGTACTGTAATCCGCGCTCGAAATATTATCACCAACTGCTGTCAAAGTAACAGGAGAGGTCACATCGTTTTCGAGAGTGTCAATGCTGAGCGAAAGCTGTGCACCGTTTCTTGCAGAAACATCCACAGACACAGCATATGTTCCTTCTTTAAAGTCTGAAACATCATATCTTATCCAGTTTGTAGGCTGGAATTCCGTTCTCTCCTCGTAGATTACAGTGCCATTGAATGTGCGGTTGTATTTATCATAATAGTCTTCAGAAGAAGTGAATGAAGATTTGTCAACATCAACGGGCGTACTTGTCTCATCCGGATATTCAACAACAGTGTCATCCGAGGTCGCATTCTGAGTGCTGATTTTTATGTTTTCAGATGTGTCATCATCACTTGTCTGATTCAATGTTAAAGCATCAAGGCTGATGGTCACATAACCATGGTTTTTAACCTTTAACTCTTTCGCGCCTTCGGGAATATAAATTTTCCCCATCAGCTCATTTAGCGTTTGTCCTTTCAACTCTGAATGCATATAGCTTCTTAATTCAAGCTCTCCGTCAACAACAAAATCAAGACCTATAATGTTTTTCTTCTTTTCAGCAAGATGGCTTTTCCACGAGGCAGTCACTTCATATGTTCCTGCTTCGAGCACTGCAATGTCATAGGAAATCCATTCACCGCCCTGACGGATCACTGCATAGTCCCCCGAAATTTCAAGAGCAGCTTCTCCGATTCCTCTGTTGTCATAGAAGCTTTTGATTGACTCTGTATTTTCTGCCTGAATTGTCAGAGTTGTCGCTGCTGCGTCTTCTGCAAATGTTGGAACGGCAGTTACCATAGACATCATCATGCATAAAACGAGCAAAAATGCACTAAATTTTTTCATATCTTCTCTCCTCTCTTTTTTTTGATAAATTTTTCACAATGTTATATGTTGTTAATTATATCATTTTTATAACTTATGTCAAGTGTTTGTAACTTTAATTTAAATTTAGTATGAATATGTACTACAAATCTGTTTTAGGTGTGAAATTTCCCATTTCCACATATATCATCCTTTACATTCATCTCACCGTTATGATATAATGTAAAAAAGCTCGTAAGGATGTGATTGTGTGAAACATTCGATAATGTTTAAAAACACAGATAATAAATGGGATAACGCTCTTCCGCTTGGTAATGGTTGTTTCGGTTCAATGCTTTATTTTGAAAAAAATAAATTACATATGCCAATGAATCATTATGAGGTGTATTATAACATTGAAAAAAATGTTCTTCCTGAGGCAAAACTCAAAGCATATAAGCCTTCAGAATCTCCCGGTCAACCTCATATTGATGCTATAAACCGCGCTAACGCAAATCAACCCGTTGAAAATGAAACATTCATTAACTATATGTCAGACAAAAGTTCTGCATTAGATGAATCTTTCACTCCTGCCATGGGCTTTTCAGGAAGTTATCCCCAGACAGGAAATCTTATATACAATTTTCATCCTTCTTTTAAAGATGCCGATGAACAACTCATTTTGTATGTTGAAGATGCAAAAGTAGAGCTCACATTAACTGAAGGCAACAAAGAAATTAAACTTAACACAATAATCACACGACAGGATTGTGTTATTAACCACATCAAGCAGTCAAAGAGTGGATTGTTGAAATCTTTTGAAATTGAGTTTCCTGCTCACAGAGACATTGATTATCCTGACATTACATATAAACAAATTGATGAAAAGACATTTATATGCACAATAAAAAGAGTTTTAGGAAGTGACAAAACTGCTGCTCCGTTTGTTTTTTCTGATGTTATCAGGCTTGTTGGTGCCAAAGGGCGGCTTGTTCATGCATCTCACGGTGCTACAATTTATATCGAAGAATCTTCAAAAGAATTTTACATTATGACAGGTGTGTTCACTGATTGGAATTATAAAAATCCCGCCAAAGATGGAATTCGATTGATAGATAAATATGAATTATGCATTGGCGATTTATATGAGGAACACAAAAAATATTGGAAAGATTTTTTTGAGCGTTCATCAATTTCCATTCCTGATAAATTCTTAGAGCATGTTTATTATGTTAATCAATATGCTTTAGATTGTTGCAGCGGTGCAAATGGCATTATGAAACATCACGCCTGCGGTCTTAATGGATTATGGGATGTTAAGCATCCAAATCTTTGGGGAAGCATGTGGTATTGGGATGTTAATATTCAAGCCGCCTTTGCAGGAGTTTTCTCAAGCAACCGTCTGGAACTGGCAAAAGTATTTTCAGATGGTTTGCTTTCTTATGTTGAACTTGCAGAAAAATCTGCTAAAGATTTCCATAACGCAAACGGAATTGCAGGTGATTATCCATACACCTTCTATTATAGTTGCTGGCCTTGGTGCGCTCAATATTTATGGTTTCTTTATGAATATAGTCTGGATAAAGAATATTTGAAAAACGAAGCCTTCCCTGTGTTCGTTAAGCTTTCTGAATTTTTCTTAAATATATTTAAATATGATGATGAACGAGGCTATTATAGTATATATCCTGATGTTTCCCCTGAACAAGGTCCCCTTGCACACGATACTGTTATAACAGTTGCATGTGTTAAATATTTATTTAAATTCACACTAGAGGCTGCTGAAATATTAGGAGAAAAGCTTCCTTTGTTGGACGAATGCAAAAAAGTTATGAACAATATGGCGCCATATCCTATAAGTGATACCGGTATGTATGGCAGACATTTAAATGATTCACCGGATGCTCCTGACAATATGTGGATTCGCCATCCGAGTATGCTTATGCCTTTATTCCCTATTGGTGAATTTGATTTGTCAAGTGATAAAGAGATGCTTAAAACACTTTCAAACACTGTTGATTTCCTTGACGAACGCGCTGAAATAGGCATATTTGGCGGAAGTTGGATTGCAGCAGCCGCAGCTCGATTAGGTCGTGGTCAGACAGCACTGAGACTCCTATATGAGCGCGGAATAGACCATATGCTTCGTTCAAACGGACTAACAGCAGAAGAAACCGACCATTTTATGAACTACTGTCTGGTTCTTCGCCAACCTCTTTATTATCCATGTATGATGGAGTTCACAGGTGAAATGCTTGTTGCATTAAACGAAATGCTTCTTCAGTCACACAACGATTTAATAAGAGTCTTCCCCGCTATTCCTGACGGCGACCCCGAATATGAGCGCTTACACAGACACGGCTATCCGCTTTCTGACTGGGTTAACAGATATATCAAATATGATGCATGGGAAAATGTTCATTTTGACAAGCTTCTTGCAAAAGGGGCGTTTGAAGTTTCTGCTCAATTATCAGGCAGAAAGCTTGACTTTATCAGGATTTATAGCAAAAAAGGCGGCAAGGTCAATGTTTCATCGCCGTTTATGCCTGAAGAAATAGGTGTTTTCTGTGATGGTGAAAAAGTTCCGTTTGAAAAGAATGATAATGTCGTTCCATTTGACACAAAAACAGGACAAGCATATATTATTTCTGTTTCCGTTAATATTGTTATTGAGAAAAATAATGACGACTATCAGACAGACATTCTTTCAAGAATGACATATACGAAACGCAAAATATTCCTGGGCGAAAATCCTGAAGCTAAATACCAAAAAGCCGTTGATTATTTCATACGCGACTGGTATTTGGGAAGTGTTCGTATGTCTAATCACCTGATGTATAAATTTGATATGACGACTGCTACAGATAAAAATTATTCAGAAGCACTTTTCCGTATGTTCTATGGTGCTGAAGAGCGTTTGATAGGAACAATGGCTTATAACACTTTTGAAGGTGAAAAGCTTAACTTTACACACAAACAGGGATATGGTTATTCTGACAGCACTAAAGTTACATTGATTGACAGAGGAACTCCCGATGTTCTCCGACGGGATTTCGCAGAAGGAATAGAAGCTGTTGAATTTATAATTGATGCGCCACGCGGTCAATATGAGCTTTTTGTCGTTTCTGGAGATTCTGTTGAAGAAAGTGTAACCATATTAGAGGCAGTTAACGGTCGAAAAGCAGGAGGTGAAGTGATTAAGAAGGGCGAATTTCAATGCAAAGTGTTACCGCTTTTCAATGAATATGATGAGCCAATCCGCTTGAAAATTTCGACTAAGAAAGGATATAAGTGGAAAATTAATTACATTATGTTAAATGCAATCAAAGGATATTGATTATAAAATAAAAAAGAAAATTAAAATTACAGATTGTCGAAAAAAAACATTTTATAAAAGCAAAAATGAAGGGCAAAGTTAAAATGACAAAAGCCTTCATAACTTAATATATCCGTCTTATCATCGATTTAGCACCATAGATGACGAGACGGATATTGATTTTTTAACTCTTTATATAATGCAATTGATTTAGCTCGTGTGAAGCTCGGATTAATAATTCATCGAGAAAAATTAAGATTTCCCACACATAGCAACCGAACTATGCGCAGGAAATCTTATAAATCATGCATTCTATTTTTCTAAAAATGTCACTTTCTTATCTGTAGAACATAACTCTTATTTCTTTATTGTAGAACAAATACCACACATCCGTATCTGCCGAAAGGTGAAGATAAGCGAGAAACCAATAAACGCTTATTTTATAATAGTGTATATCTTGCAACTTATTATGATAGAAAAGAAGGAGCACGCGCATGGACACACAACGAATATTTTAATGTTATATATGCAGATACTGGAAGAATTAACATGGATTTTGAAAATGAACATTATGTTCTCTCTCCCGGTGATATTTTAATTATTTGCCCAAATGAAAACTATCGCATCAAATTTATAGGTGTAAATGAAGTTCGAATTCTCAGAATTCAGTTTTATTCTGAGATACTTAACATAGGAACTAAAAAAAGCAGACTTTCCGATAAGCTATATGAATATGCTAAAAACAAGGGCAGACTTTTTAAATTAGCTGAAGAAGATACTGACATTTTAAACAGTTTTGTTGCTCTATATAATGAAAGATATAAATTTGAACCAAGCTCAGAAATTATCATGCGTGCATATATCATAAACATTCTCGGCTGGATTTTAAATAAGCAGCATAGTATTTCTACTGATTACAAACAAAAAGAAGAAACTAAAACATCAATGAAGTTAAAAGAGATACTAAACTATATAGACACGCACTTTACGGAAAAACTATCCTTAGAAGACATTGCAAATAAATATTATATAAGCTATAGTCATCTTTCCAGACTATTTAAAGAGATAACCAATACCAATTTTTATTCATATATTAATAGCAAAAGACTCGTTAAGGCTTATTTCTTGCTTGCAACAACGAATCTTTCCATAAAAGAGATTGCATCCAGCCTCGGTTTTTGTTCAAGCAGCCGTTTCATTGAAAAGTTCACGGCAAAGTTTGATCTCACGCCACGAGAATTCAGAAGTCGCTTTAAAACAAAAGATACTTTGAGAGAAGAAAACAGATTTTTGTATTAAAGGAAGATGGGATTATTAAAAATTATTAAAAATATAATTGTTTTAAATTTTTAGCTAAAAAATATATACTTTAGAATTTATTTATGATATAATTATGATATAGCTTTAAACCAAGGAGATTTTGCAATGAGTAATGAATGTAATAATAAAAAATGCCATAAAACAAGCATAGGCGGACAGGCAGTCATTGAAGGAGTCATGATGCGCGGTCCGAAAAAGAGCGCTATTTCCGTCCGTAAATCTGATGGTGAGATTGTGACAGAGATAAGTGATGTTGCCTCCGTGCTTCAAAAATCAAAAATCCTTAAGCTTCCAATCGTAAGAGGAGTTATCTCTTTTTTTGAGTCGCTTATCACAGGAACAAAAGCGCTTATGTTTTCTGCAGAGCTTGCAGACATTGAAGATGATGAATATAAAGAAAAAAAGAAGGAAATGACAGAAGAGGAAATCGCAAAAGAAGAAAGCAAGCAGGGCAAAATCATGACGGCTGCCATTTGGGGCTCTGTCATCGTTTCGCTTGCATTTTCAGTCGGTCTTTTCATGATGCTCCCCGCCTTTTTAGTCGGTCTTGTCAGGGATTACCTTGCACCGTCGATTCCAAACATTGTGGCAACTCTGTTTGAAGGTGTTATCAGAATTATAATTTTCATTGTCTATATTTTTCTTGCATCATTAATGAAAGATATCAGACGAGTTTTTGAATATCACGGAGCAGAACACAAAACGATTTTCTGTTATGAAAGCGGCGAAGAGCTGACCGTTGAAAATGCGAGAAAGTTTTCTCGTCTCCACCCCAGATGTGGAACAAGCTTTATGATTATTGTGATGGTTGTCAGCATCATTGTTTTCTCTTTCATATCATGGGATAATCAGTGGATGAGACTCGTTTTGAGACTCCTTCTTCTCCCTCTTGTTGCAGGCATTTCCTATGAATTTATCAAACTTGCAGGAAGAAGCACGGGCTTGTTCTCGCGAATTGTCAGCGCCCCGGGAAAATGGCTTCAGAAAATCACAACAAAAGAGCCTGACGACAGTCAGCTTGAGGTTGCAATACTTTCTTTAAAAGCTGTTATTCCTGAAAATAAAGAAGAAGACAAGTGGTAATGTTATGAAAATATTTGAATTGCTAAAAAAAGGAACAGAAATCCTTTCAAAGAATCTTCCCGAGATAAACAGCAGATTTGAAAGCGAGCTTTTGCTCGCTTTTGTTTTAAAAAAAGAAAGAATATATCTGGCGATTAACCATTCAGAAAACATTTCTGATGATGCTTCAAATTTATTTTTATCATATATCGCAAGACGGGCTAATTGTGAGCCAATCAGCTATATTACCGGAACAAAAGAGTTTATGTCGCTTAATTTATGTGTTATGCCCGGGGTTTTAATTCCCCGACCTGACACAGAAACGCTCTGCCTTCATATCATTGATGAATTTAAAGGTGAAGGCTTCAATATGCTTGATTTATGCACAGGGAGCGGCGCCATATGCGTCTCGTTGGCTAAATATATTAAAAATACATTTGTTGATGCTCTTGATATTTCTGATATCTGTGTTAATGCGACGAAAAAAAATGCAGAAAACAATGGTGTCAGTGAATTTATTAATGTGATTCAGGCTGATGTTTTAAACGGTTTCAAGGCGAGCAAAAAGTATGATTGCATTGTCTCAAATCCACCATATATAAAAAGCGAAGTCATCCCCCATCTTATGAAAGATGTCAGGAATTTTGAGCCTGTTTCAGCATTGGATGGCGGCGATAACGGACTTATATTTTATGAAAAAATTTCGTCAACAGCACCGTCAATGTTAAAAGATAATGGTATGTTGGCATTTGAGGTTGGCCACGACCAGTCAGAAAGCGTTAAAAATATCATGATAAAAAACGGATTTAAAAAAATCAAGCTGATAAAGGATTTGGCAGGAATTGAAAGAGTCGTCAGCGGTAGAATTTAAAATTTAAGGAACTGTTGCAAAATAAGTGAATTTTGCTACAGTTCCTTTTCATTATTCTTTTTCAAAAAAAACAACGGCAACAGCATCAGGCCCTGCATGTGTCCCAACAACGCTGCCTACAATTGTTTTATCATATTTGTTCAATTTTCCATCCCACAAGAAAGACGAATCATTAATAAAATCGCTTAAATGACTGTCGGAAAGCCCTGTGTAGCCAAAAAGAATTGGCTTTTTGAAGTCTATTCCCTTTGACTTCTCAATTTCTTTTATGAGAAGATTATATCCTTGTTTTGTGCCTCTTGCTTTTCCCAAAACAACAATATCGCCATTTCTGACAGAAACTATCGGTTTAATTGAAAGCATTCCGCCGATAAGCGCTGATGTTTTTGAAATTCTACCACCATGCTTTAAGTATTTCAGCGTGTCAAATAATGCAAGAAGATAAATTTTTTCGCGTTCTTCGCACAGAGTTTCCACAAGCTTCTCTGCTCCCATGCCATCTTCTATGTGTTTTAAGGCAAGCTCAACCAAAATTCCTACAGAGATTGTCAGGTTTTTGCTGTCAACAACAAAAACATTATTAAAATCCTTTGCTGCTATCAATGCGCTTTGATATGTTCCTGATATCTTTGATGAAATTGTCAGAACAATAAGCGTTGAACCGTCTGCCGCCTCTCTTTCAAAAACCTCTGAAAATGCACCGGGAGACACCTGACTGGTTTTCGGCATTACATCACCACTAATAAGTTTCTCGTAAAACTCTTCATGGGTTATTGTAACTCCGTCAACATATTCTTCATCACCAAAAGATACTGTGAGTGGAACAGTTATAACTTTGTCGCGGATTTCATCTTTTAAATCCGTAGTTGAATCAACAATGATTTTTATGCTCATTTTAACCTCCGAAAAAAACTTTCAAATAAACAACAATAATTATATGTTTAAAAGGCATATTTGTCAACATTTTTCACGGAGAATTAACATTTTAAAAAGTGTTTTATAAAAATTTTTGCATACCTTTTTCGAGACACTCTTCGGTCTTTATAATTTTTTTTGCCAAATCCTTAACCTCTTCTGACGCAGCCTTATATTGATTGAGATATTTATTTAATGATTTCACTCCCATATCACATCCATCTGTTATTAAATCGGCAATTGTTGTGTCTGACTCATTCATTACAAGCTTTACATTAGTTTTCATCCACGCCATTCCCTTTGCCACGGGATTTGGTTCTTTCCCATCATCACCACACTTTATGAGAAGCTTTTCGACATCTTCTTTTAATCTTTCGTGCTCTGTCTTGCTGTTTTTCAGCAAATCTTTTAATTCCTCGTCATTAACATACTCTAAAACATCCTCAATTGAGCTTATTCCCATTTTTATTCCTGCATCACATTCTCTCATTAATTTTATTGTGTCCTGTTCTATCATTTTTTCTCCTTTATAATTCATTAAAATTTGTAAAATATAGTATATCCATTTCAACAAAAAATAATTCATTAATAGCTTATTTATGGTAATATTTTAAGTTGACTTTTTACTCAATATAATATAAAATATGTTTGTATAGATAGGTTTATTATATTAATTTACATAGAATTAGAGATGTTATGTGAAGGAGGAGATAAATATGGAACATAACAATTGGAACGGTTTTAACGGCGGCAAATGGCAAGAAGAGATTAATGTCCGTGATTTTATCCAAAAAAACTACACTGAATATACAGGTGATGACAATTTTCTGTCAGGCCCCACAAAAAGAACAAAAAATCTCATGAAAAAGGTTGAAGAGCTTTTCGCCCAAGAACGCGAAAATGGTGGCGTGCTTGACATTGACACAGAAACTGTTTCTTCGCTTACAAGCTTTGCTCCCGGATATATTGACGAGGAAAACGAACTTATTGTCGGCTTGCAGACAGACAGCCCACTAAAACGCAGCGTCAATCCATTTGGCGGTATGCGAATGGTGAAGCAAGCCTGTGAGGCGTATGGATATGAACTCTCAAGCAAGGTTCAAGAACAATTTCGTTTCAGAACAACTCATAACGACGGCGTTTTCCGTGTATATACCGACGATATGAGAAAAGCAAGAAAATGTCATGTTATAACAGGTCTTCCTGATGCATATGGCAGAGGAAGAATAATCGGTGACTACAGACGAGTTGCACTATATGGTGCTGACAAGCTTATTGAAGAAAAGAAAAACGACAAAAAAGCGCTCTCAATTGATGTTTTTGATGCTGAAAAAGTCAGAATCAGCGAAGAGCTCTATCACCAGATTAATTTCCTGGGTTATATGAAAGAAATGGCGGCTATGTACGGATATGACATAAGCCAGCCTGCAAAAGATGCACGCGAAGCAATTCAGTGGACATATTTTGCATATCTTGCATCAATCAAGGAGCAAAATGGTGCTGCTATGTCACTTGGAAGAGTCAGCACATTTTTTGATATTTACATTGAGCGCGACATTAAGTTAAACAAATTAACTGAAGAATCAGCTCAGGAGCTCATTGACGATTTTGTAATCAAGCTCAGAATGGCAAGACATTTGAGAACGCCTGAATATAATGAACTTTTTGGTGGAGACCCGATGTGGATTACAGAAGCGGTTGGTGGTATGGGTGAAGACGGAAGATCTCTTTGCACAAAATCATGTTTCCGCATATTAAACACATTATATACTTTAGGCTCATCACCAGAACCTAATCTTACAATTCTCTGGTCAACCTCACTTCCTGATGGTTTCAAAAAATTTTGTGCAAAAGTTTCTATTGACACTGATTCAATACAATATGAAAACGATGATGTTATGCGCCCGATTTATGGAGATGATTATGCCATCGCCTGCTGTGTTTCTGCTATGAGAATCGGTAAAGAGATGCAGTTTTTCGGCGCAAGATGTAATTTAGCCAAGCTTTTGTTAATTGCAATAAACGGTGGATATGACACAACAAGCAAAATGCACATCGGACCACAAATGGAGGTCTTGGATTGTGAAAAGCTTGATTTTGATGAAGTGATGGAAAGGTTTAGCGTATATATTGAGTGGCTTTCCAAGCTCTATGTCAACACCATGAATGTAATTCATTATATGCACGACAAATATGCATATGAAAAAATCCAGATGGCACTTCACGACACAAGCGTTAACAGATTTATGGCTTTTGGAATTGCAGGCTTATCCGTTGTTGCCGACTCACTTTCTGCAATTAAATTTGCTAATGTCCGCCCCATAAAAGATGATGACGGATTTATTTACGATTTTAATACTGAGGGTGATTTCCCGAAATTTGGAAATGATGATGACCGTGTTGACTTAATTGCAAAGGATTTAACACATAATGTGATTTGCGAACTTCGTAAAACTGCAACATATAGAAATGCTATACATACTCTGTCCGTTCTCACAATAACATCAAATGTTATGTATGGCAAAAACACAGGCTCAACACCTGATGGCAGAAAAGCCGGTGAACCATTTGCTCCCGGAGCAAACCCGATGCATAACCGCGAAGAAAACGGAGCGCTTGCTTCTCTTAATTCCGTTGCAAAAATCAGCTATGATGATTGCCGCGACGGCGTTTCAAACACCTTCTCTATCACGCCCGATGCACTTGGAAAAACTGTCACTGAAAGAGTCACCAATCTTGTTTCAATTCTTGACGGATATTTTCTTCAGAAAGCGCACCACATAAATGTTAATGTCTTGAATCGTGAAACTCTGATGGAAGCATATGAAAATCCTGAAGCATATCCTAATCTTACAATCCGAATTTCAGGCTACGCTGTTAACTTCCACAAGCTTTCCAAAGAGCAACAAAGAGAAGTTATAAGCCGAACCTTCCACGAGGCAATATAGTTATGGAAAATGTTAATGGATTTGTAAATTCAATACAGACGCTCGGAACCCTGGATGGCCCGGGTGTTCGTTTTGTTGTCTTTATGCAAGGCTGTAATTTGAGATGCAGCTGGTGTCATAACCCTGAAACATGGAGCTTGACAGGTGGAGAGGAATTTTCTCCGGAGGAACTGTTTAAAAAAGCTTCAAGATTTAAAAGTTATTTTGGCGAAAACGGCGGCGTTACATTATCAGGCGGAGAACCACTTCTTCAGGCTCGGTTTGCAAAGGAATTTTTCATTATGTGTCACGAAATCGGAATAAATACATGTCTTGACACATCGGGCAGCTTTTTTTCACAAGATGTAAAAGAACTGCTAAGGCACACTGACAGAGTGCTTTTAGATATTAAATACACGGATGATGAAATGTATAAAAAACATGTGGGGTGCTCTCTTTCTGAGCCGCTTATGTTTTTAGAATATTTAGACGAATCACAAATTCCCGTCACAATCAGACAAGTTATAGTTCCTTCGCATAATGACGGCGAAGAAAACATTATTAAACTTGCAGAAATCATTAAAAACCATAAGATGGTTGACTCTTTTGAACTTTTACCTTTTAAAAAATTATGCTTATCAAAATATGAAAATTTGGGAATTGAGTTTATGTTTAAAGACTTTTCTGAACCTGATAAAATCACGATGGAAACGCTGAATGAGGCGCTATCTCGCGCACTATCAACATAATATTATATGGAAAGGGGGAAATCTCGTGAATAATGCTTTAGAAAAAAATGAGTTAAACAGATCAGATGAATTTGATATGTTTTATGAATATAAAAAAAGCAAAGATAGCAGATTGCGCGACAAAATTTTTGAAAAATTTATCCATATCCCCCATAGTGTGTCCAAGAGATATTCTTTAAAATCTCCCGATTATGATGATTTATACCAATCTGCTTGTCTCGGTCTTTTAAATGCAATCAATGCATTCAACCCTGAATATAATGTAAAATTCTACACATATGCAACAACTTGTGTTTTAAACGAAGTTAGAAAATATTTTAAAGAAAAAGGAAATTTCATAAAGATTCCGCAAAGGCTCTATCATATTTACTATAAAGCCCAAAAACTTAAAAATGAGGTCTATCAGACAGAAGGAAGAGAACTGTCTTTAGATGAACTTTGCGTCATTCTTGAAGTCAGTCACGACGAGCTTGAATGCGCACTTAACTGGGGAGAAAACAAAATCAGCAAGTCTTTAGACCAGTTTATGCACGAGGGCGAAGATATGATATATTCTGACCTCGTTGCCGTTGAAGATAACAGCCTTTTGCTTGTAGAAAATAAAATGTTCATAGAAAATTGCTTCAAAAAGCTGACAAAAGAAGAAAAGCTCTTTTTAAAATATCGCTATTATGACGAAAAAAGTCAGCTGGAGATTGCAAAACTGATGAATGTTTCTCAAATGAAAATTTCCCGAATGGAAAAAAAGGTGCTTTTTGTTTTGAAAAATATGTATTACGAGCATTAATAATGATGCTAAATTAAAACGACAAACTGTCTATATATTTCTTGGAAAATTCGTCAGATAATGAAAGCTCAATATGTTTGGCTTTTCTTGCAATTTCATCTGAAATTTTAATATTTTTTTCATCTTTTAAAATCATACTTGCTCCGCAAAGCGCGGCGTTTTCGAGCAATATGATTTTATTTTTATCAATTTTCGGAATAAGACCAACTTCCATACAGTTTTCTACATCTGCATTGCTTCCAAGCGCTCCCGTTATATATAATTTGTTAAGCTCGTTAACAGAAATTCCTGTTATGTTAAGAAGCGTTTCAATCCCTGCTTTTATCGCAGCTTTTGCAAGTTGAAAGTTTCTGATGTCATTTGGGAAAAGGAACACTCCACTATTATTTATTTCAAATTCATCTGATAAATAGCCATCTTTCGAGATTTTTTTTGTTTTCAGCATATAAGAAACAGCGTCAATAAGACCGCTCGCACATATCCCTTTTGGAGCACTATTGCCAACGGTTTCATAGCTTCCATCGTTAAAAATATGTTTTATAGCTCCACTTTTTGCAATCATTCCATATGAAATTGAGGCACCTTCCAAAGCAGGTCCTGCTGCAGTTGAAGCGACAAAAAGCTTTTCGCCATCAAAGAGAGCCATTTCACCGTTTGTTCCGATATCAACTAAAAGTGATGGCGCTTTTCTAATGAGCATATCACTTGCAAGGATTGCTGCAACTGTGTCAGCTCCGACATATGATGAAATACAGCGTGGCAAAAAGACATTTTTCTCCCAATAACCAAAAAGCGTCTCAGGCTCAAACGGATATGTTGCAATTTTAGATGTATCAAGACCTGAATAAAAATGGAGCATCGATGTGTTCCCCACTATGACACATCGCTCAATTTTATCATAAAAATCACCAGCAAGCTCTGAAATAGCAGAAAAAAGCTCTTTTCTTAGCTTTTCTCTTCCGTTGTTTTCTTTTGAAAACATAATTCTCGAAACAATATCTGCACCATATTTCGTCTGAGGATTTTTAATTTTCCCATGTTTCAAAAGCGTTTTCCCATCCTGAGAATAAAACTTTGCTTCTATGACAGTCGTTCCCAAATCTATCGCGGCAATACATTTTTCTTCATTCATCTCATTAAAGGCACGACTTTGCATCACTTCAAATTTTCCATCATAATCAAGGTCAATTTCCACATCACCGAAAACAAAAGTTTTGCAGGCAAGTCTCACTCCGTTTTGCTTTTCCGCGTCGCTTAAAAGCCTGATTTCAGCATCAGAAAAAGAAGCCAAAGTTCCCTTTGCCTTTATCTTGCATTTTCCGCATACGCCACCCCCACCACATGGCATATCTAAATTTATATTATTTTCGGCTAAAAGCTCAGAAAGCAGTTTTTTCCCACGGTTTTTAATGTGCATCAGAGTTCACTCCTTAAAAAAATGCGCTCAATTTCATTGAGCACATTTCATCGTTGGTTATTTTTTTTCAGCTTCGCAATACACACACCTATATATACCATTTTTTCTGTCGGTGAGTTTAAACATATGCTCAATTCCCTGTTCTGTTGATGTGATACATCTTGGGTTTTTACAATGAACAATGTTTACAATTTTTTCAGGCAACTCTAAATGACATTTCTCGACGATAACTCCATTAGTTATTTTATTAACTGTTATATCCGGGTCAATATATCCTAAAATCTCCAGATTTAAATCAATTTCATCATCAATCTTAATTATGTCCTTCTTCCCCATTTTATTGCTTTTCACATTTTTAATAATGGCAACACAGCAATCAAGCTTGTCAAGCTCTAAATAATTATATATTTCCATGCTTTTTCCTGCTTTTATGTGGTCTAAAACGAAACCGCATTTTATGCTGTCTATGTTCATACTTCCACCTCCAAAAGCTTCATTATAAGGGATTTTCTAACTATCTTTCCGTTTTCAACCTGCTTGAAATAACATGCTCTCGGGTCATCATCGACCTCCGTGCTTATTTCGTTAACACGAGGAAGCGGATGTAAAACAGACAGGTCGTCTTTAGCAAGAGAAAGCTTATTCATATCTAAAATATAGCTGTCTTTAAGTCTTACATAGTCTGCTTCATTAAAAAATCTCTCTTTCTGAACTCTTGTCATATATAATATGTCAAGTTCACCTATTGAAGAATCCAGGCAATCTGTTTCAACAAAGGAAACACCCTTGATTTTCGAAATTTCTTGCTTTAGATAATCCGGAATTTTAAGCTCTTCGGGAGAAATGAAGACAAATTTAATATTATCATATCTGACTAAAGCATCAACAAGCGAATGAACTGTCCTTCCAAACATCAAATCACCACACATACCAATCGTGAGATTTGAAATTCTCCCCTTCTCTCGTCTGATTGTGAGCAAATCTGTCAGCGTTTGTGTCGGATGGTTATGTCCTCCATCACCTGCATTGATTATAGGCACGGTTGATTTTAATGAGCCAACCATTGGTGCTCCTTCTTTTGGATGTCTCATTGCAATAATATCAGCATAGCAACCAACTGTTCTTATAGTGTCTGAAACACTTTCGCCTTTTGTTGCAGAGCTTGACTCTGCTGATGAAAATCCTAAAACGCTTCCTCCAAGTTCAAGCATTGCCGCCTCAAAACTAAGTCTTGTTCTTGTGCTTGGTTCAAAAAAGAGAGTTGCGAGCTTTTTGCCATCACACACATGACGATATTTCTCTCTGTTTTCAATCATATCGTCTGCCGTGTCCAAAATCTCATTGATTTCATCTACAGATAAATCCTTAATATCTATTAAGTGGCGCATGTTTTCCTCCCAATTATTCTTTTGTGTTATATTATATTATTTACCTATCCAGCTTTCATCTGAGGGATTGTTTCTAAAAGAAATCAGTCTTTCAACATCTGTGTTTTTAATGTAGCCTTCCTCTGCAGCAACTTCAACCAAGCAGTCAAAATCAGTCAGACTGGTGTTTTTAACATTTGCCGCATCGAGTCTTTCTAAACCTTTTTTCATTCCATATGTAAAAATGCTCACAATGCCTAAAACTTCTGCCTTTTCATCACGCAAAGCTTCAACAACATCAATAACGCTTCCGCCTGTTGAAATTAAATCTTCAATAACAACAACCTTTTGTCCAGGAAGAAGCTTCCCCTCAATTTTATTTGTTCTTCCGTGGTCTTTAGCGCTTGAACGAACATATCCCATTGGGAGTTTTAAAATCTGCGCGGCAATAGCAGCGTGAGCAATTCCTGCTGTGCTCGTTCCCATAAGCACTTCACATTCAGGATATTCAGCCTTAACTATCTCTGCAATTGCATTTTCAACCCTTTCTCTGACTTCGGGTGCTGACAAAATCAGTCTGTTATCACAATAAATCGGGCTTTTAATTCCACTTGCCCATGTGAATGGTTCATCCGGTCTTAAAAAAACTGCTTTAATGTCAAGTAAATCTTTTGCTATCATCTTTTTCATAAATTTTAACATCCTCTTCAAATTTTTATCTAATCTATTTTAACATAAACAAGTTTTTTTGTAAAGTATAAATCAACTGTTTTATAAAAAAATAGTTTATCGTTAAACAAAAGAAGAGGATGTTTCCTCTTAAAGTGAAACATCCTCTAAAATTAATTATTCTTGTCCAGCTAAAATCAATTCATAATATTCCAATGCGATTTCTGTCATATCTTTTTCCATCTGCTTATAATCGCAAACTCTGTTAACGGTTGCAAGCATTTCATTCCATTTAGCTTCAAACTGACCTTCGGGTGCTGCGATAGCTTTCTTAGCTGCAACTTCCCATTCCTCACGGCGTGCCCAGAAATCTACAAGATCCGGAACATTACCAAATTCTGAAGAATATGCATAGCAAGGCGGAACAGGCTGAACTGAAGTATAATATTTGCTGTCAGCGCTGAATTTAAAACCTGATGATGTTGTTGGAGTAAGTTTGTTAACACCTGACATCATCTGATAGCAGTATGGGTTAAGAGAAGATGGTGTGATTCTTAACTTAGATCCTTTGCCGTTGAGACCTCTTGAATTAATAACATCAATAGATGGTCCTGTGCCAAGAATCCACGCATCTGTGAATTCCTGATTTGTGTAGAAACGAAGACCATTTTCATCTTCATAATAGTCTTCAGGGTTACCCCAAACTAAAATTTCAAGGAATTCATCTGTGAACTGCAAGTCAGCCCATTTTAACGCCTGAATAACTTCTTCTTCAGAAAGTGTGTTAAAGAAAGCTATTGATTGATTGAATGCTGATGCAACCTCAAACGGATCATAGCCTTCGGGATTAGGAATGTCAATCCAGAAAGGTCTATATCTGAATTTTTCGCCAGTTTCTGCAAGCTGTTTATTGATCTGTTCTAAGCCTCCTGCTCTTGTTACGCAGCAAATTGCATATACGCCCTGGAATACTTTTGACTGGAACTGAGCATTTGTGTGAGCTAAGCTTTCAGGGTCGATAACCTCATCAAGAATCAACTGATTCTGTGTTTTAGCCATCTGTTTAATCAAATCGCCCATAAGAGGAAGCTCAATCTCGTTTGTTTTTGTGTTCCAGTGAGTTGTGTACTGGTGCCAGTTTGTTCCATACATAGAGTTTCCTAAATAAACAAATGATTCCCAGTTGTCTGCAGGATCACCAGCTAAGCCAATTGCATAAACCTTTTTACCGTTTTCAACAATCTGTAAATCTTTGATTTTATATAAGAAATCAATATATTCCTCAGTTGTGTGAATCGGAATATCCATGATTTCGTCACCAACAGGGCCCTGTTTTTCTTCCATGAGAGCCATCATTTCATCATATGACATACATTCAGGATAAATTTTCTTTAAAATGTCATCTCTAATATAGAAAGCTGTCTGAATCGATGATTGTTGTGTTCCTTTTTTTGCAACTAATTCTTTGAGTTCTTCAGGGTCACGATCATAATAAACAGTCTCTATATCGCCATTATTAAAGTGAAATGGAATACCTGTTATTTTTCCATCTTCAGTTTTGAAGTGTTCCCAAACATATGAAGGTGTTCTCTTCCAGATGTTAGGTGCATATTCTTTAATCATCTCTTCATCTAAAAGATTAAGCACTCCTAAATCAAGAAGCTTATTGAAGTGAGCAGGTCCCTGAGCTGACTGACACCATAAGATGTCCGGTAAGTTATTTCCTGCATAGAGTTTAGTGAGCTTTGCATCCCACTGACCACTGTCATTACCATAGATGTTCTGAACTGAAACACCTGTTCTTTCTTCAAGCCAGTCTGAAGGAATATCTTCAGCTAAGTCCTGGAATGTGTATGAAGTTCCCTGTGTGTTCCAGACTGTGAGTTCAAGTTTTTCATTGCCTGAACCGCCTGTTGTTGAACCTGTGCAAGATGCGAGCATCATAACACTGAGTACCAATGCAACTACTGCTGCAAATGTCTTTCTTTTTCTTAACATAATCATTCTCCTTTTTTTTTATATGTAGGGACAGTTAAATCAACCTTTAACCGCGCCCAAAGTTACACCTTTGATGAAGTATTTCTGCAAGAACGGATATACCATAATAATCGGTATTGTCGTCACGACAAGCGTTGCTGCCTTAACCGTGTCAGGTGTCGGCATTGCCTGTTCTTCTTCTCCGCTCTCTTCC
>JAZNGA010000034.1:0-2683 GCA_045576235.1 Clostridia bacterium
GCACTGAAACAAAACGCAAGCACCATAAGTGCAAAAATCATAATCTTTTTCATAATTTAGTATAAATTAAAATGTTAATAAATAAAGGTTATTTCAAATCCAATTTATTCAAATAGATAATCGTAGGAGCACTGTCTCTACCTTTTTTAGTATCCGGTATGATTTCATATTTAACAAAGCCAACACCACGAGCTATCCACCAAGTATATAGATATTTTGTACTTAGAGCCCCATTCTTTTCTGTTGATTTTCCTGTTAGTTTCAAGCATTGAAAAGTACCAGCCGGTGTTGTAACTTGTTCTTCGCCTACAATTTTAAAATCTGAATAGGCTGCTGTTGCTTTCACTTTTCCACCTAATAGTGATTTTGCTTCATCTGTAATGGTACTACATTTTAATACATCGCCAGCTTTCATATCCGATGACATTAGCATAGCATATCCCTGTCTTTTTTGCACAAGAAGAACATCGCGAGAAATATCATGAGTAAGATGAAATGTTCCGGCTGTATCTATTTCTGTAGGGAACAGATATTCTTGTGCATCTTTGGATACTCCTTTCATAGGTTCTTTATCTTTATTAAGAAAAGCCTGATTAACATATGCAACATACAAACCATTCTCAATTTTTGCATCGGCTACAATTTGTTGAATATAATAAGGGCCATTCATGAACCTCACCGGCTTGCCTTCTCTCTCAAATGCATATTCTGCAACACTCCCTTTTCGATACAATGTATAGGGAGCAGAAGCAATAATTTTTCTCTCTATGTCTTGGGGTAACATATCTACTGCCGGAGAAAAGACATTAACATTAGCATTTGTGCTTGGTGTAGAAGCAGAAGCAGTAAGAGCTATTGTAGAAGGTGCTGCTACCGTTGTTGTACTTGGTAATGACACATTAACCGTTGCAGCAGCAACTGCTTGTTGTTGCAATTTTGCAGCCTCTTCTTGTTGTTTTTTGCGTTTCTCTATATACGTATTATTAATTAACGTAGTTGTTCCATCAGAGAATTTCACCAAAAAGACATCATTCTTGGACGTAGTTTGATAAGGAGCTTTCTTTTTATCTTTCAATTGATATGTAAGTTCCTCTTTTTTGATAGACAAATTGAATACTGGAAATATTTCCCCACTATTTAAAAATAAATAGGTTTCATCATCGTCGATTTCAATAGCTGGCGATGTTGTTTGATTACCTTCCTCATCAAAGAAGATATTTGAACCTTTCTCTTTTAAGATTGCATAAACATAATCAGTGGGTGCTTTAAGTTCACCAAGTTTTTTCTTCTTCAAATTAACAAAAGTGACTTCCGAACCGCTAATTCTTATCACCTTAACTTCAAGAAAACTACCATCACGAGTTACCATTACATCGTCTTTGGCGAATGCAGTAAGGGTAAATAGGCAAGTGATAAATGCTAAGAACAATTTTTTCATACGGGCATTCTTATGAGGCCTATAGAACACCCGGATTTGGCAATTAATAAAGCTAAAAAAAAGACGTGGGTGTCTTTACTCCGCTCATCCTACACTGCCAGGCTCTCGCATTGCCTTCACTCTAAGGATAAGCAACGCAAGCAGCCCACGCCGATAATATTATACTTATCTGTCCATACAAAGAGAGAACAGAGTACAATACACCAAACGCGGACGTTTTGTTGCCGTTTCTTTGAGAGTGAATTCAAATTTGCGAGATTTGACAGTCAAAGATAACGTTTGTAAACGTCCTATTTCATAAAAACAGACTTCACTTCTCTATACAAAGAATTGAAGTATGCCGCGAATATATAAATTAATTTTAAAAATCCCAAACAGCACTAATATTAATTTACTTTTTTGTCAAATTCTGCCACAATCAGCAAGAACACATTGTAAGCAAAGCAAAAAGATTTCCATACATAACGATACATATTCGGCAAAATCGCTAACAAGTGATTTTACAAAAAAGGACTAAAATATTTTGCCTCAAAACATTGCTTCCGAAATCACGCGTGATTACCGCCGGAAACGCTCGTGATTATCGCCGTAAGTACGGCACTTACCGCAGTAATTGCGCGTGGTCACGGCAGCAACTGCCGCATCTACGGAGAAAATCACGCGTGATTTCGGAAGCAAACTTTCGGGCTTTCGGCAAAAACAGCGAAAAACGTCGAAAAAAGTAAGAATCTTCAACAGATTTTTGCGTAGAATTTTTGTAAATATTTCGCTATCGCACAGAATAACAATATCTTAACTATTTAGCATTTCGTTATTTTGAAACAGGCTTTACCTTGCGTCGAAATAAGCGATTCTCGTGCGGTTTAAAAATCAAAATGTCAGTTTTGACATTTTGTCAAAAGAAGATTTTCGAAAAACAAAGAAATATTGTACTTTCGCAGCATGATAAAGATAGTTTGGTTAGACTTGAACAGTTCGTATGCCCACTCGTCGTTGGCATTGCCCTCGTTGCATGCACAGGTGATGCACAATGATAACATTCAGTGGGCAGTTGTGTCGGCTACCATCAACGAGCAAGTGGGGCCAATCATAGAAAAGGTGTATCAGGAGAAACCAACTATCGTTGCAGCATCCATGTGGCTGTTCAATCACGAATCGTTGATGCACCTCTGTGCTCGACTGAAAGCAGTATTACCCAGTCTATCCATCGTACTTGGTGGCCCTGAATTTTTGGGCAATAACGAA
>JAZNGA010000035.1:0-26000 GCA_045576235.1 Clostridia bacterium
TAAATTCGGATAATTAAATCTATCTTTTAATATTTTTCACCGGGTGACAAAAAGTTCCTATTTGCCACTCTATTTTGCTATACTCTTTTTTGAAGTGAAAAAATTTTAAAATTTACCCTTGACAATTCTTAGCAGGTTTAATGTGTATTATATTTTGACATCCTAATACATTAATCCATATGGAGTAATTTGCATTTTTACTACATCAACACCAGTTTTTTTACAAACATCACGAAGCAACATTTCATTTTGCTCAGATATTTTACATCCTAATATTACCTTCGTGGGCCTAGTAAAATAATATAATTGTCCCTTGTTCCGGTACTCCTTAGGGATGCTTTCAACAGATGGATATAAATGTCCCATATGTAACATAAGTCTCCATTCTTGTTCATACTCCCAATCTTTATGCTTTTGATTTCCCAATTCCTCTAAAAAGGAGTACGCACTTAGAGGATTGCTTTGTCTATCCATTATGTGAGACATACCATCAAGTAGTTTTTCTTTATATCTTATAGGGTATAGTGAATTAAGTGTTAATTCTTTTTTGACTCTTTCCGTATCATATTCAATGCAAACGCCTGTATGATCTTTTGCATAATGCGTCCACATAGGAATATTTGTCTCTTTGTCAGTAAAACAAGCTATCCGGATGGTTGCATTAGACACACTATTCAGACTAGCATTAGTTTTTTCCAACATATGCATTTCAATTTCGTTAAGTTTGCTTTTCGCTTCCTCTATGGTAAGAGTTGTTCCACAAATTACATTTTCAGCCACATATTCCGCTAATTTATCGTACCAATTATGGTCGTTAAATATTTTTTCAAATGTATAAACTGGTAGTCCTTTAAACGAATCCTCATATAATTCTTTCATATTTCCCTTCGAAAAATAAAATTTAGAATCTTTAGAACTCATTAATGATACAGCATCAAATATATCATTTAATTCCGGCGGAGAGGCTACATAAATCTCGCCAGTAGCTATTTCACTAGTTATATAATCCAAATTGTCTAAACTTCTATATCTATATAGTTTTTCAGGAATATGCTTTCTTTTTAAATCTAGTGCTTTTCTCAAATCGCCTTTCTGTGTTGAAACAAACAACTTCCAAAACTCTTTTTCCCATTCTTTTTCCATGACAATACCTTCTTTTTCCGTGTTTTAGAGTGTTATCATAAATTTTGTTGATGCATAATGCTTATATATACTCAGTTTTTGGCAATAATACTTTTATTATCATAATAATACTGTTTTGCTTTATCGATTTTATTACTATCACTCATTTGGCTTTCTTTATCATTTAATTTCCATTCAAAGGATTTAATTTTCTTCCCAGAAAAAATGTCCGCTGAAAAACCTATCATTTTATTGGTAATAGTTTGTTTATTTTTACGTTGAAAACTAAATGTTGCTAATCCTTGATTCTTCACTGTATTATTTATCATATCAGTAACATATGTATATGTAATTGTTCCAGTTTTTTCGTTAATATACACATTGTCAGATGTCCATGTGCCCTTATATGTACCATCTTCATTAAAGCAAGTTCCCCTGATTATTAACCCTGAAAAATCTTGTTCAAAACACTCATAATAAAACCTAGGGCTATCATCCTCTGCAATATATACCCCAACCCAAATACCTTCTAAGTATTTATTCCCAAATACTAGTTTTTTTATAAACTTACATTTTACCATTATCATTTCTGCAAATTTTAGTATAAATCGATATGTGCCAAGAGAAATTATCCCACTTAAAGATATTCCCCAAAATAAGTTTGATTTTATAAAATCAGATAATAGACTCCAAATAAAGAATAGCATTGCGGTTGTTATCGTAAAAACAATAGTTCTTAATTTTTCGTATTCCATTTTTCTCTCCTTAGTATTTTAGTTGTAGTTTTGTACAATTAATGCTTGAATATTATTGATAAAACAAATATGCTATTTAAGTAATATCCGTTCATTGATTTTACATGGTAAATTGATACACATTATAACCGTTAAAGGATCAATATCATATTCACAAGCAATCATATGGGCATCTACCATGATGCATGTAAGCAAGGCATCACCATCATTTAAAGGGATTTTCGTTTTTCTTATTTTATCACATAATTCAAGTCTGGTTTTTATTTCTTGTCGCATTTGTGGACTTAGTAAATTAAACTGCCGTAAAACTATATTATACGGGCACAAACTCTTAACCAAAAGATTGTATTGTTTCAATAATGCCAAAAATTTTGACTTACTCATTGTTATATATTTAATTTTCATGATTGATTTCTCCAAAATTCTTTTGTTTCTACAAACTCAATTTTACCCGTAGCAGATAGATTAGGCAGCAACTCTTTCACCTTTTCACACTGTTCGTCAGAGTAATAGTAATAAATACATTTGTCAATATTCGCATTATTAATTGACTCGAATATATGAAAATCATTCCAAGGTGAAAGTCCCAAAATTTCGATTTCACCAGTAATTGATTTCAAATCATCAAAATAATAATCTTCAGAAAATTTCACTTCAGGATGTTCAACCTTTAACTTCACTGCATGTCCCATGTTTGACACAAGAATATTCTTATCATTTAGCCAGCTATCTACATCATTTTTTACAGTTTCATTCTCTTTATATGCAATAGCTAATTTTTCTACAGCACTATTTGCTAAGGAACTTTGGTTTATTTGGAGTTCCTTATAAGCTCCGCTATGTGTAGATACCGCATTTGAATACAGATAAAAATAATTCAAATCTACATTGATATCTTCTGTAGGTGGGTTAGGCAATTTATTTCTCAAAGAATTTTTGTTGTACGTATCCGAAAGTTTATCAAAATGTCCGTGTATATGAAATACTTCTATATCAACTACGGAATCAATATTTGAATCATAGTTTGTTGTAAATATTTTGTCAAAGCTTTTTAGGTAATTTATAAATTTATCTGAATATTGCAAATGCAACTTATTTAATTTTCCGTCATTATATATAGCAAAATAATATGCACTTTTTAAAGATTCTCTTATATAATACATTTCAGGATTAGCAGTGTTGGTTTTATGACAAACCAAATCATGAATTAAATAATAATCTTCAAATCCTATATCTGTAATTCTTAGCGTGTTAAGTCTATTAGAATACTGCTCCTTAAAAGAAGCAAGCGATTTGATTTCAGCAGTACAGTTTGCATATTTATCATATACTCCATTTATTATATTTGGAATTTCCAGGAACAATAATCCTATATAATTTTTTAATAAATACGACTCGTTCACAATAATATGCAGCGGAAAATCATCACGGTCACAATTTTTCAGAATTCTTAAAACAATTTGTTGTGTAGTATAGTTTTTATTATCAAATTGTATATTAATACCGTTACCAGTCAAAAGATTTCTCATAATTTACACCTCAATTTATATTTATTATACCACAAAAAAGTTTATTTGGCAATTTATAACAATTTTTTTGACCACATGTTATCCCACAGTTAGAAATGTAACAGGCGGAAACAGTGGAGATAAGATGTCCAAAGAGTATATTGAATGTAGCGGAAAGGGCTAAAAAAAGCAAAAACCGCTATATATCAAGCTTTAGAGCGTGTTCGGGACGAAGAGGCCGCAGGTTCAAATCCTGTTATCCCGACCACGTCGAAGCAAAGTTCGCTTTGCTTCGACTTTTTTATGCAAAAAAGTCATCCGCCCGCTTCCTTGCTTCTCCTCTTTCACAAAAAGTCACGCTCGGCTCACCTGCTCGGTTGTAAACGCCCTCACGACGACTCGCTGTCGCTACCAACTTTTTGTGAATTTATTTTGACACGTTATGAACACTCGCACCATATCGAAGCAAAGTTCGCTTTGCTTCGACTTTTTTATACAAAAAAATTCATCCGCCCGCTTCCTTGCTTCTCCTCTTTCACAAAAAGTCACGCTCGGCTTGCCTGTTCGGTTGTAAACGCCTTCACGACGACTCGCTGTCGCTACCAACTTTTTGTGAGTTTCGATTTTGACATGTTATGAACACCCGCACCAAAAGAGCATCTGATACTTTTTTCGTATCGATTGCTCTTTTCATTTCAAAGGGATAGCGGGATTTGAACCTTAAGAAGGCACAAGAGATTAAAAAAACAGTCCAGCGGACTGTTTTTTTGATACCTTATGTGTAATTACTCTGCAAATGCATAGCGGCCCATAAAGAGTGTTTCTCCGCTTGTGTTATCACAGATTGCAAAGTAGAACGGTTTATTGAATTTGAGTTCAATCGGTTCGGGCGGAAGCGCGGAGCCTGCCATGCCGATTGCGGTCACCGCTGCGGCTTCGGTTCCTTTTTCATCCACATTGATAAAAGTCTTATGAATTGTGTTTGTAAACCACATATTGCCTTTATCAAACATCTTTGTAAAGTCTGCGTTCTTTTCATCAAAGGCAGTGGTTATACCCATATTCATAAAGATATTATTCAGATCAGTAGAATACTCAATCTTGAATTTCGGCATAGCCATTTTGATATATGTACTTTTAAACATTTCATCATTGATAGCAGCAGATAATTCCTGCTCAACATTGATGTCGCCCTCCGGCATAATCAAATACATACTTACATCGAGGTCATCGTATTTGTCAGTTCCGAGATATTCTCCGTCTGCAGATATCTTATCAACTCTGTTTTTGTATGGCAATTCCAGAATTTTCACAGAATTTGTTTCGGCATACGGGAACCATTTTGTTTTATTCATAAAATCAACAGTAATCTTGGTTCCGTCTGCATTATTAAACTGATCGGGTTTAGTAGCGTGTTCGCTGAACTCATCCTGCCATGCTCCTTTGAAATAGATTGCATTGATAAGCATTGCCCAAAAATCGTCTGTATTCTGAATGATTGTCGGTATCTTTCCGTTGGTCTTATCTCTTACCCAACCGTTTATTTCTTTTACTGCATTTGAATTTGTAACACTTTTAACCTCTGCATCATAATATTCCGTTGCAATTTTCTTATAGGCATTACTGAAGCTTTGTGAGGTCTTATCCTTATTCATCCAGATGGAGTTTGCAATGTTTAGATTCAAAATGTCTGCCTGAGAATATCTTTCAATTATATCCTTTGAAACACCATTAAATTCTTCAAGGTTCGTTACGCCAAGGGCATTTAATATCTGTTCTTGCGTTTCACCTGATGCACCGTTTGCAGCAAGTGCAAGTGCCATCTTTATTGAAATTGGGGAAAACATATAGTTTTTATCAGTCGGCATCTGTGCATTTACCTTGTCGCTAAAGAGCATACCGTCAGAAATCTCAACAGGTTTCTTCAATCTGCCATATCCAGCATTTTCTACGCACACCTGACCTGCCTCTGTGAGCATAAATTCTGCCATTCTGCGAGCCGGGCTATCTGCCGGAGTATCTTTTCTTAAAACAACATAAGTGTTGTTAGAAAGAGGATATGAACCGTCTGCGATTGATTCATCCGTAGGCATCACACCGTCAATGGCAAGGAGTTTCAGATTGTTATGCACATCATAGAACATATCCATATTGTTATAGTAATAATAAATGCTGTAACCCAAACCATATCCCACAGGGTCATTGGTTTTCGCCGCCATAACATCGGTCAGCACATTTGACATTGTGTAGGATGTTTCTTTCTGCACTTCGTGGTGAATTTCGTTTCCGTTTAAGAAGTGCTTTTCCATCTGTGCATGGCTACCTGAGTCATTGTTTCTGCAATAAGGATACATAAGAGCATCGTCACCGCCTACCTCAGACCAATTATCATAAGCGTCATTTACATATATATTGCTTATCTGCTCTTTAGTAAGGCCTGTTGCCGGATTATCCTTGTTTGTGAAGAATATCATTGCATCATAAGCGATAGGGATAAGTTCCAGCTCAACGCCTTTATCTTCTGCCATTTTCAGAATATCACTTGCAGGATATACAGATGCAAAAAGCATATCAACCTCGCCGTTTATAAGGCGCTGATAGGATGCGTGACTCTTGGAATGTTTTTGAGGGAATTTTTCATGTGTTTGTCCGTTGCGGAACAATGCACTGTAAACTGCCTGAGTAAACGGATATGTAGAGGTTGAACCGTCAATAGTCGGCATTTCCTTGTCAAATCCGTAATACACCGCTGCATCTGACGGATACATCTGGCAATCATCCTGCGTGTTGTTCAGGATATATGCAACATCTCCTCTTGTTGCAGCCTTCCCGGGATTAAGCAAACGAACAGGATTTTCACGGTCAGTATCATCATAATCTGATACGATGTTTCTGCTTACATATTCATAAGCTTCCTTTGCCCAATCGGAAATCTTATCTTTATCCGCATAGTTCTCAGCAGTTGACTTTGAGCATCTTAAACCTGCATACTGCAAAGCTCTTGCAATCATAACCGTAATTTCTTCTCTGGTCACATCTCTTTCCGGAGAAAATGTCTTTTCAGAATCCCCTTTAACAAGTCCATAATGATATGCTGAAAGGACTTCGCGATAATACCACTTGTCGCTGGTTACATCATCAAAAACTCTGACAGCACCTTGCATAGCAACTTTATTAAGTCCCAAAAATCTCATAACCATTGCAACTGCTTCTGCACGGGTTACATTGTCATTGATATTTGCTTCGCCCTTTTCGTTGCCTTTGATAACGCCAACTCTTGATAACATTCTGATATTATGGAAATCTGAATTAGTGTTGTCATTATCAGCAAATTCAATCTCTTCCGGAACGAAAGCCTCAATCTCTCTGTCAGCATTTTCTGTCGGGATGGTTGCATAAACACTTCCATCGTATGACATTGACAGAGGAATAACCTCTCCTGAGTCCTTATATCTCGCTCTTGTGAGCCAAGAGTTTCTGTCTTCTATGTCATCAGGGAAAGGTATTTTAACCGTTGTAAATGCAGCTGCGCGGGCCTCCTCTGCAAATGCACATCCTGCAAACGGAATCATCATACATAACACTAAAATAATTGATATAAGTTTTTTCATACGCTTTTGCCTCCTTACTATATTGCTTAAGAACGTGTGTTGTAATCACACCAAGTTACATTTTGTTGCTAAGATGCAGTGCAAGGCAGATATATTTTCGCGATTTAATTGTCGCTCAACTCCTTACTCTGCAAAGTCTGATATTATTCCAACATATCCTGTTTCTTCGATGATATACTGTCCTTCGTCTGATAATATCCAATCAAGCAGTTTACCTACATTTTCGTTTGTTTCTTCTTCGTAAGTTACTGCATAAATCGGTGTAACTATAGGATATTTACCATTCTTGATGTTTTCAGCAGTAGGTGCAACACCGTCAATAGAAACCATTTTAATATTGGGGTTTTTTATAATGCCCTCGACATAGTATCTGAATGAGAAGCCGATTGAATTTGTCTTGTTTTTATAGTTTGAAACTCTTTCAATAATTCCTGACATCAAATCATTCTTGAGTTCTGTCGGAGCTTCCATTATAGGCTTATCGCCCATAAATCTCTTGAGCATACTCTGACTTCCGCTACCTTCGTTTCTTTGGAAAGCTTCAATCTTTTCGTTTTTACCGCCGACTTGTTTCCAATTAGTAATCTCGCCTGAATAAATGCCCTGAATCTGCTCTGTTGTAAGATTTTCAATCGGGTTGTCCTTGTGAACGAAGAACACAAAACCTTCAGATCCGATAGGCGTATATTCAAAAGTTGTGTTACATTCTTCAGCATATGCTTTCTGTTCTTCAGACGGATATACACCGATAAATATGTCTGTTTGCTTTTCTGCTAAAAGCTGATAACCACCGGGGGTGTTATTATACTCAAATGTACCGTCATATATTTCCGTTGTATCAGGATATGTCGCATTTACAAATGCAGAGCAAAGCGGGAACAGAGCTGCTGCACCGTCAATCTTGGGAAGGTTTTCTGTAAGTTTTAATGTTTTACTATCACACTTAACTATCTTTGAATCTTCCTTAAACGGCAGATATTCGTGAACATTGATGTTCGGTGATGTGTTTATTGTAATGCTTTTATCATACTGAACCATTCCATAGTTAATATACAAAGAGATAAAGTAAATAACCGCAGGTATCAGCCATATTAAAAAGAATTTCTTTCTCTTTTTGAGCCATATCAAAGGGAGCATTAAAGTTGGTATGACAAATGCACCTATTCCGGTTATAGCGGGATGTATCCCTTCGGATGTGAGTATCATCGCACCAAGTATTCCAAAATATGCTGTTACCATTAAAGCCGCAATGGTTAAAGCGATTTTGACAACCATCATAACGATTTCTTTGTTTTCTATTTTTGGTATATCGTTTCGCTTTTTCCAAAGGTAAAAGCCGTAGATGCCATAAAAGAGTATCAGTATAATTCCAAGCGGCATTTCAACATTTATAACTTGTCCCGTGTACTGTGTGCTCATATAAATCATGTGAACACCTGGAATCAATCCTAAAGCACCGCCCCAAAACAATCCTTTATGCAAGAAGAAGGCGGAGAGCCAAAAACAAGCAAGCCAAATTAAAATCATCGACAATGTTAATCCTGCACCCGTCATTCCAACATACAGATAAAATGCAGTAAACAACACCGCCGGAATGTATCCTATAAGTTTTCTCATCTGTCATTCCTCCTTTGAATGTATTTAACTATGATGTGAGCTACATTTATCAATGACACAACAACCATATTTTTCTTTTCAAACAAGTAACCCGAAAGCAGACCAACCTCTGCATAAACAAGTACACAAATGAAAAGATTTATTATGCCGTTTTATTTCATCAATAACACCTTACTATTTATTAGACGAAATATATAGGCATAAGTTTCCTATGTATAACATTTTACTGTTTTTGTTTTTGATGTCTGTGTCTTGCCGGTATTTCAGTGCCGGTAATCTCAACAACATCATCAAAAGTGCATTCAAGAGCAAGACACACTCTTGCCAAAGTGTCAATGGTCACATTCTCATCATTGGTGAGTTTTGCAATATTATATCCGCTAATTTTTGCTTTATTTTTCAATTCGTATTTGTGCATTCCTTTGTCAATCAAAAGTTTCCATAATCTGTTATAGCTTACCTTAACCATATAAATTCTCCCTTCGCTTTGTAATTCATAGTCAAACTTATGTATACTATAACATATTTTTCTGGTTTTTTCAATGTTTACACAAAAAAAACCAAAAGTTTTACATTTTGTTTTCCATCATTTTTTTAAAATCAGTTGACAAAGAGTTAATAAAATAGTATAATAAACAACATGTTGAAGTATGCTGGTGTGGCTCAGTCGGTAGAGCAGCTGATTCGTAATCAGCAGATCGTCGGTTCAAGTCCGATCACCAGCTCCAAAAAAAGCATTTCCCTTCGGGTGTTTCTCTAAGGGATGTTTAGTGAAATACTTGTAACGGTGCGGAAGTTGGGTGAACAGTTTAGGCTGTTCACCCTTTTCCTTTGCTTTAAATTTGACCTGCATGTCCTATGTGAGTGAAATATATATCAATTTGATGTGTTGCGCTTTTTGACCGTTTTTCACTTCGTTCGTGTATAACGATTTTGGACACGAAGGTCAATAATACTTCTGGTGTCAGTTCTTTGATGTGAATATACTTCTTAGCCAGTGCGATGAACTTGTCCGTGTTTGTGACAGCAGATTTGAGTGCTTCGATTTCATCTTTCAAATCAGGTATCCGTAATTCTATATCCTTTTGCTCCGTTATGTAACTACCGGATAACATCTGAAATTGATCGTCTGTAATTCGATGGAACACATTATCTTCATACAGTCGTTTGAACAGAGATTCCAACTCACTCTTACGCTTTTTGAGTCTTCCAAGCTCTGCTGACTTTGCCGATAATTCTTTTCGGCTCTCGGCGGAGCTTTTTTGATTTATAAATTCTGCGAACTCTTTAGTCTTTGTTCTGGCATAGTATGTAATTCTCCTGATTTCTTCAAGGATAATTTCGTCCAGAACGAATTCCCTTATAGAACGAGGTGTACATTGTTCCTCGCCTTTGTGTTTTCGATACCTGCTGCAGATGAAATGAAATGCTGAAGGCTTTAGTGTTTTAAACCATCTATCTATATCTATAGCAAAGTCTTCATTAAAGTCGATAGGTACTTCTTTCTTACTCATAAAAATTCTCCTCTCGGATTAATGATTAAAATTAAATACTTTTATTGCCTTAATGAAGCTCCTTTCTATAGATTTTTGACCGCCTTAAAAATAATATAGGCAATAAGCGTGTATTCACTAAACTTTGCACTTGCCTCCGGTTACATTTCCTGAGCCTCGGCCCTGCTCGACCATAACCTCGTATTTGCAAACAGTTAAATCGCTCGTCCTCAAAAGAGAAGTCTTGGCGCTCGCTGTGTTGTATAACTCACCGTGCAAGCTATTAAAATTTTAAGGTTCAATTCATCTTTCACTTTATCTTGCGAGAGTTTCTTCTCGCTTAAAAAGTTTTTCTTGACATTACTTCGTTTTGCTTGTATAATTAGATTAAAGTTATCAAATAAAAATAAATGTAATCTCTTGAACGATTTTATTCTAATATGAATTAATTACTTTGTCAACTGATTAAAAATAAAAAATATTTAATCAGTTGGATTTAAGAAGGGAAATACTATGAGCTTTGATATTATTTTTAAAAAAAGGTTTGTTTCGTTGTCAATCGGAAATTCATTAACAGACGAAATCCTCGGTAATTTCACTTGTAAAATCGCCGCAGGAGAGTGGGATAGTTTTATTTCGCTTGGGTTGATAAATAAACCTGATGAGAGTCTCACGGATCTTGCTAATATTATTTTAGGACATTGCTTCAAATCAAAGGTTCAGGCAACAAAAATATCTGCTTATGCCGAAATAGTAGAGAAATATGGCTCTGTAACTGATTCATATGTTATCAGAAGAACTATCATTCCGTCTGCAAAGAAAAGAATGAATCCTGAAATTGCAGATGTATATACAACAGATTCTTTGAAGGATTTAATCTTTCTTGAGATGCTTTATGCAGCCGAACAAAATATGCATATATCAAGGTGTAAAAATTGCCTTAAGTATTTTGCATCGTCATATTCAGGCGCTGATTATTGTGACCGTGTTAATTCGGAAGGAAAGACCTGCAAATGGACAGGCTCCAAAAAAACATACGCTTCAAATATAAAAGCAGATAAAAACTTAGTATTATATGAAAAAATTTATCAATCTCTGCAATACAAGAGACGCAGGACAACGGATGCTGAGATGTTGGAAAAGTTGAATTTTAACATTATTCAATTGACTAAATGCAGAGCAAAATATAAGAGTGGCGAGCATTCTGCCGAAAAGTTTTTAGAAAAATTAGACGAAATTAAAAACAGGTTTTAATTACTTGATATATTCCAGAGGCATTGCAAAAGTTTTTAAGCAAATGCAATGCCTTTAATATTACCCCTATTCTGCATTAAAAAACAGATAGAGTATAATTACCCTGTCTGCGTGAGTTTGGTCTTTGAATCCCTTTAAGAGCCTTTGTGGGTTGATCTCAAAATTGATTATATAACGAGGAAGAGGATAGGCGGTTTGCCTATCCTCTCGTAATTTTATTCCATTGTGCCAACCATTTTATTTATGTCACCGTCCGAGTCTGCTATGATGGTTTTTGTTTTAGCAGGTGCTAGATAACCGAAGCCGTCTATGTAGGCTTTATTTTTCTCTTGTATGATTTCATTTCTTATTTTGGTTTCCTCATCTGTGAGGTAGCAGGTATCCTTTGCCATGATTTCGTCATTTGGATTTATGGGTTCTGCCAGATTCTTTTCACATTTCGCATATAGGACATCAGGCTTTGTGAATTTAAATGTTGTTACCTGATTCTGCTTTGTTCTCGGATCGGTGAACCAGCCATTGAATGTGTAACCGTATTTTGTTGGGATGTAGCTTTTGAGGCTGATGCTCTCGCCGTATCTTTTGGTTATTGGTCTGATAAAGCTTCCGCCGTCCGATGCGAAGGTTAAGGTTACATTTCCTACGATACCAAGTTCATTGTCGAAGGTCACTCGGTATTTACTGAGCCACCAAGGTTTTGCAGTTGCCGATGCCATTGTTGTTAGCAGCATAGTCACTGCTAGTGCCGTACATAATACTTTTTTCTTCATAAAATTCTTCCTCTCTGTTTTTATATTACCTTTCGGCAACACAAACATACCACAGAAGATTAGGAAAGTCTACAAAGGTTTTTTCAAAAGTGCTTTTCTTTGGTTAATGTGGACCATATTTTAATGTGGTGATGAAAAAAAACAAAGCCCATTGCAGAGTTTATTCCACTGCACCGGACTTTGCTATGTCACTTTTAATACTGACTTTTTGCTCTTTAATAAATAAACAAGTTTTATCATCTTTGGATAATGGTTTATAAAACGGGCATTTCTTGCCGTTATGACAATACAGATAAGGACATTCCGGTGAATGTCTGTCAAGTCTGTAGGATTCTGCTCCCGTTAGACAATTGGGACAAATTTTCTTTCCACAGACTTTCTTAAACTCTACATTTTCGCTATCGCTTTCTCTGCCGAAAATTATCAAAGCACAATAAAGAGCAATAACTAATACTACAATCGCTGTGCCAATGATTAAACCAAAAAGTAATTTCAAAAATTATTGCTCCTTTCCTCACTCTTTAAATTGCCGTAGGGGGAAATCCCCCTGTGGCAGATTAAAAATATGTGCTTATAATTTAATTACTCTTCAGAAGATGTTTCTTTACTTCCTGAAGGTGTTGTTGTACCCGATGCCTGACTTGCTCCGTTTGAATTGCTGTTAGTGCTTGATGCAGGAGTAGAAGAAGCAGAGGTGCTTGATGAGTTTCCGCTTGTCTGTGTACTTGCACTTGGTGTACTTGTTTCACTTGAAGTAGGTGCAGAAGTTGTCGGTGCAGATGGCGTTACGCTTGGTGAAGTGGATGATGCGCTTTCACTTGAGGCATTGCTCTTTGAACTGTCATTTCCACTATTATCGCTACTTTCCGATGAAGCATTGTCAACATTGCCTGCTTCTCCATTGCCATCACCATCATTTCCACCTGTTGTAGGTTCACTCGTATTCGGTGTTTCTGTTTTCGGTGTTTCAGGTGATACAGCAGGCTCATTTGGCTCGGCAGGAGTTGTCGGCTCTGTTGGTGTAGTAGTTTCGTCATCGCTACCACTTTCAGTATCGGGATTAGTTTCTTCCGCTCCATTCTCGGTAGAGCCTTCGCCATTTTTTTCTGTTTCTGCATTCTCACCGTCCTGCTCGGTATTAGTGTTATCTTCTGTATCCGGTGTGGTTAGAGTAGTAACCTCAGTGTCAGGTTCCAGAGTTTCAGTTTTACCCTCGTCTTCGCCGTTATCTTCACCGTTGCTATCGTCATTGTCTTCGCTCTCGGTAGTATCATCGGGATTAGTTTCGGGGTTGGTTACTTCTGTATTTTCTCCGCCCGGAGTATCCGTTCCACCTTCGGTTTCTGTATTGTCATCGGTATTCGGAGTATCTGTTCCACCTTCGGTTTCCTTATCAGTAGTTTCTCCACCTTCAACCCCGTTTTCTTTGTCGGTGTTATCCTTATCCTCAGACTCATCTTTTTTATCTGCATCAGGGTTTTCTTCCTTGGATTCTTCATCCTCTTTTTCAACACCCTCTGCGGCAATGGTTATTGCCTCTGCATCACTCAGTAAATCCTTGGATATGGTAAGTGTGCCTGTTTCAATATCAAATGTGATTCCGTCAGGATTCTTGTCGCTGTCTTCTTCACTTGTGTAAATGACATATTCCACGCCGTCAATTGTAATTACAATTGTTTCAGGCAGCTCATAACCTTCACCTGCAGTAAAGGTTATTACGACATCCTCATCCGTTACAATTTCATCATCGGTAAAATCAAAGGTAAGATTTTTTACCTCAAAGGTAAGAGTAGCTTTTTCTTCATCCTTGTCGGCTTCATTTTCTTCTGTATCAGCTATTGTAATTTCTCGAACACCTTCAAGTAATTCTGATGAAATTGTAAGCTCTCCGCTTTCTGCATCAAATTCAAAGCCTTCAGGATTATCCTTACCATCTGTGTTTATGATATATTCTGTCTTATCTTCGATAACGTCCTCGTCATCTATATCTTCATCACGGATTGTCTTATCAAGAGTAATTACAATCTGCTTTGGAAGCTCCATATCCTCTTTTGCAGAGAGTGTAAGAACAAGATCTGCGTTAGTAGGAATTTGTGTTTCTTCAAGATTGATTGTTAATTGTGAAAGATTCAGTTTAACATCTGCTTTTTCATCTTCTGTTTCCTCTTCATTATTGTTGGAGGAAGAAGCATTGCCATTTGACGAGCCTCCTGAATTATTATCAGCTTCATCATCGTCATCATCATTTCCGCCGTCACCTGCAGGAGTTTTCACAGGCTCGTCACTACCTTTTTCGCCGTTTTCTTCTTTTTTATTCGGATTGTCAGCAACAACATTATTGCCTGATGATGTGTCAGCAGAATTATCCTCTTCTGTTTCATTGTCATCCGTGGTTTCAGTTTTATCTGTTGTTTCTTCTGTTGCTTCTTCTGTTGTATCTTCTGTTGTTTCTTCTGATTCTTCCTCTGTGGTTTCCTCGGTTGTTTCTTCTTCGGTTTCTTCTTCCTCAGGTTCATCTTCAGGAATTGGGGTTGCTGTGGCTTTAACAGAAACCTTAATACCGTCACTTAAAAGAGCAGAGGGAACTGTTAAAACTCCTGTTTCAACATTATAATATGGTGCATCATCACTTGCCTCAGCACCTTCGGTAGAAACAACATAATCCTTACCGTCAATATTAACTACCACTTCACTCGGCATTTCATAGCCTTCTTTTAGTGTAAGTGATATTTTGTAATCTTCTTCGGCAGAAATTTCCGCACCTTCTTGAATTTCAAAGCCTTCTAATTCAACCTCGGTTTCAGCTTTTGCTTCAGGACATGGGATAGGAGCTAATCCTAACACATCACCATCAGACAAAAGCATAATTTCTTCTTCCGCAGTGCGGCGCAGTGACATTAGTGAAACCTGTGATGTCTCATTTTCCGGTTCGCCCCAATAAGATGCAATCGTAAGTGTCGGCGGAGTGGTTTTTTCCACATATTCGTTCCATTCGGTAGCTGTAACACCTTCTGCATCATAAAAGCCACCGGTATTGTAGGTGAATTTAACTGTATGTTCTTTTTCAAAAGCAGAGGTTTTGTATAGCTTTGTTTCAGTATCCTTTCCGCTTGCAGTATAGGATAAGGCAACTTTGCAATAACCTTGAGACGCAGTTCCGCTGCCTGTCATTACAACCTCATAGCTTTTTTCAGGGGATAAATTCCACACAAGAGGCTCGCCTGCCATTACCTCGCTCGCATCTTCATCTGTTGTTTGCGTGCCCTCGGCAAGAGAAACCACTTCTGATATTTCAGGTTTTACCAATTTTATAGTAGGATTGCTATTTCCCTCTTTAGGCTGACTAACTTCATATACCTTTACAGAGGTGCTACGAGTAGCAGATTGTATTGTCTGTGTCGGTGTATTAACAGACGCATTAAACCAAGCCCAAGTCATACTTACAAGGCAAAATACGCATACTAAAATACCTGCAATCATCGGTGTCATGAGCCGGATTAACGGGTCGTTATTTTTATTCTGTTTTTCTTTTTTATGTAGTAAACTCATAACATACCTCCGATTGAGTTTTTTATTACGGCAATCAAAAGGCACAAAACAGTCAGGCTTTATGCCTTTTGATTGCCGCCTATCCCCGAAGGGATAGGACGGACTTTATTATCCGCTTACACGGACAATTTCCCTTGTTCTAGTTATTTTGCCTTCCAGAAAGCATTAACGCCTTCTGCGTTCAATGTCCAACCGTCATATGCATAGTGGACAAAAATCTCGTGGCTTGTTGTAGGAATGTTACTAAATTCACAACCGCTTACATTAACAGTGATATCAACGCCGTCGTTGTTCTGAACAGTGATAGCACCCTCAGAACCGAAGTCGCCGTTGAATTTACAATTCTCGATGTTGAAGGTTGCTGCAACATCCTGATTGATGTAAATACCCTGAGATCCTACACCGTTGAAGACACAATTGGAGATGGTGTAAACACCGCCGGGGGTTGTAGAGGAACCGAATACCAAATGACCCCACGCCTTATCGGGCATTCTTTCGATTGTGCAGTTGCTGATTGTCAGATTTTTAAACTGAGAAGCACGAACCTGCAGGTTCTTAAATGCAAGTTTCGTATCAGAACCGGAACCGTTGATTGTCAGGGTGTTACCCGCAGGAATATTGTAAAGATCAACATTAAATTCGCCTGAAAGAAGCTTAATATTAGTCTCACCTGCAGCTATAGCAGCCTGCAAATCTGCATCATTGGATACTACCTTTACATTAGGGGACTCAGCATTCTTATCATATTGATTATCTTTGCTGTCATACTCATAAGTCAGCTGGGTTGCAACAACGGTAATGGAAACGCCATCAATGGACAAGCCCTGATATTCGTTTCCGGCAGTTGTTTTCATTTTACCGTCGAATTGGAATTCGAGCTTATCGTCGTTCATACCCCAAGTCTCACCAGCAGGGACAACCGCTAAGGTTTGGTTAAGATTGTTAAAAGCGCTCCACTTTAATCTCTGCATACTAGTGCCAGCTTCGTATGAGAAGAACCAGTCGATAACCTCATTGAGCTTGGCATTTCCGGCAATGCCGGTAAGCTGAACCTGGAATTTTGCTGCCAGATTGCCTTTGTTAACAACACGAAGCTTAGGAAGCTGGTAGTTACAACCGGGTTCCCAAAGAATGTCGGTTTCGCCATTAGCAGAGATGAAGTTAAGGGTTTTACCCTCTGCATCAACCCATTTAGTACCGTCCCACATTTCGAGAGCGATATCAAGTGTACCGGCCTGAATTTTGTTACCGCTTACGGTAGCACTGTCTGTGAACCACGCAAATGTGGTTCCGAGAAGCATTGCAAAGCAAAGCAGGAGTGATATGCTGCTACCAAGCAATGCTCTCTTTGTTGTTTTACTATTCGTCATTTTTATTACCTCCTTATGTAGTTATTTTGTTAGACGAATATATATAAACAGCCCTTTGCTGTCTATACCTTAATTATTCGGACTGCTGTCCGTCTTTTGATGCAAGCTGTTCTTTTAATGCCTGCAGTTCTTTCATCATTTCCATTGACTGTCTGCGTTCTTCTTCGAGCTTTTCGCGTTCTGCCTGGAGTCCTTCCATCTGTTCCTTTTTATATTTTCTAAACACTTTCACCGTATTTAAGCCTTGCATTAAAATCAAGAGCATAAAGGGAAGGAATATACAGATAAAATATCCCGGAGTTGTTTTCAAGAACGAGAAGAAGGTTCCAATCTTTGGTATATCAAATTTATAAAGCCCTTGAAACTGTGTGTATTTTACAGGCAATTCATCATCAACACCTGTTGTTGTACCATATGTAATAAAGCAAGGCTGACCATTCTCATCTGTTATAAGAGAACGCACCTTATGGGTAAAGGTCTCGCCGAAGGTATCAGAATCTTCCGAACGATATGAGATGATATCGCCTTCCTTTATGGTGGCAGGTGAAACCTCTTTAACAAAAACCAAATCGCCTGCTGCAAAGTCTGTTGCCTTCATTGAGTCAGAACGACAGATAAAAGCTTTATAACCAAATAAATCTCTATCGTTTCGGTCAAAGGTTGTTACAGATACAACCGTAAACACCATCATACATGCTGCAGCTGCTACAAGCAGCCACGTAAATACATTTTTTATTACATTTAAAACTTTCATTTGCTCTCTCCTTATTCAAACTTCGGATTTTCCGGATCGTTGTTTTTAGTCTGAACTGCAATAGCGGACATATCAAATTCCAAAGTCCCGCCTTTGTATTCATTCCCTGCATCTTCAGGGAAATGGAAGCATGCGGTCAAGGTTTGTGTTTCTCCTTTTTCCAGTTCGCTTGCTATGTTTAGCTCATCCGCGTCAACAAGGTCACTGATTTTTCCACTTAGTAAAACTATTTCCGGTGAGCCTTTTTTATAAATTTTTATTTCCAGCACATCACCAAGTTTGCCCTCAACCTTTTCAAAATACAGCTTATAAAAAACCTTCCAGCCGCCATTATTCGTTATGGTGAAATCTTCTTCAATTGTCATTCCGGGTTCAAGCAACCATTTATCTGCAGGGATAATGGGCTGACCACCATTTAAGTCAATTTTAATTTCGCCTGTCTGAAAGGTGTTGTTCTCAACTTTTATTATCGTATACGAAATAGCAAAGCTTGTTATACAAAGCCCTAAACAAAGAAGAAGCAGGGTTACAATATTTATTTGAAATTTTTTGTTTTTAATCATATTTCGCATCACCCTTTCTTTCTGTTAGCAATGATATAGAATATAATCAGGAGAACACCAATCGTAAGTGTTGATATAAGAAAATAATTTGGCTGTGTGTTTGCTTTTTTCTCATTGGTCGGGTATTCTACGATGTTTTGAGCATCAACAATTTCCTTGTAGTTTGAAAATCTTGGCAAGGTTTCTTTTGGCGTACCGTCTATTTCATAGGAAACCTTAGCAAAATTTTTTCCTTCCACAACCACATTTATTTTATAAATAGATTTATCATAGGTTGTTTTTTCATCTTTTCCCTCATTTTGCGAGAGATAATATATGTAAGTTCCTTTTTCTTTCAATGCGATATTGGAAAAGGAAATATACCCATCATCATTATTTACTGTTTCGATTACCGCACCTGACTCATCCTTTAAAGAAAATGAATAATCATTGCCTCGTGGATACTGTCCGTCAAGCAGTACCTCTGCACTAAACTTGACATTTGCAAGGGTAGGCTTTATTTCTTCCTCTTTTGGATAAGAATTGTTATCCTCTATAACCATCAGAAGCTTTAAGCTTGTATCACCGGTTGAATGTATTTCAAAATCCTTTTTACCATTACCTTCAAGATAACCACGATATGCACATTTTATATCGCAATTTTTCAGGGAATCGGGGTACTCGTTTTTATCTATTTCGGTCAGATCTTTTGCTGACAGTTTAACTTCGTTTGAAATTTGTTTCTCTGCGTATAGGTAGAGGTTATATCCGATATTACCTTGAACATCGTTTTTTAACCTAACGGTTGTTTTTCCATTTTTTAAATCAAGGTCTATTGAACCGTCTTCAAAAACCTCTGCGTTACTCCAAGATAAACTGTATCTTGTATATACTGCCTCAACATCCGCTGATTTGAAGCAAGTTATGAATATAATGCCAAGCACTAATAAAATCATAAAAAAGGCGATTATGATGTATTTTATATTCTTATTCAAACTAAAACCGCCTTTCTAATGACTAATCAACCCATTTTGCAAAGTTATTCACAAATCGAATGTAATGGGTGTTTGCTGCTTCAAAGATTTCATAGTATGCCCAATATTTATTATCACGAACATCTACAAAATCGATCAGCTTATGTAAATTGTTATCTATGTATTCTTTGTCGGGAATACGCTCAAGCATTCTGTTTACTATTGTTACCGCCTCGGCACGGGTTATTGTGTTGTCTGCCTTAAACGTTCCGTCAGGATAGCCGGCAACATATCCGTTAGCGTATGCTTTCTTAATTGTATCGTATGCCCAATGACTACTATCAAAATCCGTAAAGGCTATATCCTTAGGGCTGATAGTGCTTCCGCTTCGATTTTCAAAGAATCTTACACAAATTGCCGCAAATTCAGCTCGTGTTATATTCTCACTCGGTCTGAAATTGCCTTCGTAACCAAAGATAATATTTTCATCCTCGCATCGTGATATATATTTAGCGAACCATTCGTTTTCTGCAACATCATTAAAGCTTGTATCCGTTGAAACTAAGTTATCTTCGTTATAATCTGCAAAAAGTCTTGCAAAGATTGTTGCTGTTTCTGCTCTTGTAATTGGAGCGTCAGGTTCAAACAAATTATTAGGTCTGCCAATTACATAAGCACGTCTTAGCATTTTTGTTGTTCCAACACCAGGTTCGGTTGTGCCACCACCTTGGTTGCTGCCGCCTTCATTGCCGCCGCCACCTGAACTTTCGGGCGTGTAATACCATTCAAAATCTGCTTTCAGTTCTTGATTTTGATACCTTTTTCCATCACGGTCTGTTTCACTTTTATTGCCCACAGTCGTTTCTAAATACACAGTTAAACGATATTTTACGCTCCGCTGGCTTGCCTGCAAGGTATAGGTAAGCTGTCCGAGGTCTTTCATCAAACCATTATATTTTTCAACATCGTCTATTTCGACCTTTAGCTTTAAAACCTCTGCAAGCTTTGCCGACTCTTCACGCAAATGTACATTGAACGTAATATCAATATTTTTTTTGTGTGATATATTCAACTCATAATCTTTAAACTCTTTATCACCGGGAAACATATTATTAAGTGTAAATGCCTGAAATTCACTTTTATCAGGATCATTTAAAACGATTGTTTCTCCTGCGGCAAAAACCGGCATTGAGCTTACAAGTAAATTCAGTATGAGGATAAAACATATAATAAATGAAGATTTTTTTATGTGTTTTTTTGGGTACATCCGTCTGACTCCATTTCATTTTTAAGTAGCATCTATATTTCGCATTACTCTGTTGTAGAGATTTTCAAGTAACATCTGTGTTTTTTCTCTATCGTCCCAAAGTGCATAGTCAATTACATATGCAATAATGGAATATATAAATGTTTCTGCCTGTTCGTGTGAACAGCTAAATATAGACATAAGTTTTTCTGCATATCTATCATACCACAACCTGAAATCCATTGCCTTACCACGCATACGATCACCAAATACAGGACTTGTTGTAATTTGAATTGCAAGCCGAAGCTCATATTTATACTTTTCAACCTCATTTAAAAGAGTGTCAAAATATTTACGAATATCAGTAGTATGGGCGAACGTAAAATCCAATAGTGCGCCAACGACTTTTGAAATGCCATATTTTCCGGCACTTATCCAAATATCGTCCTTGCTTTTAAACCAATGATAAAGACTGCTCTGGGCAAGTTTTGTTTCTTTGCAAAGTTCGCCGACAGAAGCATTTGCTAATCCCATTTTCAGTAAGTATTGCCAAGTAGTTTCGATAATCTCTTTTTTTCTGTCGGACATATTCAAACTGTCCATTTTATTCAACCCTTTCCTTGTTTACTTACCGCCACATTCTTTATAGAGTAATGGTCATTACAAGCAGTGGCAAAAAAATTTACCTGCGACATAATTGAAATTATGCGTTAAGGCGGTTTCCACATAATTGAAATTATGTTGCAGACAACGGTCGGCTTATTGATTAAATGCATAAAAATATTAAGAAAAAGCTTTTGAAACACAAAAATGGGCATAACTTTAAGACCGGGCAATGTTGATTTTGCTCAACCGGTCTGTTTTGTTATGTCAGTTTTTTCACATATTGACGATTTTTTAGAAATATAAGCAAAATTATTGACAAACGCTCCCAAATGTGGTAGACTATTAAAGCTTACCATATGTAAATGCTATATATCTTTTCCACATAATTTCAATTATGTGGTTTTTTATTTATAGCCGTAAAAGCCCTAATTTTTGTATTTGCCTACGATGCACGTCGCCGTTTTCCATTGTGTAAATGCGTGTAGTATTTACACTTGAATGTCCGAGAATATCAGCAAGGCGAACAATATCCTTTTGGATAGAATAATAAGTTCTAGCAAATAAATGGCGGAGATTGTGCGGAAATACTTTGTCCCTATCAACGCCTGCACTTTCACATAAAGCCTTCATCATTTTCCATATTGCACTTCTGTCAAGTGGTTTACCTGTTTTCGTTACGAATACGGGACCACTTGTTATTTTTTGCCTTTTTGCATATTCCGTCAGCATTTTGCAAAGTTCTTTAGGCAAAATTACAACACGCATTTTTCCCTTGCAATTTATGTTTGCTCTGCGTGCTTTCACCGCTTCAATTGTAATTGCAGATAATTCAGATACACGGATTCCGCTTGAGCAAATTGTCTGCATAAGATAATAAAGTCTTTCGTTTTTCTTTTGCTTTGCAGCATCGAGCAATCTTTCGTATTCAGCCTTTGTAAGTTCCTTGTTTTTCTCGGCAAAAATTTGTTTTTGTATTTTCAGCATCTTTACCTTTAATCCGTGCCATTCGTTAAACTCAAAAAAGCTGTTAAGTGATGAAAGAATTGAGTTTACGGAGGCTGGAGCATAATTTGAATTTATTAAATACTCCTTGTAACCAATCACCGTAATTTTGTCAAGCTCGCCACCTGCGAGCCATACGAAAAATGCCGCAATATCACGCATATACTTTTCAAGTGTTGCTTTAGATTTTTCTTCTGTGATGAGATAATTTCTAAAATTATTAATGTGTTCGTTTGTGATTTTCTTCATGTTGAATCAGCTCCTTTTTTCTATTTTACCACTATTAATGAAATATATAAGAGCTGTCAATGATTTACTTTATATTTAGTTTAATAGGTTTATAATTTCCTTTTTCTTTTTCACTGCATAATCATATGCAACTGCTGTTCCGCTTTTGGGTTGATAATCAAACAAATCTCGTCTGCTATTTTTACGCTTTTGGGGAAGATAATTTTCATCGTAATAAACCACGCAGAATTTACTATGGTTTATCATTTCCTGATTGCGCTCTACATAGGATGCTTTGCCTGCGTTTTCCATATGTTCAGGGAAGTATGTTCCTTCATAATGTTTAAGCAGACTTTCTTCATACCAATCAGGAATATGTTGGAATGCTGACCTTACATATATCCGTTTGATGTGAGGATATTTTTCTTTCAGTTCGGTAACGATTTTATGACATAAGTCATCAAATTCACTTTTACTCCCAAAGAAGAAAGTGTCAACTTTTTCACTTACGATTAAATTCTCTATAATTTCATACAGCCTATTTTTCAATTCTTCTGTTTCGTCAATCTTTCTGTGACCGAAGAAACAGCAGGTTTTTTCTTTATCTATATCGGGCATATTCTGTTTCAAAACCCCTTTCACACATAATCAGCATTATGTGTGAAACTAAGACGGCTGAAATAAAAAAATCACCTTTTTAGGTGATTGCAGTTACCACGAATTCAAAAGAGCCTCAGACCAATGAGTTAGATTTTTTTCATTGGTCTATTTGCCTTGTGCAAATTCTATGATTTTTATGTATTTATCTCTGAAACATTGACTTTTTTGCATTTTCGTGGTATAATTTATTCAAATATATTAATTGTTTTGCCACATAATGCTGATTATGTGTTTTTTTAATTTTGCATCCGCACGAGTCCCATTCTCTGCATTTGCCTGCGGTGGGTTGTGCCATTTTCCATGGTATAGATTCTTGTGGTATTTACGCTCGAGTGACCGAGAATATCTGCCAGGCGAACGATATCTTTTTGAAGCGAGTAGTATGTCCGTGCGAACAGGTGGCGGAGGTTATGTGGGAATACTTTTTCTTTAGATACTCCGGCAGTTTCACATAACTGCTTCATTGATTTCCATATTGAGTGCCTGTCCACAGGTTGACCTTTCCTTGTTACGAACACACTGCCCGAAGTGATATGCTTTTCCTTTATATATTTCTTAAGCAGTTGGCAGAGTTCTCTCGGCAGGATTATCATTCGTATTTTACCTTTCAACCTAACCTGAGCCTGTCCTGTCATTACGGAATTTACATCGACATATTTTAATTCACTTACACGAATCCCCGTGGCACATATCGTCTGCATGATGAGGTAGAGGCGCTCGTTCTTTTTACTCTTTGCCGCTTTGAGAAGTCTTTCGTATTCGGCCTTGGTCAGTTCCTTTTCACTCTGACAGAAGATTTGCCTTTGCACTTTTAAGTTTTTAACCTTCAGGTCGTATCTTTCAATGTAATTGAAGTATCCGTTGAGAGAGGATAACGATTGATGATGGATGGCAATATTTGTGGGGAGAATGTATAGAAAATTATAAATTCTCAAATGGCATGAAGCACACCGCTGATAAAATTAAACAAGCAGGCTTCACTCCCGGAATTTGGGTCGCGCCTATTCAGATAGTGCCTACCTGTGACATAGCCCTGTGGCATTCTGATATACTTTTAAAAGGTAACGACGGCGACCCATATTATGGAACAGTAACAAATCAATATAACTTAGACCCGACTCATCCCGAGGCGAAAGAATTTATAAGAAAGATATTCACAAAATTATACAACGACGGATACAGATTGTTTAAAATAGATTTTCTTTGTCAGTTCTCGTCTGATGATGACTTTAAAGATAACATTCAGGGCAAGCGCTTTTATGACAAAAATGCATGTCCTTACGATGCGCTCAAGGAGCTTTTTAAAATTATCAGAGAGTGTGTGACGGAAGAAAGTCACATAATAGGTTGTTCTCTCCCTGTAGAATGTGGAACTGACATTGTTGACTCTGCGAAAATATCTATTGATATGCATAATTGGCACACCTGCACAGAAAAAGTCGCAGACTCAATGGAATGGGCGTATATTTATCACGGAACGGTGTGGAATAATGATGTTGATTTTCTCATAGTCAGGGGAAGTGAAACATCAACAGACAAATTTACAACAAATTGTCACACAAGAAGAAAGGACTACCGTCCGGGAATCGCTGAAAAAACCAAAGATTTCACTTATATTCAGGCTAAGACATGGACAAATTTAGTCATGATAAACGGTGGAAATGTCTTCTTGAGAGATAAGCTGACAGCTCTAAACAAAAAGGGATTAGAACTTTTGCATACTGCAGTGGCTTATAAGTCTGAAAGCCCTGCCCGCCCCGTTTATCTTGAAAATGAACTGAAAGCATCTTTATAGGTAAGCGACGATGCCGCTTTAATTATTAACTGGTCGTAAGAAGAAAAAAAGCTTTGACATAGCAGAGGAATTGCTTCCGTTTGACACATCTGAAGCAACAGACATACACACTAAAGAATAAATTAATTTTACAAATAGCAGACTCATGATAAAGCTTAAGCCTTATGATAGTCTTATGATGATTAAATAAAAATTTATTAAGATTGTACTATTTCAAATATTTCCTTGTCTTTCTTGACATCTTATGCACTTATAATGTATAATGTTTTCGTAAAATATAAGGGAGGTTTTCTTGTTATGAAAAAAATAATATCTATAATTATGGCTTTCATACTATCCATATCAACAGCAGGATGTATGAATTCTAAAATAAAAGTGGAAGAAACAGCAAAAAATTTCATGGATGCATACTGTGAATTTAATTTAAAAGCTGCCTTTGAATATCTTGAAAACAAGGAAGATCACGAGCTTCCATTTGAAACATTAGAAGGTTTTTTTGAAACAATGCGAGCTTCTATGACAGAAGATGATACCATCGAAGGAATGAGCTCATATGTTGATAAATTTATCGTTCCGCTATATTCAAAATTTGTCGAGAGTCTTTCCTATTCGATTGAAAAAACTGAAAAGCAGGAAGACAAATTTGTTGTAAGCGTTAATCTTGAGACAATCAATGCCGAAAACATCAACACCGAAGACATCAACTTCGAAGAAATTATGTCTCAGCTCGCAACGGAGCTGACAGAAAACGGAACTTTAAACGAAGACATGAGTCAGGACGATTTCCTTGCTATCATAATGGAGCACGCTCCTGAAAAAATGGCAGAAAAAATGCTTTCTCTCCTCGAAAACGCAGGAATGCAGACAATCCCGATTAAGCTGGTGCTCAAAAATGTTGACGGAACATATATGATAACAGATGAGAGCGACATTGAAAAGCTTTTAAGCTCAAGCGCTTTAAGTATGTAAATTGAATAATCACAACAAAAAGAGCTGTAGTAAAATGAACTGCACCAGTTTGTGCAGACAGCACAAAAAAGCTACTATGGTAGTTAATATTAAATTTTAAGCAACATACTGACATCGTTTTTCCAACGGTGTCAGTTTTGTTTTAATTTGTATTCTTTCATTGTTGTAAAAGTGG
>JAZNGA010000036.1:0-26377 GCA_045576235.1 Clostridia bacterium
ATATGTTTTTTTGTCATAATTTTATTCCTCCTCGTATAGTTCTGCGAGCTTTTTCCCTCTCATTGATGACGGAAATGTAATCGCTCCATTGAGATGTTTTGCTTCTTTAACACATTTTTCATGCAGTTCATCAAAGTCATCAAAATCAAGTTCGAGATGATCAAATAATATTCTGCATATTTTTGCAGATTCAACTATCAACTTGAACATCTGTCTGCCGATTCTGTTTTCCAAACTATATATCATTTTTTCCATTCTTGGCAGAACATTTTTTTCAACATATTCAGTTGCTTTCTTATTTGCAAATTGTGAATAAGCTTCAAGTGCAGCTTCTATATATTCACTGCGACTTTTCATTCCAAGCTCCTTTTGATGCTCTTCGCAAATTTTTAATAGGCCTTCATCAATCCACATACTGATGTGTTTTTTATCATACCTTATTTTACTCATTAAAATTCTCCTTTCCTGTGTCGCACCTCTGCGGTCACCATTAAAAACCGCTTACTTACGGGTTTCTTTCAGTCAGTGTCACCAAATCCTCACAAAACTCTCGTTTAAAGCACCACCCCGAACGGCACTGCCGGTCGGTGTTTAACCGCACTGGGGCATCAAAATGCACCAGTGCTTTTTCCTGCTTTATTTTATTTTGTCCACTTTTCGTTCAAGTCGGTGTTATTTCAGTTTGGTGGTTTTATCATTTTCATAGTGCTATTTTTATTATTTTTTGTTACTTACGGTATTTCTGTCGGGAGCAACGGTTATTTCTTTTCAGGGGTGTATTTCCATTGCCGTGTTTTTTATTTTCCAATATCTACGGCACTTCTGTTGCAACCGACTCTCAAAATCGATTTTAAGGTGTTAACTGCCTTGCTCGCCTTTGGATATGAGAGGCTAACTTTTCAGGGTGGTGTAACTACCTTACCTTGAATTGTTTTGTCTCTAAACCCCGCCTTGAGCCTTGGTCAATCGTATGTATCGCTTTTATGCCGATATATCTGCCGTATTTGAGAAGTGTATTTTTTCAGGAGGGGTAAACCCTTTACCGAATATGTTTTGTTTTCAAACACGGATATATCTATTGGATAGTTTCACTCAGAATCGATTTTAAGTGGTTAATTCTCTTTAAATTCTTAGAAAATTCTCGACCTGAAATCTTTCGGTAGTGTTAAGACCTTACCCCGAAACTTTTTGTCTCAAATTTCTTTAAATTCTATTGATTTTTTACCTAAAATCAAAAATCCCTTTTCTTTGATTACTGTATAATAAATTTTGATATGGGGTTAGTAATCTCAACCTGAATTATGGCGGCTCTTTGGGATGATTTTTATCATATTTTTCAAGTTCAATTCTTGCTTTTTCTATGGCTGTTTTTTCTGCATTTTCTCTTAACTGTTTTTCAAAATTATATTCAAGTGCGTCCCTTATAGGTCTGATTTTATATTTTAAATTTCCGTTTCGTTTCTTACCATTTTTCAGAACAACCTCTGTTGGTTCAGTGTAGATAAGACATTTTTCTTCAAGCTCTGCAACATATTTTGCCACCGTAGTTTTGCTTTTAATTTTAAGTGCCTTGCCGATAGTTTTGTAGCTTGGATAGCACTCATATTTCTCTCGGTCTTCCACATATATCAGATAGCAGTAGATGACTAAGGCTGTCGCACTCAAATCTAAATTCATAACATAGTTTGAGAGTATAAAACAATTACTCAATTTGTTCTGTTGGTTATATAAATAGCTCATCGTCATCCTCCTTTCCGGGAGAGGAATCCGATATATTATCTCTGTATTCCATTTTTATAAGTTCGTCTTCGTTATATTTAAGAAGGTCATACAAGACCGAGATGAGATATGGGACTGTTTCAATATTTTTCTTTTGCCAAGTGCCATTGACTTTTTCTCTCGGCAGTCGATTATCTGCACAGGCTATATGCTCGTAACTGATATTTTTTAATCGTTCCCTAACCAATTTCTGCGGAATTTTTTCGCCGTAAAATTTTATATATTTTTGACGGTACATTCTTTCCAACGCTTCTTCAAAATCAATTTTTAACTGACCTTCGAGATTATATATTTCTGCCTGATCCATCAATCTTTCTATTGATGAGGATTGATTATTTATAAAATTTTTAATATTTATATTTGAGTATTTATATAGTCCGTCCTGCATACTATCCGGTTCTTCAGGAAGACTGTCACGATGTCCTTTTGAAATACTATCCGTAGTCTTTTCGGCAGACCGTTTTTTATTTTCATAGTATTCCGTGCATACTGTGTAGAGATTAGAACCTTTTCCTCCACGACCTCTTGTTCGCTTTTCTTTTTCAATGTAACCTAAATCGATGAGGCGATTGATTATATTTGCTGTTTTGGAACGGCTTATATTCATGTTGGCAGCGATGGTGGAGTAGGAAGGAAAACAGATATTTTCCTCGTTTGATAATTTGCATAAATAGCATAGCACTCTGAACTCATAGGTATCGAGTCTTTTGTCCAGAATTGCATCGTTGGGGATTGTGGTGAAACTGACTTTTAAGTTTTTCATATTGGACCTCCTTAATTCCAAAGCAAAAAGCACAGAGTATTTTTTACTCTGTGCTTTGGAACTGATTTTGAATTAAGGGCTGGGGTTCAACTCCTTACGAAAAACCTTAGACAGTAACGAAAATACTGTTTCGGAGGAACTCCTTTATAAACCTGAAAAACCGCATGAAAAAGCGTGATGACACTACTGACAGTAATATCATCACGCTACTATGGTGGAGACGATACGGACATTGTGAATTTCACTTCCATACATACATTATTATGTTTATTTTATAATTTGGATTCAAATCATATAAAAGTGTTTAACACAAATAATCTTCAAATAATATTCCTAGTTACATTAAACCGTGCAGATATTGTTCTTATATCTAGACTCACAATTCTTTTTGTATTACGCCACATCATCAAAATTAAAGAAAAAAATGTTATTTGATTACAATTTAACAGTTCAATTTTTTCGTTTCTTTTTATTTGGTTAAAAACATTTAATACCTGATATTTATCCAGCAGTTTCACTATTGACAATAGGAATATTCGGGAAATCTGTTAACATTCTTAATCTCTCTCTTGTTTCTCTATATCTCATGTATAAATCCCTGTTTCTTCTGTTTACATAATGTCCCATAATACCTAAAATATCACTAATATTGGTCTGTATAATTAATCTTCTAAGCTCCATGTCAAATTCTGCTTTAGAAACTAACCAATTTAAATATTGCAACAACTCACCACAAAAAAGTTCAAACTTTTCTTCGTTGTTATGTCTAAAAATTTGTTCACCAATACTCTCAAAATACTCTACAGGGAGGAGTTGCTGAGGAGTTGACAACATAGCATTTTGTTTTCTTAATAGCAACAGCATTTCTTCTATTGCCTCATTGTTGTTAATTTCCTTCCTTTCTTTGCTATTAACAGAACTCTTATGTGTTGTTATTGCTCTTTCTAATTCCATTGACATTGCAGTCCATAATCCATTAAATGTATTTTCTAACACATTTTCTATCACTGGATTCTCACATTGGCTATTAATATCTTTAATTAATTGATAGAAATCCTCTTTTTCCAGTTTTGTTGCCTGATATCTAGAAAGAGGACCTTTTACATCAGATGGATTAATATTGATCATTAATGTAGCAGCGCGAGAGTCTAATGCTTTAGCAATTGCACCAGCCTCAAAATTCACCCACGGAGCAGAGACGTTTTCTTTTGTTAGGCATATTATGCCGTAATTGCATTCGGAAAGTTCCTTTGATATTTTACTATCCCAATTTTCACCTTTTTCAATATCCTCTGACGAAAAGAACACTTCTACCTGATTTATAAAGCAAGGAAGCCACTTTTTTATTGATTCCGCTATTTTTTTACTTAATTTCCCCGACCAACTTACAAAAACTTTCATCTTTTTCCTCCTACTCATATATTTATACACTTTTATCACCTCTTATTTTACCATATTTTTCATCAAATTTCAACACAAAACTTTATTAAATTATAGATGATATCCTTTGTAAAAAAGGAATGGTATTTATCTTAAAATTCTATGTGATTATTTATTTATTTCATTCCTATTTTTTAAAATTTTTATAAAATAATGCACTATCCAAACAATAATGCACTTTTTACTATGGGTTTTTATCGGTTTTCAATTTTCATTTAAAACCCGAGCAATTTTCCTAATTTATTATATTTTATAAAGAAAAAACGAAACTTTTTTCATAGTGTACAATCTCTTGGTTACGGAAACTTGAAACAGATCATTGCAAAATGCTTTTTGCGCTTAGCAAATGCTCTATGTTCTTTGGTGTTTGACACAAAATAAGGCAAAAGAAGTTAGTTATGGTGGAAATAGTCGCAAGAAGTGCTTTGCAAAATTTTTTGGAGCAAGAAAAAGCCGTTGCTCTTTTCGTATGCAACGGCTTTCGTTTACGCGATTTTTCTATATTCCTTTTTATGTTCCTTTGATGTTTTAAGAATGACCTCAATTTTATCATCATATATGGTTATGCTGTCCACAAAGCTACGAATAAACTTTCTACACATTACACTATCATATTTCAGCAAATATATTTTGAACTTCTTTTTTACATTATCCAAATCATTTTCGGTAAATTGAGTAGGTGTATAATTTTCTAATTTCTCTAATCTACGTATTAACATTTTCTTTTCTTCTTCGAGTGAATTAATCCTTTTGATAACCGCAGATGAATCATTGCAATCTATGAGATAATCAGTAAGCTTAATAAGTGCACTTTCGACTTGCACAAGCTTATTTTTAATTATAATTTTTTGTCGAGTAATGTTCTTGCTTTCTTCCCACAACTTTGAATTGAGCCTACCTATAATACTGTCATAGTTTATGCAATCAAAAACTATATCCGTTAACATAGTCAATACAAAATCATTTAAATAATCTATATTAACGGCTTTATTGTTGCAATCCCCTCTATAACCACCGCATCTGTATGTGGAGTATTCAGTTTTATTTCGACCTGCTTTGCTTGTGTTACCTGTATATGCTCTGCCACAGTCACCGCAGACTATAAGGCTATTTAACAGATAATATCTTTTACTGTGGAATTTACCTGCATTTTCTTTTTTCATAGCCATTCTCTCTTTGACTTTATTATAGACGTCATCGCTTATGATTCTTGGGATTTTGTCATTAAGTTTAATTATATCCTTTTCTTCCTTGTATCTATGGGAATTTCTCGTTCCATCAATACATTTCACAGAAGCCCTGTTATACATATAAACACCTGTATATTTCTCAGCATTTTCAAGAATGGAGCTGAATGAGTTTTTATTAAATTTTGTACCTTTCTTTGTTCTGTAACCTTTGCTGTTGAGGTAGTCCGCTATCTGTTGATAGGAGTAATCATTAATATACATATCAAAAATAACTCTAACTGCCTTGCTCTCCTTTTTGTTTAAAATATATCTTTTATTCTCATCAACATCATATCCGTAAGGTGGAATACCGCCTACAAACAATCCTTTATAAGCTGCTTCTTTTTTTCCTTTTTGAACTTCTCTGCCTAGATTTTTACTATAAAACTCATTCATAGAAAATATCATACTTTCAAGCATTTCACTCTCAGGAGTATCGTCTAAATGTTCCATTACACTAAGGAGCTTAACTCCCTGTTTCTGCAAAAGGGCTTTATATACATAGGAATCTATTTTGTTTCTTGAAAATCTGTCCAGCTTATGGACAACAACGGCATATATCTTTGATTTGGCAACATCCTTCATCATTTGCTGAAATTGCGGTCTGTTATCAGTTGTTGCAGATTTTGCTTCATCAACATATTCTCTGACTATCTGGTATTTACCTTTACAATATTCTCTGATAGCTCTACGTTGTGCCTTAATCGACATATAATTTTGCATATCACTCGAATATCTCATATAGGTGAATACGGGCAAAATTTTACTTTTTTTATTCATTTTTATGTTCCTTTCTTCTGAGAATATTGGCAATTCTGTATATTATAGGGAGATGAGTATTTAGTGTTATTTTATCAGTTATATTACCAGACAAAATTTTAGAATTAACATTTTTATATTCTCCATTATATAGGCTTTTTCTATCTATCACGTATTTTATTATCATAATATCCTCCAAACAATTGCCGCAAGGATTTCTATGACCTTGCGGCAATCTTAAAATTTTTAGAATTGAATAAATGCCACATTTACATCATTAATTTTCTCCAATTCAACATTTCTGAAAGTTTTAGACGTACAACTTGTAAAATCTATATCCATCGCATCGGTAATACTCTTAACCAAGCTTGAACTATAGATAATACCTTTGCTTTTCCCTGACACATTGTATGATTGAGTTGCCTCAGGCAAATCAGAAGAACAAATTACAACTCTATCCTCTTCACTGACTCCAAACTTTAATTTATCAGGACAACCTAAACACTTATATAACCCTTGTGAAAGTGTTACTCTTTTGCCGTTTTCGTTGTTTGTTACTGAAAAAGAAATAATGTTTTTTCCTCCTTGTAAGTTTTCAGTTTCTAAAGCCTTTGCTTTTCTTAAAATTTCTTGTTTGTTTATCATTCAAATCATCCTTCCTTTAAAAATTATTCTTGCGTTATGTCTTCAGTTAAGCTATATTCATCATCAATAGGTATAGTTCTTACAGTTTGTTTTTTAACAGATGAATTCCTGTAAGTAATAAACATAGGAATATCATCTGTACTGAAAACAAACACAACACATTTATGCTTTGTTGACATTACAATTCTTCTCTTAGTAAATGTTTCTTTGTCACACTCTATATACTCTTTTAATTTAAAGTATTTATATATCTCTTTAATGCTGCAAAAACCACCGTTAATTAACAATTCATCGCATTTGTCTTTAAAAATAGCAACCTCTGTATAACTAGAGGTCTGATACACCGTACCCCAACAATCTTTAGGGTAGGAGCTATCTGTGTTTGCTTTAGGGTATTCTTTAGATATAATAAATTTGCCTATATTCTTATCTATCGTTGTTTTAATAAATTCATAGGCTCTTTCATTTATATCACCAAATGCTTTCTTTTCGTTATGGTAATTAACAAAATACTCAAAAAGCTCTTTTTTATTAATCTTAAAGTCAAACACCTTGCTTACTAAAGAAGCAGACAACATATACATTGCATATATTTTAGAAAGCCTGTCATTGTATTTTCCTTTATCAAGCTTACAAAGAAATCTTTTATGGTATTTTTCATATACAGAAATAATCTCACTTTTGTCTATATCCATTACAGCCTGAACAAAAGGAGCGAGTGACACGCCGTAATTATTCCTGACAAGCCTTTCTATATTACGGGAATGTTCTGCAGAGTCAGTAAACTGAACATTTACATCAATATATCTCACCTTATATCCATCTTTGTTGTTTTTGGTATTAACAAGCGGATTTTCTCCGCTTGTTAATATTACAGTTTGCCACGTTAAAGGCTTACTTTGTTGTGCTGATGAGTTTAACCTTCTTTTATCTACGTTAGACGTTGCTGCATAGATAAATTCAGCCGTATCGGTAATTGCCATATTACTTGAATCATCAAGCACAATTAACATACCGTAATTTGAGCCTATTAGGTTTATAAGGCTGTTAAACGTTCCGTTAAATGTATTAAGCAGAGAGGATGCACCAAACTCAGGAGCAGAAAAGAAGCTAACGGCAAGCTTTTCTGCAGTTGTTTTACCTGTTGAGGAGCTTCCGTATAGATGCGTAATAAATGTTTGCATGCCTACGTCTTTTCCAATGTAACCGTTCATTATTGCACATATAGATGTAAGTAAAGCTATTTCTAAGCCGATGTGACCTATAACAAGCTCATTTATACCATCTTTCCAATCATTTAAGCTTCCTTTTTGGACTATTTCAAACTGACCGTTATAATCGCTTTCAACAAGCTTGGTTTTGCAGATTATTTTATCAGCCTGATAAATTATCGTATCCTTAAACATATTCCAACCAATTTTGCTATGAGATAGCTTTAGCGGAGAAACGCATCTCAAATCCGATATATAGCAGTAGTAACTATATTTGTTTGAAAAGGTTACATCAAAGCCGTAGTCCGCAATTTCCATAATTTTGTCAGGCTGTAAATTACTCGGTGCAAGCTTATATTCATTTTTACCATTATTCAAAATAATGGAAGAAATATAAGAGTCTATATCAATGCATCTTTGGCAGTTTATACATTTACCTAAACAAATGGTTTTAACATTTCCCTCGTTGTCTTGGTATTCGCAGTATGCTTTTCCTTTTTCCTCAAAAACATTTTGAAACGGAAGTTTTTTATACTGTTTTTCTGTCAATACTTCTAATTGACCTTGCATTTATCTACCTTCCTCTTTCTTAAAATTTAAAAATTGCAATTTCTATGTTAGCAATTATATTCCATAGTTATAACAAATCGCAAACCTCAAAAAAAGCTAAAATACGGCATTTTGAGCGTTTTTTAGAAAAAAAGTAAAAATGGATAGGTTGTAGAGCATAGCTTAAAGAAGATTAAAGGGTATCGAGATGAGTTCATTTAAAGGTCGTTTACACTGATTCTTTTTTTATAAAATTACTTCTCAGAATCTTCATAATTAGCTTTAAAGGACCATATTTTCACTTTCGATACCCTTGTTTTTGAAAAACTGGTGTGCAATCTCGCATTTTCGCAGAATTACTCCATTTTTCTTGAATTTACAAAAAGATAAAATTTTCTATTTTTTATTTTCTTTTTTTAACACCTTTAACTGCCAGAAATACACTTGCCGCAAGCATAGCACCCTCGCTTATTGCAGATATAATACTACTTGATGCACCTATCAAAAAATACATTTATACCTTCACTCCTTTATATAATGTGTCTAATGTAAGCAGAATTGCCAATGTAATCCCAAAACCCAATAATGTATATTCCATTCTATCAACTCCTTTGCGTAAAAAAGAGCTATGAAACGTTAACGTTTCATAGCTCTCGTACTTATAACTTAATTCAACGCGTGCATACATACAAATATAGCGAACACATATGCTTGTAATTCTGCATCATTTGTAAACATTTCTACACTTGACTTACTGTTTGCTGCATAGGCAACAAACCCTGTTTTATGTGTTATTCTTGCGATTACGACATTGTCTAAATACACATCTTTAGATTTTCCGTTTTTTTGCAAATATATATTACCTCTACGACTTACACCATAAAAGCTACCAAAGGGAAGACTTGCAAGAGGTAAAGCAACAAAATGACCTAAACCAAAACCCACAGTAAAATTACCTCGTTTCGCAAATTCCATTACTGCTTCATTACTATCTTCATCAAGACATATATGGAACTTATGTTTGACATCCCCATCCATTTTAAACATAAATTCGCCCAAACCGTTTCTCATAGTGTATCTGTCTAATAAAGGATTATGACTTACCTTTGCAACAACATTATTATTTGAATCATATACCTTTAATGCTCCAACCATATTGCTAAGGCTCGCACTATTATTATTTATGTAGAAAATATTGTCTGTTGTATCTTCAGTTATTTCTTGAACAGAATAGTCCTTAGTTTCATTTTCAATTGCGCCATGCTCTTTTGCTAAAGCTTCCCATAGCAATAATTCCTTTGCAGTATCATCAACTTTCTCATAAGAGATTTCTCCACTACTTTCAGACACTATCTGATGTATTTCTGTTTCATCAGCATCAGTATGAAGAGCCATAAAGTGATACATTTTGCCCTCGTACCGCAGTGTGGCTATTTTCCATAGTATTGATACTGTTCCATCGCTATATGACAATTCTATACGCTCTATATCCCCGAAAGCTTCTCTTAGCGATTTTTCATTTTCCCATAGGATGTTTAATTTATCATCAGCTATTTCGGGCATTTCTTTTAGATTATCATATTCGTACGGAAGAACAAGATTTTTTTGACTAAAACATTTATACAGTTTCATCCACAAATATCCGTAATCAACTAAGGTATATGTTTTAGTATTATTTTTAATGATAGCTTTTTGAAACAAAAATAGTTTTTCTGTGTTATTATCATAAGCTATCGCAACATATTCGTTATCTTCAAAATAGAAAGTACCTTTAACATTTCGCCTTGATTTTGACATCCCTTTATCACTGATTGTTAATAATGGAAAAGAATATGCTCGTATTTCTTTGTTATGATTATGGATGGTGTTATTTGCACATTCATTCACACTTGGCTTCGGACCTGTTATATCATAAGGCGCAGCTTCATTCATAACATTGTCCTGAACAGTTGTCTGTTGCGAACCAGCACTTGGTTGATGATTTATTTCAACTTGTTTGTTTGCTCGCTTTTTTCTAAAATGATTTACAATTGCTATAACAATTATAATTTCAGCAATGATACCTAAAATTCCCATTCTTCCACCTCATAAGCTTTCTTTAATCATTCGTCTTACTGTTTTTTCGCTATACCCATATTTTTTAGCTAACTGTTTAATATTATTTCCGTCATATTCAATGGGTATTTGCTTTTTTACATACTCAGGGTTAAATAATCTGGTAGGAAATGTTATCTGCATACCTCTATATATTTGATAGAATTGAATTGCAACATCTATTCCAAATGCCTCTGCAATCTCCCTATAAACAGAGTTTAAAAGTTCTTTATCAGTTACATCTCCCACATTAATCACCTCTGAAAGATATTTTAACAGCTCCGATTTCGCAAGTAAAATCCCATTGTCCTTATGTTTGTCCATTTGTCTTTGTCTTTCTGTAAATGATAATATTTCTCTCAGTTCCTGACAGATAAAGTGCTTTACAATATGGGAAGATTGTTTGCATGTATTCAGCTTGTGTTAAATCCTCTGTGAAATTTTCAATATTTAATTTTTCATCCGCTTCACACACTACAACAAATCCGCCCATATCGACATCAATGTTTCTGTCTTTGCCGTAAAAACAATCCAAAGATGACACATCACCACATATAGACTCCTTTACACTCTCAGGCAAATGATTTACTTTGTATAACTCGCTTTCTGTTCCTAATTTAATCATCTGTATATTCCTCCCTCAAATATTCCTCCCTCAAATATTCCTCTACATCAAACTTGGTAAGATTCCACCGTTTTACCTTTTGACACAATGGATGATAGAATCTTTTTCCGTTACTGTCTGCAATGCAAAATAGCTTTTTGTCATAACGTTTAAGTATTGCAAAGACTTCTTTTTCTCTTTTTTGTACTTTCGCATTTCCTCTATGTCCTGTTCCTGCTGCAAATATTACAATGTCAGCTTCTTTAGCTGATGCATTGATTATCTTTAGGTTTTCTTTGTCTTCATTATCTTCAAATTTAGTATCCAACGATGAAAAAAGGTTGAGAACATCTACACATCCGTAATCTGTCTCAACCAAATTTTTTATTACATTGTTTGTAGTACGGTCAAAATACAATCCGTTAGCTCTGCCTACTGAAAGCATTATTATACAGGCTTTCTTCTTTGTCTTATCCCATTCTATGTTTAATAAGTACCTTCTGCTTTTATTATCGCTATATGATAAACTTGATTTTAAAATATTCTTCTCAACCAGCATTTTTAATTCTCCTTCCCAAATTATATATTTCATCACGAGATACTCTTATCTCAGTATTAAAATCATCATTCACAGACAGCCCTGTATTTAGCACTATTAAAACCTCGTCCCTATATATAACAATCTTAGTAACAACACTTTTTATAAACTCTCTGTTCTCGGGATTGGTAGGTTGACGCAATAATTTTTTACATTGATTCAATGTCCTTTCAATATCATCATCTGTAAATTCAATATTACTCATTCTAGTTCTTTTAGCTATCTCTGCTTGTAAAGTTTCCTTCTTAGTATTAAGTTCTTCCAAGCGGTTAAATATATCCTCTACATATATTCCTTTTTCAATGGCAGTAGCAATATTGGCTCTTGCTTCATTTACAGAAAGCAATTGTTGTGTTAACTTGGCAATTTCATCTTGTAATATGACAGATTTTTTCTCAATATATTTATTTATCTTGTGATACATATTTTTAACCTGTGATTTATAGAAGAAATATTCCTTTATCTTTTCAAGAACGAAATCCTCTAAATAGTACCGATTGATTTCCTTGCTGATACATTGGTCTTTATGTGTAGGACAACGATATGTGACAAGCAGTGATTTATTGCGTCCGCTATATTTTCGGTTGCCATGAAGCCTTCTCCCACAGTAACCGCAGAATATTAATCCTGTAAAAGTGTATTTATGTTTTGCAATATAGTACCCTGTCAATGATTTATTCTCTGAAATCCGTTCTTGTACCTTATTAAAGATTTCTGTATCTACAATCTGAGGGCAGCCATTTGGAACTCTAATAATTGATTCATCATCTTTATATAAATGTGTATTTCTTTTTCCAAATGCATTTTTACTTGAAGATTTATTAAAAACATATACACCTGAATATTTTTCATTTGTCAATATACTGTATAGTGAATTTCTTTTGAATAGATTTCCGCACTTAGTATAGTACCCCTTATGATTCAATTCTGATATGATATCATCATATGAGTATCCGTGTGCAAATCTATCAAATATCAGTCTTACCGCATCAGCTTCCTTTTCATCTATAGATAGTTTTTTATCTTCGTTCACATAATAGCCAAGCGGAGGCGTGCCACCAGTATGTCTGCACTGGAGAGCATTTTCTCTTAATCCTTTCATTACTTCTCTTGCAAGATTTTTTGAATAATACTCGTTCATACCTTCGAGGAGAGATTCGAGCATAATCGATTCAGGAGAATCATCTAAATTTTCAAGCACACTAAAAACCCTTACCCCGTTTAGTCTTAGAGTTCTTTTATACATCGCAGAATCGTAACGATTTCTTGCAAATCGGTCAAGCTTGTGAACTATTATGCCATCAAAATAATGATTTTTGCTATCCTCAATCATACGTTGAAATGATGGTCGCTTATCATTGGTAGCTGACTTTGCTTCATCTACATAAGTATCTACTATAATCATGCGGTTTTGTTCGCAGTATTTTTTCATAGCTCTTATCTGTGCATCAATACTTTCATAACGCTGAAGGTCAGACGAAAATCTTGCATATAATACGACTCTTAATCCTTGTTTTCCGTTCATCTTTAACTCCCTTTCGTTGAAATAGTAAAAGCCAATAGGTGTTAATGGACCTATTGGCTTTCAATAATATAATATATGTTTGAAATAAAACTTACAACACTCTGCAAAAAGTTATTAAATTGCAAGGAATGACTAAACTTTAAACAGTAAGTAGTATCTGCTATATATGACTTTATGCAAGGATTGTAAGGGAAGATATTATATATGAAATTCCTTTATCACTTCATTATAGTATACCTCTCGAATTTCTTCGGGATTATATTTTTTAAAAAACAAGGCTAATGCGTGAGAACTTGCATCTGAGCTATCAAAAAAGTGAGCAAAATCTCTCATAGCTTTGATTGCCGTTTGAGCTATCATCATTTCTTCCTTGATTTCCTTTTTATCTAATGTTGGTGTTTCCTTTACTGTTTGAAATTCATAGAGTTCATTAAATTCATCTACTTCAGATATATACTTTTGGAGTATAAACTGTCTGCTTTTGTTATGTACAAAGGTATCTCTTTGTTTGATTAAGGATTTTAAATTAGAAAAAAAGGCTTTCCCTTTATCGATATCTTTCTTTAATAAAAATTTTACTACTAATTGAAATTTACTAATTACCGATAATTTATCAAAGTTATCATAAAACTCATCATCCCCTAAACATGCTGAGGCGTAGTTGTTCAAAAAAGATTCTATAGACATAGCTGCAAAAACACAAGTGATTATAATATTACGCTCCATTTGGCATTGAAATTCAAAATCACTAATATCATAATTATCATTTATAATTGTTGTATATAATTTTTTGGCTTCGTAGTAATTATTGATTGCAATTTGTGCGTACGTTCCACAATTATAATTTTCTCGTGCTGTGCCAGGATATATATTCTGTGTTGTCAATGTAGTATCCCCCTTTTTCGTGTTTTGTAAATGGATAAAAAACAAATGCATTGTATAGCAGAAATTTTATACTAGACAATGCATTCATTTCTTAATATGACGTGAAAGTCGTTGGTGGAGACGAGGAGAATTGAACTCCTGTCCGAAAGCGTTCCGTCATCAGGCTCTCCGAGTGCAGCTTATGATTAACATTCCCTCCGAGGAAAGCTCACAAGCAAGCTCGCCTCTTCAGTAGCTTCATTAATACCTGATGTGCTCAAAGCTTTGCACATTCATGTTCACTGCTAATTCGATGCCCTTACCTTATGCGCAGTAAATAAGGCAGGACAGCTGCCAAAAATTAGGCAGCAGCTAATTCTGTGTTAGCGTTTAAATTTAAAAAATTGCGGCTTTTAAAGTGGCACCGCACCACTACTCGCTCCCGACGCCTTCGCGCCCCCGTCGAAACCGTTGCGTCCCCATATTATATTTTACATATATAATTATATATGCATTTTCCCACAAAGTCAAATCTAAATGCACAAATCACAAATTATTTTATAATTTATTCATTTTTCCTCTTTACAATAATTAATTTTTGTGATATACTACTTTAAAATGAAAGAATCAGACATTTTTTAGGAGTTTAAAATGAACAACCAGAAGTTTACATTTGGATACTTTTATTACGGCTTTTCGTACTTTTTTACGAACAAGTCTGTTTTGTGTTCACTGTAAACTGAGAGTGCTTGATTTTTTGATATTTATTTGAAATCTGCTCCACAGTGAATGCGCTGTGGAGTTTTTTATTTTGATTTTTTTATTGGAGATGAGTTTATGATAGTAATTTTAAAGGAAAATCCTGAAAAAAATCAGCTTGACAACCTTATTGCATGGCTGAAGAGCATGGATTTAAGTATTCATGTGTCAGAGGGAACACATCATACCGTTTTAGGGCTTATAGGAGACACAACGGTCGTTGACATTGACCTTATCTCAGCACTCGACATTGTCGAAGATGTCAAGCGAATTGCAGAGCCTTTCAAAAACGCCAACAGAAAATTTCACCCCGAAGACATGGTAATTGATGTGAGCGGAAGGAAAATCGGCGGAGGCAATTTTGCCCTTATTGCGGGCCCTTGTTCCATTGAATCTGCAGAACAGATTACAAATGTTGCCAAATTAGTCAAAGAGGCAGGCGCGCAGTTTTTAAGAGGCGGCGCTTTCAAGCCCAGAACATCTCCTTATGCTTTTCAGGGGTTGAGAGAAGCAGGCTTAGAGCTTTTATCAGCAGCAAAAAGCGAAGCTGACATGCCAATTGTCACGGAAATCATGGACCCTTCACAGCTTCCCTTCTTTGAAAATGTTGACATAATTCAGGTCGGCGCAAGAAATATGCAGAATTTTGAGCTTTTAAAAGAGCTTGGAAAAATTGATAAACCAATTCTTTTAAAGAGAGGGCTTTCGAGCACAATTCAGGAACTTTTAATGAGTGCTGAATATATTATGGCGGGTGGAAACGAAAAAGTCATTCTCTGTGAGCGAGGCATCAGAACATTTGAAACATACACGAGAAACACTCTTGATTTATCAGCAATTCCGCTGATTAAAAAAATGTCTCATCTCCCTGTTATTGTTGACCCGAGCCACGCAACAGGAATTGCCTCCCTTGTTAAACCTATGGCGCTTGCGGCGACAGCGGCAGGGGCTGACGGCTTAATCATTGAGGTTCATCATGACCCCGCTCATGCGCTTTGTGATGGTCAGCAATCAATCACCCCTTCAGAATTCAAGTTGCTTGTTGATTGCATAAACTCAATTCTGCCCTATTCTTATAAGCTTAAATAACTGCATTTGAGAGGAATAATGAAATGAACATTGCAATTGTAGGTCTCGGCCTGATTGGCGGCTCTCTTGCCAAAGCCTTCAAAGAAACGGGCGAGCATAAAATTTTCGGAACGGATAAGGATAAATCAGTCGTTTTCAAGGCTAAGCTCGTAGAGGCCATTGACGAGCCGCTCACTGATGAAAACATCGGTGACTGCGACATTGTAATAACTGCAATTTATCCATCTGACACAGTTAACTACATCATAAAAAATGCACCGCTATTTAAAAAGGGTGCGCTCGTTTTTGACACATGCGGAGTCAAGGAAAGCGTTTGCAAGCCCATCTGGGAAGCTTGCTCTGATTTTGAATTCACCTTTGTCGGCGGTCATCCTATGGCAGGCCGCGAATTTTCAGGTTTTGACTATTCAAAAAAGAACCTTTTTGCAGGCGCTTCCATGATACTTGTGCCTTATGACTGCACAGATATCAGTTTTCTGGAGACTCTTAAAAAAATTTGGGTCAGCATCGGTTTTTCAAGAATTCAAATCACAACACCTGAAGAGCATGACAAGATGATTGCTTTCACATCGCAGCTTGCTCATGTTGTTTCAAGTGCATATATTAAAAGTCCGACAGCAACGCATCACAGAGGTTTTTCAGCAGGAAGCTATAAGGATATGACAAGAGTTGCCAAGCTGAATGAGGCTATGTGGACTGAGCTTTTTCTGTCTAACAAAAAAGCGCTCGCAAATGAAATTGACGAACTCATCAGGAGACTTTCAGAATATTCATCTGCCATAAAGTCAGGCGATGAAGCGACTCTTTTTAATCTTCTGAAAGAAGGCAAAGAAGCAAAGGCATCCGCTGAAAAAAGGGGGCAATCACAATGAAGGTCAGAATTAATGTGTCTCGACCATATGATGTTATAATAGAGCAAGGGGTTTTGAAAGAAGCAGGAAAGCTTTTAAAAGAAACCATTCCTCTCTGCAATGCATTGATAATCACAGATGACATAGTTGATAAGCTCTATTTTAAAGAACTGGAAAATTCTCTGAAAGAGGCAGGGTTTACGACATATAAATTTGTCTTTAAAAATGGCGAAGCATCAAAAACAATTGAAACATATTCAGACATTTTAAATTATATGGCAGAGCTTAAAATGACAAGAAAAGATGTTGTTTTGGCTCTCGGCGGCGGTGTCACGGGCGACCTTGCCGGGTTTGCCGCGGCGACATATCTGCGCGGAATTAAATTTATTCAGATTCCGACAACATTTTTAGCGGCTGTCGATTCGTCAGTCGGCGGCAAAACGGGAATAAATTTAAAGAGCGGCAAAAATCTCGCAGGAGCTTTTCATCAGCCTTCTCTCGTTTTATGCGATCCCGACACATTCAAGACGCTTCCGCCTTCAGTTTTATCTGATGGTGTTAGCGAGGCTGTCAAATCGGGAATTATCAAAGACTCTTCTCTTTTTAATAAATTCAAAGACGGAAGCTATTTAGATGACCTTGCTTCAATCGTTTTTTCCTGCGTGAAAATCAAGGGATATGTTGTTGAAAACGATGAGTTTGAAGGCGGTATGAGAAAGCTTTTAAACCTTGGTCACACAGTTGGTCACGCTGTTGAAAAGTGCAGCAACTACAAAATTTCACACGGTCACGCTGTCGCAATCGGTATGGCAATTGTTGCAGCGGCCTCTGAAAAGTCAGGGCTTTCAGAAAAAGGAACGAAAGACGAAATCATTTCTGTATTGAAAGAGTGCTCGCTTCCCATCTCTTCAGAATTTTCAGCAGACGAGCTTTCTTCCGTCATCTTAAACGACAAAAAAAGAATTAAAAACACGGTCACATTCGTAATTCCCGAGAAAATCGGAAGTTGTGTTATGCACGATGTTGACATAGACAATATAAAAGATTTTATCGCACTTGGAATGGGGGAATAGAGTTGGATGTTAAAATAAGCCCTCATAGTCTGTCAGGCTCACTTTCTGCAATAACTTCAAAATCGGATGCACACAGAGCGTTTATTTGTGCATCCCTTGCAGAAAGCAAAACAAAAATCAGAATTGATAACACATCAAAAGACATCGACGCCACCATCTCGTGCATAGAGGCAATGGGTGGAAAAGTGGAAAGAGACGGATGTTTTTTCATCGTCTCCCCCATCAGCAGAAACAAAATTTCTCCCGTTCTTGACTGCAACGAGAGTGGCTCAACCTTAAGATTTCTCTTCCCTCTTGCAAATCTTGTTTGCAAAAATCCAACCTTCATCGGAAAAGGAAGACTCCCCGAAAGACCTCTTTCTGAGCTTTGCAGAGAGATGGTTTATCACGGATGCGAAATCTTTGGAGACACTCTTCCGCTCACAACAAATGGTCGCATCAGGGGAGGAACATATAGGCTTGCAGGCAACATCAGCTCTCAGTTTGTTTCGGGGCTTTTGTTTTCCCTTCCGCTATGTGATGAGGACAGCAAAATCATTTTAACCTCTCCGCTTCAGTCAAAGGGTTATGTTAATATGACGCTCGCAACCTTAAAGCTTTTCGGCATAGAGATATGTGAAGCGGAAAACGAATATATTATAAAAGGAAACCAGAAATATATATCTCCAAAACAGCTCGCGCCTGAAGGAGATTGGTCAAACTCTGCTTTTTGGCTTTGTGCGGGCGCAATGAACGGTGAAATTAAAATAGATAATTTAAATTTTGACTCTTTCCAGGGAGACAAGCAAATCATCACAATTCTTGAAAGCTTTGGTGCTAAAGTCTCAAAAGGCAGAAATGATGTTCATCTCAAAACAGGAAAGCTTTCAAAAATTCAGCTTGATTGCACAGATATCCCTGACCTTGTTCCCATAATCTCAGCTGTTGCTGCCGTTTCGGATGGTCAGACGATTTTAACAGGCGTTGAGAGACTCAAAATCAAGGAATCTGACAGGCTTAAAGCAGTGACGGAAACGCTTTCAGCGCTTGGCGCTGATGTCTATGTTGAAGGAGATTCAAGGCTTGTCATCAACGGAAAGACAAAGCTTAAAGGCGGCAAGGTTCATAGCTTTAACGACCACAGAATCGCTATGATGGCGGCAATCGCAGGAACTGTTTGTTCGAAAGATGTTATAATCTGCGGTGCAGAAGCCGTGGAAAAATCATATCCTGACTTTTTTGAGCATTACAGACAACTTGGAGGTGTTTTTAATGTCATCTAACTTTGGACAAAATGTGAAAATTTCAATTTTCGGTCAGTCTCATTCAGAGGCAATCGGCGTTGTCATTGATGGTCTTCCTCCTGCAGAGGAAATAGATTCAGATGAGATTATGGCTTTTATGGCGCGAAGAGCTCCTGGGAAAAACAATCTTTCCACATCCAGAAAAGAAGCAGACACGCCCGAAATTCTTTCAGGGCTGAAAAACGGAAAAACATGTGGAGCTCCGCTTTGTGCTGTAATCAGAAATTCAAATGTCCGCTCATCAGATTATGACAATTTAATTGATGTTCCCCGTCCTTCCCACGCTGACTACCCTGCTTTTATTAAATATAAAGGAGCAAATGATGTGGCAGGAGGCGGTCATTTCTCAGGCAGGCTGACGGCGCCACTTTGCTTTGCAGGCTCTTGCGCAAAACAAATTTTAAAAAGAAAGGGCATCGAAGTCGGTTCTCACATCTATAAGATTGCAGGGATTTCAGATGATGCATTCTGCATGACAAACATCTCTGAAAAACTCCTGGATGAAGTGGCAAAAAAAGATTTTCCCGTCATAAATGATGAAAAGGGCGAGGAAATGAAAAAAGAGATTTTAAAAGCTAAAGATGAGCTTGACTCAGTCGGCGGCATTGTTGAATGTTCTATTATTGGTCTGCCCGCAGGCATTGGCGACCCGATGTTTGACGGAATTGAAAACAAAATTTCGCAAATAGTTTTTGGAATTCCTGCTGTGCGCGGAATTGAATTTGGTGCTGGGTTTAAGGCAGCTGAAATGCGCGGCTCAGAGCACAATGATTCATATTATTATGACGACGGCATCATCAAAACAAGAACAAACAACGCAGGCGGAGTCATAGGCGGCATTTCGACAGGTATGCCGATAGTTTTTAAGGTGGCATTCAAGCCCACACCGTCAATAGCAAAAAAACAAGACTCCGTGAGCCTTGAAAACAAAACAAATTCCGTTTTGGAAATTTATGGCAGACATGACCCATGCATTGTTCACAGAGCAGCAGTGTGTGTTGAAGCGGCAGCGGCAATCGCTGTTTTAGATATGATTTGTAATATATAGTTGAAAGGAAGAATATTATGAGTTTGGATGAAATCAGAAAAGAGATTGACTTAATTGACACAGAGCTTGCCACTCTTTTTAAAAAGCGTATGGAATGTGCTAAAAAAGTGGCAGAAGTAAAGAAAAAAGAAAACAAGACGATTTTAAATCAGTCAAGAGAACGAGAAATTATAAATCGCGTTGCAGAAATCACAGGTGAAGAGCTCCAGAGTCAGACAAAGGTGCTATATTCCACGATTTTTGACCTCAGCCGCTCATATCAGATGCAATATATGACAGACAGCACTAAGCTCCAAGAAAAAATCAACAAAGCAATCGAAAAAACTCCCAAAACCTTCCCTAAAAAAGCAGTTGTTGCGTGTCAGGGCGTAGAAGGAGCATATTCACAGATTGTTTGCGACAAGCTTTTTTCACTTCCCTCCATTATGTATTTCAATAACTTCGAAGGAGTTTTCTCTGCAGTTGAAAAAGGGCTTTGTGACTATGGAATTCTTCCGATTGAAAACAGTTCCTACGGTTCTGTGAACAAGGTTTATGACCTCATGAAGAAATATAAATTCTACATTGCAAAAAGTATTAAATACAGAGTTAATCACTCACTGCTCATAAAACCAAACACCGATATTTCCAAAGTCAAGGAAATCTTTTCTCACGAGCAGGCAATCGGTCAGTCAAGCGAATTTTTAAAGCAGTTCCCTTCTGCGAAAATCACGATTTGCGAAAACACTGCTCTTGCCGCTAAAACTGTTGCCGAATCAGACAGATGCGATGTTGCGGCGCTTTCATCAAAAGACTGTGCGGCGCTTTACGGACTTTCTGTTTTCAAAGAAAATGTTCAGGATAATGATAATAACTACACGCGTTTCATATGCATCTCAAAGGAGCTTGAAATTTATCCGGGCGCTGATAAAATCAGCCTCATGCTCACAGCATCTCATAAGCCGGGCGCTCTTTATGAATTGATTGCAAAATTCTCGGCACTCGGTCTTAACTTAACCAAGCTTGAAAGCCGACCAATTCCCGGAACTGATTTTGAGTTTATGTTCTATTTCGATATGTTCGCATCTGTTTATGATGAACAGGTCATCAAGCTCTTATCCTCGCTTTCAGAAGAATCAGAACATTTTACATACTTAGGAAGCTACACAGAAGCATAGATAACAAAAACGAGAGCCTCAAGACTCTCGTTTTTTTATGTTTCGATTAAATTAAAGTGACTTTAAAAGTTCTGTCATGCCATCTACGATAACATTGTCACTGCCTTTTTTAAAAACAGTGCCTCGTGCTTCGTAGCCACCCTCGTCATATGCACTGCTTGTGGGAACATAGCCGCCCGAATTGTTTGTCAAAGCGCATACGATGGTGTCCTTATATGGAGATTCATCTTCAATTCTTATGCCGATTTCAACAAATGGCTCTCCGCCAATTCCCGCAAAAACAAGGTCGCCAATCTTAAGTGCCGAAAGAAGATACGGGAAAGATTCAGGACCTTTTTCTAATTGCACAATTCGACGAGCTTCTGCAAGAACTGTCACAAGCTCCATTTCCGTATATGGAAGCTCTTTTTCTCTTCCTGCATCATAAAGCGCGCAGATTTTTCTCGCTTCATCAAGACGACTGTTATCTTGATTTGCAGGAAGATTCACGAAATTTGAGCTATAGGAAATTTTATCTGTCTTAACCTCTTCTGTGATTGAATAAATTGAAAGAGCCGCACCTGCTAAGACTTTTCCCATATGCTGTGCTTGTTTGTCTCCATGAGGGCAAACTGTGTCAAGGTAGTCTAAAATCGCCATCTCGCCCTTTGTCGTGTTAACATTAACATGGTTAACGTCACCTTGTGGTCCTAAAATAAATATAGCCTTAGTGCCGGGAATAGCTTTTTCGAGCGTATCACAAGCATAGCCGGGGTAATCTGCATTTATGTAGTCTCCGCCAACTGAATCAGAGTGCGTTCCAAAGTTAATCATAACTATGTCATCTTTACCATCACGCACTATTTTAATAAGCTTTAATTTTTCATTTGGTGTGCCGAGAGGCTCTAATATATTATCGTTATGTGGACCGGGGTTTGTCGAAACAGAACCGTCTTTCATACGGAAGCGGCGGATAAATGAAATGTTTTTTGCAACAGTTTCAGCTGTCTCAATTCTTGATTCACAAAGGTCATCTAAAGCATAAATCGCAGCATCACGAATGCTCTTGAACAAAAATTCATCATATGCAGCAGAACTCTTAAGCTCAGAAGCAAAATCCTTTCCGACAATCGGCCCTGTGTGAATATGTGTGAAATTAATGAAAATTGCATCTCTGTCAAGTCCTGTCGCTTCAGCAATTTCATCTCTGATTTTATCGCATTGCTCAAGCACAAGGTAGCAAAGCTCAACTGAAATAATAACTGCTTTTTTGTTTCCGTCATCAAATGCAACAGCTCTTGCATGGATGTCTGTTGTGATTCCTTTAACAAAACGCGGCTCATAATAGCCCACCATCGGCGCACCATATGGTGGGTTAATGCAAATTTTTGAAAAACCTGTTTTCATGAGATAATCTCCTTTTTTATATTTTTATTATAATTTTTTTAATGTTTTTTACAATCTTTTAAAGTGATTTCAAAAGCTCTGTCATGCCATCAACAACAATGTCATCGCATCCTCGTTTTAAAATCGAGCTTCGGGCTTCATAACCGCCTTCTTCATAAGAACGACTTGTGGGAATATATCCGCAATCACCGTTTGTCAAGCAACATACAACAGTTTTTTCAAACGGAGATTGTTCGCAAACTCTGACACCGATTTCAACAAATGGTTCCTGAGCTATGCCCGCGAAAACAAGTTCGCCAATCTTAACTGCTGAAAGCAAGAGCGGAAAAGATTCAGGGCCATTTTCAAGCTGCACAATGCGCCGTGCTTCTGCAATAACTGTCACAAGCTCCATTTCTTTATAGGGAAGCTCTTTTTCTCTTCCCGCATCATAAAGCTCGCAAATCTTTCTTGCTTCTTCCAGACGATCATTTTCCTGATTTGAAGGAAGATTCACAATTTTTGAGCCATAAGAAATTTTATCTGCCATCACTTCTTCCGTGATTGAACAGATTGAAAGTGCAGCACCGGCTAAGACTCTACCCATGTGTCTTGCATGCTCATCACTGTGAGGAACATCTGTGTCAAGGTCTCTTAAAATTGCCATTTCACCCGGGCTAGTGTTGATGTTAACATGATTAACATCGCCCTGAGGGCCAATTAAAAAAATGCACTTTGTTCCCGGCAGAGCGCTTTCAAGAGTTGCGCAAGCATAACCGGGATAGTCAGCATTTATGTATTCTCCACCGATTGAGTCAGGATGTGTCCAGAAATTGAGCATAATTATATCATCTTTGCCATCACGCACTATTTTAATAAGAGATAGTGTTTCGTTGGGCGTGCCGAGAGGTTCTAGGATATTATCATTATGAGGACCGGGATTTGTCAGAACTGAGCCATCCTTCATGCGATAACGACGAATAAATGAAATGTTTTTAGCTTCAGCTTTCCCAATTTCAATTTTTGATTCACAAAGGTCATCTATTGCATAGACAGCAGCATCACGGATGCAGTTAACCAAAAACTCGTCATAAGCGTCCGAGCCTTTTCTGTCAGATGCGTGGTCGTTTCCAACAACAGGACCTGTGTGAGTGTGTGAAAAGTTTATGAAGATTGCATCTCTTTCAATTCCTGTCGCTTTAACAATCTCATCCTTTATTCTCTCGCAGAATGAAACAACTAAAAAGCAGACATCAACTGCAATTATAACTGCTTTTTTATTTCCATCATCAAACGCAACTGCTCTTGTGTAGAGGCTGCTTGTAATGCCTTTAACATAGCGCGGCTCATAATATCCTATTATTGGTGCACCATATGAAGGATTAATGCAAATTTTTGAAAAACCTGTTTTCATGATAAATTTTCCCTTTTTATATTATAACTTTTTAATGTTTTTTACAATCTTTTAAAGTGATTTCAAAAGCTCTGTCATTCCATCAACGATTATGTCGTCGCCGCCTCGTTTTATATCCGTGGTTCGAGGTTCATAACCACCCTCGTCATAGCACGAACTTGTAGGAATATAGCCTCCATAATTATTAGTCAAGCCACAAACGATGGTGTTTTCAAACGGAGACTGTTCTGATATGCGGACTCCAATTTCAACAAATGGTTCTCCACCAATGCCTGCAAAAACAAGCTCACCTATCTTAATTGCTGAAAGAAGGAACGGGAAGGAGTCAGGACCATTTTGGAGTCTGACAATTCGACATGCCTCCGAAACAACTGTCACAAGCTCCATTTCCTTATATGGAAGCTCATCTTTTCTTCCTGTATCATATAGCTCACATATTCTTTTTGCCTCATCCAATCGGTCGTTGTCCTGATTTGACGGAAGGTTAACAATTTTTGAACCATATGTAATTTTATCAGTTTTCATTTCTTCAGTAATAGAATAAATTGAAAGCACAGCACCTGCTATAACTCTTCCCATGTGCCTTGCGTGTGCATCACTGTGAGGACAAACCGTGTCAAGGTCTTTTAAAATTGCCCTTTCGCCCACGCCAGTGTTAACATTAACATGGTTAACATCACCCTGAGGTCCTATGAGGAATATGGCATCTGTCCCGGGGAGAGCTGCTTCAACCGTATCGCAGGCATAGCCGGGGAAGTCAGCATTAATGTATTCTCCGCCAACTGAATCAGCATGCGTTCCAAAGTTTATCATAGCGATATCATTTTTACCATCACGCACAATTTTAACAAGCTTAAGCGCTTCATTAGGTGTGCCGAGGGGCTCTAATATGTTATCATTATGAGGGCCGGGATTTGTGACAACAGAACCATCTTTCATGCGATAGCGACGAATAAATGAAATGTTTTTAGCAACAGTTTCTCCGATTTCTAGTTTTGATTCACAAAGGTCATCTATAGCATAAATAGCAGCATCACGAACACAGGAAAAGAAAAACTCATCATATTCCTCTGAACTTTTGTCATCGGTTGCAAAATTCTGACCCACAAGAGGACCTGTGTGAGTGTGTGAAAAGTTCATAAAAATTGCATCCCTTTCAACCCCTGTCGCCTTGAAAATATCATTCCTGATTCTATCACAAAGCTCCAGAGGAAGCAAACAAATATCAATTGCAATTACAAGCGCTTTTTTGTTTCCGTCATCAAACGCAACCGCTCTTGTGTAGAGACTGCTTGTAATGCCTTTAACATAGCGCTGTTCATAGTAGCCTGATATTGGTGCTCCATAGGGAGGGTTAATGCAAATTTTTGAAAAACCTGTTTTCATAAGAGAAACTCCTTTTTTTATGATTTTATAAACTAAAAAAACTTCCAAGTATAATTCTACAATATTATATAAAAAAAAGCAAGACATATGGAAAATTTTCTTATTGTTTTTTTAAAAAAATCATCAATAATTTAAACTAAAAATTAAAAAAAATATCCATTTCTATAATGAATATCACAATATTGTGCATAAGAGTATAGAGGTGTTTTTCATACAAAAAAAGAGCGAAGCTAAGTGCTTCGCTCTTAAGTCAGTACCGGCAGCGTCCTATTTTCCCGGTCGGTTGCCCAACAAGTATCTTCGGCGCTAAGGAGCTTAACTGCCGTGTTCGGGATGGGAACGGGTGGACCCTCCTCGCTATCGCCACCGGTTATTCGAGTACCTCAGTACCCTCAAAACCAAACAATGTAAAAAACTTTATCTCTTCTTAGGATTTTCTCTACTCATACAATTCTCTTAACCAGATTATTGGTCAAGCCCTCGGTCTATTAGTATCAATCAGCTAAATACATTACTGCACTTACACCCTTGACCTATCAACCATATAGTCTATATGGGACCTTACTTGCTAAGCAATGGGATATCTTATCTTAAGGGGGGCTTCACGCTTAGATGCCTTCAGCGTTTATCCCGTCCGCACGTAGCTACTCAGCCATGCCGTTGGCACGACAACTGATACACCAGTGGTGCGTCCATCCCGGTCCTCTCGTACTAAGGACAGCTCCCTTCAAATATCCTGCGCCCGCGACAGATAGGGACCGAACTGTCTCACGACGTTCTGAACCCAGCTCGCGTACCGCTTTAATGGGCGAACAGCCCAACCCTTGGAACCGAATTCAGCTCCAGGATGCGATGAGCCGACATCGAGGTGCCAAACCTCCCCGTCGATGTG